>NZ_JADEWM010000003.1:0-328991 GCF_015207615.1 Cyanobium sp. LEGE 06113 | reverse complement strand
GTAGAGGCGGTTGTTGGTGGAGGTGACCCACTCGCAGAACTGCGCCCAGCTGCTGGCGCCGGAGCGCTGCTGGAGAGTGGTGGTCATGAGAACAGGTGATGGGTGCTCGAAAGAGCAGGTAAGTAGGTCGGCAGAAGCTCTCCTGGGCAAAGCCCGGAAGCAGGAACGGCCGCGGGACGGAACCCCGTCGCTGCTTAACGTAACAGAACGTTGCGGGGTTTGTGAAGAGGGGTTGAGTGTGGTGAACCGACCTTGCGCCTGGCGCCGGCCCCCTCGGCGTCTCCTTTCGGCTCGCGGGCGATGAGGGGTCGATCAAAGCTGGTCACCTGGAGCCCGAGCGTCACCCTGGTGCCCACCTCCAGCTGCTTCAACCACTGCGGCTACTGCGGCTTCCGCCAGACGCCCCACCTACAGGATCCCCTGGCGGACGCCCTCACAGAGCCCGAAGCGCAGGCCAGCCTCGAGCGCCGCCCCGGGGCCCGGGAGGTGCTGTTGCTCAGCGGTGAGGTGGCCCCGCAGGCGCCCCAGCGCCGGCCATGGTTGGCGCTGCTGCTGCGCCTCAGCCGACTGGCCCTGGCCAACGGCCGCCTGCCCCACACCAATGCCGGCCCTCTCTCGCTCCACGAAATGGCGGCTCTGGGGCGCCTCAATCCCTCCATGGGCCTGATGCTCGAAGGTCTGGGCCCGGTCTGGCAGCGCTGGCATCGCCAGGCCCCCAGCAAGCGGCTGGAGCTGCGCTTGCTGCAGCTGGAGCAGGCCGGCCGCCTCGGCATCCCCTTCACCACCGGCCTCCTGCTCGGGGTGGGCGAGAGCCCCAGGGATCGGCGCCAGGCCCTGGAGTTGATCGCCCTGCTGCAGGCCACCTGGGGCCATGTGCAGGAGGTGATCCTGCAGCCCTACCGCCCTCCCGGTCTGTCGCCGGCTGAGCTCGACCCGGCCCGCTGCGACGAACTGCTTGATCTGATCGGCGAGGCCCGCCACATCCTGCCGCCGGAGGTGCACCTGCAGCTGCCCCCCAACCTCTGGCCGCGACAGCGGCTGCTGGAGGCCCTCGAGGCCGGCATCGATGACCTCGGCGGCATCGACGGCGATCGGGATGTGATCAATCCCGCCTATGCCCAGCCCTCGCCTGAGGCGCTGACACGGCAGCTGGCGGCAGCCGGCTGGGAGCTGCGCCCACGGCTGTGCGTGCACCGGCCCTGGCTGGATCGGTTGCCGTCGCCCCTGCGGCAGCGGGCGCAGGCCATGGCCCAGCAGCTCGATCGCCCTGGTTAGTGTCGCGCCATCGCAGACGAGAGTGACGGCCGTTGAGCACCACCAGTTCCCACAGGGTGCTGCTCGTGAGGCTGCCCTGCAATCCGATTTTTCCGATCGGCCCCGTCTATCTCGCCGACCATCTGCACAAGCAGTTCCCCGATCTGCCGCAGCGGTTTCTCGACTTGGCCGCACTGCCGGTGCTGGATGTGGAACGCATCCTGGCCGCCGTGGTGGACAGTTTCCGCCCCACCGTGCTGGTGTTCTCCTGGCGTGACATCCAGATCTATGCCCCGGTGGATGGCCGCAGTGGCAACCCCCTGCAGCACTCCTTCGAGGTGTTCTACGCGCGCAATCCGCTCAAACGGCTGCGCGGAGCCCTGGGCGGCCTGGGCCTGATGCGGGCCTTCTACGCCGAGCTCTGGCGCAACCTGCGGCTGGTGCGGCAAGGGGTGAAGCGCGCCCGGCGCTATCAGCCCGAAGCCCGGGCCGTGATCGGTGGCGGTGCTGTGAGTGTGTTCTATGAGCAGCTCGGGCGGCAGCTGCCCGCTGGCACGGTGGTGTCGGTGGGTGAGGGCGAACCCCTGCTGGAGAAGTTGATCAGGGGCGACTCCCTGGCCGGAGAGCGCTGTTTTGTGGCCGGCGAGGAGCCCCGCCCGGGCCTGATCCATGAGCAGCCGGGCAGCCTGGAGAAAACGGCCTGCAACTACGACTACATCGCCTCGATCTGGCCCCAGCTCGACTGGTACCTCGAGGGGGGTGATTTCTACGTGGGCGTGCAGACCAAGCGGGGCTGCCCCCACAACTGCTGTTACTGCGTGTACACGGTGGTGGAGGGCAAGGCGGTGCGGGTGAATCCCGTTGAGGAGGTGATCGCTGAGATGCGGCAGCTCTACCGCCGCGGCGTGCGCGGCTTCTGGTTCACCGATGCCCAGTTCATCCCCGCCCGGCGCTACATCGAGGATGCCAAGGCCTTGCTGCGGGCGATTCAGGCTGAAGGCTGGGACGACATCCGCTGGGCCGCCTACATCCGCGCCGACAATCTCGATGCCGAACTGGCCGAGCTGATGGTGGCCACCGGCATGGAGTATTTCGAGATCGGCATCACCTCGGGATCCCAGGAACTGGTGCGCAAGATGCGCATGGGCTACAACCTGCGCACTGTGCTCGAGAGCTGCCGGCTGCTGGCTCGGGCCGGCTTCCGACACCATGTGTCCGTGAACTACTCGTTCAACGTGATCGATGAGCGCCCCGAAACCATCCGCCAGACCGTGGCCTATCACCGCGAGCTGGAGCGCATCTTCGGCGCCGACAAGGTGGAGCCGGCGATCTTCTTCATCGGCCTGCAGCCCCACACCCACCTGGAGCAGTACGGCTTCGAGCAGGGCCTGATCAAGCCGGGCTACAACCCGATGAGCATGATGCCGTGGACCGCCCGCAAGATGCTCTGGAATCCCGAGCCGATGGGCAGCACCTTCGGCCGCATCTGCCTGGAGGCGTTCGACCGCAATCCCGGCGACTTCGGCCGCACGGTGATGGACCTGCTGGAGCGTGATTACGGCCTGGCGCCCCTGGATGAGGCCCTCAGGGCTCCGGTGGAAGGCCGCCGCGCCCTGGCGAACGCGGTGCGTTGAAAGCCTGCGCGGCCAGAAACGGAGTCTTGAGCCGACTCCCTCCCTAGCTTGGAGCACCGCGATCCCGCTGCACGGTGCGTTACGAGTGGGTCGAGCAACATGCCGAGGAGGACTGCGGCGCCGCCTGCCTGGCGACGGTGGCCCGGCACCATGGCCGCCGGCTGGCCCTCTCCCGGGTGCGGGAACTGGTGGGCACCGGCACCCGGGGCACCACCCTGCTGGGTCTGCGCCGGGGGGCTGATGCTGTTGGTTTCCATGCCCGGGCCGTTCGGGCTGACGGGGCTCTGCTCGATCGCCTGGAGGCGTTGCCGCTGCCGGCGATCTGCCACTGGCAGGGCAACCACTGGGTGGTGCTGTACGGCCGGCAGGGTCGCAAGCTGGTGATCGCCGATCCGGCCGTCGGCATCCGCCGGCTGTCCCCTGAGGAGTTTCGGGAGGGCTGGGGCAACGGCGTGCTGCTGTTGCTGGAGCCAGACCTCAACCGGCTGCTGCAGCAGCCGCAGGAAGAGCGGCTGCCGTTCCTGCGCTTTCTGCGGCTGGCCTGGCCCTACCGGGGTCTGCTGCTGCAGGCCCTCGCCATCAACGTGGTGATCGGCCTGCTGGCTCTGGCCATGCCGCTGCTGATGCAGCTGCTCACTGATGACGTGCTGGTGCGCCGGGACAACCAGCTGCTCACCAGTCTCGGCCTGGCGATGCTGTTTCTGTTTGTCTTCCGCAGCGTCATCAGCCTGATCCAGGGCCACATCGTGGGTCATTTCGCCCAGCGCCTTCAGCTGGGGATGGTGCTGGAGTACGGCCACCGGCTGCTGCGGTTGCCGATGACCTATTTCGACAGCCATCGCAGTGGCGAGGTGGTGAGCCGGATCGGCGACATCAGCCGCATCAATGCCCTGATCAGCGATCTGGTGCTGGGCCTGCCCAGTGACTTCTTCATTGCCTCCATCTCGCTGGTGGTGATGCTGATCTACAGCCCGCCCCTCACGGCCGTGTCCCTGCTGGCCTTTGGCGTGCTGATCGCCGCTGGCCTGCTGTTCCTGCCGGCGCAATACGAAAAGAGCCGCCGGCTGATTGTGGAATCGGCTGAGAACCAGGGCTTTCTGGTGGAGATCTTCCGGGGTGCCCAGGTGCTCAAAACCACTGAGGCTTCGCCCCAGGCCTGGGATGAGTACCAGCGCAACTTCGGCAGCGTGGCCCACCTGCGCTGGGATGCCCTGCAGCTCTCGCTGTTCAGCGGCACCACCACAGGGCTGTTGTCACGCGTCACCACCCTGGCCCTGCTCTGGTATGGCAGCAGCTTCGTGATCTCGGGCCAGCTCTCGATCGGCCAACTACTGGCCTTCAGCGGCATGAGCGGCAATGTGCTCGGCTTTCTGGAAGCCCTCGTCGACTTCACCGACGACTACCTCACGGCCAACGTCGTGATCCGGCGGCTGTCGGAGGTGCTGGAGGGCAGCCTCGAGGACCCGAAAGCGATGGACAAGCCGTGGGTGGCCCTGCCCCAGGCGTGCGAGATCGACTGCCGCAACCTCAGCTTCCACCACGCCGGACGGCTCGATCTGCTCAGCAACCTCAACCTCACCCTGCCCGGGGGGCGCTGCACCGCCTTGATCGGTGAATCCGGCTGTGGCAAGAGCACCCTGGTGAAGCTGCTGGCCGGCCTCTATCCACCCCAGAGCGGCTCCATCCACTACGGACCCTATGGCCGCCACGACATCTCGCTGGAATGCCTGCGCCGCCAGGTGGTGCTGGTGCCCCAGGAGGCGCAGTTCTTCAATCGCACGATCTTCGAAAACTTTCGTTTTGCCTATCCGGATGTGAGCTTTGATCAGGTGGTGGCGGCCTGCGACCAGGCCCTCGCCGATGAGTTCATCCGCGACCTCCCCGATGGCTACCAGACCGTGCTGGGCGAATTCGGGGCCAATCTTTCGGGCGGCCAACGCCAGCGCCTGGCGATCGCCCGCGCGCTTGTGTCTTCCCCCTCGGTGTTGATTCTGGATGAGTCCACCGCAGCACTGGATCCAGTGCTGGAGCGCCGCTTGATGGACAATCTGTTGGCGGCACGCCGGGGACTGACCACAGTGATGATCAGCCACCGCCCCAGCGTCATCCATCGCTGTGATTGGCTCGTTTACCTGGAGCGAGGCCATGTTGTTTCCCAGGGTCGGCCGCAGGACCTGGGCAGCAGCGCACCCCTGGCCCCCTACCTCCTGCCGGCATGAGCGAGCAGCTGCGCCCGGCCTCCGTTCAGGAGTTCCTGCCCTCGGTGCGTCCCTGGGTGCGCCTGGCCGGCGCCGTGCTGGTGGGGAGTTTCCTGGCCGGCGTGGCGCTGATGGCGGTGTGGCCCTACCGGGTGGTGGTGAGGGCCTCTGGTTCGGTACGTCCCAGTGGCGAGACCAGCCTGGTGCACGCGCCGCGGGATGGGCGGGTGAGGGAGATCCGCATCCAGTCCAATCAGCAGGTGGAACGGGGTGAGGTGCTGGCGGTGATGGACCCCGACGATCTGGAGGGCAGGGAGCTGAAGCTGCAGCAGGGCGGCACGTCTCTCGACAACCAGCTGGCGGCGCAACGCAGGGAGAACACGGCTGCCCTGGAGGCGGCGCGACTGGAAGTGGAGAAGGCCCGGGCCAGCCTTGATCTGGCCCGTTCGGAGTACCAGCGCTACAGCCAGCTCGTCAGCAGTGGTGCCGCCTCCCGCGAGCAGATGGAGGAGAAGCGCGCCAGCCTGAGCGTGGCGGAATCCAACCTGGCCAAGGCCCAGCGGGATGTGGAGCAGCAGCAGTCCCGGGGAGAAAATGCCCTGGCGCGCCTGGGCCAGCAACAGAGCGAAAACCAGGCCGAACGGGCCCAGCTCAGCCGTGATCTCGGACGCCAGCTGATCAGGCGCCGGTGGGTGGGGTGATCTTCTCCCTCGCCCTGCGCAACCCCCTCCAGGTGGTGACGGCCGGCCAGGAGCTGGCGCAGATCGCGCCCGAGGGAGCGCCGTTCCTGGCGAAGGTGCTGGTGTCGTCTTCGGACATCGCCAACGTGGAGGTGGGCCAGCGGGCCGATCTGCGTCTGGCGGGCTGCCCCTTCCCCGACTTCGGCACCCTGCGGGCCGAGGTGGTGTCCGTGGCTCCCGATGCGGCCGCGGCTGCTGCGGCCCCGGGCGGGGCGGCGGCCAGCGGCTATGCGGTGACGCTGCGCCCGGAGCAGACCGAGCTGCGCTCATCGTCCCGGAGCTGCGGGCTGCGGCTGGGCATGGACCTCACCGCTGACATCACCACCCGGGTCGAGACCGTGCTCCAGTTCCTGCTGCGCAAGACCAGGCTGCTGGTGGGGCTGTGATGGCGGGTGGCTCCATCGCCGTTCAGGCGTGGTGAGGTCGGCGCTGGCGGTTGCCCGCCCAGCCTCAACGGGAACACAACAGGGCGGGTAAGAGTTTTCTTGCCGCTTTCCTGTCGTTTTCTTGCCAACCGGCTTCTAAGTTCTTCGAGTTGAGTTGATCAAGCGAAACAGCCAGTGCATACATAATCCACGCAAGACGTGACATTGCTGGGGCTCAATCTGCTTTCTGGAGCAGAGAGCTTCATCCACGATCTCAACCCAGAAGATGAAGCCTCAATCGCAGGCGGCAATCGCAGGCGCAGCCGCAGCCGTCGCCGCAACCTCCGCAGCCGTCTGCGCAGCCGTCGCAGTCGTCTGCGCAGTCGCCGCAGGCGCTAGGAGGAGGGTTAACCCAGCCTGTCCATGGCCGCCACCGCAGGAAAACGGTAAGACCACTCTTACCGTTTTCCTGCCGTTCTCTTGCCGTTCAGCCGTTACACTCCCTTCAATCCAGCCAGGAAGGCCGGACAGGTGGAAGGCTAGGCTGCAGATCGCAGATCGCAGATCGCAGATCGCAGAGCACTGATGATCTCGCGCCGCCAACGGTTCTCTCCATCGCTCAACCAACCCTGGCCCTTTGCCGGAACGGAGTCATACCGCATGAACACCCAACCCACCACCGACGTTGCCTTGCTGGGCCTCGACCTGCTGCTCGGGCCCGATAGCCTGATCAGCGAGCTCAGTCCCGAAGATGAGGCCTCGATCTCGGGTGGCCGCCGTCGCCGCAGCCGCATCAGCCGCCCCAGCCGCCGCAGCCGTCCCACGCGCCGCCGCCGTCGCAGCCGCCCCAGCCGTCCCAGCCGTCCCAGCCGCAGCTTCAGCCGCAATCGCAGGCGCCGTTGAGCAAGCCACTGACAGTAGGGGCCCCTCCCTGTCGTGAGCTTCAGACCCCGGGGCTGCTGGATGGCAGCCTCGGGGTTTTTCTATAGCCTTGATCAAGCCGCTTGGGGCTGGGGATGGTCGTTGACGTGGTGAGTCTGGAGTCATGGTCGTTCGTTTGAATTCGGCGGGCATCCACGAGTATTTGATGCATCAGGGCCTGTGCGATTCAACGGATGTTGTTGAAGACGTTCAACAGTTGCTGGGCAAAAATCTGAATCTGCTGGTGCAGATCAGAAAGCATGATGCCCCACCTTCAAGCGCCAGTCAGTTGCTGATCAAGCAGGCGCCGATCGGCCGCACTGAGCTTCCCAGGCAGGATTTTGAAGAGGAATGGAGAATTCACCAGCTGCTGGCCTGCCACGAACCACTGTTGCCCTTGCAGGCCTTGCTGCCGCAGGGTCTCAAGTTTGATGCCGACAATGCCATTCAGATCTTTCGATACCTTGGGCCCTATAGCGATCTGGGCGACTTCTATGACGATGCCGAGCAGTTTTCCGCCAAGATCCCTGTGGCCATCGGTAGCGCCCTTGCCACGCTGCACCAGGCCACTTTTCAACGCCAGGACTACCATCTGGAATTAGACCCAGAAAGCGCTGGACATGAGGTTGAACCACCTGACTTCCGTGACGAGCTTGAAAATCTGACTCCAGAGATCCTTCGGCAGATCTCGATTGATGGCTTGAAGTTCTACAGGCTGTATAACCGCTCAAAGGAGCTCTCAAAGGCCATTGCTGAGTTGGAGCATGACTACGAGCCATGCTGTCTGGTCCACCATGACTTGAAGTTCAGAAATATCTTGCTTCACGATGATTGGTTCCGCTGGCAGCCCCCGCCCTGCCTGCCTGCTGCTGTCGAGGCGTTGTGTCTGCCCGATGCACAGGGCCTTGTACGCCTGATTGATTGGGAGCAGTGGGCATGGGGAGACCCGGCCTTTGATGTTGGCGCCCTGGTGGCTGAGTATCTGCGGCTGTGGTTGAAGAGTCTGGTGCTCAGCCGCGATGTAGACCTGTCGGTGGCCTTGCAACTTGCTGCTGTGCCCCTGGACAGGCTTCAGCCCTCCCTCTCGGCTTTCATGCAGGCCTATCTGGCCCAGTTCCCGGGAATCCTGGCTGCGTTTCCGGCCTTTCCGGAACGGGTGCTTCGCTTCGCAGGCCTGGGTTTGATTGGAGCGATTCAGGATCGCCTGCACTATCGGGAGTCTTGTGGAAATCTGGAAATCGCGATGCTGCAGGTGGCCAGGTCATTGCTCTGCAATCCCGAAGCGGCCATGGTCACGGTGTTTGGCCGCAGCCATTTTTCACCTGACGACTTTCAACCTCCCGGCCCCGAGCCTGACCTTGAGCCAGACCGTGGAGGCATCGGCAGCACGTGTTCTGCCGCCCCATCTCCTCTGGACACGTTGGAGCTGCAGGCCGAGGTGCCTCAGCCTCACTGGCTGCAGCATGGCTCTGGCCAGGAGGCCCTCGCCGATCTGATCAACCATGTTCGCATTGAGCCTCCATTGATTTGTCATCCGGCCTATGCAGACCTCGATCTGGTGCACCCAGGGGAGCCTGTGAGCACGGGAGTGGATCAACGGCAGCAACGCTTGAGCAAGCTGCCCGAGCAGCTCCGCCAGGCCTATGTCGTTGGTCAAGTGAGAAACTACCTGCATGATATCTACTTCAGCGGAGAGCAGGAGAGGAAGAGCGCCGGCTCTGGGGTGACCAAGGAGTTCAAGAACGATGCTGTATCAGGACTCAACGTGGATTACTTTCATCGGATCCAGCTGGCCAATGGCGGCACTGGCTTCCTTGACTCCGACTGGGTGGTCATCGGCTGGGATGAGCATCGTGCCCAGGTCGAGAAGGATGGTCTGCGGCTTTGGGTTGATCCCAATATTGATCTGGTGTTGCAAGACGGCTTGAAGGCAGGCTGCGGCAGTGCCGAGCTGCGCCGGCCGCTGTGGGGACAATGGTGGTGTTGCGGCTGCCCAATGCCGTTCTGACGGAAGAGAGCTACAGCGCGATTGGCAATGCGGGAGAGCCAGCTCTCGATCAGGCTGGTATCAGCATCTACTTCAATATCAGTGCTGAAGGTGCTCTTGTGCTGATGGATGTTCTGACCAAGGCCCTGAATCCGCGGGATTTTCCCTTTGCTTTGACCATCCTCACCGATCCTGAGTCCTACAGCCGATACAATAGTGCCACCTTGATGATTGAGGCCGCTCACTACGAAGCCGTCCGCGCGCTGCTCTGCCAGCACCTGGTCAGACTGCAGCCCCATCTGAGCCATCCGATTCCCCTGTTCACCTGGCCTCTAGCCCCTGGCATCGGTCTGGCCGAATCCCCACAGGGCCAGGACGACTTCGGTCTGGATCGGTGTCAGATCCTGGCCGAAGCGTTGATCCTGGCTGATGCCAGTCCCCAGTCCCGGCGGCAAGCCATCCAGGACAAGTTTGCGGAGCGCAAGCTGAACTGGCAGCGCCCCCACCTCAATCCTGGGTCAGACTCCCAGTACCCACCCCTGCAGCCAGCGGCCCCTGTCGGGGCCGCAACTGTCCATCCCAACGAACCAGCGATCAGGATGCGATGCGAATTCTATTGATTGAAGATGATTCTGGGATCTCCAGGTTCATTCAGCAAGGACTGAGCGAGGCTGGCTATGCCATTGACGTGGCTTCTGATGGCCCCGAAGGCGTGCGGTTTGCCGAGGCCGCTGACTACGATGCCGTCGTGCTGGATGTGCTGCTGCCCGGCCAGGATGGCTTGAGCGTCCTGAAGATCCTGCGCCAGCGGGGGCTTCAGACCCCGGTGCTGCTGCTCACGGCCCTGGATACCGTCGAAGACCGGGTGCTGGGTCTGGATGCAGGGGCTGATGACTACCTGACCAAACCATTTGATTTCACAGAGCTGCTGGCGCGCTGCGGGCCTTGCTGAGGCGCCCGCCTCTGCATGCGGATGTTGTGCTCAAAGTGGGTGATCTGAAGATGGACACAGCCCACAGGATCGTCAAGCGGGATGAGCACCAGATTGATCTCAGCCCACGGGAGTACTCCCTGCTGGAATACCTGATGCGCAATGCAGATCACGTTCTCAGTCGCACCCAGATTGCCCAGCATGTCTGGAGTTTTGACTTCTATGGCGACTTCAAAGTCATTGATGTCTATGTTGGCTACCTGCGCCGAAAAATTGATCAACAGGGGTCCCCTTCGCTGATCAGGACTGTTTGGGGTTCCCCCGATTCCGTGGACACTGATCAGGGGTTCACAGGAGTGAGTGTACGGGCAGTGATGAACTGCTGCTCGTAGTCGATCGGACTTAGGTAACCGATCGTTGAATGGCGCCGTTCCCGGTTGTAGTAGCCCTCGATCCAGAAGGCCAGATCCCGCTGCAGCTGCTGGGGTGAGATCAAGGTGTCTCGATTGTCATCGAGACCGAGCTCCAGTTCATGGTGGAGAAGAAGCTCTCCACCACAGCGTTGTCCCAGCAGCAGCCCTTGGCGGACATGCTGCGGACGATCTTGCGCTCCCTCAGCAGGTCGCCGTAGTCGGTGGCCCGGTACTGGSYGSMYTGATCCGTGTGCAGCAGCAGCTGCTCCGGTTCCACCTGCCGGTGGCCGAGAGCCCGGTTGAGGGCCTCAACCACCAGGGCGGCATCCATTCGCTGATCGAGCGCCCAGCCGACCACCCGGCGGCTGAACAGATCGATCCAGACGGCGAGGTAGCGCCAGCCGGCGGTGGTGCGGATGTAGGTGATGTCGCCCGCCCAGCAGCGATTTGGAGCCGGGGGCTGAAAGTCCTGCTGGAGCAGGTTCTCCACCACCCCAACGGCTCCTCTGCTGGCCCTGGAGCAGGGCCTGAACGGCTTGCGGGTCCTGGCCCTCAGCTCGGCCCGCTGCATGAGCCGGGCAACGCGGTGGCGCCCGATCCGCCGGCCTGAGGCCCGCAGCTCCTGGTGGATCCGGGGCGAGCCGTAGAAGCCCCGGTGCTCGCCGAACACCGCCTTGATCTCAGCGGTGATCAAAGCGTTCTCGGCCGCCCGCTTTCCCGGCGCCTCCTGCCGCTGCCGCCAGGCGTAGAAGCCGCTGCGGGCCACACCCAGCTGCCGGCACAACCAGGCCACCGAGTGCTGAGCGGCCAGCTGATCGATCAGGCGAAACCTCTCGGCGGCAGCTGCTCTTTCGCAAAGTGCGCTGCCGCCAGCCTGAAAAAATCCTTCTCTCTCCTGAGCTCTCGAACCTCCTTGCGGAGCCGGCTGAGTTCAGCGCGCTCCTCGCTGGTGAGGAGGCCCTGGTCGCGGGGACCGGCCTGGCCTCGATCAATGCGGGCCTGCCGCACCCAGCGGGCCAGGCTGCTGGAGGGAAGACCAAGCCGCTCAGCGACGGCATTGCAGGAGAGGCCCTCCTGCAGGCAGAGCTCCACGGCCTCCGCTTTCTGCTGCGCCGTGAACCGACGCCTGGTTCTGGTGGGGTTGGTCATCGATGGACAGTCTGGTGGTCATGACGTGACCCTTACCGACCTGTCCTCAAAACCGGGGGAACCCCAACTCCGCTCAGGGTGGAGAGTTCGTCGGCTGCTTCGCGGAAAGCCCGCGGGTTGGAGCGAACCCACTTGCCATCGGCACGGTCGTCTTCCCGCCGTAGCCCCAGCTTCAGTTCGACCCAGCGCGCCAAAGGGTGGCGGCGCAGGCTCTCGACATCCCCGGTGAGGGCCTTTCCTTCAAGGGCCTGGCGCAATTCTTCTTGACCGGGATGCTCTCCTTCGGTGACACGTTCCAGCGTTTCTGTGACAACGTTCTCAGCCGGAATCGTGGTGCCGAACAACTTGCTGGCGACCGACGCCACCAGGGCATTGCGCTCGTCGGCGCTGCCCTCGCTGGCCATCGTCGCTGAGGTGCCGATGCAGATCAGTTTGTGATCGGGCGACAGACGTTGCCGTACTCGACGCACGAGCATCGCCACATCCGCGCCTTGTCGGCCCCGGTAGGTATGGAGCTCATCGAGCACGAGAAACTCCAGCCCCTGGGCCGCACGGATCACCTGCTGATCCAAGGGATTCTGGCGGGTGAGGATGTATTCCAGCATCACGTAGTTCGTGAGCAGGATGTCGGGGGGATTGTTCTGGATCTTCTCCCGTTCTTCTATCGACTCCTGGCCTGTGTAGCGAGCAAAGGTGACACGCTCAGAGCCCTTGGGAAAACCAAGGCAGAGATACTTCTCAAGCTCCTTGTATTGGCTATTGCAAAGGGCGTTCATCGGGTAGATGATGATCGCTCGAATCCTTTTGCTGGTGTCTCCATTTTCCTTGGCTTCGATGATGCGTTGCACCATCGGCAGGATGTAACCGATCGACTTGCCTGAACTGGTGCCGGTGGTGATGATTGCGCAGCCACCAGCGAGCACGATCCTGAGCGACTCCAACTGGTGCAGGTGCAGCTGCAGTTCCTGCCCCTCGCCGTTCTCCTTGCCCCAGCGGAAGATCTGCTGGCACTCCGGGTGCAGCAGGCCCTGCTCAACAAGCTCGCCAATGCACCCCCCGCCCACGAAGCTGGGGTTGAGCTGAATCAGCGGAGAGGGCCAGTACTCCTCATCCCCATAGCGGCCATCCACGAACTCGCGGATGTCATCGGCCCTGATCGTGGTGAAGCTGCGACTGAACTGTCCGTAGTCCTGGACGACCCGGTCTCGGAAGGAGAAGACGTCCATCAGCGGGTGGCCCCCAGCAGAACGGAAGGCTGGGCCTGCATCTTGAGGGGGAACGCTCGTCTCCGGGCAGTCTGCGCCCTGCAGCCGCTCCTGGAAACCACTAGCGCTGAAGTCGCACGATCAATCCGCGCCGCTATGAACCAAACACATACCTTCTCCACCGGGAACCTGGCTGCTTTGGCTGTCTGCTTGGTCATGCCCCCTCCCTGGTGATCAGTCCTGGCAGGCAGCGCAGCTTCTTCGCGGTGTGGGCCAGCACCGCCTGCTGTCGCCAGCCGGCCGGCAGCACCAGCCACAGCGGAAGGTGCAGTGGAACCGCCAATGGCAGGCGCAATAGCGGCTCCCACCAGTAGGCGGGCTCCAGCTCGGCCAGGGGCATCGCTAGAGGTGAGCATTCCAGGCGCTGCAGCCACTGGGCAGTGGTCTGGCAGGTGTTGCCCACAGTTTTCATGCTGAGTCCGCGCTCCGCCAAAGCCCGCTGCAGGCCCTGCGCCACCACGCGATTCGGCACGAGCACCAGAGGAAGGGGGGTGCTTCGCTCCGGCGCCATGTTGCTGGCCTCCGCCAGACCCAGCGGCAGCGCGCCCAAGGGCAGCAGCTCCAGCTCACTGGTGTTCAGCCGTTCGTTGCCCCGCAACTCCACCAACCCTGAGACCAGGGCCCCATCGAGCACGCCCTGGCGCGGGCCTCGTCGCCATCGCCATGGCGCAGCAGGTATTGATCGATGGCCTCACGGATGCACGCACTGCGGCTCATGCCCAACTGCTGCCCCACCGTGTCGAGCCGTTGTTCATGGCTGCACGGCCCCGCCGAGCTTGTCGGCGTGCAGGGCGTACGCGGCGGCGATCTGATCAACCAGGTCTGTCGCCCCAGCGGTACTCAGCAAACACCGCATCCCACTGGCGCGGATCCTCGCCGAACACCACCACTCTCAACCCTGCGGCATCGAGGGCCGAGCGCTGGCGTTCATCCAGCTGCTGCTGCAGCGGCTGCTTGTGGTGCGGCCCATCCACAAACACCAGCGCGCCGGCCTCCACGTCGGTGAAGTCGGGCACCACGGAGTGATCAAGCACCGGCGCCTGAACTGGGGGAGCCCCACCATGTTTTTCTATCCTCAATATCTGACTTCCCGCCTATCCCTGTGGTGTTGAGTCGGGAGAATCTGAACAGCACCTACCGCGAGCTATGCAACTGCTACAAGAGCTCGATTCGCAGCCGCGGGCAGCACCGCAGCCTGGCCAACAAGGCACGAGATGAAAAGGCACCGCTCAAGCAGCGCTTGCTGGATCTCGCCGCCCTGAAAGCCTCCGTTCGCAAGGACGTGTACGAAATGCTGGGGATCGTAACGCCCTGGCTGGTGACATTGAAGACGCTGGCGACGATCTGGTGAATGAATTCGGCCGCTACAAGCTTGGCCGTAGGACCTATCAGGGGGCTCCTTTCTTGGCGGCCTGGTTCAAGCGGTGATCCGCTTCATCAACTGCTGAACCCACACCAAAGAGAAGGTGGTGCAGCTGGACCAGAAACGCCAGGAGTTCATCGAGAAGACCAAGGAGCTCCCGCCGCTCACCTTGGGGGGCAATGGCCACAAGGGCCCCGTGAGCCAGTCAGAACCGGTTGCGCCAGCAAGGGTGGAGACGGAGGCCCATGGGCCAGATCACTGACAGCCTGCGGGCCACGCTGCGAGAGCTGGCCCAGTCCGATGCCCGCCTCTACCGCGGTCTGCAGGAGGAGCTGGGCGACACGCCCCAGGCCACCAGCCCTCCAGCACCGGTGCTGGAGGGTGATGCCCCTGCCAGTCGGGAGGAACTGGCGGGCTTGTCCATCGCTGCGCTCTGGACGCTCTGCAAGGCACGCGGGATCAAGGGCCTCTGCAAAGGCCCGGTGGAGAAGCAGGTGGACGCCCTGCTCAGCCATCCCGCAGGTCCCTCCCTGCGCAGCGCGCTTCCCGTCAAAGCGGCCAAGGGCGGCAGAGCCAGTGGCAAGTTGGCAGCCAGCGTCAGGAGCAGCGGCAAGGCCAGCAGCAAGGCCAGCAGCAAGGCCAGCGGCCCTGAGCTGCAGCAGCTGGAGCAATGCCTGGATCGGTTGGAGCAGCTGGTGGCGTTGATCGCCCAGCAGGTTGGCGTGTCCTATGAAGCGATCGAGCGGCTGCTGCCTTCCGCCCCCCATCCCTCTGAGGTGGCAGGGCGATCAAACCAGCTTCAGCGCTCTATATTCGCTATTCGCGAATGGCGAATTGCCGTCTCCGACGTTGGCCCGCTCCCCCTCCAACCCTCAGCTCGTCCTGCGTCCACAGGATCTGGTGGTGCTGCTGCGCCTGACCCTTGATCAAGGCCCGGCGCCCACCTATGAGGCCCTTGGCGGCGAACTGGGTATGACCGCCTCTGAGGCCCATGCGGCGATCAAGCGTGCCATAGCCGCCAAGCTGGCGATCAAAGATGCCGATGGCAAGCCGTCGGTGGTGCGTGCGGCCCTGAAATCGTTTGTGCAGCACGGCGCCCGCTACTGCTTCCCGGCCAGCCAGGGCGGTCTCTCCCGCGGCGTTCCCACTGGTTACGCCGCCTCCCCCCTCAAGGAGCAGATCCGGCCGGGCAACGACCCGCCTCCGGTCTGGCCGTGGAAGAAGGGCACGGCCCGTGGCATCGCCTTCTACCCCCTCTACCCCAGTGTCCCCGAGGCGGCGGCGCGCAACCCGGCGCTGGGGGAGTTGCTGGCTCTGTTTGACGCAGTGCGAGGCGGCAGCGCCCGTGAACAGGCCCTGGCCGTGGCCCTGCTCGAGAAGCGACTGCAGCCATGAACCCCAACGATCCCAACGTCAGCCTGCTCGAACGGGCGGCCGAGCATCTTGGCGATGCCCTGCTCGAGCAACTGGTGTTTGTCGGCGGGGCGGTGGCCGGCGTGCTGATCACAGACCCCGCCATGCCGGACATCCGGCCCACCCAGGATGTGGATGTGATCTGCCGAGTTATCGCCAGAGCCGACTACTACCAGCTGGGGATGCAGCTGAGGGGGCGAGGCTTCCAGGAAGACACTCGGCCCGGCGCACCCCTCTGCCGCTGGTGCATCGAGGAGATCATCCTCGATCTGATGCCAACCCAGGGCGAGATTCTTGGCTTCTCCAATCGCTGGTATCCCCTGGCGGTGGACACCGCCCAGCCTCAGGTGTTGCCGAGCGGCCGCTCGATTCAGATGGTGAGCGCACCGGTGTTTCTGGCCACCAAGCTGGAGGCCTTCCACGGCCGCGGCCAGGGAGATTTTCTTTGCAGCCATGATCTGGAGGATCTGATGGCGGTGGTCGATGGTCGTGAGTCGCTGCCGGAGGAGTGTCGCCTGAGCCCGCCTGAGCTGCGGAGCGAGCTCGCAGCACAGTTCAAAGACCTCTTGGCGACGCCCGCCTTCATTGAGGCACTTCCTGCGTTCCTCCCACCTGATCAGGCGAGCCAGCAACGGCTACCGGACCTGCTGGAAACGCTTCGTGCGATCGCAACTCTGGCTGAGCCATGACCTGATCCCTCCCGGCAGATGGGGCTCCAGAGGATGCCAGCTACTCCGGCAGCTTGGTGATGAAGCGCCGGCTCAGGTGGGTCTTCACCGCCTTGACCAGGGCCTGGCCGTAGGCAGAGGCCTGGCCGTCTGAGGTGGTCACATCCAGCTGCACCGTGCTCGTCGTGCCCCCCTGCTTCACCCGCAAGGTGTCGCCGACGCCGATCAAGAGCACCGCGGCCTGCCGGGGTTTCGCGACCGCGTGCACAGGCAGCAGCGAGCGCTCCGCTTTGCAGATCAAGGCGCCGGCCTCGCCCGCGCGCGGTGCTCCTGCGGGCTGATGCCGCGCACCCGCTTGAACGCCGTGCTGAGCGCGAAAGGCGTGCTGTAGCCGAGCGCGTGGGCCACCGTGCCGACGCTCGCCTCCGGATCGCAGAGCATGTCGGCGGCGAGGGCGAGTCGCCAGCTGGTCAGGAACTTCATCGGTGACTCCCCGACGACGTCCTGGAACCGCCGTGAAAGCGCGGCGCGCGAGGCTCCGACCTCCCGCGAGAGCTTCGCGAGCGTCCAGGGACACGCCGGGTCGTCGTGCATCGCCTGCAGCGCACGACTCACCACCGGGTCGCTCTGCGCCCGGTACCAGGTCGGGCTGTCGGCATCGGGTCGCGTGAACCAGGCGCGCAGGATCGCGATCAGCAGGAGGTCGATCAGACGATCCAGCACGGCGGCCTGGCCAGGACCCTCCTTGGCCATCTCGTCGCACAGCAGGGCGATGAGCGGCGAATTCCACCTGTCGTTCGACAGCGACAGCAGCGGCGGCAGGGCGCGCAGCAGGCGGTCGCTGATGTCGCTGGTCGACTCGTAGGCGCCGACGAGCATCAGCGTCGAACCGTTCGGGTCGTTGCCCCAGGTCCGGGCGCCGTGCATCAGCTCAGCCTCGATCGACTCGCCGTCGCGGTTGCAGCAACGCTGGCCGGGGTGGATCACAATCTCGGGCACCGTCGCCGGATTGTCCGCGACGTTGTAGTGAGCCGGTGCGCGGGTCACGGCGACATCACCGGCGTCAAGGCGCACCGGCTGGCCGTCGTCGGGGACGACCCAAGCGTGTCCGCGCACGATCGCCAGCACCGTGATCGGCGACTCGGCGATGATCCGCAGCGACCACGGCGGCGTCATCACGGTGCGGAGCGAGAAGGCGCCCCGCGCGCGCGGACCGTCGAGCAGACCTGCGAATGGATCCATGGCCGGCACGGTATTGGCTGGACGCTCGGATATGGAACTGAGCCTCTCGGCGATGGCCCAGGCGGCGCTCCCCGCAGAGGATTCAGAGGCGCCCTCAACAGGCTCGGCAGGCCGGGCTGGGGGTGAGACCCACCACCACCCCATCCACCTCATGCAGAACACGAATGTCAACGGCACGACCCTGGTGATCGGAGCGAGCGGCAAGACCGGCCGTCGCGTCACGGACCGCCTCATCGCCGAGGGACGGCGGGTCCGGCCCGTCTCCCGCTCCACGCAGCTGCGCTTCGACTGGCAGGACGACAGCAGCTGGGCCCCAGCCCTCGACGGCGTCGAGGCCGCCTACATCACCTACTTTCCCGACCTGGCGCTGCCCGGGGCGGCCGAGACCGTCGATGCGTTTGCGCGCCTTGCCGTCGCGCGCGGCGTGCGGCGCCTCGTTCTGCTCTCCGGCCGCGGCGAGGCGGGTGCCCAGCGGGCCGAGCGCTACCTGCAGAACTCCGGCGCCGATTGGACGATCGTCCGCTGCGCCTTCTTCAACCAGAACTTCGACGAGAATTTCGTCGACTCCGTGCGGCACGGGATCGTGGGGATGCCGGCGGGCGACACCGCCGAGCCATTCGTCGACGCCGACGACATCGCCGACGTCGTCGTCGCGGCGCTCACCGATGACCGCCACATCGGCGAGCTCTACGAGCTGACAGGCCCGCGCCTGCTCACCATCGCCGAAGCCGCCCACGCGCTCGGTGTCGCCATCGGCCGCGAGGTGCGCTACATCCCGCTGACCGCCGAGCAGTTCGGCGCCGAGCTGGGCGCGCACGGGATGCCGGAAGCGGACGCCACGCACCTCGCCGAGCTGCTCAGCGAGGTGCTCGACGGCCGCAGTTCCCACCTCGGCGATGGCGTGCAGCGGGCGCTGGGACGCCCGGCCCGCGACTTCGCCGACTACGCGCGGGACACGGCCGCGACGGGCGCGTGGAACCCTGAGGCCGTGGCGGCGTGACAGCGCTGTTCGCGCTGCTGCTGGTCGCAGCGGTGCCGCCCACCTGGCGTAGCTGAGGATCCCGAGCTGCTTGACCACCAGGATGCGGAGGCCGGAGATCAGCAGGATCTGACTCTTCGTGCCACCGCCCAGGTGTCGCGGGGAGTGCCCTCGGGCCAGTGGGAGTGATCGAGCTGACGCGTTTGCCGCAGAGGTGACACAGTTGGCGGCACTGGTCTTCACCACAGCAGAGCACTCCCTTGAAACGGAACACCGTTTCGGGGAGCTGGTTACTGCCCCCCCGCCAGCGCATCAATGCGCTGCGCGAGCTGCAGGTCGAGGTTCGAGAGGCCGCCGGTGTCATGGGTGGTGAGATCCACTGTGACCCGGTTCCAGACATTGCTCCACTCGGGGTGGTGGCCCATGGACTCCGCCACCAGGGCCACCTGGGCCATGAAGCCGAAGGCGGCCACGAAGTCTGTGAAGCGGAATTCGCGGTGCAGCTTGCCGTTCACCAGGCTCCAGGCCGGCAGGGTGCTGGCGAGATCGGCAGTCTGCTGGGGGGTGAGGGGAATGGCGGCCACGGCTCATACGCAGAACTGAGGCCATGTTGGCGCAGGCTCAGGCGCTGGGGCCGAACAGGATCGGACGCCGGGTGGGAACGGCGTCTTCGGCGTCGCTCCAGTCGATGCGGCAGGTGATGCTGCGCTGGCCTTCCTCGCCGGAGCGCCAGAAGTGCATCCGGGTGACGATCGAATCGGCGGGCCTCAGCATCTGGGCACGGTTGCAGGCGTCCACCTCAGAGATGGAGGAGGTGTAGGTCTCGCTGCCCCTCAGCGGTTGGGGGATCGGCTCGGCGACGGCCTCCGGGGCGGTGCTGGGCTCAGCCTCGGCCGGCTGGGCCCTGAGGGGAGCGCCGGCCAGGCCCCAGCAGCACAGCACGGACAGCAGGGAAGAGGAGAGGAGGGAGCGGATCATGGACCGAAGCGGCGGCAGGCCTGGGTGGGCTGGAGGCAACGTAGGTCCAATGGCCGGCAGGACAACGCCAAACCTGGAACCCAGGCACCTTCAGGCCCCGATCAGATGCAGGCTCAGCCGCCGCCGCTGCCCGGCCCGTCGGTGCTCCCAGAGGTACACGGCCTGCCAGGTGCCGAGCAGCAGGCGCCCCTGCTGGAAGGTGAGGCTGAGGCTCGTGGCGGTGAGGGCCGTGCGGATGTGGGAGGGCATGTCGTCGGGCCCCTCGTCGTTGTGGCGGTAGGGCTGCCAACCGCTCTGGCCGGGCAGAGGGGCCACGCCCGCCTCCGGTGCCAGGGCGGCAAAGGCCGCCGTGAGGTCGTGCAGCACCCGGGGATCGGCGTTCTCATTGATGGTGAGCGAGGCACTCGTGTGCTGGCACACCAGGGTGGCGGTGCCCAGCTGCAGACCGCTGGCGGCGATCTCGAGGTTGAGGCTGCCGGTGAGGTCGGTGAAGCCGGCGCCGGCGGTGTCCACCTCAAGCACCTGCATCGACTGGCTCAGCATCGGGACCCGCGGCGCAATCTCCCTAGCATCGCGCCACTGCCACCAGCCCATTGCGCATCCTCTACGACGGCGGCTGTCCGCTCTGCCTGCGGGAGGTGCGGCTGCTGCGGGCCCGCGACCACCAGCGCCACGGGGATCAGCCCGTGCTCGCCTTCATCGACATCGACGCCGCCGGCTACGACCCCAGCGCCCACGCGGGCATCACCTACCGCGACGCCATGGGCACCATCCATGGCATCAGTGGCGATGGAGAACTGCTCAGCGGTGTGGAGGTGTTCCGCCGCGCCTACGGCCTGGTGGGCCTGGGTTGGATCTATGCCCCCACCCGCTGGCCCCTGGTGCAGCCCCTGGTGGAGAGCCTCTACCGGCTCTGGGCCCGCTGGCGGCTGCGGCTCACCGGCCGCCCTGGCCTGGAAGAGCTCTGCCGGAACCGCTGTGCGGTCTCGAGCGTTGCGGAGCCGGCCCTCGGCGGCGTCAGAACCACCGCCGCAGCTGAGCCGCCGCCAGCTGCACCTCGCGCATGAACAGCAGCACCGCCACCATCAGGCAGAGCATGGCGGCCACGAACAGGGGCACCACCACCAGCGCCAGGTCGATGGCGGTGACGACACTCACAAACACGATCGCCACCACTAGCGCCACCAGCAGGATCGTCACGGTGCAGAGCTCGATCGCCTTGAGCACCAGGGTCATGCGCCGCTTCTGCAGCTGCAGCTCCTGCTTCGACTGCCTCGCCCTCGAGACAGTGGCATCGCCCATCTGCTCCTGCAGGCGACGGGAGCGATCGACAATGCGGGCCAATCGGTTGGTGAGCACCACCAGCAGACCGCCGATGCCGGCCAGCAGGAACACTGGCGCCACCGAGAGCTGGATGGCCCGTGCCAGGGTCTCCACCGTTGCCGTCTGCGCCGCCGCCAGGAGTGGATCAGGTGCCAGCAGCAACGGCATCGCAGGGCCACAGTGGGTGCCGTGAAGCTACCGGGCCA
Organism: Cyanobium sp. LEGE 06113; assembly: GCF_015207615.1. Classification (NCBI taxonomy): domain Bacteria; kingdom Bacillati; phylum Cyanobacteriota; class Cyanophyceae; order Synechococcales; family Prochlorococcaceae; genus Cyanobium; species Cyanobium sp. LEGE 06113. Next base: position 307,962 of record NZ_JADEWM010000003.1, on the reverse strand, counting down.
GGTGCCATGACCAGCATCAGCTGCCACTACAGCGGCTCCCTGGGCTGCAGCGCGGTGCATGGGCCCTCCGGCGCCACCCTCCACACGGATGCTCCCGCCGACAACCACGGCCAGGGCGGTGCCTTCTCCCCCACCGACCTGATCGCCACCTCCCTGGCCACCTGTCTGCTGACGATCATGGGGCTGGTGGCCGAACGCCATGGCTGGCGCATGGAGGGGGCCTCGGCCCGGGTGGAGAAGACCATGAGCCAGGAGCTGCCGCGCCGGATCGCTGCCCTGGAGGTGTGGCTGGTGCTGCCGGCCTCCCTGGAGGCCGGCGCGCGGGCCACCCTGCAGCGCGCCGCCGAAGGCTGTCCGGTCAAGGCCACCTTGAAGGGCGCCGTGCCGATCACCCTGCACTGGGATACGGCCTGAGCCACCTCACCCCGTCCAGCCGCCATGCTGAGCAGCTCTTCCCCCATCCCCATGAGCGCAACGGGCACGGCCCTGGCCCAGCTGCGGGCCTATCTGCACGAAACCCGCCTGCTCGGATCGATCAGCAGCGCCCTCTATTACGACCAGAACACGGTGATGCCTGCGGCCGGCGCGGCCTGGCGGGGCGAACAGCTGGCCCTGCTCGCCACCGAGCTGCACCGGCGCCAGGTGGCGGCTCCCTACGGCGACCTGCTGCAGGCCGCCGAGGCTGAAGCTGAAGCCACACCCCCCGAGGCCGGCCAGGCCGCCGTGAGCCGCAACCTGGAGCTGCTGCGCCAGGACCTGGAGCGCCAGCGTTGCCTCGACCCCGCCCTGGTGGCCGCCCTGGCGAAGGCCCGCTCGCGGGGCTATGCCCTCTGGCAGGAGGCCCGCGCCAAGCAGACCTTCGCCCTCTTCGCCCCGGCCCTGGAGGAGATGATCGGGCTGCGGCGGCATCAGGCAGGCCAGCTGGCCGCCGCCGAAGCAGCCGGCAGCAGCCCCTGGGAGATCCTGGCCCAGCCCTTCGAGCCGGACGTGCGCCAGGCCAGGCTGCAGGAGCTTTTTCTGCCCCTGCGCGAGCAGCTGCCCCGGCTGCTGGAGGCTGTGCGCAGCGCCCCTGGCCCGGCCAGCGAGGCGGTGGACATCCCTGAACCGGTGCAGGACAACCTCTGCGAGGCCCTGCTGCAGAGCTGGGGTTACGACCCCAGGCACTGCCAGCGCTCGCGCTCGCCCCATCCTTTCTCCTGCACCCTCGGCCCCGCCGACTTCCGCATCACCACCCGGGTGGTGCCCGGCCAGCCCCTCTCCGCCTTCCTGGCCACGGCCCATGAGTGGGGCCACTCGCTCTACGAGCAGGGCCTGCCCCGTGGCGATGACCACTACTTCCCCTGGCCCCTGGGGGAGGCCACCTCCATGGGGGTGCATGAATCGCAATCGCTGTTCTGGGAGTGCCGCATCGCCAGGGGAGAATCCTTCGCCAGCCGCTGGCAACCGCGCTTCACGGCGGCCCTGGGCCGCGATCCCTGGGGCGGCAGCCGCGGCTTCTGGCGGGCCCTCAACCCCATGCAGCCGGGGATGATTCGGGTGGAGGCCGATGAGCTGAGCTATGGCCTCCATATCGTGCTGCGCTTCGAACTGGAGCTGGCCCTGCTGGAGGAGGACATGCCGGTGGCGGAGCTGCCTTCTGCCTGGAACCGTCGCCACCAGGACCTGCTGGGCCTCACTCCGGCCAACGACGCCGAGGGCTGCCTGCAGGATGTGCACTGGAGCGAGGGACTGTTCGGCTATTTCCCCTCCTATGCCCTTGGCCACCTGATCAGTGCCCAGCTGGCCGAGGCGATGGAGTGCGATCTCGGCGGCCCCGGCGCCATCGAGGATCACGTCGCCCGTGGTGAGGAGGGGGAGCTGCGGCAGTGGCTGGGGCAGAAGGTGTGGCCGCTGGGCCGTCAGCTCAACGGCGAGCAGCTGGTGCAGCGGGTGAGCGGCAGGCCGCTGAGTGCCGGGCCCTTCCTGCGTTATCTGGAGCAGAAACTGGAGCGCCTCAGCGGCTGAGCCCCACCGCTGGAGTGGGGTGGCGCGGTGCCCTCCGTAGGATGCGCCACGCCGATCCACCTTGTTTCATGGCGAACATCGACCACGCTCCGAGCCGCACGATGCTCAACCTCCTGCACGTGCTGCCGGCCTTTGCCGATGAAGCCGAACTGCGCCTCAACGCCATCGTGGAGTTGAACTCCATGACCATCAACAAATACGAGCTGATCACCGAAACCGGCCATCTCAAGCTGGATCGCGTCGGCTATTCCTCCCTGGCCTATCCCTTTGCCTACGGCTGCATTCCCCGCACCTGGGATGAGGATGGTGATCCGCTCGACATCGAAATCGTGGGCGTGACCGAACCCCTGGTGCCGGGCTCCCTGGTGGAAGCACGCATCATCGGGGTGATGAAATTCGATGACGGCGGCGAAGTGGATGACAAGGTGATTGCCGTGCTCGCCGATGACAAGCGCATGGATCACATCACCAGCTTCACCCAACTGGGCGACCACTGGCTGAAGGAAACGCAGTACTACTGGGAGCGCTACAAAGACCTCAAGAAACCCGGCACCTGCAAGGTGAATGGCTTCTTCGAGGCAGCCGAGGCCGTGGCGATTGTCAAGGCCTGCGAGGCCCGCTATACCACCAGCATCGATCCCAGTCTGGTGAACTGAGGCCAGCCCGTCCTGCCGAGTTGAAACGCTGCTTGCCTGGCTTCAACCAGCAGCTCTGGCCGCCGATTCTGACCATCCGTTCTGATCCCGCCGTCTCACCCGCAGCCTCAATCGATGTCCCACCAGCGCATCCCACGCCCCGTGCTCGCCGTCAGCGCTCTGTGGCCGGGGCTCGCCCTGGGAACGGGGCTTCTGCTTGCCGCCGGGACCCTGCTGCCGAGGACGGCCCTGGCGCTGCCCCCAGTTCCACCGGCTCCCGAGGTTGCTGCAGCTGAGGAAGCACCAACAGAGCAAGCAGCAACGGAGGAGGCACCTGCGGCGGCCGCGATTCAGCGGCAGATCGTGCTGGAACTGGGTCGACGCCAGATCAGCCTCAAGGAGAACGGCACCGTGGTGGGCAGCTGGCCGGTGGCCATCGGCGACCCCAGCACCCCGACCCCGGTGGGCAGCTTCACGGTGCAGAACAAGGTGGTCAACCCCCAGTACCAGAGCACCCGCAGCGGCAAGATCAATGCCACCGTGGGCCCCCAGGCTCCGCTGGGTGACCGCTGGATCGGCTTCAAGCAGAGCGGCCTCAACCAGTACGGCATCCATGGCACGCCCACGGCCTGGGCCTGGACCGTGACCTCGCGCGCCGCCGTGTCCAACGGCTGTGTGCGCATGCTCACACCCCATGTGCGCGAGCTGTTCGAGAAGGTGGAGATCGGCACGCCCGTGATCGTCAAACGCTGAATGGCCAGCCGGAACTGAGCGGCAAGCCGGGCAGCTCAGATCCGGAAGACTTCCTGGAGATGCCTGCGGTTCGGTCAGGAAACCGCGGCTTTCACCTGTAAGTTTTCCTCTGCGTTTCCGGTTCGATGGTGCCTGCTTTCCGACCTCACCCCTCCACAGGACGGCAAGCCCCAGGCTCCGAGACCTTCATCTCGAACCGTCCAGCCGCTGATGAGCCCGGCCCCACCGTGGTGGCCGAGCCCAGCACCACCTTGAAATGGTCCAGTGACGGCGAACTCTCCGCCCTCGATCTGCATCGCATCATCGACCGGCTCGCCGATGCCGATCCGGTGGCCAGCAGCCTCACGGTGAGCCAGTTCGGCATGGAGAGCCGCTAGGCCCCAGAGGGGCTTTCAGCTGACCGCGTTCGCCCACCCAACTGGGGCGGCCGGGGGCCGCCACGCCCGGAGCAGCGTCAGGCCTCGGGGCGGACGGCGGCAAAGATCTCGGCCAGGATCTCCCCGGCGCCCTGGGCCTTGAGTTTGTGGGCCAGGGCCACACCGATCGCCTCGGGGTCGTTCTGGGGACCCTCGGCCTGATCGCGGATCAGCCGCAGCCCATCAAGGCTGGCCACCATGCCGGTGAGCTTGAGGCTGCCGCTGGCCTCGGGGCCGGAGAAGCTGGTGTTGACGCCGATCGGCACCTGACAGCCTCCTTCAAGCTCCCGCAGGAAGGCCCGCTCGGCCAGGCAGCGGCGCGCGGTGGGGGTGTGCTCCAGCACCTTGATCTGATCCAGCACCGCCGTGTCGCCGTGGCGGCATTCGATGCCGAGGGCCCCCTGCCCCACGGCGTGCAGCGAAATGGACGGGTCGATCAGCTCGTGAATGCGCCCGCCCAGCCCCAGCCGGCCCAGACCGGCGGCGGCCAGGATCAGACAGTCGAAGCCGCCGGCATCGAGCTTTTCCAGGCGGGTGATCACATTGCCGCGCACATCCTTGAAGGTGAGGTGCGGGAAGTGGTGGCGCAGCTGGGCCAGGCGGCGCAGGGAGCTGGTGCCCACCACGGCGCCTTCCGGCAGGGTGGCGAGGCTCTTGTCCTTGTGCTTCTCGTGCACCACCAGCGCATCGGCGGGATCCTCCCGCTCGGTGATGCAGCCGAGCATCAACCCCTCGGGCAGGTGGGTGGGCAGATCCTTGAGGCTGTGGACGGCGATGTCGGCCTGGTCCACCAGCATCTGGGCCTCGAGTTCCTTGGTGAACAGGCCCTTGTCGCCGATCTTGGCCAGGGCCACATCGAGGATCTTGTCCCCCTGGGTGGCCATGGCCTCGATCGTGATCGTGAGGTCGTCATGGGCCCTGGCCAGCTCATCGCGCACCCAGTGGGTCTGCACCATGGCGAGCTGGCTGCGGCGGGAGGCAATGCGCAGGGTGGAGCCGGCCATCGAGAACCTTCGGTTGGCAGTCAGCCTGCCGAGTAACAGCCGTCCACCCTAGGCACTGGCCCGCCGTTCTCCCTGGGGAGATGGTCTCAGCCGAAACACTGCAACGGCAGCGGCCCCCAGGTGTCCTGGGCGGCGGGATCCACCAGGCTGTGGCCCGTGATCAGCACCCCCTCGCCCAGACCCTGCTCCAGACGCAGCTGGTAGCGGCCGTTGTTCTGATTGGCTTTGAGAAACACCGGGCCCTCCGGGCCTTCGAGGGCAGTAGCGCCGGGATCCAGCTCCAGCGTGGGCCAGCCACAGATCTGCTCCAGCCGGCGCAGGCTGGCCACAGCGGCTGCGGCCGTGGGGGCCATCACCCCCACCGTGAACCACTCGCAGAGGGCCATCTTCTGGAGCAGTTCCTCCAGGAGCGCAGCGGTGGTCTGCTCATCGAGGCGCGGGGCGGTGCGGAGGCCCCGCAGAGAAGCCAGGGTCTCGGCCATGCCGGTGGTGCAGCGGCTGGGAGGTTACTTGATGTACTCCTTGAGCACGCCGTTGCGGTTGGGGTGACGCAGCTTGCGCAGGGCCTTGGCTTCGATCTGACGGATCCGCTCGCGGGTGACATCGAAGATCTGGCCGATCTCCTCGAGGGTCTTCATGCGGCCGTCATCGAGGCCGTAGCGGAGCCGCAGCACATCGCGCTCGCGGGGGCTGAGGGTGGCCAGCACCCCTTCGAGGTCTTCGCGCAGCAGGTTCTTGGCCACATCCTGCTCGGGGTTCTCGATATCGGCTTCGATGAAGTCGCCCAGGCGGGAATCCTCCTCCTTGCCGATGGGGGTCTCCAGGGAGATCGGCAGCTGAGCGCTCTTGGCGATGAAGCGCAGCTTCTCGATTGTCATCTCCATCGACTCGGCGATCTCCTCCTCGGTGGGCTTGCGGCCGAACTCCTGGGAGAGGGTCTTGGTGGTTTTCTTGATGCGCGAGATCGTCTCGTAGAGATGCACCGGCAGGCGGATGGTGCGACTCTGATCGGCGATGGCGCGGGTGATGGCCTGGCGGATCCACCAGGTGGCGTAGGTGGAGAACTTGTAGCCCTTCTCGTGGTCGAACTTCTCAGCCGCCCGGATCAGGCCGAGGCTGCCCTCCTGGATGAGGTCCTGAAAGCTCAGGCCCCGGTTCATGTATTTCTTGGCGATCGACACCACCAGGCGCAGGTTCGACTGCACCATCTTTTCCTTGGCGCGGCGGCCGAGCATCAGCCGGCGCCGGAACTTGATCGGCGGCATCTCCACCAGCACGGCCCACTCCTTGTTGTCGGGGTGGTGGCCGTGGTCGGCCTCGAACTGGGAGGCCAGCTCCTCGAGGTGCAGCAGGTCGGCGATCTTGCGGGCCAGCTCGATCTCCTCATCCGGCCGCAGCAGACGGATGCGGCCGATCTCCTGCAGATAGACGCGGATCGAGTCCTCGGTGTAGACGCCCTTGGGGCCCACCTTGATGCTGGCCAGGGCCTTGGCGGCCTTGTCGTCCTTGGCGCTCACGGCATCCCCTTTGGCCAGGGCGGCGGCACCAGAGGTGGTCGCCTCAGCAGCGGGGCTGGCGGCGGCGGCCTTGGCGGCAGCTGCTTTGGAGGCAGCGGCCTTGGCAGGGGTGGCCTTGGCAGGGGCGGCCTTGGCTGAGCTGGCCTTTGAGGAGGCGGCTTTGGCGGAAGCAGCCTTGGCGGAAGCAGCCTTGCCCGCAGCGGCCTTGGCAGAACCTGGCGGGGACTTGCGGGAGCGCGCCTTGGGGGTGGTCTTCACCTTGCCCGCCGCGTCCTCGCTGGCCCGGGCGGCATCGGTGGCAAGCGGGTCCTGGGGCTTCGGCCGCACCGTGTCGCCCTTCGCCGTCGCCACCATCACGACCTCAGCGGCTGGCTTGGCTTTGGGGAGTGCAGTACTCATCGCGGGAGGGGAGACAGGACAGGGAAGGGGAGAAGCGTTTGCGGGTCACACCCGGAGAGAGGCCCAGCCGGGGAGCGGTGACCACGGTTGATCAGGTGCCGAGGCGTCAAAGGCAGCCAGAGGGATCCACGAGCGCAGGGCCTCACAACATCGGCAGGACAGGATCTGATTCGCCAGGCGAAACAAACCTCTGCCGTGGGACCGATGCAGCGGATGCCGTTACCGCGCTATGGAGGAGACAGGACGCTTCAACAAATCAACGGGCAGCCCGGGAGCGGGTGGCGGACTGCAGCAGCAATGGAAAGGGGCCGAGGCCGGGGGCAGGGTTGTCAGGGGTGGTCGCAGACCGTGAGAGCGCGGTGGAGGGATACTCCGGGCCTCTCTGTACGTGTCTTCCCGCTGGACGGAACTCTGCCGTGTTCCGACGGCAGCCTGCAGCTGCCCAACACCACCATCCTATGAATAGCTCCAGCGATGTGCAAGTTCGTTGAGCCAGTGGCTCCAGATCTGGCTGGAGGCCGGCCGCGAGGGGCAGGTGTTCACCTACGCCCGTCCGCCGGAGCTGGCCGTGAAGCTGGGCGACCTCGTGCGGGTCCGGCTGCAGGGGCGGCCCCACAGCGGCCTGGTGGTGGAGGAGCTCGAAGCCTTGCCGGAAGCCCTCGCAGGCAAGGCCATCCAACCCGTGGAGGCCGTGCTGCAGAGCGCCGCGGTGGACGAGCACTGGCGCGCGCTGATCACGGCGGTGGCCCGCCAGTGCCACACCAGCAGCTTCCGCACCCTCAAGAGCGCCCTGCCGCCGGGTTGGCTTGGCCAGCGCGGCCATCGAGCCGGGGCGAACCGCCAGCCGCTGCTGGCCCTGCGGGCGACCCGCCGGCCCGAACCCCACGAGCGCCTCAGTGCCCGCCAGCAGGAGCTGCTGAACCAGCTCGCTGCCGCCGCCGGCCCCCTGCCGCTGCGGCAACTGTGCCGGCCCGGAGGCTTCAGCCGGGGCGTGGCCCAGGCGCTGGAACAGCGGGGGCTGGTGGAGCGGCTCTCCCTGCCAGCCGAGGCCTTTCCCCAGGCCTTGCTGGCGGCGCACGTAGCAGGGGCTGATCCAGAACCCCGGAACGTGGGGCTCGAACCGCTCCAGCCGCTCACCCCTGCCCAGGCCGAGGCCCTGGAGGCGATTCTGGCGGCCCAGCCGGGCCAGACCCTGCTGCTCTGGGGCGTCACCGGTTCCGGCAAGACCGAGGTGTATCTGCAGGCCGCCGCCGCGGCCCTGGCCCGGGGGCGCAGCGCCCTTGTGCTCACCCCGGAGATCGGCCTGATCCCCCAGCTGCTGGAGCGCTGCCGCCGGCGCTTCGGCACTGCCGTCGTGGAGTACCACAGCGGCCTCAGCGACGGCGCCCGGGTGGCCGCCTGGCGGCGCTGCCTGCAAGGCCGCCCCCTGCTGGCGGTGGGCACCCGCTCCGCCGTGTTTCTGCCCCTGGCCCGGCTCGACCTGATCGTGCTGGACGAGGAGCACGACAGCTCCTACAAGCAGGAGAGTCCGATGCCCTGTTACCACGCCCGCGACGTGGCCCGGATCAGGGTGCGGCAGGGCGGGGGGCGCCTGCTGCTGGGCAGTGCCACGCCGGCCCTGGAGACCTGGCTGGCCTGCCAGGGAGAGGCAGCCGAGCCGGTGCGGCTGTTGCGGCTGCGCGAGCGCATCGGCGGCCGCCCCCTGCCGCCGGTGCGGCTGGTGGACATGCGCCATGAGCTGGCCGAGGGGCACCGCAGCCTGCTCAGCCGGGCCCTGCTGCAGCGGCTGCAGGGGGTGCAGGCCAGGGGGGAACAGGCCGTGGTGCTGGTGCCCCGCCGCGGCTACCACACCTTCCTGAGCTGCCGCAGCTGCGGCGAGGCGGTGCTCTGCCCCCACTGCGACGTGCCCATGACGGTGCACCGCGGCAGCGGCGGCCGGGAGTGGCTGCGCTGCCACTGGTGCGACCACCGGGCCGACATCAGCCACCGCTGCGGCCACTGCGGCTCCACGGCCTTCAAGCCCTTCGGCGCCGGCACCCAGAGGGTGCTGGAGCAGCTGGCCCAGGAACTGGAGGGCCTGCGGGTGCTGCGCTTCGACCGCGACAGCACCCGCGGCCGCGATGGCCACGGCCAGCTGTTGGCCCGCTTCGCCGCCGGGGAGGCCGACGTGCTGGTGGGCACCCAGATGCTGGCCAAGGGGATGGACCTGCCCCGGGTGACCCTGGCGGCCGTGCTGGCGGCCGACAGCCTGCTGCACCGGCCCGATCTGCGCTCCTCCGAGCACTGCCTGCAGCTGCTGCTGCAGCTGGCGGGCCGGGCCGGCAGGGGCGAGCTGCCCGGCGAGGTGCTGGTGCAGACCTACAGCCCCGAGCACCCGGTGATCGCCCACCTGGTGGACGGCCGCTACGACCGTTTCCTGGCCAGCGAACTGGCCCTGCGCCGCAGCGGCGCCCAGGTGCCCTTCAGCCGCGCCTGCCTGCTGCGCTTCAGCGGCCCCAGTGCCAGTGGCACCGCCACCGCGGCGGCAGCGATCGCCGAGCTGCTGCGGCCGGCCTCGAGGCCAGCGGCTGGTGGCTGATCGGCCCGGCCCCGGCACCGGTGGCCCGGGTGGCTGGCCGCAGCCGCTGGCAACTGCTGCTGCACGGTCCTGCCGGCGCGCCCCTGCCCCTGCCGGGTGAGGCGGAGCTGCGGCGCTCCCTGCCGGCCGCCGTGGCCCTGGCGATCGATCCCGATCCGCTCAGCCTGTAGCTGCAGGCACCAGGCCTAGGCCGGCAACTGGGGCAGACCAAAACCCAGCTGCTGGCGCAGCCGACTCAGCGCGGCCACCAGCCCCAGGGCGAGCAGAATCAGCCCCGCCCCCAGGCCCAGGGGACTCCAGCGCCAGCAGCTGAGCTCCAGCCGGTTCTCAGCGCCCAGGCGCAGCGGCCAGCGCACGCCCCTGGTGCCAGGAATGGTCTGCACCGATTCCGGACCGGCCCGGCGGATCGCCGCCAGCCTCAGCGGCTCAAGGTCGAGGCTGAAGTCGGCGCCAGGCACGGGATCCGCGCCGCGCAGATCCACCGCCACCGACAGCCGCTGCTGCACCCCCAGCAGCCAGTTGCGCTCCTGCCAGCGCAGCTGCGGCACAGGCAGCTCCACCCCCGCCAGGCGAGCAGCGTCTTCGAGATTGGCCGCCAGCAACTCCAGGGCCTGGGCCGCCGGCATCGTGGCTCCCAGCACGTGGTCGTGACCGGGCTCACTGGCGCCGTCGGGCCTGAGGCCCGCCTGCTGCAGTGCCTGCAGCACGCCCCGCTCCCAGGGGGTCGCCACAGCCGTGGGGCCCCGCTCCAGCCGCTGGCCCACCTGCAGCCGGCCCGGTCCGTGGAAATGCAGCTCAGCGCGCACGCTGCCGCAGCCCCCCAGCAGCAGGCTGAGCAACAACAGCACCAGCACCAGGGCCGCGAAGCCCAGGGGCGCCCGGGTGGGGCCCACCGGCGGCGCCGGCGGCGGCGGCGGCCGTTGGGCGCGACGGCTGCGGGCCACCTGCTGCAGCCGGCCGGTGACCGATTCGGCCTCACCCAGCTCCGGCAGGGTGATCGACCAGCGGCGAGGTCGCTCCAGGGCCGGCGCCTCCAGCACCTCCAGCAGGTCCTTGGCCTGGGCGCGAAGGGTGGCATCGGAGCAGCGTTTCACCTGGCGGCAGCAGGCGATCGCCCGCACCGCATTGCCCTGCCCCATCCAGGCCGTGGCCATCAGCAGCTGGATCTGGGCCCCCTCCGCCGTGGCGGGCGGAAAGCTCGACACCAGGGGCTCCAGAGCGCCAAGGGCCTGGCCGTAGTCGCCGCGCTCCAGGCAGCGCCGGGCCCCGGCGCACGGATCCTCGGCCTCCATGCTCACGGCCTGCCGTCCAGCAACTGGGGACTGCCCACCACCATCGTGCCGATGCCGGCATCGGTGAACACCTCCAGCAGCACGGCATGGGGGACACGGCCATCGATGATGTGGGCGGCGGCAACCCCCTGGGCCAGGGCCCGGATGCAGCACTCGGTCTTGGGGGTCATGCCCCCCTCCACCACGCCGCTGGCGATCAGCTCGCGGGCACCGGCCAGGGTGAGCTGGCGCACCAGGGTGGAGGGATCGTGGCGGTCGCGCAGGATTCCGGGGGTGTCGGTGAGCAGGATCAGCTTCTCCGCCTGCAGGGCTGCGGCCAGCTCCCCCGCCACCGTGTCGGCGTTGATGTTGTGGGCCTGGCCCTCGGGGTCGGCGGCCACACTGGAGATCACCGGCACGTAGCCGGCCTCGAGCAGGGGCAGCAGCACGGCGGGATTCACCGCAGCCACCTCCCCCACCAGGCCGTTGCGGCCCTCGCCGTAGGGCCTGGCCGTGACCAGGGACCCATCGCTGCCGCAGAGCCCCACGGCCCTGCCCCCCAGCCTGTTGAGGCCGTTGACGATCTGCTTGTTGACCCGGCCCACCAGCACCATCTCCACCACATCCATGGTTTCGGGGGTGGTGACCCTCAGGCCTCCCTTGAATTCGGGCTCGATCTGCAGACGGGCCAGCCAGTCGTTGATCTCCGGGCCGCCGCCATGCACGATCACCGGCCGCACCCCCACCGAGGTGAGCAGGGCCAGATCGCGGTACACAGCCTGCCTCAGATCGGCGCGGGCCATGGCGGCGCCGCCGTACTTCACCACCACCCGGCGACCTCGGAAGCGCTGGATGTAGGGAAGGGCCTCGCTGAGCACGGACACCCGCAGGGCATCGGTGTGGCTGATGGCGTTGTCGGAGCTCACGGCAACAGGAGGGCTGAAATCTGGAGGGGGAAAGGGGGGCCGCCAGGGGCCCGGGCAAGGGCCGAGCTCAGGCGGCCGGGGAGAGCAGGAGACGGAGGTTGAAGCGGCGGCCGTCCAGGGGCTCGAGCTCAGCGGTAAGGCCCTCGCCGAAGAAGCGACCCAGGCGCTCCTGCTTGGCCTGCCAGCGCTCGAAGGGCACGCCGCCGGCGTCAAAGCAGAGCCTGAGGCCATAGCGCCCCTGCTCATCCAGCTCCTGCACGGACAGCAACTGGGGCGGGGCATCCTCATCCCAGAGCTTGAGCACCTCCAGCGAGCTCTCCAGGTGGGCCTTCTGGCCGTAGCGCCAGCGCATCACATCGCCGAGCAGCTTGCGCAGGGGTTCGCTCTCGGGCAACTGACGCAGGGCGCTGTGGACAGCGGCCGGTGTGAGGCGCCGTGGCGGCGGCAGCTCCGACGACTTCAGTGCCAGCCCGCCCAGCAGGATGGGGATGCCATAGAAGATCGTCGCAGGCTCAGGTTCGGGTTGCCGGAGGCATAGCCGATCCAGCCGATCACCGAGAGGGCGGCCCCGGCCAGGGTGACCAGGCTGCCGGGCGAGAAAAGTGCTTGCATGACGCCATCTTCCTGTACGCCGTGGGCCCCGAGATGATCAGTGATCCAAGCCGCCCCGTGGACGGCCCCGGCGAGCCGGAGCCCGCAGCCGCGATCAGCACGGCGGATCTGATCAGCCAGCTCCAGGCGGACCGCCTGTGGCTGCTGCGCCAGATCGACGCCGGCGCCTGGCCGGAATGGCGCCTGGATCTGGCCGCCCTGGAACGCGAACTGGGCGAACTGCTGGATCGTGTCGGCCCCGACCAGGCCAACGCCGGCTGAGGCTCAGAACGGAATGTCGTCGTCTCCCTCCGGCAGGTCCGGCACCAGGGGCGAGGTGTTCCAGGTGGGGGGCTCGACGCGGGCGGGCTGAGCCGCGGCGGGCGGAGCGGAGCGGGCCGCTGTCGGAGCGGCAGGAACAGGGCGCGCTGGAGCGGCGCCCGTGCGGGTCGCCCCGGGGGCCGGAGCCCCCGACTGGGCAGCGGCCATCGGGGCGGACGCCATCCCTGCTCCAAGGGGGTGGAGGCGCGACAGGGTGAACTCCGCCCGTTTCTCCTTGACCCCGTCCTGCCGGGTGACCGTGCTCATGCGCAGGCGGCCCTCGATCATCAGCCGCTGACCCACCTGCACCCGGTTCTGCAGATCCTGGGCCAGGTTGCCCCAGCCCACCACTTTGAGCTGGCCGGCCGGATCGTCAGGCCGCAGGCCGTCGAACTGCACCGCCATCTCGGCGACGGGCGTCTGGTTGTCCTGGGTGTAGCGGATCTGGGGTGCTTCCAGCACATCCACTTCCAACAGACAGTGATTCACGCCCCAGCCAGCGGCACAGCGTGTCCATCTTGCCGGATGCCAGAGGGCTTGCCGGATGCCGGAGGGCTTCGGGGGCAGACTGATGCAGCGAGGGGGGATTCGATGCCAGGCTCCCGGGCACCGGTGCTTGCCGCGCGCGGCCGCCTCTGGCTGTTCGCCGGCACGGGGGAGGGGCCTCCCTTGGCCGCTGCCCTGCAACGGCAGGGCTGGTGCCTGCGGGTGAGCGTGGTGAGCCCCGAGGCCGGCCAGGCCTATGGAGAGCTGCCGCACCTCGAGCTGTTCAGCGGAGCCCTGGCCGGCCCCCAGGCCCTGGAGCTGGCCCTGCGGCAGGCCCAGCAGCAGGGGGATCCCTTTGCCCTGGTGCTCGATGCCACCCATCCCTTTGCGACCACGATCAAGGCCACCCTGGCCGCCGGCTGCCGGGCAGCGCGCCTGCCCCTGTTGCGGCTGCAGCGCCCCTGGTGCGATCAGCAGGAGGGCGACGGCCCCGGGGCGGACGCGGCCGGCGCCGCCCTGCTGGCCGGGTTGGCGGCACTGGAGCATGAGCCGCTGGCGGGCACCCGCCTGCTGCTGGCCCTGGCGCGCGCCAGCTGCCGGCTGCGGTGAGCCGCAGCCCGGGGGCACGCCATCACGCCCGGCTGCTGCCGACGGCCTTCGGGCTGCAGCAGGCCATGGCGGCGGGACTGCCGGCCGAGCGGGTGGCCTGCCTGCGGCCCACGCGCTCCGGACAGGTCGAAACCGCCCTGCTGCGTCGCTGGGGGATCGAGGTGATCCTGGCGCGCCAGTCTGGCGGCGAACCGGAGCAGCGCTGGCGCCGGATCGCCCACAGCCAGGGCTGCCGGCTGTTGCTGCTGCGGCGCCCGCCGGAGGAGCCCGGCCGGACGGTTCTGAGCCAGGAGGCCTTGCTGGCCCACCTGGCCGCCTGGCCCGGGGCGACCGGCTAGGCGCCCGCGCCCAGGTGTGCGGCCGCCAGGGCCTGGAGGTCCTGCTGGGGCCTGGGGCCGAGCTGGGTCACCACCTGGCCGGCGCAGAGGGAGCCGAGGCGGCCACAGCGCTCGGCGCTCCAGCCCTGGGCCAGGCCGTGCAGGAATCCGGCGGCATAGAGATCGCCGGCGCCGGTGGTGTCCACCAGCGGGCCCAGCCGGAAGGGCTCGATCACGTGGCTGCTGGGACCTTCCAGCACCAGGGATCCCGCCTCGCTGCGGGTGAGGGCGGCGATGCGGCAGCGCCCCCTCACCTGCTCCACCGCCGCCTCGAAGCTCTCGCTTCCATACAGCGACAGGATTTCCTGTTCGTTGGCGAACAGGATGTCGACATGGCCATCGACGAGCTCCTGGAAGCTGTCGCGGTGGCGCTCCACACAGAAGGCATCCGAGAGGCTGAGGGCCACCTGGCCACCGTGGGCGCGGGCCACCTCCGCCGCCGCGATGAAGGCCTGCTTGGCGGCCTCGCTGTCCCAGAGATAGCCCTCCAGGTAGAGCAGCTTGGCGTCAGCCACCATCGAGAGGTCGAGATCGGCGGGATCGAGGCCCACCGACGCGCCCAGGTAGGTGCACATGGTGCGCTGGGCATCCGGGCTCACCAGGATCAGGCAGCGGGCCGTGGAGGGACCGCTGGTGGCCGCGGGCGTGTCGAAGCGGGCCCCGGCGGCGCGGATGTCATGGGCAAAGATGGCGCCGAGCTGGTCGTCACGCACCCGGCCGATGAAGCCGGCCCGCCCGCCCAGCTGGGCCACCCCGGCCAGGGTGTTGGCGGCCGAACCGCCGGAGGTTTCCAGCCCAGCTCCCAGCCGGGCGTAGAGCTGCTCAGCCTGCTCGGCATCCACCAGGGCCATGCTGCCCTTGGTGAGGCCTTCGCTGACGAGGAAGGCGTCGTCGGCGTGCACCAGCACATCCACGATGGCGTTGCCGATGCCGACGACATCGAGACTCTTGACTGTCATGGGGTTCAGGCGCTGAGGAGGGCGCGTTTGGGGCCGTGGATCGGGTCTTCCATCACGATGGTCTGGTCGCGGTCGGCCCCCAGGGAGATGATGGCGATCGGCACCTCCATCAGCTCAGCCAGGAAGCGCAGGTAGCTCATCGCCGTGGCGGGGAGCTCATCAAAGGTGCGGCATTCGGCCGTGGAGCTCTGCCAGCCCGGCAGGGTCTCGTAGATCGGCTTGCAGCGGGCGAACACCTCGGCGCTGCTGGGGAAGTGCTCGATGCGCTGGCCGTCGAGTTCGTAGGCCACGCACACCTGGATGGCATCGAGTTCATCGAGCACGTCGAGCTTGGTCACCGCCAGGCAGTCGAGCCCGTTCACCTCCACGGCGTAGCGGCCGATCACGCCATCGAACCAGCCGCAGCGCCGGCGGCGCCCGGTGGTGGTGCCGTACTCGCCGCCGCGATCGCAGAGGTGATCGTTGAGGCTGCCCTCCAGCTCAGTGGGGAAGGGGCCCTCGCCGACCCGGGTCGTGTAGGCCTTGGCCACGCCGATCACCCGGTCGATCAGGGTGGGGCCCACGCCGGCGCCGATGCAGGCGCCGCCGCTCACCGGATTGGACGAGGTGACGTAGGGGTAGGTGCCGTGGTCGAGGTCGAGCAGCGTGCCCTGGGCCCCCTCGAACAGGATGTTCTGGCGGGCGCGGGCCGCCTCGTGGATGGTGCGGGTGCAGTCCACCACGTGGGGGGCGAGGCGCTCGCCGTAGCCCAGGTAGTCCTCCACCACGGACTCAAAGTTGAGGGGCTCGATGCCGTAGAGCTTCTCGAGGATTTCGTTCTTCTCGGCCAGGGGACCGGCGAGGCGATCCCGCAGCCGGTCGCCATCGAGCAGGTCGATGACGCGGATGCCGTTGCGCTCGGCCTTGTCGGCATAGGTGGGGCCGATGCCGCGGCCGGTGGTGCCGATGCGCCGGTCGCCGCGACGCTGCTCCATGGCCTGATCCAGCAGGCGGTGGTAGGGCATGGTCACATGGGCCGTGGAGGCGAGCCGCAGGCCGCTCACGTCGATGCCGAAGCCCAGCAGCATGTCCAGCTCCTCCAGCATCACCCGCGGGTCCACCACGGTGCCCGAACCGATCAGGCAGATGGTGTCGGGATAGAGGATGCCGGAGGGGATCAGGTGCAGCTTCAGCACCTTGTCGTCAACGACGATCGTGTGGCCGGCGTTCACCCCGCCCTGGTAACGCACCACCACATCGGCCGAGCGGCTCAGCAGATCGGTGATCTTGCCCTTGCCCTCGTCACCCCACTGCGCACCGATGACGACGACGTTGGCCAAGGACACGGCGGCCCGCAGCCGCTTCAGAGCACAACTGCAGAGACTCTCAGATCAAGGTCCCGTTCGTCAAAAGAACCGGCCGGCTCAGGCGCCGCGCACCACGTTCTTCTCGGCCTTCAGCAGCTCCTTGCTGACCCGCTCACGCAGGGCCTCGGGCAGGGGCCGGTTGGGGTAGTTGGCGTAGTGCCCGGCGAGGGAATTGAGCGCCGTCTGCATCGTGGTGAAGGAGGAGAGCCCATTCACGGCGTTGCGGGGGCGGTAACGGGCCATGTACTCATTGATCAGTCTGCGGGCCTCCTGCTCCGCCTCGGCCCGGGAGGGATCGTCGGCTTCGAGACCCACCGTGGTGATCAGCACGTCGGCCACCGCCACCGTGTCGTCCACGTAGCTGCCGCTGAGCCCATCGGCGCTGCTGCAGCCGGCGAGCAGCAGACACAGCCCCAGGCAACCGGCCAGCAGGGATCGGCTCCAGCGTCCCAGCAGGCGCCGAAGGGAGCTCAGAAGGTCGGCGGCCATGGCGTGGGTGCGGATTGGGCGATCCTACGGACCCCGGCTGTCGCCTAAGCCGCGGGCAGCCCGCGGCGCTCGGCCGTCAGACGGGGCAGCAGATGATCGAGCAGCCCATCGGCCGCCAGGTCGGTGCGCTGACTTCCGGCCCGCTGCACCAGTTCCACCTGGCCGTCGGCCGCACCCCGGCCCACCACGACCCGCCAGGGAATGCCGATCAGATCGGCATCCTTGAACTTCACCCCGGCCCGCTCGCTGCGGTCGTCGAGCAGGGTCTCCGCCCCCGCTGCCGTGAGCTCGGCGTAGAGCCGCTCGCCCAGGGCCAGCTGCAGCGGCTCCCCCGTGTTGGCCACCACCACGATCACCTCGAACGGCGCGATCGCCGTGGGCCAGCAAATGCCGCTGGCGTCATGGTGCTGCTCCACCGCCGCCTGGGCCAGGCGCGACACGCCGATGCCGTAGCAGCCCATCCACAGGGCCTCCTCACTGCCGCATTCGGTGCTCACGGTGGCCCCCAGGGCCGTGGCATAGCGGCGGCCCAGCTGAAAGATGTGGCCCACCTCAATGCCGCGGCTGGCCTCCAGGCACTGGCCCGGATCGTGCCGGCAGCGGTCGCCGGGCTGGGCGGCCCGCAGGTCGAGGGCCTCGGGCCTCGGGCAGAGCGCACCCCAGGCCGCTCCCAGCCGGTGCTGATCCAGCTGGTTCGCGCCGCACACAAAGGCGTCCAGCTCTGCGGCGGTGGCATCGGCCAAGCGCAGGAAGGCCGGAGTCCAGCGGCGGGCACCCGCGAGGCAGGCGTCGGCCAGATCGGGCCCGAGATAGCCGAAGGGGAGCGGGGCCAGCCCCTCCCTGGCCACGGCCTCCTCGCTGAGGGGGACAATCTCCAGCAGAGTGCCGTGGCTGGGGGAACAGCTGGCGCTCACCACATTGGCCAGCTTCACGCTGTTGAGCTGCTGGTCGCCCCGCAGGCTCACCAGCAGGGGCAGCTCGGCCCCGTCGTCGAAGCGGGCCAGCAGCAGCAGCACCTTGAGGATCTGGCTGGCGTCAACGTCATGGGCCTGGACCAGGGCCTCGATCGTGCCCTGGCCCGGGGTGCTGAGCAGCTCTCCGGCACCGGCCAGGCGGGGGCCACCGATCAGGGGGCGGGGCTCGGGGGCCAGCGCGCTGGCCCGTTCCTGGTTGGCGGCGTAGCGGCCATCTGGGCTGCTGAGGATCAGGTCCTCGCCGGCCTCGGCGGTGACCATGAACTCCTGGCTGGCGGAGCCGCCGATGGCACCGCTGTCGGCCTCCACGGCCACGGCCCGCAGGCCGCAGCGGCGAAAGATGCGGCTGTAGGCCTGATCCATGGCCCCATAGGTGCGGCGCAGGCAGGCCTCATCGGCATGGAAGGAATAGCCGTCTTTCATGATGAATTCCCGGCCCCGCATCAGGCCGAAGCGGGGCCTGATTTCATCGCGGAACTTGGTCTGGATCTGGTACAGATGCACCGGCAGCTGGCGGTAGGAGCGCAGCAGATCGGCGGCCAGAACGGTCACCACCTCCTCGTGGGTCGGACCGAGGCCGAGTTCGCGCCCCTGGCGATCCTCCAGGTGGAACATGATCCCCTCGCCGGCGGTGTAGCCGCTCCAGCGGCCGCTGCGCTGCCAGAGCTCGGCCGGCTGCAGCTGCGGCAGGAGGGTTTCCAGCGCCCCGGTGGCCTCCATCTCCTGGCGCACGATCGCCTTCACCTTCTGCAGCACCCGCCAGAGCAAGGGCAGGTAGGCGTAGATGCCGCTGCCCAACCGGCGGATGTAGCCGGCCCGCAGCAGCAATTTGTGGGAGAGAATCTCGGCCTCGGCGGGATCGTCCCTGAGCGTCACCAGCATCAGGCGGGAGACGCGCATGGCCGAGGGTTCCGAAGAGGTCGGAAGCTACCACCGCTGACCCCTGAGGGCGGCAGGAGCGCTGGGCACACGGGCGGCAGTAACGGCTGCCACAGCTGCCGGCCGGGGGCTCTGCTAGCTTTTCAAAGCAATCCAATTCATCTCATCTGAGACTCATGCGTTCCCCCGCGGGTGACGCCCCTGCCCCGGCACCACCGTCGCTCCAGCCCTACGCGACCCTTGCTGATGGGCGCCCTGCTCAGGATGGGCGGGCCGACCTCACCACCCCTGCGGAAACCGGGAATGCCGATGCTCTGATCAGCATCGATGAGGTGCAGAAGGTGCTCAGTCGATCGAGGGCATCGGTGTATCGCTACACCAACACCGACCCCCGCAACCTCAATCCCCCCTTCAATCCCCGCCGCCTCAACCCGGAATACCGCAGCGATCAGAAGGATCCCCTCTTGTTCCACCCCCATGAGGTGGCCCGCTTCGCCAGGGACGTGCTGCGGATCAAGGAGGTCACCGTGGAGGTGCTCAACGCCCCTTCCACCGCCACCCATCAGCTGCTCGGCGCCATTCTCGATGAACTGCGCTCCATCCGCACCGAGCTGGCCCGGGTGAGCCCCCCTCCAGCCATCGCGGTGGCCCCGAGTGAACTCTCCTCACGCCACGACAATCAGTCGCGCCCAGCAGCCTGAAGGCCAGAGGCAGCGACAGCTCGCCTGGAACCTGCCCCCCACCGCCTCAGGGGGTGCCAGAATCAAAACGGTAATTTTCCTTCTGTCAGTCCGGTCTTCCCCGGGCCCCATCCACCCAGCTGAACAGACCATCGTTTCAGCCGGCGTGATCGGGCCTTGACCGTCCCCATGACCTCCACCATCTCCAGCTTCAGGCCCTCTGAATCGGCCCCAGCGTCCACCCGGTCTTCCAGCGACGCGAGCCCCTCAGCGGCCGCCCTCCCTGACCCCAGCGATGACCCCCACAGTCCGGGCGGAGAACCCCTTGCCTTCCTGATGGGAGCGGCCATCGCCCTGCTCACCGCCATCGTCCCCCTGGCCACCGTGGTGGCAGGACGTCCCAGCCCCCCGGGCCCCTACCTGTTCTATGGATCTCAGCCACCTGCCGGCATCCCCAGCGCCAGGGCTGGTGAACCTGGTGGTGGAGATCCCCGCCGGCAGCCGTAACAAATACGAATACAACAGCGTCGCCGGCGTGATGGCCCTCGATCGGGTGCTGCACTCCTCCGTGCGCTACCCCTTCGACTACGGCTTCATCCCCAACACCCTCGCCGACGACGGCGCTCCCCTGGACGCATGGTGATCATGGAGGAGCCCACCTTCGCGGGCTGTCTGATCCGGGCCCGGCCGATCGGGATCCTCGACATGGTGGATGAGGGCTGCCACGACGGCAAGCTGCTGTGTGTGCCGGAGGTGGGATTCCGCCAGCAGCACATCCACTCCATTCGACAGATCGCCCCCGACACCCTCGAAGAGGTGGCGGAGTTCTTCCGCACCTACAAGAACATGGAGGGGCGGATCACCCTGATCCAGGGTTGGCTCGACCCCGAGGCGGTGCCAGCCCTGCTGAAGCACTGCATCCAGGCAGCACTCCAGAGCCAGCCCAGCCCCCGGAGTTAGCTGGCGCGCTGCAGCAGGAAGCCCTCGTAACCCAGGGCCTGGAACACCCTGGCCGGATCGCTGAAGCCGGCGGCATTGACCAGGGCCGTGAGCCGGGCCACCCCGATCGGGTGCAGACCGTGGGTGAGGGCCGTGAGCTCGCCGTCTGCGCTGCTCGCCAGAGCCTCGAGGCCGCTGGCGCGCTGGAACCCCAGCCAGGCCTGCTGCACCTGGGCCTCCAGCGGCGAGCGCTCGGGGGCCATCAGGTCAACGAGCACCAGCTGGCCGCCCGGCTCGAGGCTGCGGGCCAAGGCGGTGAGGAAGGCCAGCTTGGTGCCGTCATCCGGCAGCGACTGCAGCACCAGCACCGACAGGGCGCCGGCGAAGCAACCCCTGGTCTCCAGGTCTTCCACCCTGGCCTGGCGCCAGTCAATGCCCTCGCCGCCAAGCCGCTGGCGGGCCGCCGCCAGCATCTCCGCTGAGGGATCGAGGGCGGTGATGCGCCAGTCGGGGCGCTGGGCCCGGGCCTCGACCAGCTCGGCGCCGGTGCCGCAACCCGCCACCAGCACCGCAGCCCCCTCGAGGCCAGCCCGGGCGGAGGCGGCCAGCAGAGCCACCGAGAGGCGGGCCAGGCTCGCGTAGCCCGGGATCAGCTGCTGGGCGGTGAGGTCGTCAGCCTGGGGAACAGCCAAGAACGCGCAACAAGTGCTTCGATGCTAGGCAGGGGGTACCCGGGGGCCTTAGGTTTGCGGACGCGTTTCACCCTTGATCGGCCGTGCCCACCATCCGATTCGAACAGGAAGGCCAGCAGGTCGGTTGCATCGAGGGGGCCAACCTCCGCAAGGCCGCTCTCGATGCCGGCATCAACCCCTACAAGGGCTTCAACAATGTCAATAATTGCGGCGGCATCGGCCAGTGCGGCACCTGCGTGATGGAGGTGCTGGAGGGCCTGCAGAACCTCTCCCCCCGCAGCGATGTCGAGGAGGTGTACCTGGCCGATCGCCCCGCCAACTACCGCCTCAGCTGCCGCACCAGTGTCAATGGCGACGTGACAGTGCGCACCCGCCCCGCCGATGGCGTGGGCAAGGGCACCAACAGCCTGGTGGGCGCCCTCAAGGCCCTGGTGGGCCGCTGAAGCTCGGCCCCGCCCGGCCATGAAGCTCTACAGCTATTCCGGCTGCAGCACCTGCCGCCGGGCCATCGCCTGGCTGCGGCAGCACGGCCTGACGGTGGAGCTGATCGACATCACCCTCACCCCGCCCGGCCGGCCCCTGCTGGAGCAGGCCATGAAGCAGCTCGGCCGGGGGCGACTGTTCAACACCAGTGGCCAGAGCTACCGGGCCCTGGGCGCCGCCACCGTGAAGGCCATGGACGACAGTCAGGCCATCGAGGCCCTGGCCGCCGATGGCCGGCTGATCAAGCGCCCCCTGCTGGTCAGCGACGACGGCCGCCTGCTGATCGGCTTCAAGCCCGAGGAGTGGCAGACCCTGCTGGAGGAGGGGGCGGCACCGTGAGGGCATCCAGCTCCTGCAGCAGCGACTCGATGCCGGCGCGGCTGATCTGGGTGAGGTAAGACCCCTTGAGCTGCTCCAGCAGGGCACAGAGCAGGCCCTGGGAGCGCTCCAGGGCCGGTCCGCTCTCCAGCGCCACGGCCAGTTCCTCCCAGAAGCGGTCCACGAAGCGCTGCAGCAGCTCCAGCTGGGCGTCATCGCGGCGCGACAGGCTGCTGCCGGCATTGCGCGAGAGCTCCAGCAGGCTCTCCACCATGCCGTTGGCCAGCTGGCGGCTGAGACCGCTCTCCATCTGCATCAGCGGCTGCAGCTGCCGCAGCGGCGGCGGCACCACCGTGCGATCCAGGCTCTGGCGCAGGCTGTAACTCAGCACCCCCTGGAGCTCCGGAGCCAGGCGCGGGGCCACCTGACTGAGCAGCAGGGGCGCCCAGATCCGCACCAGCTCGGCCAGCTCCCGCTCATCGCGGCTGCTGGCCACGCTCTGGTGGCTGCGCAGGCTGCGGATGCGCTGCGGCCACTGGCGCGAGCGGATCAGACCCTGGATGCCATCCAGCAGCTGCAGGGCCAGCACCTCGAACAGCTCCACCGCCAGGAGGGCAACCACGCCCCTGCTCACCACGGCCCGCAGGGGCTCCAGATTCACCAGCCCGGAGGTCTGCAGCCGCTCCCCCACGGGCACGATGCGCAGCCAGCGCCAGAAGGGCAGCAGCAGGGGCAGGTCGGTCCAGCGCCTCAACAGCACCTCGTGCCAGGCCAGGCCAGGCAGCCGCCGCTTGATCCGGATCAGCCGCTGCAGGATGTCCAGCAGGAACACGCTCTGGAACAGCAACAGGTCGATACGCCAGAAGTGGTCCGTGGGCCGGCCGTTCTCGTCGATCGAACGCCAGTAGTTGGTCTCCACCAGGGGCAGCACCTGGTCGGCCCAGAAGCGCCGCTCGCCCGCCCAGGGGTTGCTGGCCAGCCACTCGGGGCTGAGCAGCCGCTGGGCGGAATCCTTGGAGGAGTCGAGGTCGGCGCGCTGGCGCAGGCGGTTCTTGATCTTCTCCAGCGTGCCGGCCCGGTCGGAGGCCAGGAAGGGGTTGCTGTCCACCATCTGGGCCATCAGATCCGCCTGGCGCTGCAGCAGCCTCGTCTTCAGGGCGGGGTCGGCGGCAGGCTGGTCCATCACCCGCTCCAGCTCCTGGAACTGCTTCAAGAAGGTGCTGGTTTCCCGATGGGGCTCAATCCCCTTGATCGGATCCACCCAGGGGGTGATGTCCGGGATGAAGGTGAGCGGCACCGCCAGGGGCACCGAGGGAATCGGATAGAGGTTGCGCTGCAGCCAGAAGGTGCGCAGGGGCACATAGGTGATGTCGAAGGCCACCCAGAGCAGGTTCAGCGTGGCCCAGATCGCCACGAACCGATCCCAGGCGATGGCCCCCAGGCCGGCGGGAACAGGTCGGGATCGCTGCCAGCGGGGACGGGCCATCGGCAGGGCTGGGGGTAAGGCGTGCCTAATCTGCCCCGACGAGCCGTCATCCCGTCGCGGAGAGTTCAGGAGTTGAACCAGGAGAACAGGCCGATCGAGGCTGAGGATCCGGCGGAGGGCGCCCGCGTCACCCCGGCGCAGCAGCCGGAAAGCCCGTGGGTGTTCTGGCGCAGCGTGGTGCTCACCCTGGCGGTGGCCCTCGGCATCCGCCAGTTCGTGGTGGAGGCCCGCTACATCCCCTCGGGCTCGATGCTGCCCGGCTTGCAGCTGCAGGACCGGCTGCTGGTGGAGAAACTCACCTACCGCCGCGAGGCGCCCCAGCGCGGCGAGATCGTGGTGTTCCGCTCCCCCTACAGCTTTGATCCGGTGCTGGCCGGCGCCGGCGAGCCCAATCCGCTGCGCTGCCTTGTGGTCAACATCCCGTTTCTGGGTTCTCTGCCGGGGGTGAACGATCCGGCCTGCGACGCCTACATCAAGCGGGTGGTGGCCCTGCCAGGCGAACAGGTGGCGGTGAACCCGAAGGGCGAGGTGTTCATCGACGGCCAGAAGCTCGAGGAGCCCTACGTGGAGAACTACTGCCCCGTCGATGAGCGGGGCATGGGACCCTGCCGCACCCTGAAGGCGCAGGTGCCCCCTGGCCACGTGCTCACCCTGGGGGACAACCGGGCCAACAGCTGGGATGGACGCTTCTGGCCAGGGGGGGCCTTTCTGCCGAGCAGCGAGATCATCGGCCGGGCCTTCTGGCGCTTCTTCCCGTTCAACCAGGCGGGAACGCTGCTGCCCCAGGCGCAGCCGGATCCAGCCACCACTGATCCGGCGCCGTGAGCCCGGTGGCCCGCACGGCTCCCGCAGAGGCCTGCGGCGGCCCGGGTTGATTCGCCGCCAGCGAGCCGCCGCCGCCGCCCCAGGCGCTCGGCTGGGCCTCGGGATCAAACAGCAGCCAGCGGCGGCTTCCCGCTACCAGCCGCTCGGCCGGCTGCTGCAGCAGGCCTGAAGGCCCCCAGCTCAACACCTGCCACAGCTGGGACGCACTCCAGCCGCGGCCCCTCACCAACGCGTGCCAGAGCGCCGGCAGCACCAGTCCGTGGTGGCCGCCATGACCGGCTATCCCTGGAGGCCGCTGGTCGAGGGGCAGCATCTGCTCCTCCGCATCGAGGGCCTGATGGTGCACCGCCACGGCGCTGAGCGTGCCGGCGGCGAGAGCGGCGATCAGGGCCTGCCGGTCGGCGGGAGTGCCGAGGGAGGGCTCCAGCCGCCAGCCCTCGGCCGTGGGCGAGAGGCTGCCACTGTCGGCCACCAGATGCCACCAGGCCACCGTGGCCGGCGGGCGCCAGGGGGCCCGCTCCAGGGCGGCCACACCGGCCGCGGTGGAGAGGTTCATCAGGTTGAGCACCTGGCCACTGCCCGTGGCCGCCAGGGTGAGCAGGGATTGCAGGGGCAGGGTCTCGCTCACCTGGGGATCGATCGGCCAGCCGGCCCGCAGCGCCTCCACGCCCTCCCGCACGAAGCCGCCACTGGTGAGCGCCAGCTGGCGCGGTGCCACCAGCAGGGGCTGCCGCGGCGCCTCGGCCAGCAGCAGACCGCGCTCCAGCAGCGCCAGGGGCGGACACTCCGGCCCGCCTGCCAGGCCGATGGCGCCGGCGGCGACCTGGAGGGCGTGCAGGGCCAGATCGGTGTCGGCGCCGTCGCGGCTGAAGCTGCCCCAGAGCAGCAGTTGCAGCGGGGCCGGCCAGCTGAGATTGAGGCGCTCGGGTCGGTCGCGCCAGGGCCGTGCCCAGGGCAGCAGGGCCACGGTGCCGTAGCCGCCCCTGGCGGCGGCCTCGGCCAGGCTGGTGAGGGTCTCGGCCTGGCCGGTCCAGGGATCGTCCAGCACCGAGTGGGGATCGACCAGCACCGGCGCCAGCAGGGAGCCCCCGGCCGGCCGGGGGCTGAGGCCCAGACCAGCGGCCCGGCGGCTCGCCTCCACACCCAGGGCTTCGAGGCGGCCGTCGGCGCCCAGCAGGGCATCACCCAGCTCCAGCTCGGCCCCGGGACCGCGCAGCAGCTGGACCTGATGCAGCCAGATCGCCTTCATCGCGCTGCCCTAGAGGGCCCCGGCGGCGGTGCGGTCGAGCACCCCGCCGAGGTGGGGGGTGAGGTTCAGGGCGGCCACCATGGGCAGCTCCTGGGCTCCGTGGGGATAGTCGATCACGGTGACGCCGCCGTTGCCCTGCTTGATGGCCCAGATGTCAGCGGGCTTCAGCCCCAGCAGGCCACAGAGGATGGTCTTGTTGACGGCGTCATGGGCCACCACCAGCGCCGTCTCGTCGGGGCCCAGGCTGGCCACGATCCGCGCCCAGGCGGCCAGGGAGCGATCCCACACCTGCTGGAGCGTCTCCCCTTCGGGCATCTGCACGGTCTGGGGGGCCCGCTTCCAGTCAGCAAGGAGCTCTGGCCAGCCGGCCTGGATCTCAGGCTCCAGCTGGCCCTCCCAGAGCCCATGGCCGATCTCCACCAGGCCGCTGCAGGTGGTGAGCGGCACGCCGGGGTGGGAGGCCAGGATCGCTTCGGCGGTCTGGCGGGGCCGCGACAGGCCACTGCTGTAGGCCCGCTGAATGCTGATCGGCCCCAGGAAGCCGCCAGCCGCCTCCGCCTGGGCCAGGCCATGGGCATTGAGGGGGATGTCGATCTGGCCCTGGAACCGGCCCTGGCGGTTCCAGTCGGTTTCGCCGTGGCGCACCAGCAGCAAGCGGGGGCCCGATCCCTTCTTGGGCAGGGGCTCCCCGAGGTGGGCGGTTCCGTTCAGCGACTCCAACTGCACGGCCGGATCCGCACTGAGTTCGGGGCCGCCGGGGTTCGCGCCGCCTGGGGAGGGGCTGAGGTTGGGGCTGAGGTTGAGCACCGAGATCGAGCCGTTATCGATGCGCAGACGGCGAAAATCCGAGGCGTCGAGCTGCAGCAGGCGCAGCACCAGGCAGCGCAGAATCGCGTTGTGGGCCACCACCAGCACGCTGGCATCGGCTGCAGCGGCCTGGAGCCCCGACGGCTGAGGCTCCGCGTCAATCGCGGCGCCATGGCGCTGGAGCAGCCCCGTCAGGAAGCGATCGGCCTGCTGCATCAGCTCGGGAAGCGGCTGATAGTGGCGGCCATCGGCATGCTGGAGCGTCAGGGTGTGGGGCGCCTCCCGCCACAGCCGCTCCCCGTCGGGAAAGCGCTGGCCCAGCTCCTCACGGGTGACGCCGCTCCAGGGGGAGAGATCGATCTCGACCAGGTCGTCATCGTGGATCGCTTCCAGCCCCTGGCCATGGGCCTGGAGCAGGCTGGCGGCGGTGTGGCTGGCCCGGCGCAACGGCGAGGCGTAGGCCGCGCTGAAGGCCACCGCTCGCAGGGCCTCTCCAGCGCGGCGGGCCTGGTCGTGCCCCTCCGGCGTGAGCGTGGACAGATCGTCCCGTCCCTGGATGCGCCGCTCGGCGTTGAAGCTGCTGAGGCCGTGGCGAACCAACACGATCCGTAGGGCCACCGGCGCTCTGGCTGCTGGCGCCATCGTATGGGAGCACTGTGGAGGCCCCTGGCCGGGCCGCAGGGATCAGCCCCAGGCTGGCGTGCGGTCTGCGCCGGCAGCAGCGGCCCAGGGCGCGCAAGGACAGAATCGGGCCATCACCTTCCCTCCGCAGGACGCCAGCTTGAACGCCCGAGCTCGAGAACGCCAGCCTGGAAATCGCTTCTGGCCCTGCTCTGCCTGGTGATCACAGGCCTGCTCTGGCTGAACGGCCTCCTGCTCAGCCTGGAGAAACCCACCGTCACCGGGGCCCTGGACCAGCGGCAGCTGGAACTGCGGGCCCTGGCCATGCCTGCAGCGCCCCCCTCGCTGCAGCCCCTGCTCACCGGGGTCGATCCACTCGAGGAGCTGCGCCAGTCACTGCTCGCTCAGGACGATGCCGATCCGGGCCCAGGCCAGGGCGAGCCCCTGCTGCAGCTCGCCCTGCTGCAACAGCGCCAGGGCCAGGACATCAAGGCCAGCCAGCTGCGGGATCGCCTGCAGGAGCAGATCCCCAGCGACCAGAGAGCCCTGGTGACGGCCCTGGAGCGGGGACAGCGGCTGGAGCGCTCCCAGCTGGACACCCTGCAACAGCCCTGGAGCCTGCGGCCGCTCACCCAGAGACTGCTCTGTGAGGGGCTGAGCCAGGACCCCCAGGGGTGCGGCACCAGCACCGCAGCGCAACAGGCCGTGTGGCGGCTGGTGGGGGTGAGCTGGGCCCCGGGGCTGCTGCTCCTGCTGGGCGTGGGGCTGCTGCTGCGCCAGATCTGGCAACAGTGGCGGGGCCAGGCCCCGGCGGCACCGCGGCTGGAGGGGCCGCCCCTGGATCTGGTGGATGTGACCCTGCTGATCGCCGGCGGTTTCGTGGTGCTGGGGGAACTCACCGTGCCCCTGCTGCTGAGCCCGGCCCTGGGTGCCCTGCTGAGCCCCCTCAACGGCGAACCTGCCCTGCAGCAGGGCCTGCAGGTGCTGCTGCTCTATCTGGGCCTGATGCTGGCGCCCCTCACCATTCTCTGGGTCCAGATGCGAGGCCGCGCCAGCGAGCACATGGGGGAGGGCGAACCGACAGCCGGGCTGCAGTGGCACTGGCGCCCCTTCGGCAGCAGCGCCCTGCAGGCGCTGCAGGTGATGCTGATGCTGCTGCCGATGGTGGCCCTGGTGGGCTGGATCACAGACCGGATCGCCGGCGACCAGGGCGGCAGCAACCCTCTGCTGGAGCTGGTGCTGACCACCGGACAGCCCCTGGCCCTGGCCTGTTTCGCGCTGACAGCGGTGCTGCTGGCTCCCCTTTTTGAGGAAACCCTGTTCCGTGGTGTGCTGCTTCCGGTGCTGGGTCAGCGCGTCGGCCCGGGCCTGGCGGTGCTGCTCAGTGCCCTGATCTTCGCGGCCGCCCATCTCAGCCTCAACGAGCTGGCCCCGCTGATGGTGCTGGGGCTGGGGCTCGGCTGGCTGCGGCTGCGCAGCGGCCGGCTCGGCAGCTGCGTGCTGGTGCACGCGCTGTGGAATGGGTTCACCTTCGCCAATCTGCTGTTGCTGGCCGGATAGAAGCCTTGCTGAGGCCGCGGCGGGGTGGTTCACTTGCGCAGAGTTCCGCAGCATCCGTGGTCGCCTCGTTCGTCCCCCGGCAGGCCTCCACCCGCCAGCCCCTTGAGGGCCCCACTTCCGTGTTTCCTGCCCCTGCCACCCGGGCCACGGGAAACCGTCGCGCTGTCGACGGCGCCCCGCTCCAACTGATCCAGGGCTCGCTTTCGGGTCAGAAGGTGGCCCGGCGCGCCCCCTGGCTGGCTGGATTGCATCGGGTGGCCGATGGTGCCCTGGTCGGCCTGGGGCTCTGCATGCTGGGGCTCAGTGGCCTCACCCTGCACTGGCAGAACCACTGGGGGCAGAGCTATCAGGCCCTGGAAGCGGCCCAGGTGCTGGAGCACCGGCTGCAGGAGTCGGCTGCCCTGCTGGAGCAGCACCACCTCAGTGCCGTGGGTAAACCCGGCCGGCTCGTGCCCACCGCCAGCCACCAGCTGATCCACCTGCCCATGGCCAAAGGCCAGCCGCCCCACCCCGCCGAGCCCCTGCTCAGCAGCCTCGAGATCCGCCGGATCCCTGCCGGCTACTGAGTCCTACGGCCGCAGCCCACCCCCCGGCCCTCCCCAGCCATGGCGCAGCAAGCCCCTCCCCACACCCCCCGCCTGCCCCGCACCGCCAGGCCGGGCCGCCCTGGCCGCTCCGAGCGGGTGGTGGCCATGCAGCCCCTGCCGACGCACCGCCTGCTGCTGGTCTATGGCCTGCTGGCCACGGCCCTGGTCGGTCTTGGAGCGCGGCTGGCCTGGCTGCAGGTGATCGACACCCAGAACCTCCAGAACCGGGCCCGGGCAATCCAGACCCAGTCGGTGGCGCCGCTCGGCAAGCGGCGCACGATCGTGGATCGCAACGGCCGCCTGGTGGCCCTCGATGAGCAGCGCTTCACCCTCTGGGCCCACCCGCGCTACTTCAACTTTCCCGGCGACGATCCCCAGAAGCTGCGCCGACCCGACGAGGTGGCCAGCCGTCTCGGCGCGGTGCTGGCCCAGCCCAGCGAGACCCTGCTGCAGAGAATGGCGGGTCGCCCCAGCGGCGTGAAACTCGGCACCGACATCGATCCCGAAACCGCCGACCGCATCCGCCGGCTCAACATCAGCGGCATCGATCTTGAGGCCTACCCCCAGCGGGTGTATCCCCAGGGCAGCCTGTTCGCCAATGTGGTGGGCTTCCTCAACCTGGAGCGGGTGCCCCAGGCAGGGCTCGAGCAGAGCCGCAACAGCGACCTGCAGCGCAACGAGACCACCCTGCGCATGCGCCGCGGCGCCGACGGCACCCCGCTTCCGGAGGGCATGGCCGCCGGCTCGCTCTATGGCGACGACCTCAGGCTGCAGCTCACCCTCGACGCCCGCCTGCAGCAGGTGACCCAGAAGGCCCTGCACGACCAGGTGAAGAAGTGGAAGGCCAAGCGCGGCGCGGCTCTGGTGATGGACGTGCGCAACGGCGAGATGCTGGCGCTGGCCTCGGTGCCCACCTACGACCCCAACCGTTTCTGGAGTTTCAATCCGGGCCTGTTCCGTGAATGGTCCGTGCAGGACCTCTACGAGCCGGGCTCCACCTTCAAGCCGATCAACCTGGCTCTCGCCCTGCAGGAAAAGGCCATCCAGGCCGACGGCAAGGTGTTTGATAACGGCTCCCTGAGCATCGGCGGCTGGCCGATCTTCAACCACAACCGCCAGGGCAACGGCCTGATCGACTTCCCCACGGTGCTGGAGGCCTCCAGCAACGTGGCGATGGTGAAGGCCATGGGCAAGGTGAAGCGGGAGCGCTTCTGGCAGTGGCTGAGCACGATCGGTATCGACGAGCGCCCCGACACCGACCTGCCCGGGGCCGTGGCTGGCGAACTCAAGGACCGCAAGACCTTCGTGAGCCACCCGATCGAACCCGCCGTGGCGGCCTTCGGCCAGGGCTTCTCGCTCACGCCTCTGAAGCTGGCCCAGCTGCACGCCATGCTCGCCAACGGCGGCCGCCTGGTGAGCCCCCACATCACCCGGGGCCTGCGCTCGGGAGACGCCCTGGCTCCGGCCCCCGGCGGCGGGGGCCTGCAGGTGCTGGATCCGGAGGTCACCAAAGTGGTGATGGGCTGGATGGAAACCGTGGTGGCCAACAGCAAGAGCCTGGGCATCCACATTCCCGGCTACCGGATCGGCGGCAAGACGGGCACCGCCCAGAAGGCCGAGCGCGGCGTGTACATCCCTGGAGCCTGATCACCAGCTTCGTGGGCCATCTGCCGATCGACGATCCCCGCTATGTGGTGCTGGTGGTGGTGGATGAGCCCAAGGGCGGCAACACCTACGGCTCCACCGTGGCGGCGCCGGTGGCCCGCAAGATCATCGACGCCCTGCTGGTGCTGGAGCAACTGCCCCCCTCCGATCCCAAGGCCCTGGGCGTCAGTCGAAGCAAGGCGGCCAACCCTTCCGCGGGCTGAGCGGGCCCCGCTGTGTGGCCATTCGCGCAAGGAGCAAGGGCCTTGAGGGGCGGCAGCGGCGTTCTGGCTAGCGTGACCAGGCACCGGCACCCCACCAGGCATGGCCAATCTGCTCGACCAACTGTCCGCCATGACCGTGGTGGTCGCGGACACCGGCGACATCGAGGCCATCCAGCAGTTCACGCCCCGCGACACCACCACCAACCCCTCCCTGATCCTGGCGGCGGCCCAGATCCCGGCCTACCAGGAGCTGATCGACCGATCCCTGCGGGAGTCGAGAGCGGTGATGGGAGCCGAGGCCGGCGCCGATGCGGTGGTGCGCGAAGCTCTCGATGAGATCTGCGTCACCTTCGGCAAGGAGATCCTCAAGATCGTGCCGGGCCGCGTGTCCACCGAGGTGGATGCGCGGCTCAGCTACGACACCGAAGCCACGATCGCCAAGGCCCGGCGGCTGATCGAGCTCTACGCCGAAGCCGGCATCGGCAAGGACCGGGTGCTGATCAAGGTGGCCTCCACCTGGGAGGGCATCCGGGCCGCCGAGGCGCTGGAGCAGGAGGGCATCCACTGCAACCTCACCCTGCTGTTCTCCTTTGCCCAGGCCGTGGCCTGCGCCGAGGCCGGCGTCACCCTGATCTCCCCCTTCGTGGGCCGCATCCTCGACTGGTACAAGAAGAGCACCGGCCGCGACAGCTATCCCGGCCCCGAGGATCCGGGCGTGGTGTCGGTGACGGAGATCTTCAACTACTACAAGACCTACGGCTACAAGACCGAGGTGATGGGGGCCAGCTTCCGCAACACCGAGGAGATCATCGAACTGGCCGGCTGCGACCTGCTCACCATTTCCCCAGCCCTGCTGGCCCAGCTGCGTGGCACCCAGGGGGCCCTGGAGCGCAAGCTCAACGCCTTTGACCCGGCCCCGACCCGCCCCCAGATTCATCTCGACGAGGCTGCCTACCGGGCCATGCTGGCCGAGGACCCCATGGCCACCGAGAAGCTCGATGAGGGGATCGGCGGCTTCATCAAGGCCATCGAAACCCTGGAGGCCCAGCTGGCGCATCGGCTGGGGGAACTTGAGGGAGGCGCCGCCTTCGGCCATGCGGTCCACGAGATCTTCCTGCTCAACGACCTTGACGGCGACGGCTGCATCACCCGCGAGGAGTGGCTCGGCAGTGACGCCGTCTTCGACGCCCTCGACACCGACAAGGACGGCCGGCTGGCGCCTGAGGATGTGCGCGGCGGTCTCGGGGCGGCCCTGGCCCTGGCCGGTCGCTGAGCCGCAGCCCCACCGCCGCGGTGCAGACTGTCAGCCCTGCCCCATTGAGTCGGCTGCGTGAACGCCCTCCGCACCATGCGCGCCCTCGCCAGCACAGGCGAGGTGGTCAGCGTTGAACCCGGTGCCCTGATCTTCGGCTCGGGAGAATCCGGCGACTGCATGTTCGGCCTGCTCGAGGGCCGGGTGGAACTCACCTGGAACGGTGACCAGGGCCATGAACAGATCAACGCCGGCGATGTGTTCGGCGCAGGAGCCTGGTCACCAGTGAGCACCGCCGCTACGGCAATGCCCGGGCCCTCACCCCCTGCCGGCTGCTGGTGATGAACCGCGAGAAGTTCCTGTTCGCCGTTCAGGAATCACCGATGTTCGCCATCGAACTGCTGGGCTCGATCGACAAGCGCCTGCGCCAGCTCAAGGACTGCACCCGCATCTGAGTGCGCCGGCTTCAGCCGTTGCGCAGCAGCAGCCGGCGGATCACCCGCTGGGCGATGTCGCCATAGCCCATCTCCCCGGAGAGAATCTGGGCGATGCGCCGCGGCGCCGTGGGGCGCTTGATGCCCAGCTGATAACCCACCCGGGGCACCCGGTAGAACACCTGGGCCATGCGCCGGCCCCAGGCCATCGACTCGCCCCACTCCCGCCGCATCGTGGCGCTGTAGGCCGCCAGCGCCCCGGCCTCACCGCCCAGCCAGCGATCGATGGCGAAGGCGGCCTGGCAGCCACTGAGCAGGGCCGGTCGCAGGCCCTCGGCCAGGAAGGGATCGCACAGGGAGGCCGCATCACCGGCCAGCACCACCCCATCGCCATGCAGGGCGTGGTGGCCATCCCAGAGCCGCAGCTGGCCGGCGCTGCGCACCCCGGCCCCGGGGGCAAAACCGAGGCTGGGCAGCAGGCGCGTCAGCACGGCTTCGGCCGCCACCGGGTCGCGGCCCACAAAGGTGCCGAGGCCGATGCTGTAGCCACCCTGGCGCGGGAAAGCCCAGCAGAAGCCCTGGCGCACCAGGCCGAAATCAAAACGGGCCGCCGCCGGGTCGCTCACCTCGCCCTCCAGTTCCACCGACACGGTGGAGGCGAAGCGGGGCCGCCGCGGGCCAAGGCCCAGGGGGCCCGCCAGCCGGGAGCCGGAACCATCCGCCACCACCACGGCCCTGGCCTGCAGGCCCTGCGGCGTCCCATCAGGGCCCTGCACCTCCACTCGCCAGCCGCCCGCAACGGGCCTGAGGGAGCGCACCTCGGTGCTGGGCTGAAAGTCCACGCCGGCCGCCACACCCTGTTCGGCGAGGAAGGCATCCAGGCGGGAGCGGCGCACGATCCAGAAGGGGGCCTCCCCAGGCAACTCCGCCAGCACCGGATCCTGCAGGGCCCAGGTGAACCGCACCCGCTCAACCACGGTGTCGACGGCGGGGCGCAGATCGAAGGGAAACCAGCGCTGCACGGAGGCCGCCATGCCGCCGCCACAGGGCTTGCTGCGCGGGAAGGCAGCAGCGTCGAGAAGCAGCACCTCGCGGCCGAGCCGGGCCAGGTGGAAGGCCGCCGCCGCGCCGGCGGCACCGGCACCCACCACGATCACCTCGGGCCTGCAGCCCGCCAGCTCACTCACGGGGGAGCGCTCACACCTTGAGAATCTCGGCTTCCTTTTCGGCCAGGTGCTTGTCCAGCTCAGCGATGAACCGGTCGGTGAGCTTCTGCACCTTGTCCTGCTCGTCGCGGCTCTGATCTTCGGAGAGCTCGCCGTCCTTCTCCTGCTTCTTGATCCGGTCGATGCCGTCGCGCCGATTATTGCGCAGGGCAACCTTGCCCTCCTCGGCATACTTGGACGCGATCTTGCAGAGCTCCTTGCGCCGGTCTTCGGTGAGGGGAGGGATGTTGATGCGGATCAACCGGCCGTCGTTGTTGCAGGTGAGGCCGAGGTCGCTCATGGCGATCGCCTTTTCGATCAGCCCCATGGCGCCCATGTCGAAGGGCTGGATCTGAATCGTCTGGGAGTCGGGCGTGGAGAGGCTGGCCAGGGATTTGAGCGGCGTTTCAGCGCCGTAATACTCCACGCTGATCTTGTCGAGCAGTGAGGGGTTGGCCCTGCCGGTGCGGATGGTGTTGAAGTTGCGCAGGGCGGCATCCACCGATTTGCGCATGCTGGCTTCGAGGTCCATGGCGGGTGGTGCGGGGGCAGGGCGAAGAAAGGGAGGGCAGGTGCTGCCGAATGGCCGGGGCTTTCGGACTCGCTGATCGGGAACCGTGGGGAGAGTACTCACGGCTGCGGGCGGGCGCCTCAGGCGGGATGGATGCGGGTGCCGATCGGCTCGCCGGCCACGGCTCGGCCGATGTTGCCGGGCCCGAACAGGTCAAACACCACGATCGGGATGGCGTTGTCCTTGCAGAGGGCGATCGCCGCGCCATCCATCACCTCCAGCTCACTGCTGAGCACCTCCAGGAAGGAGAGGCTCTCAAAGCGGCGGGCATCGGCATGCTTGGCCGGGTCCTTGTCGTACACGCCGTCCACCTTGGTGGCCTTGAACACCACATCGGCACTGATCTCAGCGGCCCGCAGGGCGGCGGTGGTGTCGGTGGTGAAAAAGGGATTGCCGGTGCCGGCCGCAAAGATCACCACCCGCCCCTTCTCCATGTGGCGGATGGCGCGGCGGCGGATGTAGGGCTCCGCCACGGCCTGCATCGAGATCGCGCTCTGCACCCGGGTGGGCACCCCGGCCCGTTCGAGGCCGTCCTGCAGGGTGATGGCATTCATCACGGTGGCCAGCATGCCCACGTAGTCGGCGGTGGCCCGGTCCATGCCGGCGGCACTGCCCTTGAGGCCACGGAAGATGTTGCCGCCGCCCACCACGATCGCCAGCTGGGTGCCGTCGGCCACACAGGCCGCCACATCGGAGGCGATCGCCTTCACGATCTCCGGATCGATGCCGTAGCCCTGCTCTCCCATCAGCGCCTCACCGCTGAGTTTGAGGAGCACCCGCTGATAACCCATCGACACCACGGATTTGCCGCACCGTAGCAATGGCCCTGCTGTCGGCCCCGTCTCTGCCCTCGGCGGCGGCCAGGCTTGCCAGCCGCCAGGCCCGGCGCTTCACTGCTGCAAAGCAGCACAGCCATGGCTCCCCCGCCGAAGCCGCCCACGGTGCGGTCCTGTCAGCTGATGGCCCGGCTGACCCTCTCGGCCCTGGGTCGCGCCGCAGAGCAGCCCGGCGTCTGGAGCGAACCTGCTGTGCACCGGGCCGTGCTGATCAGCGGCCTCTCGGTGCTGGTGAGTGGCCTGGCCCAGCTGCAGGACGACCTGGGCTGATCGGGCAGCTTCGGTGCAGGTTTTCAGTATTCGATGCCGGCCTGGGCCTTGACGCCCTGCTCCCGGAACGGATGGCGCACCAGGGTCATCTCGGTGACGAGATCGGCCCGCTCCAGCAGCTGCGGCGGGGCGCCGCGTCCGGTGAGGGCAACGTGGGTGAGGGGCGGCCGCAGGGCCAGGCCCTCCAGCAACTGCTCCACCGCCAGGTAGCCCAGCTTGAGGGCCACGTTCACCTCATCCAGCACCACCAGCTTGCGCTCCGGGTCAGCGAGGTAGGCGCAGGAGCGCTCCCAGGCCTGCTGCACCAGGGCGCGGTCGCGCTCGCGGTCCTGGGTTTCCCAGGTGAAACCCTCACCCAGGGCATGCCAGTGCAGCGCCTCTCCGAACACGGCCAGGGCCCTGGCCTCCCCGGGCTGCCAGCCGCCCTTGATGAACTGCACCACCGCCACCTTCTCGTCGTGGCCCAGGGTGCGCAGCACCAGGCCCAGGGCCGCCGTGGTCTTGCCCTTGCCCTGGCCGGTGAACACCAGCACCAGCCCCTTCTCCAGGGAGCGCTCCCCCACCCGCTGCTGCTGCACCTCCTTGCGGCGGGCCATGCGGCGCTGATAGCCCTCCCGATCAGGCTCTGGAGCGAGGGCGCCGCCGGGGCCGAGGTCCTGGGCGATCTGATCGAGGCTGGAATCAGGCATCGGGGGGAGAGGGGAACGGGGAGACGGCGCCGGCTCACTCTGACCTGCCCCGGGCCAGGGCCGCGTCGACGGCCTGCTGCTGGTCGCGGCGGGTGATCCAGTGGTGGTAGGTGCGGGTGTGGATCGCCACGGAGTGGCCCATCATGCGGGCCGCCACCGTGTCGGGCAGGCCGATGTGGATCGTGCGCACGGCCCAGGCGTGGCGCAGGTCGTAGGGGGTGATCGGCAGCCCGTAACGCCGGAACTGCTCCGCCACCCGGCGGCCCACCTGCTGCAGGGTGGTGCGGCTCAGGTTGGTGGTCACCGGCGGCAGGGCGGCGGCGCCGCCGGCGATGGCCGCCAGGCCGAAGTGATCCACCCAGTGCGGCTGAAACGGCCACACCTGGTGTTCTCCGGTCTTGCTGGTGGGCAGCACCCGGATCACCCGGTCAGCCCCCGGGGCCAGGGCCGAAAGATCAGCGAAGAACGCCTCGTGGTTGCGCAGGCCGTAGGTGGCCAGCAGCCCGTACACCAGCCGCCAGCCGGGGTTGGGGATCTGCTCCACCAGCGCCAGGATCTCGGCGTCGCTGGGCAGCTGGCGGAAGCGGGCCAGATGCAGCCCGTAGCCGCTGGCCTGGGCGGCCCACTCCGGCGGCAGCACCAGCTGGCACTCGCGGGCCAGGGCGGCCAGGGCTGTGCCGCACTGCTGACGGCTGCGGCTACCCGGCGGGTAGCTCTCGAGGGTGCGCAACAGCAGGTTCTCGCCACCTGGGCCCGACTGCTCTGCGCTGAGCCGCAGCAGGCGGCGCAGATAGGGGCGGTAGGCGGCACTCCAGGTGGTGCGACTGCCAGCCGGGTTGAGCTGCCGGCGCGGATCGGCGAAGAAGGCGAGCTTGAAGGCCTGCACCTGGGCCCGCCAGCTGCCGGCATCCCCAGGGGCCGGACTGGGGGCCGCCGCGGCGGCATGGGTGGAAGGGATGATCGACGACACCGCCTGGCGCCGGCTCCAGCGGGCCCAGTCGAAGCGGCCCAGCTCCAGCTGGCGCTGCACCTCCCGCAGGGTCTCGAGAGCCTCCGCCACGCCAGCCGCCGTGGCGGGCAGGGCCAGGCTCAGCCGCTGCACCCGCCAGGCCCCGGCCCCGCTGCGGCAGGGCAGGGGGCCCCGCAGGCTGAGCTTGCCGCCGCGCATCTCCAGCCGCAGCCTGAGGCCGGCGGCCGCCAGACGCCGGTTGTGCTGCTGGATCAGCCTGGCTGTGGCGGCGGTGGAATCCACCCCAGCCAGGGCCCCGGAGGTGCCCATGGCAGGGCTCACGGCAGCAGCTGATCGGGGCGCGATGGCTCCGGTGCGTAATGCGCCGACCTTATCGATCGTCGTCGTGCACCGCTAGGGCCCGGCCTGCAGCGTTACGCTCACGGCCAACACGCCGAACGGAACAGAAGGCATGGCCAAGGTTGGCGTGCTGCTGCTGAACCTCGGGGGTCCCGAGCGGATCCAGGACGTGGGGCCGTTTCTCTACAACCTCTTCTCCGACCCGGAGATCATCCGGCTGCCCAATCCCGCCCTGCAGAAGCCCCTGGCCTGGCTGATCAGCAGCCTGCGGGCCGGCAAGTCCCAGGAGGCCTACCGCTCGATCGGCGGGGGTTCACCGCTGCGCCGCATCACCGAGCAGCAGGCGCGGGAGCTGCAGAGCAGCCTGCGGCAGCGGGGCATCGAGGCCACCAGCTACGTGGCGATGCGCTACTGGCACCCGTTCACCGAGTCGGCCGTGGCCGACATCAAGGCCGACGGCGTCGATGAGGTGGTGGTGCTGCCCCTCTACCCCCACTTCTCGATCAGCACCAGCGGCTCCAGCTTCCGGGAGCTCAAACGCCTGCGCCAGGCCGACCCCGGCTTCGAACGGCTGCCGATCCGCTGCATCCGCAGCTACTACGACGACCCCGGCTACATCAGCGCCATGGCGGGCTTGATCGCCAGGGAGATCGAGCAGTGCCCTGACCCGGCCACGGCCCATGTGTTCTTCAGCGCCCATGGCGTGCCGAAGAGCTACGTGGCCGAGGCCGGCGACCCCTACCAGCGGGAGATCGAAACCTGCGCCGAGCTGATCATGGCCAGGCTGAAAGCTGATCTGGGCCACTCCAACCCCTCCACCCTGGCCTACCAGAGCCGGGTGGGCCCGGTGGAGTGGCTGCGGCCCTACACCGACGAGGCCCTCGAAGACCTCGGCGCCCAGGGCGTGAAGGACCTGGTGGTGGTGCCGATCAGCTTCGTGAGCGAGCACATCGAGACGCTCGAAGAGATCGACATCGAATACCGCGAGATCGCCACGGAGGCAGGCATCACCAACTTCCGGCGGGTGCCGGCCCTGGACACCACGCCGGCCTTCATCACCGGCCTCGCCGACCTGGTGCAGCACGCCCTGGAGGGACCGGAAGTGAACCTGGATCAGGCCGCCGCCCTGCCCACCAAGGTGAAGCTCTATCCCCAGGACAAGTGGGCCTGGGGCTGGAACAACAGTTCCGAAGTGTGGAACGGCAGGCTGGCCATGGTGGGCTTCTCCGCCTTCCTGCTGGAACTGCTCAGTGGACGAGGACCGCTCCATGCCCTTGGGCTGCTCTGAAGGCATGGCCGTGCTCAGGGCCGCAGGGAGGGCAGTGACGCCGGCACGCCTGCTGCTGGCCTCCCTGGTGCTGACGCCCCTGCTGGCCGGCCCACCCTCCGCCCGTGCCGAAAGCTGGCGGCTCGGGGCCTTCCCCGTGGCCAGCTTCGCCGGCTTCACCAGCGCTTTCGGCATGCGCGTGCACCCGATCGGGGGCGACGTGCGCCCCCACTACGGTCTGGACATCGCCGCTCCCCTGGGCTCCCCGGTGCGCAGCTGGTGGGGCGGCGTGGTGCAGGAGGTGATCAACGACGGAGGCTGCGGCGTGGGGCTGGTGATCCGCTCCGGGGCCTACGAGCACATCTATTGCCACCTGGCGGGCCGGGGCTCAGCAGGTGTCTACCGCAGCGGCGCGGTGCAGCTCAGGGTGGGCCAGGGCGTGCGCACCGCCCAGCTGATCGGCCATGTGGGGATGAGCGGCAGCACCACCGGCCCCCACCTGCACTGGGGGTTGCGCCAAGGCGGGCGCTGGATCGATCCGGCCCAGGTACTGCGGGCCATGGCCCAGGCCAGACAAGCTCCAAAAACCGCTCCAGCGCCTAGGGTTGCTGGTGTCCGATAGTGGCCCCATTGGTGGGCCTGCTGCAGCCGTGACGCTTACGCCCCTCGCCTCTGCGGCCCAGTCCGCTCCCGCCCCAGCCGCGCTGGCTGAGAGTGAGGGCGGCCGGCGCAGCCAGCGGGTGACAGGCGGCTATGCCCTGATGGATGCCCTGCACCGCCATGGGGTGGAGCACATCTTCGGCTACCCCGGCGGGGCGATCCTGCCCATCTACGACGAGCTGCACCAGGCCGAGAGCCGCGGCTGGCTCAAGCACATCCTGGTGCGCCACGAGCAGGGGGGCACCCATGCCGCCGACGGCTACGCCCGCGCCACCGGCAAGGTGGGCGTGTGTTTCGGCACCTCCGGGCCCGGGGCCACCAATCTGGTCACGGGCATCGCCACCGCCCACATGGACTCGGTGCCCATGGTGGTGATCACCGGCCAGGTGCCACGGGCCTCGATCGGCACCGACGCCTTTCAGGAAACCGACATCTTCGGCATCACCCTGCCGATCGTGAAGCACTCCTGGGTGGTGCGCGATCCGCGCGAGATCGGTCGCATCGTGGCTGAGGCCTTCTTCATCGCCGCCACCGGCCGGCCCGGTCCGGTGCTGATCGACGTGCCCAAGGACGTGGGCGCCGAACAGTTCGACTACGTGCCCGTGGAGCCCGGCACGGCCATTCCGGCGGGCTTCCGCCTGCCCCCCCGGCCCGATCCCGACCGGATCCACCAGGCCCTGGACCTGATCGGCCAGGCTCGCCGCCCCCTGCTCTATGTGGGCGGTGGCGCCATCAGCAGTGGCGCCCACGACCAGGTGCGCCAGCTGGCCGAGGCCTTCCGCCTGCCCGTCACCACCACCTTGATGGGCAAAGGCGCCTTCGATGAAACCCACCCCTTGTCCGTGGGCATGCTGGGCATGCACGGCACCGCCTACGCCAACTTCGCCGTCACCGAGTGCGACCTGCTGATCGCCACGGGCGCCCGCTTCGATGACCGGGTGACCGGCAGGCTGGATGGCTTCGCCCCACGGGCCCAGGTGATTCACATCGACATCGACGCCGCTGAGGTGGGCAAGACCCGGGTGCCCGATGTGCCGCTCGTGGGTGACGTGCGCCAGGCGCTCGAAGGCCTGCTCCAGGCCGCCGGCGTCGACGGCTCCGGCACCGACCGCTCCCAGGGCCGCACCGAGGCCTGGCTGGAGCGCATCGACAGCTGGAAGCACCAGTACCCCCTGGTGACGCCGGCTCCGGAGGGTGAGATCGCCCCCCAGGAGGTGATGATCGCCCTGCAGGAGCTGGCCCCCAGTGCCTACGTCAGCACCGATGTGGGCCAGCATCAGATGTGGGCGGCCCAGTACCTGCACAACGGACCGCGCCGCTGGATCAGCAGTGCCGGCCTGGGCACGATGGGTTACGGCATGCCCGCGGCCATGGGCGTGCAGACCGCCTTCCCCGACCAGCAGGTGATCTGTGTGGCCGGCGATGCCTCGATCCTGATGAACATCCAGGAGCTCGGCACCCTGGCCCAGTACAACCTGGCCGTGAAGGTGGTGGTGATCAACAACGGCTGGCAGGGGATGGTGCGCCAGTGGCAGGAGAGCTTCTACGACGAGCGCTATTCCGCCTCCGAAATGACCGGTGGGATGCCGAACTTCGAAGCTCTGGCTGAGGCCTTCGGGGTGCGCGGCGTGTTGATCACCGAGCGCTCCAGCCTGCGCCAACAACTCCAGGAAGCCCTCGACCACCCCGGCCCGGCCTTCATCGATGTGAAGGTGCGCCGCAACGAGAACTGCTACCCGATGGTTCCCCCCGGCGCCAGCAATGCCCAGATGGTGGGGCTCCCCTCCCACCCCGAACTCGCCATCGACACCACCAGGCAATGCAACAGCTGCGGCATCAGTACAGCCAGCGACCACCGCTTCTGCCCCAGCTGTGGCGCCAAGCTCTGAGCCTGCTGCTGGCACTTCTGGCCGGATGGCTGCTCTGGCCCAGCGCGGCCCAGGCTGCTGAGGTGCTGCAGGTGCGGGGCAACGGCCAGTTGCAGGTGGGCGACGGCAACCGCAGCTACACCGTGGCCCTCGCCTGCATCCGCATTGACCCCTCTGGCCAGGCCGAAGTCGCCGACTGGCTGCGCAGCGAACTGCCCCGCCGCAGCCGCGTCAACCTGCGGCCGATGGGCACAGCCGATGGCATGCTGCTGGCCAGGGTCACCCGGCTGGCACCAGAGGGCTCAGACCAGCTCGACCTGGGTGCCAGCCTGGTGCAGCGAGGCCTGGCCACCCCTGACCCGGACGGTGGCGAGGACTGCCGGAGCAGCTCATGAGCCTGAATCGCACCGCCAAGGGGGTTGTGCTGGTGCCCACCCTGCTGCTGGGGGGCGCCTTCCTGGCGGCTGCCGTGTGGAGTGACGGGCCAGGGGGCGACAACCGCACCCTGGCCGCCGTGCTGGGCGGCCTGCTGATGGGCTCCGGGCTGCTGGCCCAGCTGCTGCCGGAGCCCGCCGCGGAAAACGTCCGCGACAGTCAGCGAACAGAAGAACAGTCCTGAAACGTGTCAGACAACGTCTCAGATCTGATGGCTCCGGACTGATGGCTCTGGACTGATGGCTCCGGACTAGTTCCTCTGAACGGCGTTGGAGTACTCAGTGATCACGTCATCGACAAACTTCTTGTCGGCGCCGGCGAGTTTGGCATAGCAGCCCTGGCGCACCCGGCCCACCACCTGAATGATCGCGCCATTGGCGATCTGCTCGGGCTGAAGCGTTCCGGCGTTGGCCACCTGGCTGCCGTAGCGGCTGGTCACCACATAGGTGATGGCCTTGGCGTTGGAGAGCACGACCTGTTCCACCGGAACCTTGGACTCCACGGCGAGCTCGCACACGTTGACCGCGGCGGCGAGGGCCATGTCATTCATCAACTCCATCGAGGCCGGCTTGGCGGCCGCCTGAGCCAGGGCCGCAGGAGCCAGGGAGGTCGCTGCCGCCAGCGCCACCGCCAGGGAGGTGGTCACGGATGCAGCAGTGGTGGCAAGCATCCGTGCGCTGAGGGCGGGGCCGGCCTGGGAGAAACGAAACACGAAAACCGTGGGTGGGGCGTGCTGAATCACTCCACTGTGCCACCCGGAATCGGGCTCACCCAGTCTTTAGGCCCATTCACAGTCGGAGCGCAGACTGTCCATCCGGGCCAGATTCAGCTCAGCCGCACCGCCGCTGATGGCCCCTGCCGACCCCCTGGTGCTGCCGCTGGCAGCGGTGGATCTGAAGGCCCTGCCCCAGGTGGGCGGCAAGAACGCCTCCCTCGGAGAGATGATCCGGGAGCTCGGCAGCCAGGGGGTGCAAGTGCCCGGCGGCTTTGCCACCACGGCGGCCGCCTACCGCCACTTCCTCGCCGTCAACGGCCTCGAACCCCAGCTCAAAGACCTGCTGGATGGGCTCGACAGCAGTGATCTCGGCGCCCTGCAGGCCGCAGGCGCGGCCTGCAGGGCGCTGCTGCTGCGCTCCCCCCTGCCGCCAGATCTGCAGCAGGCGATTGTGGAGGCCTTCCGAGCCCTGGAGCCCGGCGGCGCCCCGCCGGCGGTGGCTGTGCGCTCCAGCGCCACGGCCGAAGACCTGCCCCAGGCCTCCTTCGCGGGCCAGCAGGACACCTTCCTCAACGTGCGCGGGGAACAGGCCCTGCTGGCCGCCTGCCGCCGCTGCTACGCCTCCCTGTTCACCGACCGCGCCATCTCCTATCGCCAGATCCACGGCTTCGAGCATCTGGAAGTGGCCCTCTCGATCGGCGTGCAGCGGATGGTGCGCTCCGACCTGGCCGCCTCAGGCGTGATGTTCAGCATCGACACCGAGACGGGGTTCCGGGACGCGGTGCTGCTCACCGCCGCCTACGGCCTGGGGGAAACGGTGGTGCAGGGCGCGGTGAACCCCGATGAATATCTGATCTTCAAGCCCACCCTGGAGCAGGGATTCGACGCGATCGTGCACCGGCGCCTGGGCAGCAAGGCGATCCGGATGGTCTACGCCGACCCCCCTCCGAGCGGCGACGGCGCCCCCGAGCCCGGCCATGCCAGCACCCTCACCCAGCCGGTGCCGGAGCAGGAACGCTGCCGCTTCGCCATCAGCGATGCCGAAGCCCTGCAGCTGGCCCGCTGGGCCTGTGCGATCGAGCGCCACTACAGCGCCCAGCG
Source organism: Cyanobium sp. LEGE 06113 (assembly GCF_015207615.1). NCBI lineage: Bacteria > Bacillati > Cyanobacteriota > Cyanophyceae > Synechococcales > Prochlorococcaceae > Cyanobium > Cyanobium sp. LEGE 06113. The sequence goes on along the minus strand of NZ_JADEWM010000003.1, from coordinate 264,701 downwards.
GGGTGCCCCCACCCCCATGGACATCGAGTGGGCCAAGGACGGCGGCAGCGGTGCGCTGTACGTCCTGCAGGCCCGGCCGGAAACGGTGGAATCCCGCCGATCAGCCGCGGTGTTGAAAACCTGGAATCTGGCACCCCACAGCGCCGAGCCACTCGCCCAGGGGAGAGCGATCGGCGCCTCGGTGAGCAGCGGGCGGGCCCGGATCCTCAGCCATCCCGGCGAGATCGGCCGGTTCTCCCCGGGGGAGGTGCTCGTCACCGAGCGCACCGATCCCGACTGGGAGCCGATCCTCAAACGGGCCAGCGCCGTGATCACCGACCAGGGCGGCCGCACCTGCCACGCGGCGATCATTGCCCGCGAGATGGGGATCACGGCCATCGTCGGCACCGGCGACGGCAGCCGCCGCATCCCCGATGGGGAAGAGGTCACCGCCAGCTGCTGCGAGGGCGATCAGGGCCGGGTGTACCGCGGCGCCCTGCCCTTCAGCGTGGAGGAGAGCCCCCTGGACAACCTGCCCTCCACCCGCACCCAGATCCTGATGAACGTGGGCAACCCCGAGGAGGCCTTCAAGCTGGCGGCCATCCCCTGTGACGGGGTGGGGCTGGCCCGGTTGGAGTTCATCATCGCCAACCACATCCGGGTGCATCCGCTGGCCCTGCTGGAGCCGGAACGGGTGACGGACGCCGCTGAGCGCCAGGCGATCGCCCGGCTCACCGCTGGCTATGCCGAGGCCAGTGAGTACTACGTGGATCGCCTGGCCCAGGGCATGGCGCGCCTTGCCGCGGCGTTCTACCCCCGACCGGTGATCCTTCGCTTCTCGGATTTCAAGAGCAACGAGTACGCCCGACTGCTGGGCGGCGGCGGCTTCGAACCCCGCGAGGACAACCCGATGCTCGGCTGGCGCGGCGCCTCCCGCTACTACGCCCCGGCCTTTCGAGCGGCGTTCGGCCTCGAGTGCCGTGCCCTGCGGCGGGTGCGGCAGGCCATGGGGCTGGTGAACGTGATTCCGATGGTGCCCTTCTGCCGCACCCCCGAGGAGGGGGATCGGGTGTTGGCCGAGATGGCGCAGCACGGACTGGTGCGCGGCCAACACGGCCTGCAGGTGTACGTGATGTGCGAACTGCCCAGCAACGTGATCAGCGCCGAGGCCTTCGCCGAGCGCTTCGATGGCTTCTCGATCGGCTCCAACGACCTCACCCAGCTCACCCTGGGGCTGGATCGCGATTCAGCCCTGGTGGCGGACCTGTTCGACGAACGCGACGCCGCCGTGAAGGCGATGATCCAGCTGGCGATCCGCACGGCCCACCGCTGCGGCCGCAAGATCGGCCTCTGCGGTCAGGCCCCCAGCGACCATCCCGACTTCGCCGCCTTCCTGGTGGAAGAGGGCATCGATTCGATCAGCCTCAACCCCGATGCCGTGCTCAGCAGCCGCATCGCCGTGGCCGCGATCGAAGCCGAGCTGGCGGGCCGCAGTGGTGCCTGCTGAGGGGTCTCCGTCCAGCCACTCGCCCGGGGCGCTCCCGGCACGGCCATCACCCCGGCCGCGTCAGCCGGTAGGACTCGCCGGGAATCGGATCAATGAAGCGCGCAGGCTCAGCTACGGCGGCGATGGCTCCGGCAGCCTCGGCTGCACTGCCCCGCTGCCAGAGGGCGCGGCTGAGCAGGCCATCGAAACGCACCTCGCCACCGGCCGTGCTGGCCAGCACGGTGGAGGGCCGCAGCCGCTCCAGCAGCTGCGGCAACACCTGCCGGCCCCGCACAAAGGCCCCTGCCAGGGGAAGGCCCAGGTCCACCACCGGCGTGATCACCGCATCGAGGGGTTCGGCCGCCAGGCTGGGATCGAGGTAGCCGTGGGGCTCGAGGTAGAGGCTGCCGGCGGCATGCTCAAGCCGGTAACCGTTCTCCACCTGGGGCACCGGGGCCCCTGCGGTGGCAAGGATGGTGAGCCCTTGGATGCTGTGGGACTGCCCTGGTGCCAGGGCAGTCACCTGCTGAAAACCCAGCTCCCGGGCGCGGCGGGCCGCCGTGGGGGAGGCCACCACGGGCAGCTGTAGATCCAGCAGCGCCAGGCTGGCGGGATGGCAGTGGTCGGGCAGGCCCTGGGTGAGCAGCAGCAGATCCAGCCGTTCCGGGGCGGGCCAGGGGCGGGGCAACTCTCCGCGGAACAACCACGGGCCCGGCGGGAACTCCAGGGTGCCGGTGAGCCAGGGATCCACCAGCACCCTCAGCTGATCGAACTGCAGCAACCAGCCATTGGCACCGAAGTAGGTGACTTCGAGTCCGCAGACCTCGGGGACGGAAGACATGGAGGCAGGCGCTGCGAGATCGGGGTGGGAACGTGCACAGACTCGCCTGAGCCCCTGCCCCCGGACGCTAGGAGGTTGGCATCGGCAGCGGCACGGCAGCGGGCCTCAGCTGCCAGAGCTGCATGGCATGGGCGCCGCTGCGGAGCACGCAGAGCACCGCCAGGGCGACACAGAGAGGGCAGTGGGCCAGACCCATGGGCAGCGAGCAGGTCCCTGATGGGCACGGCGTTGTCCCCACCATGGCAGGGGCGCCGGGTGAGGAGGGTGGCGGAGCGGCACGATTGCAACAGAACCGGGCCGATCTACAACGGGAGCACCCTCCAGGAGATCCCTTGCTGCGGCTGAGTGAGCTGAAGCTGCCCCTGGACCATGGAGAGGCCGAGCTGCCGGCGGCGATCTGCCGGCGACTGCGGCTCAGGCCTGGCCAGCTGCGCGACCACCACCTGGTGAAGCGCAGTGTCGATGCACGCCGCGGCAAGCCGATCCAGCTGGTGTACAGCCTGGATCTGGTGCTTGATCTCAGTGAGCGTGAGCAGGAGCGGCTGCTGCAGCGCTTCCGCGGCGATCCCCACCTGAGGCCCAGCCCCGACAGCGCCTATCACCCCGTGCTGCCCGCCGGCAGCGGCAGCAACGGCGCCGCCACCCGGCCCGTGGTGGTGGGCGCCGGACCCTGCGGCTACTTCGCCGCCCTGCTGCTGGCCCAGATGGGGCTGCGCCCCCTGCTGCTGGAGCGGGGGCCGGCCGTGAAGCAGCGCAGCGCCGACACCTTCGGCTTCTGGAAGGGCCAGCTGCCGTTCAACCCGGAGTCGAATGCCCAGTTCGGCGAGGGCGGTGCCGGCACCTTCTCCGACGGCAAGCTCTACAGCCAGGTGAGCGAACCCCTCCCCTACTGCCGCAAGGTGCTGGAGGAACTGGTGGCGGCAGGAGCCAACCCGGAGATCCTCACCCTGCACCACCCGCACATCGGCACCTTCAAGCTGGCGACGGTGGTGCGGGGGCTGCGGCAGCGGATCGAGGCCCTCGGCGGGGAGGTGCGCTTCGGCAGCAGGGTGGAGGGGCTGCTGCTGGCCCCAGGCAGCCGCAGGGTGCAAGGGGTCAGACTGGCCGATGGCCACACGATCACCACCTCTGCGGTGGTCTTGGCGGTGGGTCACAGCGCCCGCGACACCTTCCTGAGGCTCGAGGAGTGCGGCGTCGCCCTGGAGCCCAAGCCCTTCGCCATCGGCCTGCGGATCGAGCATCCCCAGCCCCTGATCGACCGGGCCCGCTGGGGCGAGGCCGCCGGCCACCCCCGCCTGGGCGCCGCCGAGTACAAGCTGGTGCATCACTGCAGGGGGCCTGGCCTGAAAGGCCGCAGCGTCTACAGCTTCTGCATGTGCCCGGGCGGCCTGGTGGTGGGGGCCACCTCGGAGGCCGGCGCGGTGGTGACCAATGGCATGAGCCAGCACTCCCGCAACGAGCGCAATGCCAACAGCGGCCTGGTGGTGCCGGTGACACTTGAGGATCTTCGGCCCTACGGCCGCTTCGAAGACGACCCCCTGGCCGGGGTGGCCTTCCAGAGGCACTGGGAACAGCTGGCCTTTGCCGCAGGTGGAGGCACCTACCAGGCACCGGTCCAGACCGTTGCCGACTTCCTCACTGGCATCGACCCAGACGGACAGGGCGAAGGGGGCAGCACGGGCGTGGTTGCCTCCTACCAGCCAGGGGTGCGTGGGGCCAACCTGGGTGGGTGCCTGCCGCCCTATGTGCTGGAGGCCCTCAGGGAAGCGCTACCGGCCTTTGAGGCCAGGCTTGCGGGGTTCTGCAGCTCCAGTGCCCTGCTCACCGGCGTGGAAACACGCACGTCATCACCGGTGAGGATTCCACGCGATCGCACCAGCCTGGAAAGCCTCAACACCCCCGGGCTCTACCCGGGAGGTGAAGGGGCTGGCTATGCCGGCGGCATCCTTTCAGCCGCCATCGACGGCATCAAACTGGCTGAGCAGGTGGCTCTGGCCGTGGCTCAATCCTGAGCAGTCACTCGTCCTCGTCCTCACCACCGAGGGGCACCAGACGGATCTGCTTGCGACCCAGCTTGATCTCGAATTCATCTCCGGGCTCGAGGCCGAGCAAAGCGGTGTAGGCCTTGCCCACCATCAAGTTGCCGTTGAACTGTACCTTGGTGGAAAAGCTGAGCTTGCGCCCTCCCTTGCCGGTGGAGGGAGCAGCACCGAAATCCACCCCCTTCGCACTCAGAAGGGCTTCGTAGAACGCTGTGAAGTTCAGCCGCTCGCTGCCGTCTTTCTTGGTGGACACATACCCGCAAGCTCTCACGAGATCGGATTTACCAACATCGCCCAGCTCTTTGACCTTGGTGAGGAGGTCTGTTCCGGTCAGCATGAAATCAGAATCGCACTAATCACAGCTTAACCATTCAACCCAACCGATTGCAAGCAACGATCATGACTCTGCAGGTTGTCTGGTTTCGTCGGGATCTTCGGCTCAGCGATCATCCAGCCCTGTGTCATATCAGCTCCAGCGCAAGGGTTTTACCGCTTTTCATACTGGACCCTGCCCTGCTGAGGCATCCCGAAACGGGGGCCGCCCGTGTGGCCGTCATGCTGGACAGCCTGGCCAGCCTTGAGCAGGATCTCAGAGCCCGTCAGTCACGGCTGGAAGTGCGCTGGGGCGAACCAGCCACCACCCTCCTGCAGGTTGTCCGCGACTACGGCGCCGATGGCGTTGTGGCCCATGTGGACACAGAGCGCATCGTAGGCCGGGTCCGCGATGCCCGCGTCAATAGGATGTTGGCAGAGGCCAGGATTCCCATCCATTGGATAGAGCCTCCGGGAGCAGTCGCTCCACTGCTGGCCTATAGCGATTTTCGGCGATCCTGGCACGCGGCGATGGCGCAGAAACCGCTGCCTGCTCCCACCCGGCTGCGCACCCCTCCCCATCCCGGCGGACGCCCCTCGTCCATCCCGAATCTGACGGCCCTCGGTCTGCTTGACGATGGCAAACCCCGGCCGCCGGCCGGCACAGCAGCAGCCCTGAAGCGGCTGAAGCTGTTCTGCAGCCAGGGCGTGTCGTCGCGCTACTACTGGCAGCTCAGCTACCCCGCTGCCCGCGCCAGTTCCGGCCTCAGCCCCTACCTCAAGTTCGGGGTGGTGAGCCATCGCCAGTGCCTCGATGCCATCGCGCCGCTGCAACGGGGGGACAGCGGCCAGCAGCGCAGCTGGCGGCAGCTGGTGAGCCGGCTGCGCTGGGGGGCGGGTATGGCCCAGCGCTTTCGCTACCTCCCCCAGCTGGAACTGGAGCCCCTCTGGCACTGCCACCAGCAGGAGACCCGACTCAACGCCCGCCAGGAGGAGCTGTATCGGCGCTGGCAGGAGGGGCGCACCGGCTTCCCGATCGTCGATGCCGCCTCCCGTTGTCTGCTGTCCACCGGCGGCTGGCACGAGCTCAACTTCCGCAGCCGGGCCATTCACGCCAGCTTCCTCACCAATCTCTGCGGCATCGACTGGCGCTACGGAGCTCTCCACTACATGCGCCATCTGCTCGATGGCGACTGCCCCATCGATCACTACCAGTGGGCGATGCAGGCGGGCGTCACCACAGGTGGCGGCCAGCAGAGTGGCGGTGAGCGGGGCGACCAGGGAGCCTGGACCCGCATCTACCATCCCGGCCAGCTGGCGGTGGACCGCTGCGATCCCCAGGGGGTGTTCGTGCGTCGCTGGCTGCCGGAGCTCGCCGACCTCACCAACGACCAGCTGGGCCAGCCCCCTGCCATGGCCGACTATCCACCGCCGATGCTCGACTACACCAGCGCCCGAGCAGACCGCCTGGCCTGGCTGCAGCAGCGACGCCAGGGATGGAGCCGCGGCGGCTTCAGTGCCATGCCCAGCGATGTGACCCCCTTCGGGGCCAGCCGCATTCCCGGCAGCTGCCTCGACTGGTGCCAGGAGCGCCATCCGGCCCTGTTTCCCGAAGGCCTCGATCCCGGCAGCCTGGACAGAGAGCAGCAAGCCGCGCTGGAGAGCTGGTTCATGGGCGGGCCCACACCTGCTGAACGGCCCCGTTCCAGCCGGCGTCAGCGCAACAGCACCATGCAGCAACTGGAGCTGTTCGGCGGCGAGCGGGGAGACTGAACCGGGCGGCCCGAATCGGGCGGCCTGGAGCCAGCCAGGGATCAGCCCTGAGCCACGATGCCGCTCCACTGCACCGCCTTGACCTGGTCACGGCGCCAGGAGTGGAAGAGCTCGGTTTCGGTCACGGTGCAGAGGGGACAGGTGGCGATCTGCTCGGCGGGGATGCCGCCGAGCAGCAGCTGGGCCTGGGCAGCCGCCCGGATGTCGAGCCGGTCGTGGCCGGGCTGGGGATCGTTCAGCAAGGCACCACAGGCCTGGAGAACCTCCAGGGCCGCAGCGATCGGTTCAGGCGCAAGGCTGAGGGCCACCTGTTCGCTCACCTCGCGCCGCACCTGATAGCACTCGCCGGACACGGCGGGACCCAGGGCCACCCGCAGGTCAGCCGCCCGGCTGCCGGCCGCCTCCAGCTGGGCCACCGCAGCCGGCAGGATGCGTGACGCCACGCCCCGCCAGCCGGCATGGCAGGCCGCCACCCTGCCGCTGCGGGGGTCGGCCAGCAGCACGGGGGTGCAGTCGGCACCGCACACCCACAGGCTCTGGGCAGCGGCATCGCTGACCAGCCCATCCGCCTCGGGCCAGGGCTCCAGCGCCGCCGCGCTGGCGGGCAGCACCAGGGCTCCATGGACCTGCTGGGGTCGATGCACCGTGACGCCGGCGCTGAGGTAACCCACCAGCACCTCGGGAATCCGGCCCTGCCACTGGCGGGTGAAGAAGCCATGCTCAAAGCCTTCCAGCAGGTCGGCCTGCAGGTAATAGCCGCCGTAACAGCCCACCCAGGTCCAGCCAGCCAGTTGATTGAATCCCGCATCAGGCCGATCGAACGGCGGTGGCACGGCCTCAGCCATCGGGCAGATCCCGCAGCAGCCAGAAGCCCTCGAAGCGCTGATCGCTCTCGCGGCTCTGCACGGCGATGAACTGCAGGCCCGCTGCCTGCTGCCGCGAACTGGCGAAGGCCTGGGCCGCCGCCTCGGCCTCAGCCTCGGGCAACGAGGCCAGCAGCCAGCGATCATCCATGCCCGCTTCCAGCACCAGCTGGGTGCCCACGATCTCCAGGCGCACCGGCTCGAGGCCAGCCAGCCAGCCCGCCACCGCCAGGGCGCGGCTGGAGCTGAACAGGCGCAGACCCGGCACGCCAGCGTCAGCGGCGGCGGCCTCCGGCAGGGGCACCAGGCCCGAAAAGCCGCTGTCCCAGGCCTTCGCCCCGGCCAGGGCACTCACCGGCAGGCTGGCCCAGGCCCAGCTGTCACCTCGGGCGCCTCGGGCAGGGGCACCGGCACCGGACGCACGGCCTGGGGCGGCGGTGCCAGGGGACCGGCCAGGTAGCCCTCCTGCTGGGGATAGACCTCCCGCTCGCGCTGCTGCAGCCAACCCACCAGGGCATAGGTGCGGCGGCTGGGGATGAGGTCCAGCCCCAGGCCCTCGGCGGCCCGCTGCACCATGGTGCGCATCGAGGCCCGCCAGCAGCGCAGCCGCCGCGGCGGCGCCACTCCAGCGGCCGTCGCATCGGCCTGGGCCGCCTGCAGGGCCTCCCTCAGCCAGATCGAATTCACGCTGGAGGCCGGGCAGGTCCGCACCCAGCGAAAGCTGTCACTGGCCGCAGCGCCGTCCTCACCCACCTCGGGGGTGGAGCAGATCAGCAGCTCCCAGCGTTTTTTGCCCTCGGGATCCAGGATCGGACGGGAATAGAAATCGAGCTCCCAATCGGGGCCGATCGCCGAGCCAGCGGCCGCCGAGGCGAGGGCCGCCGACTCAGGCGATGGGGGTGGGGCCGAAGCGGCAGGTATTGGAGGGTTCAGATCGCTCATCCGGCTGCCTGCTCCTGCTGGCGCAGCTGGGAACGGGCCCGGTTGGCCCTGTCGGCAGCCTCCTCCATCACCCGCTGTTTGTCCGCCAGCAGCTCGCCGGCCTGGCCCTCCAGCAGGGCCGTGTTCAGGGCAATGCGACCGCGCCCGGGGTCGAGGTCGGTGACCAGGGCGCAGAGCCGCTCGCCCTGGCTGAAGGCCTGGCGCAGATCGCGCAGGTCGGCACCGGTGATGCAGCTGGCGTGCAGCAGTCCGCTGATGCCGCCCAGATCCACAAAGAAGCCGTAGGGCTTCACCGACACCACCACGCCCTCCACCAGCTGACCCACTTCCAGCTGGCTGAAGCGCGCCGCCGTGGCCGCCTTCTTCTCCGAAAGCACCAGCTTGCGGGTCTCGGCATTCACCTCCAGGAAGGTGACACCCAGGGTCTTGCCCACCAGGGCCTCGTGGTTCTCTCCCTCCACGAGCTGGGAGCGCGGGATGAAGCCCCGCAGCCCCTCGAGATCGCAGGTCACACCGCCACGATTGAAGCCGCTCACCTTCACCTGCACCACTTTGCCGTCCTTCTCGAGCGCCCTCACCTTCTCCCAGCTGTGGCGCAGGGCCAGGGCCCGGGCACTCACGGTGACCATGCCGTCGGCGTTCTGCTCCCGGGTCACCAGCACCTCCACGGCCGTGCCGCTGGGGAAGCGCTCCTTGAGATTGGTGATCACGCCCAGGGCGGCCTCCTTCTTGGGCATGAAGCCGGGAGCCTTGCCGCCGATGTCCACATAGACACCATCGCTCTCGAGGCCCACCACCACACCCGTCACCACCTCACCGGTGGAGCCCACGAAGTCTTGCTCGTCAAGGGCGGCGAGAAAGGCCTGCTCATCAAAGTCGAACTCATCGACGCTGCGGCTGACGGGACGATCAGCGGACTCGGCGGCTCGGGGGCGCCCCTGGCGGGAGCCATCGGGCCCCAGCAGGTCGGCCATGGTGAGACCCTCCATCCCCCCCAGGTCAAACAGCTCGTCGTCCGTCCGCGGGGCTGCCGGGGGCTGGCTCTGGGGCGGGTGGACCGGGGCTGCAGCCCGAGGGCTGGCTGGCGCCTGCTGGCCAGCTGCCGGCGCAGCGGCAGGAACCGGAGCCGCGGGCTGATCCTTCTTGATCAGCAACACCTGGGGGGGCTTGCGCTGGGGGGGCTCCGCGCCAGAACGGGGCGGCCTCGGCGGCACGGGCCGGGAGGACGGGGCGGGCGAGCTGTTGCCTGATCCGGCCATCGGTGCGGCTGCTGAGCGCAGCACACTGTAGAGATCGGATTCATGGGGATTCGGTGTGCGTCAGGGCCGCCCCGCCCCGATGCCCCGCTCCAATGCCCCGCCCCGATGCCACACCACGCGCCCCTTCATTCCGACCCCAGCCATCCCCCATGCCCCTGCAGCGCGAACTGATGGCTCTGACCTGGCCCGCGCTGCAGCGGGCGGGGGCTCGCAAGGGCAGCACCGTGGTCTGGCCCTGGGGCGCTGTGGAGCAGCACGGCCCCCAGCTGCCCCTCGGCACCGATGCCGTCTTCGCTGAGCGCCTGGTGGAGGCGGTGCTGGCCCGGCTGCCGGACGATCGGCCGATCTGGCGGCTGCCGCTCCAGTCCCTGGGGTTCTCGCCGGAGCACCTCGGCTTCCCCGGCACCCTGAGCCTGCCGGCCAGCCTCGTGGTGGAGCTGGTGCAGGGCATCGGCCAGCAACTCGCTGCTGCCGGATTCCGCAGGCTGGTGCTGCTGAACGGCCACGGCGGCCAGATCGCCCTGCTGCAGGCGGCAGCGCGGCAATTGCGGGCCGCCGCGCCCCAGATGGCCGTGTTGCCCTGCTTCCTGTGGAGCGGGCCGGAGGGGCTGGGCCCGCTGTTGCCCCAGGCCGAACGGCTGCAGGGCCTCCATGCCGGTCTGGCGGAAACCAGCCTGATGCTGCATCTCGCCCCCGAACTGGTGGGACCCGAGCGCCCCCGCGATGGCGTGGATGGACCGACGCCCCCCGAGGGCTGGAGCCTGGAGGGGGCGGCACCCTGCGCCTGGCTGAGCCACGACCTCACCAGCAGCGGCGTGATCGGTGACAGCCAGGGGGCCACGGCGGCCCTGGGGGCCGACCTGTTCGAGCGCCTGGTGGACGGGTGGACGCGCCGGCTGGAGTCCCTGCTGGCCAGCGACTGGCCGCCCGTTCCCCCGCAGAGGCAACGGGCGGGGGCCTGAACAGGGCAGGCCCGGGGTGGCTGTTCGGACAACCGCTGGGCCCAGTTCCACCCAAGGTGGTTACAGTCTGGCGATTGCTTGACCTGCGGCCCCTATGGCATCTGTCGCCCACCCTGCTGTCATCGAAACCACCAGTGCCGCCGGCAGCGGCCAGGCTCCGGCCGACGGTCTGCCGGATTTCGCCAGCTCCACCTACAAGGACGCCTACAGCCGCATCAATGCCATCGTGATCGAGGGTGAGCAGGAAGCCCACGACAACTACATCTCCCTGGGCACCCTGATTCCTGACCAGGCCGATGAGCTGGCCAAACTGGCCCGCATGGAGCTGAAGCACATGAAGGGCTTCACCGCCTGTGCCAACAATTTGAGCGTCACGGCGGACATGCCGTTCGCCAAGGAATTCTTCTCCCCGCTGCACAGCAACTTCCAGAAGGCACTGGCGGAAGGCAAGGTCACCACCTGTCTGCTGATTCAGGCCATCCTGATCGAAGCCTTCGCCATTTCGGCCTACCACATCTACATCCCGGTGGCTGACCCCTTCGCCCGCCGCATCACCGAGGGGGTGGTCAAGGATGAGTACACCCACCTCAACTACGGCCAGGAGTGGCTCAAGGCCAATCTGGACACCGTGCGCGAGGAGCTCGAGCAGGCCAACCGGGAGAATCTGCCTCTGGTGCGCAAGATGCTCGATCAGGTGGCCGATGACGCCGCCGTGCTGCTGATGGACAAGGAAGATCTGATGGCCGATTTCCTCAGTTCCTACCAGGAAGCCCTGATGGACATCGGCTTCACCGGCCGCGAAATTGCCAAGCTGGCCGCTGCTGCTCTGGTCGGCTGACGCGCTGCCCCACACACCCCATGGGAGGATGTAGCGTCCGCGACATCCTCCATCTCTGCGCATGTTCGGCCTCATCGGGCACTCCACCAGCTTTGAGGAGGCCAGGGCCAAGGCTCGCTCCCTTGGATTTGACGAGTTCGCCGATGGGGACCTCGACATGTGGTGTTCAGCGCCTCCCCAGCTCGTCGAGCACGTGGAGGTGACCAGTCGAACCGGCAAGGTGATCAAGGGCGCCTACATCGATTCGGTGTTCGTGCCAGAGATGTTGCGTCGTTTCAAGACGGCCAAGCGCAAGGTGCTCAAGGCCATGGAGCTGGTGCAACGCTCCGGCATTGACATCACGGCCCTCGGTGGTTTCACCTCCATCATTTTCGAAGATCTGAATCTGCTGCGTGAAGAACGCATCAGTGCCGTTCAGCTCGACTGGCAGCGCTTCACCACCGGCAACACCCACACAGCCTGGGTGATCTGCCAGCAGGTGGAACGCAACGCCCCGAAACTGGGCATTGACCTGGCCAGGGCCAAGGTGGCCGTGGTGGGCGCCAGCGGCGACATCGGCAGTGCCGTCTGTCGCTGGCTGCAGCGCACGGGCGTTGGCGAGCTGCTGCTGGTGGCCAGGCGGCCCCAGCCCCTGGTGGCGCTGCAAGAGAGCCTGGGAGAAGGCAGGATCCTTCCCCTGGAGGAGGCCCTGCCGGAGGCCGACGTGGTGGTCTGGGTGGCCAGCCTGCCCCAGAGCCTCACCATCGACACGGACAGCCTCAAGCGTCCCTGCCTGATGATCGACGGCGGTTACCCCAAGAACCTCGACACCAAGGCCGCCGCCGCCGGCATCCACGTGCTCAAGGGAGGCATCGTGGAGTTCTGGCAGGACATCGGCTGGCAGATGATGGAGCTGGCCGAGATGGCGGTGCCGGAGCGGCAGATGTTTGCCTGCTTCGCCGAGGCCATGCTGCTCGACTTCGAGGACATCCACACCAACTTCAGTTGGGGGCGCAACAACATCAACCTGGCCGCCATGGACCTGATCGGCGAGGCCTCCCTGCGCCACGGCTTCAAATCCCTGGGCCTGGAGCCGGCCAGCTCCTCGTCGCCCGCCCTTTCGATCGCCTGACCAGGGCGTTCATCCTCCCCGATCCCCAGCCACCCCATGGCACGCCGCGCTCTGCTCGAATTCGAGAAACCTCTGGTGGAACTGGAGGATCAGATCGAGCAGATCCGCCAGCTGGCCCGCGATTCGGAGGTGGATGTGAGCCAGCAGCTGCTGCAGCTGGAAACCCTGGCCACCAGACGCCGCAAGGAGATCTTCGACGGCCTCAGTGCCGCCCAGAAGATCCAGGTGGCCCGTCACCCCCAGCGGCCCAGCACGCTCGACTACATCCAGCTGATCACTGACAGCTTCCTGGAGCTTCATGGCGACCGCCGCGGCTCCGACGACCGGGCGCTGGTGGGCGGTGTGGGCCGGGTGAACGGCATCAGCGTGATGCTGCTGGGCCACCAGAAGGGACGGGACACCAAGGAGAACGTGGCCCGCAACTTCGGAATGGCCTCCCCCGGTGCTATCGCAAGGCGATGCGCCTGATGGAGCATGCCGACCGCTTCCGACTGCCGATCCTCAGCTTCATCGACACCCCTGGCGCCTATGCCGGTGTGCTGGCTGAGGAACAGGGCCAGGGCGAGGCGATTGCCGTGAACCTGCGCGAGATGTTCCGGCTGCGGGTGCCGATCCTGGCCACGGTGATCGGGGAGGGGGGATCCGGCGGTGCGCTCGGCATCGGCGTGGCCGATCGGCTGCTGATGTTTGAGCACAGCGTCTACACCGTGGCGTCCCCGGAGGCCTGCGCCTCGATCCTGTGGCGCGACGCCGGCAAGGCTCCCGAGGCCGCTGAGGCCCTGAAGATCACCGGATCAGATCTGCTCAGGCTCGGAATTGTGGATCAGGTGTTACCGGAACCCTCCGGCGGCAACCACTGGGCGCCCCTGCAGGCAGCCGACACGCTCAAGGCCGCCCTGCTCGATCACCTCGGCCAGCTGAGCAGCCTGGACGCAGCCGCTCTGCAGCAGGCGCGCTACGAGAAGTTTCGCCGCATGGGCCAGGTGCTGGAATCAGGTGCCCCAGAGCGCTCGCTCCGCTCTTAAGGTTTGAGTCAATCGCCTGGAAGGTCCTCACCGAGGTCCTCGGTCTCCAACCTTCCGAGCCGTCGTCGCCCCGCCCCCCTTGCCCACAGTTCTGATCACAGGCTCGTCCCGAGGGATTGGGGCTGCAGCAGCTCGGCGGTTTGCGGCAGCAGGTTTCGATCTGCTGCTGCTGGCTCGCGACGGCCAGGCCCTGGCTGAGCAGGCGGCTGAGCTGGCTGCCCTGGGCCAGCGGGTAGAGGTCGAGCCCATCGATCTCGGCCAGCCCGAGCGCGTGGCAGCGGGCCTGGCGGATCTCTGCTCCCGGGGACTCGAACCAGATGTGGTGATCAACAATGCGGGCATGGCCTGCACCGGGGCTCTGACCACCATGGCCCTGGCCCAGTGGCAGCAGCTTCTGCAGCTCAATCTCACGGCGGTGTTCCAGGTCTGCCAGTGCCTGGTGCCTCGACTGCGGGCCCGGGGAGGGGGATTGATCATCAACGTGAGCAGCCATGCCGCGCATCAGGCTTTCCCCGACTGGGGCGCCTATTGCGTCAGCAAGGCGGCCCTGGCTTCGCTCAGCCGCTGCCTGGCTGTCGAAGAGCGTGAACACGGCATTCGCGTCAGCACGCTCACCTTGGGTGCGGTGAATACTCCCCTCTGGGACAGTGAAACCGTCCACAGTTCATTCGATCGCCATGCCATGCTTGATTCCGAGCGGGCCGCCGATGCCCTGCTGTACCTGGCCCAACAGCCCGCCACCCAGGTGGTGGACGATCTGACCCTTATGCCGGCCGCCGGCGCGCTCTGAACTCCTATGACGTCCACGTTCCCTTCCAGCCTCAGTGCCAGCGGCTCGGCACCGAACACCGCTCCCACGCCCATTTCCCTGCGGATTCGGGATCGCCTCGAGAAGGAGGGTGTGTCCTTCTTTGCCAACGACAACATCGCCAATCACCTGCAGGATGGTGAGCTCGATCAGCTTGAGATCGAAGTGGCGGGCAAGGTGCGCGAACTGCTGCGCAGCCTCGTGATCGATATCGACAACGACCACAACACCGAGGAAACCGCGGAGCGCGTGGCGCGCATGTACCTGCACGAGGTGTTCAAGGGTCGCTACCACCACCAGCCCAAGATCGCCAGCTTCCCCAACGTGAAGAAGCTGGATGAGATCTACACCGTTGGCCCCATTTCTGTGCGTTCGGCCTGCTCCCACCACCTGGTGCCGATTCTCGGCAACTGCTGGATCGGGATCAAGCCCGGCGATCAGGTGATTGGCCTGTCCAAATTCTCCCGCGTGGCCGACTGGGTGTTCTCCAGGCCGCACATCCAGGAAGAAGCCGTGATGATCCTGGCTGATGAAATCGAGCGCCTCTGCAAGCCCCAGGGCCTGGCAATTCTGGTGAAGGCCCAGCATTACTGCATGAAGTGGCGTGGGGTTAAAGAACCCCAGACCAGCATGGTGAACTCCATCGTCCGCGGAGATTTCCGCCATGACCCGAGCCTCAAGTCCGAATTCTTTGAGCTCGTGAAACAGCAGGAATCCGTTCTCTCCACCTGAGCCCGAGCCGCAGGGCCTCTCAGCTGAGGCGTGCTCAGGGTCGAATCGGCCCCACCGGCGGGCTGGCCTGCCGGCGGCTAGCTGGCTTCGCCGTCGATTCGGAACGGCCAGCCCCGCCATCCACGCTGATCACGAGCATCACCTCCCGGCCCACATCCTCAGGCTGGAGCCGATAGGTGGGGCCTGCGGCCGTGCTGATCAACAGCCAGGTGCTGTCATCCGGCGCCAGGCGATACCAGTGGTAGGCCGAAGCGGGCAGCGCCGCCAGGGCATCGGCATCGGCCACCGCCTGGAGCAGGGCTCCCTCGCTGGCCTCGCCCGCCAGCTCCAGGGATTCCAGGCCCTTGATGCTCTGTTCCACCGCATCCTCCTGGCTGATGGTGCCGGCGATCTGCCGGCGCAGAGCCCGGATCTGGGCCTCGGGATCGGTGCTGACCCCAGGCACACAGGAGAGTTGCCCATCGAGGAGCTGGCATCCCACCAGGTCCTGGGCCTGGCTGGACATGCCGCTCAGCACCAGCAGCGCGGCGAGGCCGGCCTGGCGCAACGCTTGCGGAGACAGCATGGGCTTGGTCGTGATGGGCCCCCAATCCTGACGGGTCACAGGACCGTGGCGCTCCGACCCGCCTCAAGGCGCCGCAGGGCGACCCCGCACGGCGCTCACAAGGGCCGCCACGCGGTTGAGGTCCTTGTCTGCCGGAGCCCGCTCAACACCGCTCGAGGCATCCAGCCCGGTGGGACGCACCCTGGCGAGCACCTCGGCGACCCGTTCGGGCGCCATGCCGCCGGCCAGCCACCACGGCAGGGGGCTGGACCACCGCTCCAGCCAGTCCAGGGGAATCCGATGACCCGTGCCGCCCAGCTGATCCGGTACCCAGGCATCGAGCAACAGGGCATCCACATGGCCTTCATAGGCCTGGGCCTGGTCCAGATCGGCGCCAGAGCGGATCCGCAGGGCCTTCCAGAGCGTGCAGCCCAGACGCCGCCGCAGGGCACTGCACTGGTCAGGACTCTCGCGGCCATGCAGCTGCAGGATGCGGTGGCCCCGCTCCGGCAGCAGCGCGGCAAGGCCCTCCTCGCCGGGGTCCGCCACCACCAGCACACCGGCACAGGCAGGAGCGACGGCCTCGATGGCGGCGAACAGGGCAGGTCGCCTGGCCTCTGCCACGAAACGGGGCGAGGACGGCACCGCGATCACGCCGATTGCCTCCACCCCAAGGGCTGCCACCGCAGCAGCCTGGCTGGGATCGCGCAGCCCACAGATCTTGAGTTGGGTGGTGGGCCGCATCGGCATCGGTCTTGGCGGCGGGGAGGCAAGCAGCTTTCTAGGATCAGGGACAACCGCCGGAGCGCCGCCTGTATCCGGGACGAACGCCGTGGGTGAACGCTATGGGTGAACGCCGTGGGTGAGGGCTGGCAGCTGATGAGCATCCGCGGCATCCCGCTGCGGATTCACCCGAGCTGGTTTGTGATCCTGCTGGTGGCCACCGCGGCCTTCCAGCAGCAGTACAGCGCTGGCCTCAGTGCCAGCGTTGGAGCCGCCGGCCTCTGGGGTCTGGGCCTGGGCACGGCCCTGCTGCTGTTCGTGTCCGTGCTGCTGCATGAGCTGGGCCACTCGTTTGTGGCCCTGGGGGAGGGCGTGAAGGTGCGCAGCATCACCCTCTTTCTGCTGGGGGGAGTGGCCAGTGTGGAGCGGGAGTGCAGCACGGCCATGGGCGCCCTGAAGGTGGCGGCGGCCGGCCCGGCCGTGAGCCTGGTGCTGGGGGTCTCGCTGCTCGCCTCCACCCATGCGGCCAGCCACGTGGCCCCCTGGCTGGGGGCGATGGTGTCGGAGCTCGGCACCCTCAACATGGTGCTGGCCCTGTTCAATCTGCTGCCCGGCCTGCCCCTGGACGGCGGCCTGATCGTCAAGGCGCTGGTGTGGCAGGCCAGTGGCAGCCAGCGCCGCGGCGTGAAGTGGCCAATGCCTGTGGCCGCTTTCTGGCCTTCGGGGCCATGGCCCTGGGCACCTTGCTGCTGCTGCGGGGGGCGGGCATCGGTGGAGCCTGGCTGATCCTGCTGGGCTGGTTCGGTCTGGGCGCCGTGCGCAACCAGCAGCAGCTGCTGGCACTCCAGAGTGCCCTCAGCACCCTTCAGGTCAAGGAGGCCGCTGCGCGCCGCTTCCGGGTGCTGGAGGCCAATGCCTCCCTGCGGGAGGTGAGCCGCGTGCGGCTCACCGAGCCCAGTCCGGTGGGCAGCGCCGACTGGCTGCTGGTGTGTGAGCGCGGTCGCTGGCAGGGGGTGATCGACGACGCCACCCTCAAGGAGATTCCCGTGCAGCGCTGGGACACCGACCGCATCGCCGACCATCTCAGGCCCCTGTCCAGCCTGCCGTCCATCCCCGAAACGGCGCCGCTCTGGCAGGCGGTGCAACTGCTCGAAACCGACCAGACCACCAGGCTGCTCGTGCTCAGTCCGGCAGGGCTGCCCTGCGGCACGCTGGAGCGCCCCGATCTGGGCGAGGCGGTGCTGCAGAAACTGGGTCTGAAGCTGCCTGCACCACTGCTGGAAGCGGCCAGGCGGCAGAACATCTACCCGCTCGGCCTGGCCCTGCCCCAGGTGGTGCGCGGCATGGTGGCCTCCGGTGAGGCCCAGTCCTCAGCCAACGCCGGCACCTGAAACCTCGCCGAGCCCCAGCAGCTCCGCCACTGCGGCCAGCTCCTTGGCACGCAACGGCTCAGGACTGAGCTCCGCCAGTGGGAAGGGCAGGTACTGCCGGGCCGCTGTGTGGAGCACCGCTTCAAGCTCAGCACCGGCGCAGGCAAGCGGCCTCAGGCAAGGTGCTGGCCTGCCGAACAGCTCCTGCCAGAGGCCGGCAGGGGGGGCGAGCTGGATCGAACCGTGCTGGAGCAGCCGGCCACCACGCCAGAGCTGGGCGCTGCCGATCCGCTTGCTGCCATCGGCATGCACCAGGTCGGCGGCCGTGGCCAGCTCAAAGCAGTTGGCCGAGGCCAGCGAGCACCGGTCGTTGCCCCTCAGCAGAGGCTGGCCGAGCTGCGCGAAGGCCCGGCGCAGCCAGGTGCTGGCCTCGGCGTAGGCCTGCACTTTGCTCGGCGGGGGCGTGGGCCAGATCAGCGCGTAGCTGAGATCACCGCCATGGAGCACAGCCCTGCCGCCACTGGGGCGACGCACCAGCTCGATCCGGCCCGCGGCAGCGAGCTCCTGCCAGTGCTCGGGCCAGCGGCGCTGATGACGGCCCAGAGAGAGGGTCGGACGCAGCCAGCGATAGAGGCGGAAGGCGGGGCGTTCCTGGGCCAGCAACCAGGCGTCGATGGCCATCTGCCAGTCACCCCCCAGGCTGCTGCCAGGCAACCAGCGCCCGGGGCGGCCCCCCTCGGGGCCGTCCCGCCCAGGACTGGAGAATGCTGGTGCCGTGGACTGCATCCCTCCAGATTGATCCCTCAAGCAAGCGAGCTGCTGCCCTTCCTGCCGCTGGGCCTGCTCGCTGGAGTGCTCTCGGGCCTGCTGGGCGTGGGCGGGGGGCTGGTGTTCTCACCGCTGCTGCTGTTGCTGGGGCTGGAGCCCCACCAGGCCCTGGCCACCAGCACCCTGGCGATTGTGCCCACCACCCTGGGCGGCACCTGGACGCACCTGCGCAGCCGCACCCTGCCCCTGCGCAGCGGGGCGGCCATCGCCCTGGGTGCCAGCCTCGGCGCCGCCTTCTGCAGCCGCCTGGGCATGGGCCTGCAGGGCTCACTGTTGCTGGCCCTGCAGGCCACCCTCTACGTGGGGCTGGCCCTGCTGATCAGGCCCCGCGCGGTCCAGGCCGCAGCGGCGGCTCCGCGGCAGGCGACCCTCGCAGCCCTGGGGAGCGTGGGGGCCGTGGCCGGCCTGGCCAGCGGCCTGCTGGGCGTGGGCGGGGGGCTGTTGATGGTGCCCCTGCTCGGCCAGGGGCTGGGGGTGCCCCTCCACCTCGCCATCCGCTACAGCACCCTGGCCGTGCTGGCCTCAGCGGCCACAGCGAGCGCCACCTTCGTGGCCGATGGACGGGGCCTCTGGACGATCGGCCTGGCCCTGGGAGGCCCAGCCGCGCTGGCGGCGCAGTGGTCGGCAGCCCGGATGGAGCGCTTGCCCGAGCACCTGCTCGTGGTGCTGTTGCGGGGCCTGACGCTGCTGCTGGCCGCCGACAGCAGCCGTCGGGCCCTGGCCCTCTGGGGCTAGGGCTGGGGGAGGCTCGACGCAGGGGCCAGAGGCAGGGGCTGCCAGAAGGCGGGGTCCACCTCCAGACCCAGCACCGCCGCCATCTGCCCCAGGCCGTGGCGGCAGTTGAGGCCGTGGCCCCGGGCCCAGGTGTCGAGCAGGAACAGCCGATGGGGCAGCCAGAGCTCCAGGGCCTCAGGGGCAAAGCGCAGACCCTCCGTCCGGCTGAAGCCATGGGGCAGGAGCATGGCCACGTGGCGGGTGAGCTGGCCGCTGCTGCGATCGATCAACAGCGGCAGCCAGGGCAGAGCCGCATCGGCCCGCAGGCACCACAGCCTCACCTCGGGGATCTCGGAGAGTTCGCGGGGGTCGTCAGCCTGGCGGGGCCACTCCAGGCTGAGGCTGAGGGTGCCGCCCAGCCGAACCAGCTGCTCCGGCGGCAGGGCGATCCAGGCGCTCAGGGGGCTCAGGTCCAGGGTCCTGATCGCCTCGGGATCCACCTGGACAGGGCCGGGCTGGGGAGGAGCAACCGGGGGAGGGGGGGGCATCAAGAGCTGTGACAGCAAGGCGCCTGCGGCTGGACCGTAGCGAGATCAGGCCAAACAATGGTGGAGTCATCCGATTGCCCCTACTGCCATGGTCTCCGCTCTCAATCAAGCCGAGATTCTGATCGCCCTGGTGGTGGCGGCCCACGCCGGAGTTCTGGCCGTGCGGCTCTGCTTCAGCCTCTACAAGGCCTGAACCAACCCTTGGCAAGGGGGCCTGAACCCGTTAGAAGCATGAAGCACTCCTTGAGGCTTCTGCCTTGGCACCCCCGCTGCGGCCCCCAGCAGTCCCACGCCTGAGCGGGCCCGTCAGTGCACCCCGCCAGCAGAGTGCCCTGCGGCAGCGAGCGACCCCAGGCTCCCCGGCCCAGAAACCGTCTGGCTCCGACCCAACGCTCACTGACCCAACGCTCACTGACCCAATCCTCTCTGACCCAGCAGCCCTGACTCCTGTCTCCCAGGCGGCGCCTGCCGGTTCCGCCCTCGCCCTCTCTGCCGCCAGCACCCTGTCGCTGGAGCGGCGCGAGCTGGTCTGCAGCGTGGTGGGGCTCACCATCAAGGCGGCCCTGGCCATCGTGGCCGGGGTGAGCCTGGTGAGGCTGGCCATGGCCTACCAGGAGCGGATGGAGCGCCAGGGAGAGCTCTCGGCCGTGCTGCAGATCGAGAAGGCCAAGCTCACCAAGGCCCGCGAGCGCTTTGACCAGCTGTTCACCACTGAAGGGGAGCAGCGCCTGCTGCGCGAACAGAGCCAGTGGATCGCCCCCGATCGCCTGCGGGTGGTGTGGAAGCAGGCCCCGTTTCCTTCTGTTGAGCAGGCCGGATCGGGCCCGAGCAAACCCTGACCCTGTCCTTAGGTTGGGCGCCAGTTCCTCTCCCCTTCCATGGCTGCTGCCCAGACCCCAGGAACGGTCCTGATCACCGGCACCACCTCGGGAGTCGGTCTCAACGCCGCCAAAGCTCTGCTCGATCGGGGCTGGACGGTGGTGACCGCCAACCGCGACCCGATCCGGGCAGCGGCGGCGGCCGAGTCGCTGGGACTGCCCTCCGACCGCCTCCACCATCTGCGCATTGACCTCGGCGATCTCGACAGCGTGCGCGCCGGCGTCGAGACGCTGGTGTCTTCCCTGGGCCTGCCCCTCGACGCCCTGGTGATCAACGCGGCGGTGTACAAGCCGCGGCTGAAGCAACCGGAGCGCTCTCCCCAGGGCTACGAACTCTCGATGGCCACCAACCATCTGGGCCACTTTCTGTTGATTCAGCTGCTGCTGAGCGAACTGCAGCGCTCCAGCCATCCCTCCCGGCGGGTGGTGATTCTGGGCACCGTGACGGCCAATTCCAAGGAGCTGGGCGGCAAGATTCCGATCCCCGCTCCCGCCGACCTGGGCGACCTCTCAGGCTTCGCCGCCGGCTTCAAGAGCCCGATCGCCATGGCCAGCGGCAAGGCCTTCAAGCCTGGCAAGGCCTACAAGGACAGCAAGCTCTGCAACATGATCACCACCCAGGAGCTGCATCGCCGTCTCCATGCCGACACCGGCATCGTGTTCAGCTCTCTCTATCCAGGCTGCGTCGCCGACACGCCGCTGTTCCGCAACACGCCCAGGCTGTTTCAGAAGATCTTCCCCTGGTTCCAGAAAAAGATCACCGGTGGCTACGTCACCCAGGCCCTGGCCGGGGAACGGGTGGCTCAGGTGGTGGCCGATCCCGACTTCGCCCTATCGGGCGTCCACTGGAGCTGGGGGAACCGGCAGAAGAGCGGCGGCAAGCAGTTCAGCCAGGAACTCTCCGACAAGGCCAGCAACCCCGACACCGCCCGCAAGACCTGGGAGTACTCCCTGAAGCTGGTGGCCCTCGATCCAGAGGCCCCGAGCTCAGAGCCAGACCCGTTACCTGAGGGCAGCGCCGCCTCCGTCAGCGCCTGAGACGGGGTTGCCGTCAGAGGGGTTGTGGTCAGAGGGCTTGTGGTCAGAGGCGTCGCCGGAAACCGTCGTTGAAGCTGGCGGGGGGCGACTCCAGGCGGCTGAGCTTCCACACATTGCGCTCAACCGGCGCGCCCGCAGGCCGCCCCGCTCCACCACGGCAGATCCGGGGCGGGCGCCCAGCAGGGCACTCACTTCAGCGGTGCTGAGCGGGGCACCGGTCTGCAGGGCCAGGTTCACCATCTCCAGGCGCTGGCGCAGGCTGATCAGATCCGCCGTGCCGCCGTCTTCGGGCTCATTCCAGGCCCAGGCGATCTCCTCACCGGCAGCGGCCATCTTCTGCATCAAGCCGAGGCCGATCAGGGCGAGGGCCTGCTCGGGCTTCACTCCCTGGGCTGAAGCGGCAGCGATCCAGTCGGGGAGCGTGCTGCCAGCGGAGGAGTCGGGCATCGGATCGGCCTGGGCCGGCCTCGATGTGGCGGAACTGGCGGCACTGCGCTTGGTGGCCATGGCGGATGGTTCAGCTTGTGCGGACGGTATCGGCTTCCCGCCGGGGGGCAAGGGCCACCCCGACGCCCGCTGCCGCAGCGACAGGTAAAGTCCCCCAAGACCAGGAAACCTCGGGACAGCGTTCGAGCCGAACGGTTGCCTGTGCCATGTTCGGTCCCGCTCTCGCCTGCCGCCCCGCCGACCGAGGTTGTCCGCCGCCCCATGCCCCCGAGCCCGCGCACTCCAGATGATCGGGCCTCAAGGCAGCGTCGTTCCCTGCGCCAGGCCCCGGCCCGGAGTGAGGGTGCCGGGCCGCTGATCACCGGCACCGTGGTGCGCCCGGACTCCGACGGCGCCAGCTGTGTGATCACCACCGACAGCGAGGGCTCGAGGCTGGCCCGCCTGGACAGCCAGGTGCAGTCGATCGAGCTGCGCACCTACGTGTTCCTCGACTCCCTGCAGCCCCAGCTGGCGGCCTACATGGGCACCGTGAGCCAGGGCTTCCTGCCCATCCCGGGCGACGCCTGCCTCTGGTTGGAGGTATCCCCTGGCATGGCCGTGCACCGGGTCACCGACATCGCCCTGAAGGCCAGCACGGTGCGGCTGGGCCAGATGATCGTGGAGCGGGCTTTCGGCTCCCTGGCGCTCTACCACCGCGACCAGAGCAATGTGCTGCACTCCGGCGATGTGGTGCTGGAGGCGATCGGCAACACCGTGGAGCAGCGCAGCCGCTGCGAGGTGAGCTGGACGGAGATCATCCGCGCCATCACCCCCGACCATGCCGTGCTGATCAACCGTCAGAACCGGCGCGGCTCGATGATCCAGGCCGGCATGAGCATGTTCATCCTGGAAACGGAGCCGGCCGGCTATGTGCTGATCGCCGCCAATGAGGCCGAGAAGGCCTCCAACATCACCGTGGTGGACGTGAAGGCGGTGGGTGCCTTCGGGCGTCTCACCCTGGCCGGCCGCGAAGGTGACGTGGAGGAGGCCGCCGCCGCCGCCATGCACGCCATCCACCACATCAACACCACCGCCAAGGGTTCAGCCCGCGGCCGGGGCTGAGCCCCGCCCACTCAGCTGAGGCCCATCAGGGCGATCAGCCCGGGGGCCAACTGGCGAGCCGCCTTGCCGCGACTGCCCAGGCGACGGCGCAGATGCTCCCCCATGCGGGCGTAGCTGCTGGCGGCCTCGCGCACGAAGAAGATCGGTGCATAGCCCGGCCCCTCGCCATCGGCCCTGGTCAGCACCTGGCCATGGCAGAGGCCCTCGGCCTCCAGCACGGTCTTACCGGCGGGATTGGCCAGGGCCATGGCCGTGCAGAAGCGCGCTGCCCGGTAGGGCGTATCGCCGAGCTCCCGCAACAGGCGCGCCACCCGCTCGGGGTCGCTGGGGGCGTAGCGGGCGGAATAGAGGCCCGGAGCTCCTGCGAGGGCATCCACCTCCAGACCCGAGTCGTCGCCCAGAGCCCAGCTGCCGGTGCGCCGAGCCGCGGCCTCGGCTTTCAGGCGGGCGTTCTCGGCGTAGGTCTGCCCCGTCTCTTCCACCTCCAGGTCGCGGGGCTGGGGCGAGACCAGCACGTTGAGGGGCTCAAGCATGGCGGCAATTTCCGCCAGCTTGTGCGGATTGCCGCTGGCGATCACCAGGGAGGGCAAGAAGGGTTGATGCCGCGGAGGCCAGTGTTGCAGCAGGCCCGCAGCATCCGCCCTGCAGGCCCACTCTTGGCAGGGTCGTGGAGCGTTGGCGTCAGGGGGTGAGCGAAAGGGGTGGGACCGGATGGCTTGAACATTCCACCCCTGGCAAACCCAGAAGGATTCCGGCCCCCGCTCACGCTAGGCATAAGTGCTGAATGTTCAGGCTTTCGGCTGTGATGCCGGATCGGGCAGGCCGGGCCCCACACGCCGGTGGGCCGCTGGAACAGGGCGGAGCGAAAGCCCCAAACAGCAGGCCATGACTGGGCCGGCAAGCAGAAGCTAACGAAATGTATGCGATCAATCAGAGTCGCTTATCAGTAATGACCCAAACGGTGATCACCCAACCAGGGCCTTTTGCTTGACGGAGGGTTTGGCGGCGGACCATGGTTGCGAGCGAACATTCCACCCCCTCCATAAGGAGCAGGTAATGGCTAACGAAACCATGGGCATCGCCCTCGGCATGATTGAAACCCGCGGTCTGGTGCCCGCCATTGAAGCGGCTGATGCCATGACCAAGGCCGCCGAAGTGCGTCTCATCGCCCGCGAGTTCGTCGGCGGCGGCTACGTGACCGTGATGGTGCGCGGCGAGACCGGCGCTGTCAACGCTGCTGTGCGCGCCGGGGCTGACGCCTGTGAGCGCGTGGGCGACGGCCTGGTGGCCGCCCACATCATTGCTCGCCCCCACCGCGAAGTGGAGCCTGCCCTGAGCGGCAGCGCCGGTTTCGTGGGTTCCAAGGACTGAGGCCCTGAGCGCCTGAGGCGTTCTTTCGTCATTCCCTTAACCGACCCAACCGGAGAATCTCCATGAGCAAGAAGTACGAGTCAGGCGTTAAGGAGTACCGCGACACGTATTGGACTCCTGATTACGTCCCCCTCGACACCGACCTGCTGGCCTGCTTCAAGTGCACCGGCCAGGAAGGTGTTCCCAAGGAAGAGGTGGCTGCCGCCGTGGCCGCTGAATCCTCCACCGGCACCTGGTCAGCGGTGTGGTCTGAGCTCCTCACCGACCTCGACTTCTACAAAGGCCGCTGCTACCGCATCGAAGACGTGCCCGGCGACAAGGAGGCCTTCTACGCCTTCATCGCCTACCCCCTCGACCTGTTCGAAGAAGGGTCCGTCACCAACGTGCTGACCTCCCTGGTCGGCAACGTGTTCGGCTTCAAGGCCCTGCGCCACCTGCGCCTGGAGGACATCCGCTTCCCCCTGGCCTTCATCAAGACCTGCATGGGTCCGCCGAACGGCATCCAGGTCGAGCGCGACCGGATGAACAAGTACGGCCGTCCTCTGCTGGGTTGCACGATCAAGCCGAAACTCGGCCTGAGCGGCAAGAACTACGGCCGGGTGGTGTACGAATGTCTGCGTGGTGGTCTCGACTTCACCAAGGACGACGAGAACATCAACTCCCAGCCGTTCCAGCGCTGGCAGAACCGCTTCGAGTTCGTGGCCGAGGCCGTGCAACTCGCCCAGGAAGAAACCGGCGAGAAGAAGGGGCACTACCTCAACTGCACCGCCGCAACTCCTGAGGAGATGTATGAGCGGGCCGAGTTCGCCAAGGAACTCGGGCAACCGATCGTGATGCACGACTACATCACCGGTGGCTTCACGGCCAACACCGGCCTGGCGAAGTGGTGCCGCAGGAACGGCATGCTGCTTCACATCCACCGAGCCATGCACGCGGTGATCGACCGTCACCCCAAGCACGGCATCCACTTCCGGGTGCTGGCCAAGTGCCTGCGTCTCTCCGGTGGTGACCAGCTCCACACCGGCACCGTGGTGGGCAAGCTCGAGGGCGATCGCCAGACCACCCTCGGCTTCATCGATCAGCTGCGCGAGTCGTTCGTGCCCGAAGACCGCAGCCGCGGCAACTTCTTCGACCAGGACTGGGCCTCCATGCCCGGCGTGTTCGCCGTCGCCTCAGGCGGTATCCACGTGTGGCACATGCCGGCCCTGGTGGCCATCTTCGGCGACGACTCCGTGCTCCAGTTCGGTGGTGGCACCCACGGTCACCCCTGGGGTTCGGCCGCTGGCGCCGCGGCAACCGGGTCGCCCTCGAAGCCTGCGTCAAAGCACGCAACGCCGGTCGGGAAATCGAGAAGGAAAGCCGCGACATCCTCATGGAGGCCGCCAAGCACAGCCCCGAGCTGGCCATCGCTCTCGAAACCTGGAAGGAGATCAAGTTCGAGTTCGACACCGTCGACAAGCTCGACGTCAACTGATCACCCCATGACGGCAGGAGCCGGTGGGTTCACCCCCCTGCTCCTCCGGTGATCCAGAACCGCATCCATTCATCCCATCCGCAACAGGATCCCCATGCCCTTCAAGAGCACCGTGGGTGACTATCAAACAGTCGCCACCCTGGAGACCTTCGGCTTCCTCCCGCCGATGACCCAGGACGAGATCTACGACCAGATCGCCTACATCATTGCCCAGGGTTGGAGCCCCCTGATCGAGCACGTTCACCCCAGCCGCTCCATGGTCACCTACTGGTCGTACTGGAAGCTGCCCTTCTTCGGCGAGAAGGATCTGGGCGTGATCGTCAGCGAGCTCGAGGCCTGCCACCGGGCCTACCCCGACCACCACGTGCGTCTTGTGGGCTACGACGCCTACATCCAGAGCCAGGGCTCCTGCTTCGTGGTGTTCGAAGGCCGCTGATTGCAGCTGCCTTTGACAGACCCCAGACGGTTGCAGCACCACCTGCAACCGTCGCCTCTTTCCGTCGGCGGCGCCGGCGGCTGAAGATTCAGGCCCCGAAGGCCTATTCACAGCGATCTCAACACGACGGGCGGACATGGCCAGCACATCCAGTCGGGAAGCAGCACTCGAGCGCCGCCGGGCCCTCACCACGGGCGGCAAGAAGGCTGCCGGGAGATTCATCTCCAGCCCGAGTCGGGTGCGCACCGTCGAGGACCTGCGGCAGGCCCGCTCGATCGAGACCGCAGCCCCGGTGGCGCCAGAGCGTCAGAGCGCTGCCAGCCCCAGAGCTGCTGCCAGCCGTCCGAGTCTTTCCCTCAGTGCCCCTGAGGCCCCACGCAGCAACCCCGGCAGAAGGGTTCTCAACCACAGCCGCGAGCTGGCGCTGGCCCGCCGCCAGGCCCTCACCCAGAAGGGCAAGCGGGCCAGCACGTCCCGCGATCGCACCCGAACGGACCTGGGGCTGACGGTGAGCCGAGGCACCAGCGCCTCCAGCGGCAGCGCCCCCGAGGCCAGTCCCATCGCTGCGGCCAGCGCCACCAGCAGCGCTCCCAGCAGCCGTTCCTCCCTCAATCTCAGCCTGTCGAGCTCACGCCTCGGCTCCGGCAGCGGCGGATCCGCCGAGCGCCGCACCATGAAGCGCGCCCAGGCCCAGCACAACCCCAGCCGGGCCCTCGTGCTGGCCAGACGGGAGGCCCTCTCCAAGCGCGGCAAGTCCGCCAACGCCCCCACCAGCAGCACCGCTGCCACCCTGGCCCGCCAGGGCAATCCAGACATCAGCACCCGCGAACTGGCCCAGAAGGTGCGCGAACTCAAGGCCAAGGTGGGCAGTGCCGGCTCCTGCCGCAGCGGTGGCACCCGCCCCTGCGGCCCCAACCGCCATGGCGCCCAGCAGGCCGCCACGGCCGATGCCCACTGGAAGGTGGGCATGAGTGAAACCACCTCCGGCCAGGTGGTGACCGGCACCCAGGCCAACCGCTCGCCCAAGACCACGGGCAACGAGGCCGCCACCTGCCGTGCCATCACCGGCACGGAGTATCTGGGGGCCGAGGTGTTCCAGACGTTCTGTCAGAGCGACGCTCCCAGCCGTCAACCGGCCAAGGTGCGCCTAACGGACACCAGCCACGGCAATCGGGTCACCGGCAACGAGGTGGGCCGCTCTGAAAAGGTCACCGGCGATGAACCTGGCACCTGCAAGCTGGTCACCGGCACCGAGTACGTGTCGGCCAACCAGATGGCCTCCTACTGCGGCACAAGCCAAGCCAGCCCCCGCAAGGTGGGCAAGAGCCAGACCCTCGGCGGTCAACCCGTTTCTGGGGTGATGGTGGGCCGCTCCGAGCGGGTCACCGGCGATGAACCCGGCTCCGGCCTGCAGCTCACGGGTGACCAGTACCTCGGTGCCGAGCCGCCGGCTCCGGGTCGGGCCCCCACCAAGGTGGACTCGCTTC
Organism: Cyanobium sp. LEGE 06113; assembly: GCF_015207615.1. Taxonomy (NCBI): domain Bacteria; kingdom Bacillati; phylum Cyanobacteriota; class Cyanophyceae; order Synechococcales; family Prochlorococcaceae; genus Cyanobium; species Cyanobium sp. LEGE 06113. Next base: position 236,769 of record NZ_JADEWM010000003.1, on the reverse strand, counting down.
ACACCCTGCGGGGCACCAACGTGACCGGCACCCACGTGGGCCGGGGCCAGCGGGTCACCGGCGATGAACCCGGCAGCTGCCGCCTGGTCACCGGCGATGAATACGTGGGCAGCCAGCAATACGCCGCCTTCTGCGGCTCGGTTCCTGAACCTGAAGCCCCCAAGGTGGGTTTCAGCGTGACCAACCGCGCTCAGGTGGTGAGCGGCACCCGCACCGGCCGCAGCGACAAGGTCACCGGCGATGAACCCGGAACCTGCAAGTCGGTGACCGGCACCCCCTACGCCGGCCTGGAGCAGGCCTCCGACTACTGCGCAACGCCCGCCGTGCGCGAGATCCGTCAACGCACCCCGGTGCGCGGCTCCAGCCGCATGAGTGGGATCCAGCCCGGCATCGGCGGCGTGATGACCGGCGCCGAGCGAGGCGCCTGTGAACCCATCACCGGCACCCCCTACGTGGGGGGTGACCAGCTGGCGGCAGCCTGTGGTGCCGCCAGTGGCCAGGATGCCGACTACCCCCAGCCCCTCGAAACAGCCCCCTGGCAACGGTTCAGCGTTCAGTCACCGGCCCGCGCCGCCCAGACGGCGCGCCAGCAGGCCGGCGGTGTCACCGGCAACGCCTACGAACAGGGAGGCCGCATCACCGGCCCTTTTGACCTGGCCGCCGGACAGGTCACCGGCACCGAACAGTTTCGCTTTGATCGCAAGGGCCCCCAGCTCTCCCGCGGGCCGATCCAGGTCTCGCCGGCCCCTGTGAGCGTGGACCAGGACGTGCGCCCCACCTCCAGGGTCACCGGTGAAGGCATCTCCGCAGGCCTCAAGATCACTGGCGACGACTGGGATCGGGGCGAGCATGTGACGGGAACGGAAGGCCGTTCCGCCCGCCGCCGCAACCCCACCCGCGTGGGCCCGATGAGCGCCATGCCCGGTGCCCAGCCCAAGCGCAACGACGCGGTGCCCGAACCGGTGAGCCTGGTGACCGGCTCCAGCGGCAACACCCAGGCCGGATCCCTGATCACGGTTTCCGGTGGGGCCCGCGGCTGATTCGCCCATGCCCCGCCGATCCTTCCGCCCCAGCCAAGCGTCGCTCGCCCCCACGGCCCAGCGCCGCCGCCCGGGATCCAGCCGCGATCCGGAGATCCTCCCTGCTGACAGCGGCGCCCAGCCTGCGGTTCCCCTGCGGGGCACCCGGGCCAGGGCCGCCATGCAGGCCGCCCGGCCTTCAGCAACGCCGAGCGGCGCCAGCCGGGCGCAGCGGACCCGCCTCTCCGGTGCAAAGGCCACCAGCCTCGGCCGGTCCGGAACGCGCACAGCAGCCTTCAGCAGTTCCTTCCCCAGCCGGGCCGTGGCCAGCGCCGGGCGCGGCTCCAGCACCCATCCGCTCACCGATCCGGGCGCCAACCGGGCGCTGCAGGCCTACGACGAGGGAGTGAAGCAGGCCTTCGACCGCATCGTGCCGGTGCTCAAGCAGCTGTCAGGTCTGCAGCACGAGGACGACTTCGTGGACCAGGCCCAGGCGATCGCCCAGGACCAGCTGGGCTATGCCCTGCCCCTGCCGATCCTGGAAACCGCCTGGGTGAGCCAGCTCGACATGCGCACCCTGTTTGCCTGGTGTGTGTTCGAGACCTACGAGCAGACCAGCGCCGCCTTTTTCAACCGGGATCCCCTTGGCGGCCAGGCCGGCAGTGAGGCCTCCCAGGCCTTCAATGCCTTCCTGCTGGAGTGTGGCTTCCACCTGCTCGACATCACCCCCTGTGCCGACGGACGCCTGGCCCACGCCATCGCCTATGGCCTGAGGCTGCCGTTCAGTTCTGTGCGACGCCGGCCCCACGCCGGTGCCCTGTTCGATGTGGAGAACACGGTGAACCGCTGGGTGAAGACCGAGCACCTCCGCTATCGGGAGGGGATCCCCAATCCAGCCCATGCCGATACCCGCTACCTGAAGGTGGCGATGTATCACTTCAGTTCCAGGGATCCAAGCCATGAGGGCTGCGCCGCCCATGGCAGCGACGACAGCCTGGCGGCCTCCTGCGGGCTGCTGCGGCTGCAGGACTTCCAGCAGGCGGTGGAGAACAGCTTCTGCTGCGGGGCCTCGGTGGATCTGCTGCTGCTGGGCATCGACACCGACACCGATGCCATCCGGGTGCATGTACCGGGCATGGATGGCAGCACCAACCTGGAGCGCTGGCTGGATGCCCAGGACGTCTATGCCGCCACCGCCGACCTGAACCCAGAGCAGGCCCGCCAACAGGTGCAGCAGATGGTGCGGCAGGCCGCGGCCTCCGCCCCTGACCCCGGCATGGTGAGCCTCGTGGCCCGCCTTCTGGAGCACAACATCTCCCAGATCGACTACGTGCGCCAGTTCCATGGCGGCGCCTACGACGACGCCAGCCATGCGGAGCGCTTCATCGGCGTGGGGATCGGCTTCAAGGAAATCCATCTGCGCAACCTCACCTACTTCGCCTACATGGACACCGTGGAAGAGGGCGCCGCAGACCTGGATGTGGGCGTGAAGATCTTCCGGGGGCTGAATGTGTCCCGGGGCCTGCCGGTGCCCGTGGTGGTGCGCTTCGACTACCACGGCCAGGTGCCCGGTGCCCGGGAGCGGGCCGTGCGCCATTGCCAGCGGGTGCAGGCCGCCATCGAGAGCCGCTACGCCGAGCTCTTCCAGCAGGGCCTGCTGCACGCCCTGCTCACCATCCGCGACCAGGATCGCCACATTCCCGCCGAAATCGTGGCCTCCACCATCGTGTTCGCCGCCACGGGAGGTCATTGAGATGCTGATCTGCAAGGTGCTCAAACCCCTGGTCTCCACCAACCGCATTCCCGGTTTCGAGCACAAGCTGCTGCAGGTGGTGCTGGATGGCAGCACCAAGAAAGTGGCGGTGGACGCCGTGGGCTGCATCCCCGGTGACTGGGTGATCTGTGTGGGCAGTTCGGCGGCCCGAGAAGCCGCCGGCAGCAAGTCGTATCCCAGCGATCTCACGATCGTGGGGATCATCGACCACTGGGATCCCGACGCCCCCAAACCGGCGGCCCCACCGCCCAGCTCGGAACCGGGAGCAGGCACCTGATGGAAATCATGCAGGTGACCGGCTCCCTCGTCTGCAGCCAGCGGGTCAGTGGCATGGGCCATTGGAACCTGAGGGTGCTGCGCAACGTCAAAGGCAAGCTCTCGGTGGCCGTCGATCCCGTCGGCGCCTCCGTCGGCAACTGGGTGTTCACCTCCAGCGGCTCCGCCGCCCGTTTCGCCTGTGGTATCCCCGATGCCCAGATCGATCTGACCATCTCCGGAATCATTGATTTCTGGGAACCCGATGGCTAGCTGACGCCCCGACGGCTGCTGCTTCCCGCGGCGGCCGCTGTGCCGATCTCACCCTGTTCCCGTCCCCCCGCGCCCCGCCATGGCCACACCGACCACCCGATCGACCGGCAAATCCGCCGCCTCAGAGGCGCCGGTGACGCCAGCAGCGCCAGCGCCAGGCCAGCGCCGGCAGCGACGACGCCCACCAGCCAGGCGGCGACGCCACCCCCCACCTCCCAGAAGCCCGCCTCTCTGAAGTCCAGCTCCACCAAGCCCAGCCCGGCTGCCGCGGCCACCACCACGGCCCGTTCCGCAGCCAGCACCACCAGCCGGTCCAGGGCTCTGCCCCCCGCCTCCAGCACCAGCCAGCGCTCCAGCAGCAGCCGCCGCTCCGGGGGCTCCAGTGGCACCCGGCCCCCCGCCTCTTCGTCCTCCTCCGCAACCTCCCCCATGGCTCCCACCGTTAACGGCATCGCCCTCGGCATGATCGAAACCCGCGGTCTGGTGCCTGCGATCGAGGCGGCTGACGCCATGACCAAGGCCGCTGAGGTCACCATGGTGGCCCGCGAATTCGTGGGCGGTGGCTACGTCACCGTGATGGTGCGGGGGGAAACCGGCGCCGTGAACGCCGCGGTGCGGGCCGGTGCCGACGCCTGCGAGCGCGTGGGTGACGGCCTCGTGGCTGCCCACATCATTGCCCGCCCCCACACCGAAGTGGAGCCCGCTCTGCAGAGCACTGAGACCGTTCGCCGCCTGTGATGCCGATGGACGCCGCCCATCCGCGCGTCCTGGGCTATCTGGGTCGCGCCCTGAGCCTCGAGCTCACCGCCGTGCAGCAATACATGACCCAGGCCTCCCTGCTGGAGATCTGGGGCAATGCCGAGGCCGCCAAACGCTTCCGCGAGGAAACCGTGGAAGAACTCCGCCATGCCGAAAAGCTGGTGCAGCGGATGCTCAGCCTCGGCGTGGCTCCGGCCGCTTCCCAGTTGCAGCCGGTGGCCCACGCCCCCGATCTGCCTGGGTTGCTGCGCCACAACAGCGCCATGGAGGCCGAACTCATCAATCATTACGCCGAGGCCGTGCGCTTCTGTGTTCAGATCGGAGACGGAGAGAATGAAGCCTGCTTCCGTGAACTGTGGCGCGACGAGCAATCCCATGGGGAGGAGCTGGCCATCTGGCTGCGTCAGCTGGGCGGGCAGCCAGGCCCGGGCCTCGAGCGCGCGACCTTCTGAGCCAGCAGCGGCGTGGCAGCCGCCGCCCTGAGCTCAGCTGGCTCCAGGCCGCCTGAAGGGCCAGCCAGTGACAGATCCCGTGCCCCTCCTGCCCCTGCCCCTCCAGCTGGCCTGGCTGATCCCGCTGTACGGGTTCAGCGGCATGCTGCTCTCGCTGCCCTGGGCCTGCGGCTGGCTACCGCGCCAGGGTCCGCGGCCGGCGGCCTACCTCAACCTGCTGGTCACCCTGCTGGCCGTGGTCCACGGCGCTCTGGCGGCCTGGCAAGTGAGCCGCCACGGCCCGGCCCACCTGGCCATCCCCTGGTTTTCCGCCGCCGACCTCAGCCTCAGCCTGGGCTTCGACCTCTCGCCCACCAACCTGGCCGCCCTGGCGCTGGTGACTCTGCTGAGCCTGCTGGCCCAGGTGTTTGCCCTTGGCTACCTCGACAAGGAGTGGTCGCTGGCGCGCTTCTACGCCCTGGTGGGCTTCTTCGAAGGCGCCCTCTGTGGGGTGGTGCTGAGCAGCAACCTGTTCATGAGCTATTTCCTGCTGGAGATGCTCACCCTCTCCACCTACCTGCTGGTGGGGTTCTGGTATGCCCAGCCGCTGGTGGTCACGGCGGCCCGCGATGCCTTCCTCACCAAGCGGGTGGGTGATGTGCTGCTGCTGATGGGCGTGGTGGCCCTCTCGGCCTGGGCCGGCTCGTTGGAGTTCACCGATCTCTACAGCTGGGCCGCAGCCGCCCACGCCGACGGCAGCCTCACCCCCCTGGCCGGCACCCTGCTGGGCCTGGGGCTGATCGCCGGACCGATGGGCAAGTGTGCCCAGTTCCCGATGCACCTGTGGCTCGATGAGGCCATGGAGGGCCCCAACCCGGCCTCGATCCTGCGCAACTCAGCCGTGGTCACCGCCGGAGCCCTGGTGCTGCTCAAGCTGATGCCGCTGCTGCTGCTCTCTCCGGTGGCCACGGACGTGCTGCTGGCGGTGGGCACGATCAGCGCCCTGGGCGGAGCGCTCGTGGCCCTGGCCCAGGTGGACCTGAAGCGGGCCTGCTCCTACGGCACCACCTCCTATGTGGGGCTGGTGTTCATTGCCATCGCCCTGCAGCAGCCCGGTATCGCCGTGCTGCTGCTGTTCTCCCACGCCCTGGCCAAGGCGCTGCTGTTCATGGGTGTGGGCAGCGTGATCGCCGCCACCAACTGCCAGGACCTCACCGAGCTGGGCGGCATCGGCAGCCGCATGCCCGCCACCGCCACGGCCTTTGTGGTGGGGAGCGCCGGCCTGGTGGGGCTGCTGCCCCTGGGCTGCTTCTGGTGCTTCGGCCTGGGCGTGGAGGCTCTGCTGGCCGGTGCCCCCGCCTTCGCCGCGGTGCTGCTGATCACCAATGCCCTCACGGCCGTGAACCTCTGCCGGGTGTTCCGCAGCGTGTTTCTGGGTGCCGTGAGGCCCAAGACCCGCCGCACGCCGGAGGTGATCTGGCTGATGGCCCTGCCGATGGTGAGCCTCAGCGTGCTGGTGCTGCTCACCCCCCTGCTGCTGGCCCGGCTGGATCCGGTGCCTGGCCTGGCCTCCTTCGCCTGGCCCATCGGCCTGGCGGTGGCAGGCAGCGGGCTGCTGGGGGTGGGGATCGGCGTCTGGCTGCCCCTCGATGCAGTGCGCAGCCGCTCCAGCCCCCTGGCCCTGCGCGGTCTGCAGGACCTGCTGGCCTTCGACTTCTACAGCGAGGCGGCCTACCGCAGCACGCTGGTGGCCCTGGTGGCGGCCCTGGCCCGCCTCAGCGACGGGCTGGATCGACGCCTGGTGAACGGCGTGGTGAACGGCTTCGGTCGGCTCTCGCTGCAGAGTGCCGAGGGTCTGAAGCTGGGGGTGAGCGGGCAGCTGCAGTCGTACCTGCTCACCGCCGTGGTGGCGATCGTGACGCTGACCGCCTGCCTGGCCTGGCTCGGCGGAGGCGGCCCATGAGCGAGCTGCCCCTGCTCTCGTTGCTGTTGCTGCTGCCCCTGGCCGGCGGCCTGGGCCTGCTGGCCTGGCCGAGGCAGGCCACTGCCGCCCGGCTGCGCCAGGCCTGCATCGCCCTGCTCAGCCTGCAGCTGGGCCTCAGCCTCGCCGTGCTGCTGGCCTTCGACCCCGGCCAGAGCGGCCTGCAGCTGCAGGAGGTGCACGCCTGGCTGCCGGGGCTGGGCCTCGACTACCGGCTCGGGGTGGATGGCCTGTCGCTGCCGCTGGTGCTGATGAACGCCGGCCTCAGCCTGGTGGCCGTGGTCTGCAGCCGCGACCTGAGCCGACGACCGCGCCTCTACTTCGCCCTGCTGCTGCTGATCAGCGGGGCCGTGAACGGGGCCTTCCTGGCCGACAACCTGCTGCTGTTCCTGCTCTTCTACGAGCTCGAACTGATCCCCCTGTGGCTGTTGATCTCCATCTGGGGGGGCGCCGGGCGGGCCTACGCGGCCACCAAGTTCCTGATCTTCACGGCCCTCTCAGGAATGCTGATCCTGGCGGCCTTTCTGGGCCTGGCCCTGCTCAGCGGAACGGTGAACTTCAGCCCCACCGCCGTGACGACCGAGCAGCTGGGACTGGGTAGCCAGATCGTGCTGTTGCTGGCACTGCTGGTGGGCTTCGGCATCAAGATGCCGCTGGTGCCCTTCCACACCTGGCTGCCGGATGCCCACACCCAGGCCTCCACGCCGGTGTCGGTGCTGCTGGCCGGCGTGCTGCTGAAGCTGGGCACCTACGGCCTGCTGCGCTTCGGCATGGGGCTGTTCCCTGAGGCCTGGACCGTGCTGGCGCCGGGGTTGGCGGTGTGGGCGGCGATCTCGGTGGTGTTCGGATCACTGGCGGCGATCGCCCAGCAGGACATGAAGCGGATGGTGGCCTACAGCTCCGTGGGGCACATGGGTTACATCCTGCTGGCGGCGGCGGCGGCGTCGCCGGTGAGCCTGCTGGGCACCGAGTTCCAGATGGTGAGCCATGGCCTGATTTCGGCCCTGCTGTTCCTGCTGGTGGGGATCGTGTACCGCAAGACGGGCAGCCGCGATCTCGCGGTGCTGAAGGGTCTGCTCAACCCCCAGCGGGGTCTGGCGCTCACCGGCTCACTGATGATCCTGGCCGTGATGGCCAGCGCGGGCATGCCTGGCATGGCGGGCTTCATCGCCGAATTCCTGGTGTTCCGGGGCAGCCTCGGCCCCTACCCGCTGGCCACCCTCTGCTGCATGGTGGGCTCAGGGCTCACGGCGGTGTACTTCCTGCTGCTGGTGAACCGGGCCTTCTTCGGCCGCCTGGCCATCACGGCCGCCGAGGATCCGCTGCAGTCGAGCCGGCTCGACATCCAGCTGCCCGCCGTGGCGGCGCGCGAGACGGTGCCGGCCATCGCCCTTGCCATCGGCGTGGTGCTGCTGGGCCTGGCGCCCGGCGGCCTCGGGCACCTGAGTGAAGCCACCACCACCGCCATGGCGGCGCTGGCGGGGCAGCTGGCCTCCGGGGGCAGCGGCTGATGCCTGTGATCCCGGCCGATCTCACCGTGCAGGGCGGCAGGCTCACAGCGACTGAGCTGGGCCAGCGGCTGCTCAGCGGCCAGACCCTGGTGGCCGACTCGGCGGAGCAGCGGCTGCAGGTGGTGGGGGTGCTGGAGAGCTATGGCGCCGTGCTGGATGCCTACAGCACCAACCTGATCTTTCAGGCCGAGCGCCAGTTTCTCAATCCCTTCCCCCTGCTCAAGTATCTGGATGGGGATCCGAGCCCGGCGCGGATCTGGCGCAACCTCCGGCACGACCGCATCAATTACGAGTACGCCGAGTACTGCATGAAGACCATGCTCTGGCACGGCACGGGCGGGCTGGATGGGTATCTCGACTCAACCGACTTCGCCGCCGGCTGCGCCGGCATCATCGCCGCCAAGCTCCGGCGTGATCCCCTGCTGGCCCTGCTCCATCCGCTGTTCCCGGGTTTCCTGCCGGAGCAGATCCGCGCCGCCGCCACCACCCATGCCCTCGGCCAGTTCTGGCGGGTGATGAGCGATCTGTTCCTGGCCCTGGCGGTCGAGGAACGCGAGGGCCGGATCGGCACGATGGCCGCTGTGGTGGATTACATCCGGCAGGGGCTGGTGCAGGCAGCTGCCGCTCCGATCACCTACGCCGTGGAGCTGGGCGGCCAGCGGCACTGGGTGTTGCCCCCCGAGGCAGGCCTCAGCTTTCTGATGGATGTGGCGGTGCCCTACGTGGAGGCGGTGTTCCTGCGCGGCACGCCATTCTTCGGCACGGTGAGCTTCAACGCCCAGGCCCAGCAGATCGCTCCCGACCAGGCCCGTTTCGCCTACGGCGCCCTCTACGCCGATCCCCTGCCCACCATGGGGGCCGGCATCCCGCCCAGCCTGCTGATGCACGACATGGCGCGCCATCTGCCCGAGACCCTGCACAGCTGGTACGACCAGCACGGCCGCGGCGAGGGCGACATCCACGTGAACATCTGCCGCAGCTTCCAGAAGGCGATGTTCTGCGTCACCGAGGCCGCCATCCAGGGCACCATGCCCCACGGGCTGGCCTGCAGCGAGGCCAGCCAGCAGGCCGCCAACCAGGCCTATGCCAGCGCCTGGGCCGAGCGCCTCGCCGTGGCTCGCACCGACTGCCTGACGGAGAGTCACTGGGTGCGCCCCAACCCAGCGCTGGCCTAGGGTCTGACCATGGAGCAGACCTGGACTCCCCGGCCCAAGCCCGACCGCGCCGAGCGCCTGGAGCGGCGCATCGAGTTCGGCGACTACGGGGCCACCCGCGCCTTCCTCGAGCAGCTCAACGATCTCTCAGAGCAGCTGGGGCGCTATCCGGACATCAGCTTCGGGCGAACCTATGTGAACCTCACCCTGCGGCCTGAGCCTGAGCAGCAGCTGATCGGGCCTGAGGACGAGGCCTTCGCCGCCGCCATCGATGCTCTCTGCCCCGCCGCCCCCCCAGCTGACGGCGGCCCGTGACGGATCTGGGCCTGGCGGTGGACCTGAGGGCGGCCTACGAGGGGGCCGGCGTGCAGGAGGTGCTCGATGAACTCGACCGTGAGCTGATCGGCCTGCGGCCGGTGAAGGCGCGCATCCGCGAAATCGCCGCCCTGCTGGTGGTGAACCGGGCCCGCCAGCAGGTGGGCCTGGAAACGGCGCCGCCCTCGCTGCACATGTCCTTCACCGGTCGGCCGGGCACCGGCAAGACCACCGTAGCCGAGCGGATGAGCAAGATCCTGCACGGGCTGGGCTATGTGCGCAAGGGCCATGTGATCACCGCCACCCGCGATGATCTGGTGGGGCAGTACATCGGCCACACCGCTCCCAAGACCAGGGAGATGCTCAAGAAAGCCATGGGGGGCGTGCTGTTCATCGATGAGGCGTACTACCTCTACCGCCCCGAAAACGAACGCGATTACGGCGCTGAGGCGATCGAGATCCTGCTGCAGGTGATGGAGAACCAGCGCGATGATCTGGTGGTGATCTTCGCGGGTTACAAGGATCGGATGGACATCTTCTACCAATCCAACCCCGGCCTTTCATCGCGGGTGGCCAATCACATCGACTTCCCCGACTACAGCGCCGAGGAGCTGCTGGCGATCGCCCAGCTGATTCTCGCGGCCGAGAACTACCGCTTCAGCGATGAGGCCCGTTCCGCCTTCGCCGACTACATCCAGCGGCGCATGAAGTTGCCCTTTTTCGCCAATGCCCGCTCGATCCGCAACGCCATCGATCGCGCCCGCATGCGCCAGGCCAACCGGCTGTTCAGCCGCATGGGCAGCGCCCTCACCAAGCTGGATCTGATGACCCTGGAGGCCGAGGACATCACCGCCTCCAGGGTGTTCCAGGGGGAAGTGGAAGGTCTGGATCCCGCCCGTCCCCTCACCTGAGGGAGAAGACGGAGTGGGGGGCAGGCTCAGTTCGGGAAGAGTTCGATACGGGGAGCTGCCGGCCGGCGCCCTTCATCCCCCTCCAGACGGGTGCCGCACGTGATCTCCCCATCACTGCCGGTGGTGCAGTTTTCCGGCACCACCTTTGACCCCGCCGCTGGCGGAGCGCCCTGCCGCTGCCAGATCTGGGTCTGGGCCAGGGCGGGGCCGGCGACCAGGCTGCCACCGAGAGCAGCGGCCAGGGCGGCCGCCAGGCTGGCGGCTGCTGGGAGGCGGAGCTGGGGAGTGGTGCGGGTGGAAGAGCGACGTTGCTTCATGCCGGACATGGGGCAACAGCAAGGAATCTCTCGACCTTACCCGGCCCCATGAGGATCTCCGGGCGGAAGGCACAGAGAGCGGCCAGCCTCGCGGTGTCAGCAGACAACAGCCCACCTCCAGATCGCGATCTACGCTCGATGGCGAACACGTTCAGCCCTGCAGTGCAGGATTCCTTCGCAGTGATCCAGTCGTCCAGCAAGCAGCGTCTGCAGTCTCTGGTCGGCGGCTCAGCCGCCGCCCTCACCCTCGCGCTGACCTCCGCCACCACGGCGCAGGCCGAAACCTGCAGCTTCCTGCAACCCATCGGTGGCGACGGCCAGACCCCCGTGGTGTCCAAGACCGTGAGCCGCGCCAAGCTGCTGGGCCGCACAAACTGGAACACTGATTTCATCGTGGATCGTCCCTACCAGAAGTACAAGTTCTTCTTCACGGCCAACTCCTCGGATGCCAACGCCGAATATCCGGTGGAGGGCTACATGAAGTTCACGGATGGCACCAGCCTGCAGGTGATCAACGCCAGCATGACTCCCCCTGTCGGCACTGGTAAGGAGTTCGGACCGTTTGCCGCGGTGCCCGGCAAGCAGGCCAGCCAGATGAATTTCAAGGTGGGTGCCAGCAACGACCCCGGGGCCCTGGGCTTCAGCTACCGCATCTCGGTGCAGGGCTGCAACTGAGGCCCCGGGGTCCTCAACGGCGCTTGCGCGAGTCGATCTGCAGCAGGTCGCGCACCTGCTGCACCTGCCGGGCCAGGGAGGGATCGGCATGGAGCTTCTTTTCGATCTGCTCCACCGCATACATCACGGTGGAGTGATCCTTGCCGCCGAACACCTCACCGATGCGCGGCAGCGAGAGGTTGGTGCTGTGGCGCATCAGATACATGCCCACCTGGCGGGCCTGGCTCACGGCCCGCTTGCGGCTGGGGCTGCGCATTTCATCGCCCCCCACGCCGAACACCTCCGACACCTTCTCGAGCACCTGCTCGGGCTTCACCTCCACGTCCCGGCCGGCCGGATCGAGCATCGGTGCCACCGACTCCACCGTCATCGGCAGACCGGTGATCGAGGCGAAGGCCACGGCCCGGGTGAGGGCCCCCTCCAGCTCGCGGATGTTGGAGGTGAAGCGCCCGGCGATGAACTGGATCAGATCGCGGGGCAGGGCCATCTGCTCCTGTTCGGCCTTCTTGTGCAGGATTGCCATGCGCGTTTCCAGGTCCGGGGCCTGGATGTCGGCGATCAATCCCATCGAGAAGCGCGAGATCAGCCGCTCCTGCAGGCGCGGGATCTGGCTGGGGGGCCGATCGGAGGCGATCACCACCTGGCGGCCGGCCTCGTGCAGGGCGTTGAAGGTGTGGAAGAACTCCTCCTGGGTGTACTCCTTGCCCTCGATGAACTGGATGTCATCCACCAGGATCAGATCGGCAGCGCGGTAGCGGTCGCGGAAGGCCTGCATGCCGTCCTTGCGGATCGCCTGGATCAGGTCGTTGGTGAAGGTTTCGGTGGACACGTAGAACACCCTGGCCTCCGGATTGATCTCCAGGCGGTAGTGGCCGATGGCCTGCATCAGATGGGTCTTGCCCAGCCCCACCCCGCCACAGATGAACAGGGGGTTGAACTCCCGGCCGGGGGCCTCCGCCACGGCCAGGGCCGCGGCATGGGCCATGCGGCTGTTGGGGCCCACCACGAAGCGGTTGAACACGTAGCGGGGGTTGAGCCCACTGCCTGGCGATCCGGCAGGGCCGGGTCTGCCATTGGCGGTGGTGCCACGGGCGGTGATGGCACGGGCTGTCTGAACCGGAGCCGCTGCAGGGGTCGCCCCGTTGGAGCCGGGCTGATCGGCAAGGTGCTCGTCGGGGGCGGCGGTGCCGATCTGAATGCGCAGCGGCCGACCGGCGAGTTCGCTGGCCACAGCCTCGATGGTGTCGAGATAGTTTTTACGCAGCCAGCCGCAGGCGAAACTGTTGGGCGCCTCGAGCAGCAGGACGTCAGCCTCCATCCCCAGGCAACGGGCCGGACGGATCCAGGTTTCGAAGGTGGGTTTACTGAACCGGGCCTGGAGGGCCTGCTGAACCTGGTGCCACAGCTCGTCTCTCTGCTGCACCAAGGGCCCCCACGCGGGTGCTGAATATAGGCAGATCACCCGCCCCCGCTCCGTCTTAAATGTGCCCCAGGCCCACCGGGGCACAACCCCCGTCCCTTCTGCCGTCCCCCTGAGTCGACCATGCCCTGCTTCCGCCCCTGGCCCAGTGCCGGACTGATCGGCACGTTGCTGCTCACCGGCTGCACCAGTGGCCTGCCACGACTGCCGAATCTGCCCCAGCTGCCGCAGCTGCCCGGCCAGCCGGACGAGGGCAATGTGCGCATCAGCGACGCCGCCCCCGTGCCGCCGCTGCAGCCCGGCAACAACGTGATCGTGGACGCCGTGGCGAAGGTGGGACCTTCGGTGGTGCGGATCGACACCACCAAACGGGTGATCAACCCACTTGGAGGTCTGTTCGGCCGCGGACCCACCATCCAGGAGCAGCAGGGCCAGGGCTCCGGCTTCATCACCCGCTCCGACGGCGTGCTGCTCACCAATGCCCACGTGGTGGATGGGGCCAGCGAGGTGAGCGTGACCCTGCCCGATGGCCGCAGCCTCACCGGCAAGGTGCTCGGCAGCGATCCACTCACCGATGTGGCGGTGGTGAAGGTGGTGGCCACGGACCTGCCCGTGGCTCCCCTGGGCGACTCCGCCAAGCTGCGGCCGGGCGAATGGGCGATCGCCATCGGCAACCCTCTGGGGCTCGATAACACCGTGACGGCCGGCATCATCAGTGCCATTCAGCGCACCAATGCCGTCGGCGAGGGCCAGCGGGTGCCCTACATCCAGACCGACGCCGCCGTGAACCCCGGCAACAGCGGCGGGCCGCTGATCAACGACCGCGGCCAGGTGATCGGCATCAACACCGCCATCCGCCAGGCCCCGGGCGCGGGCCTCAGCTTCGCGGTGCCGATCAATGTGGCCCGCCAGATCGCCGCCCAGATCCTTGAGCGCGGCTTCGCCAGCCACCCCTACATCGGTGTGCGGCTGCAGGCCCTCACCCCCCAGCTGGCCCGGGAGATCAACGCCACCACCGACCAGTGCCGGCTGCCGGAGGCCAATGGCGTGGTGGTGGTGGATGTGATGCAGAACAGCCCGGCCGCCAAGGGGGGCCTCAAGCCCTGCGACCTGATCGAGTCGGTGGGCGGGCGCCGGGTGCGCAACCCCTCGGAGGTGCAGCTGGCCGTGGATCAGGGCAAGGTGGGCGATGACCTGGCGGTGGTGGTGCGCCGCGGCAGCGCCACCACCAACCTCACCCTGCGACCCGCCGAACTGCCCCGGCAGAACTGAGCCACAGGCGTGAAACAGGCCAGCCAGGGGAGCGCGTCAGGGGCACTGCAGCTGGTGGTGATGGCCCGCTGGCCGGCGCCGGGGCGCTGCAAGAGCAGGCTGGCCAGGGGGCTGGGGATCGGGCGCGCGGCCGCCATCCAGGGCCGCCTCACCGCCCACACCTTCGCGGTGGCCCGCCGCACCCGCAGCCGGGTGGGCTGCCGTCTGGTGCTGGCGGCCCAGGGTCTGGGGCCGCGCCAGCGGCAGCGCTGGGCCGGCTGCCTGGGCTGTGATGGCTCAACCGACCAGGGGGCGGGCAGCCTCGGGGTGCGCCTGCAGCGCCAGGTGTTGCGGGCCGTGGCGGAGGGGGCCGAGCGGGTGGTGCTGATCGGCAGTGACCTGCCCAGCCTGGAGGCGGCCGATCTGGAGGCGGCCTTCGAGCTCCTGGGCCAGGCGAAACCTGAAGCCCCCTCCCTGGTGCTGGGGCCAGCCGCTGATGGCGGCTATTGGCTGATCGGCCTGACCCACGCCAGGGCTGAGCTGCTGAGCGGCATCCCCTGGGGCAGTGGCGAGGTGCTGGAGCACACCCTGGCGGCGGCGGCGGCCCTGGGCATCGAGCCGCGCCTGCTGCCCCTGCGCCACGACCTCGACCGCGCCATCGATCTGCGGCCCTGGCGCTGAGCCGTGGCAGCCTCCTCACCCTGGCTGAGCGTGGTGCTGGCCACCCGCAACGAAGGCCATGCCCTGGCGGGTCTGCTGGCCCAGCTGGCCAGCGCCCCCGGCCTGGTGCGCGAGGTGCTGGTGGTGGATGGCGGCAGCCAGGACGGCACCCCGGAGCTGGCGCGGCTGGCGGGAGCGCGGCTGCTGCGCAGTGCGCCCGGGCGCGGCCGCCAGCTGGCCCTCGGGGCCCGGGAGGCCCATGGGCCATGGCTGCTGCTGCTCCATGCCGACGTGCGCCTGCCGCCGGACTGGGCCACTCGCCTCACCCAGGCCCGGCGGAGGCCGGCGGAGGCCTGGTATTTCGATCTGGGGATCGACGGCCGCGGCCTGGCCCTGCGGCTGGTGGAACTGGGGGTGAGCCTGCGCAGCCGCTGGCGGCAGCTGCCCTACGGCGACCAGGGCCTGCTGTTGCCCCTGCAGCACTACTGGGCCAGCGGTGGCCTCAGGCCCCTGCCCCTGATGGAGGACCTCGACCTGGTGCAGCGCCTGCGGCGTCGCGGGCGCCTGCGCAGCCTCGGTGGCGCCGTGCGGGTGGACGGCCGCCGCTGGCGCAGCCGGGGCGTCTGGCGCACCACGATCGACAACGCCCGGCTGCGGCGGGCCTGGCGTCGGGGCGCCGATGCCGAGGCCCTTGCCCGCTGCTACTACGGCCCTGGGGCGGGTCGCCCTAAGGCGCGTACCAGAAGGCGCAGCGACGCTCCAGGGGCTCCAGATCCCAGCCCTGGGACCGGTAGAAGGCCACCACCTGGGGATCGGCAAACAGGGTGACGCGATCCACCTGCATGCTGCGCAGCTGATCGAGCACGTAGACCATCAGCGCCTTGCCCAGCCCCAGGCCCTGGTAGTGGGGATGCACGGCCACGTCCCAGACGGTGGCTTCCACCACGCCATCGCCGGTGCAGCGGGCAAAGCCCACCAGCCTGGGCAAGCGGGGATCATGGCGCCAGAGCCCCACCCGCAGCAGGCTGTGCTGGAGCGCCTTGCGCACCCGGCGCAGCGGCCTGCGGCTCCAGCCCACGGCATCACACAGCTGCTCCAGCTCGATCAGGTCGATCTCCCGTTCGGCGCTCAGCACCAGCGACACTTGGCTCTTGGGCGTGGGGCAGAGCCGGTGCTGCTCCCCGTAGAGCGTGGTGAGCTGGAGGGCCGGATCCACGGAACAGCGATGGCGGGATGCCACGATCCTGACTGATGGCAGCCGCGTCCGCTCCAGCACAGATCGCCCCGGAGCGACTCCCGGCCAGGCAACGGCCCCTGATCGTGGCCCTGCACGGCTGGCTGCTGGCGGGCCGGCTCTGGGATCGGCTGGCGGCGGAGCTGGGGCCTGACTGGGAGATCTGGGCGCCGGATCTGCCCGGTTTCGGCGGCCGGGAGCGGCCCCGGGGCCTGCAGGCCAGCCTGGCCACCTACGGCGCCTGGGTGGCCGAGCAGGCACGGCGGCAGGCCCAAGACGCCGGCCGGTGGTGTTGATGGGCCACTCGCTCGGTGGCAGCCTGGTGCTCCACGCCGCCGGCCCCCTCGGCAGCCAGCTCGCCGGCGTGGTGCAGATCGCCGTGGGCGGAGGCGTGTACCAGCCGCGGCCCTTTGCCCAGGTGCGGCGGAGCGGGGTGGTGTTCCTGCAGTTGAGACCCCGCTGGCTTGTTCACGTGCCCGGCAGCAGCTCCCTGCACAGCCCCCTGCTGGCGGATCGGCGGGCGGCCCAGGGGCTGCTGGCCTGCAGCATGAGGCGCAGCGCCGTGCAACAGCTGCCTGGCTCACCGCCGCCCTCAGCGTGCCCAGCCTCTGGATCGCCGGCAGCAACGACCGGGTGATGGAACCCCGCTACGTGCGCCACCTGGCGGGCTACGCCAGCCAGCACGATCTGAGGGTGCTGGAGGGGGCGGGCCATCTGCCGATGCTCGGGCGGCCCCGGGAGCTGGCCGACACCATCCGCCCCTGGCTGGATCAGATCGCCCCGCCGCGACCCACTCCAGTTGAGCCGTAGTCGGTCAAGGCAGGAGTCGGTCAGGTCAATAGATGGTGGGCACGAAGAACTGCTCGTTCATGGGGGGGCGCTGGTAATCGCTGCCACTCTTGCGGGGGGGCAATTCGATCGCGTCGGGGGTCATGTCTTCATAGGGAATCTTGCTGAGCAGGTGGCTGATGCAGTTGAGCCGGGCGCGACGCTTGTCATTGGCCTCCACCGTGAACCAGGGCGCCTCAGGGATGTTGGTGTGGGCAAACATCTCATCCTTGGCCTTGGAGAATTCCACCCAGCGATCGCGCGACTCCAGGTCCATGGGGCTGAGTTTCCAGCGGCGGGCGGGGTCTTCGAGCCGTGAGCGGAAGCGGGACTCCTGCTCGTCGTCGCTGACGGAGAACCAGTATTTGATCAGCACGATGCCGCTGCGCACCAGCATGCGCTCGAACTCCGGGCAGGAGAGCATGAACTCCTCCACCTGCTCTGGTGTGCAGAAGCCCATCACCTTCTCCACCCCGGCGCGGTTGTACCAGCTGCGGTCGAAAAGCACGATCTCGCCGGCGGAAGGGAAGTGCTCTACATAGCGCTGGAAATACCACTGGGTTTTCTGCTGATCAGAGGGGGTTCCCAGGGCCACCACATTGCAGCCGCGTGGGTTCAGAGGCTCGGTGATGCGCTTGATCGTGCCGCCCTTGCCGGCCGCGTCCCTGCCCTCGAACAGCAGCACAACCCGATAACCCACGTGCTTGATCCAGTACTGCATCTTGACCAGCTCCACCTGCAACCGGGTCAGCTCTTTCTCGTAGAACTTGCGATCGAGCTTGGGGAGGTGGCCTTCCGAATGCTTGGCAAAGTCATCAAAGATCGGAGAGGGTTTGTACTTGTCAGCAGAGAGTCCTTTTTTGTCGTTCTTGCCCTTGCCGCCCTTGGCTTTTGCAGGGCTCTTGGACTTGGCCTTTTTCTCGGCTTTCTTCTCCTTCTTGTCCTTTTTGCTCTTTTTCTCACTCCCGTCCATCATCGGTGCAGCGCTCTGGAGCAGGTCAGCGTCATTCATGAACAGGGAGAGTCACCAGAAATGAAAACGTCCTAGGCCCTCACTTGAACCCCGTGTGGCAGCCACCACTACCAATGGCCAGGTTCTGTCGCAGCCGCTAGAGGGCCGCCAGCCCCTTGTCCTGCAGCTCGGCGAGGCGGGCGTAGAGGCCACCGGAATCGCGCAGCTGGCGATGGGTGCCCTCTTCGATGACGCGGCCCCGCTGCAGCACCAGGATGCGATCGGCGGCCTCCACGGTGGCCAGCCGGTGGGCGATCACGATCGCCGTGCGCTGCTGGAGCAGCCGGTCGAGATCACGCTGCAGGGTGGCCTCAGTGGCCGGATCCAGGAAGGCGGTGGCCTCGTCCATCACCAGCACGGAGGGATCGCGGATCGCCACCCGAGCCACCGCCAGCAGCTGCCGCTCGCCGGAGGAGAGATTGCCGCCGCGCTCGCGCAGCTCGGTGGCGAGCCCCTCAGGCAGACGGCGCAGCAGCTCCGCCAGGCCCAGCTCACGACAGAGGCGCTGCAGGTCGTCGCTGGAGATGGGGGCATCGAGGCGCAGGTTGTCGGCCACATTGCCGCTGAACAGGAAGGTGTCCTGCAGCACCACCCCGAGGCGCTGGCGCAGGGTGGGGATCGGCAGCTCGCGGATGTCCACCCCATCGAGCAGGATCCGGCCGCTCTGGGGCTCGTAGAGGCGGCAGAGCAGGCGGATCACCGTGGTCTTGCCCGATCCGGTGGGCCCCACCAGGGCGACATGCTCGCCGGGAGCGATGCGGAAGGACAGATCCGTGAGGATCGGATCGTCCTCGCGGTAGGCGAACGACACGTGCTCAAACACCACCTCTCCGGCGCTGCTGCGCTGGCCGCCGGAGCGATGGGCCGCCGCCGAGCGCTGGGCGGCGGGAAGCTCCTGGATCTCAATCGGCTGCTCCAGCAGTTCGCCGATGCGCTCCACCGCCGTGAGACCGCCCTGGATCTGGGTGAAGCGCTCCGCCAGCTGGCGCAGGGGATCGAACAGCCGCTGGGAGTAGAGGATGAAGGTGGTGAGGGTGCCCAGCCCGAGCACGCCGCCGGACACCATGCTGCCGCCTGCGGCCAGCACCACGGCCACGGCCACCAGGGCCACCCACTCGATGAAGGCGGAGATGGAGCTGTCGAACAGGATCGTGCCCGTCACGGCCTGGCGGTAGGCGTCGGTGGTGCGGGCGAAGCGGGCGCTGTTGACGTCCTCGCGGCGGAACATCTGCACCACCTCCAGCCCCTGCAGGTTCTCCTGCAGGTCGGCATTGAGGGCGCTGAGTTCCTCGCGCACGCGGTAGTTGGCCCGGCGGTAGCGCTTCTGCAGCCACAGCATCCCCAGCACCACGGGCACCTGGGAGGAGAGCAGCAGCAGCGCCAGCCGCCACTCGATGCTGAGCATGGTGACGGCGATCACAAACAGGGTGACCAGATCGGCCAGCACCCCCACGGCGCCGCTGCCGAAGACCTCGGCCAGGGCATCGACATCACTGGTGAGCCGGGTGAGCAGCTTGCCCACGGGCGTGCGGTCGTGAAAGCGCAGCGACAGTGCCATGGCATGGGCGAAGAGGTCGTCGCGGATGCGGGCGGTGAGCCGCTGGCCCACGGCCTGAACGCTGTAGCTCTGCAGGCCCTGCAGGCCCAGCCGCAACAGCACCGCCGCCAGCAGCACGATCACCAGCAGCCGCAGGGCCTGGTCCACCGGCATGCCGCTGAGGAAGGCGAGGGTGGGCTCACCCCGCAGCACGGCGATCGCCTGACCCACCAGCAGCGGCTGGATGGCCGCGGCCGTGGCCACCGGGATCAGCAGGGTGAGGGTGAGCAGCAGGCGGCGCTTGTCGCGGCCCAGGTAGGGCAGCAGCCGCAGCAGCCGTTCGCGGTCGAGGGCCGCCATCAGGCCACGCCCGCCGGGGCGGGAGCCGTGGCGACGGCCGCAACCCGGTCGACGATCGTCTGCAGGGCGCCGCCATCGAGGCGCAGGGCCAGGGGATGGCCCACCAGGCGGGCCGTGGACTGGAACAGATCCTCAATGGCTATCAGGCCGTTGTCCTTGAGGGTGCGGCCGGTGGCCACCAGATCCACGATCGCCTCACTCATGCCGGTGATCGGGCCCAGTTCCACCGATCCGGCCAGGTGGATCAGCTCCACCGGCAGATCGAGAGCTTCGAAATAGGCCTCGGCGCAGCGGGTGAACTTGCTGGCCACGCGGCAATGGGCCGGCAGATCCACGGCCCGGCGGTAGGGGCTGCTGGCCTTGACGGCCACACTCATGCGGCAGCCACCGAAGCCCAGGTCCACCAGCTGGGCCACCGGCAGCTGGTGCTCCTGCAGCACGTCGTAACCCACCACCCCCAGCTGCGCCTGGCCATAGGCCACATACACGGGCACATCGGCGTTGCGCACCAGCAGGGCGCGGGCCGTGCCGCAGGCACTGGGCACCATCAGCAGGCGGTTGCCCGGCTCGAGCACGGCGGAAAAATCAAGGCCGGCGGCGGCGAAGCGACGCACCGAATCCTTCAGCAGGGCACCCTTGGCCAGGGCAACGGTGATCATGGAGACACGTCTCTGTTCGAACTGTAACGATGGGCCCGAATCCCCGAGAGAGCCCCGCAGGAGCCCCGCCAATGAAAGCGGAATCGCCACAGGTGAAACCCTCCGGAGAGGAGACGCTGGCGGTGGAGCTGATCCCCGTGCTCAACGACAACTACGTGATGCTGCTGAGCAGGGGCCAGCAGGCTGCGGTGGTGGACCCCGCGGTCGAGGCCCCGATCCAGCAGCGCCTGGAGCAGCGGGGCCTGGAGCTGGTCTGCATCCTGCAGACCCACCACCACAGCGACCACATCGGCGGCAGCCCGGGGCTGCTGCGTCGCTGGCCCGACTGCGCCGTGGTGGCCGCCCGCGACGACCTGGAGCGCATCCCCTTCCAGACCCAGGGCGTGGCCGATGGCGATCAGCTCAGGCTGCTGGGAGAGCCGGTGGAGGTGCTGGCCGTGCCGGGCCACACGCGGGCCCACCTCGCCTACTGGTTCCCCCGGGCCGGGCACCTGTTCTGCGGCGACACCCTGTTCGCCGGCGGCTGCGGCCGGCTGTTCGAGGGCAGTGCCGCCCAGATGCAGGCCTCGCTGCAGCGGCTGGCGGCCCTGCCCGGCTCCACCTGGGTGTGGTGCGCCCACGAGTACACGGAGGCCAACCTGCGCTGGGCCGTCGCCAGCGTGGCCAGCGACGACCCGGCGGCGGCACCGATCCGGCAGCGGCTGGACGCGGTGCTGGCCCAGCGGGCCCTGGGCCAGGCCACGGTGCCCAGCCAAATCGCCCTGGAGCTGGCCACGAACCTCTTCCTGCGAGCCCCTGATGCCGCCAGCCTGGCCCGGCTCAGGGAGCAGAAAGACCACTGGCGCGGCTGACTCAGCACACCTCCAGGGGCAGACCCTGGGGAAACAGCGTGGCGCCGTGGCCCCGGCGCAACTGCAGCCGGCAGCGCTGGCCGTGGCCGTATTCCTCGCCCAGAGGCAGCCGCAGCCGCAGATTGAGGTCGGCCTGGCGCAGCTGGTAGAGCCACTCCCGGCCCAGAAACTCCCGCCCCAGCACCCGGGCCTCTCCGGCGCGATCGGGCACCAGAGCGATGGCTCGGGGCTCACCATCACCTCCGCGGCCTGTTCTGCATCCAACCGCTGAGGTGTCGGATCCAGGGGCCTGAGCTGACCCAGGGGGGTGGTGAACAGGCCGCGGCTGGCGCGCACTGGCAACAGATTGCCCTGCAGCACGAAACGGCCCACAAAGGAGGTGGCGGGCCGTTGCACCAGCTCCCTGGGGGTGGCGCACTGGTGCAGAACACCATCACAGAGCACGGCCACCCGGTCGCAGATCGCCAGGGCCTCCTCGGGGTCGTGGGTCACGATCAGCCCGCAGGCTCCGCACTGGCTGAGCACCTGGGGCAGTTCGGCCCGCAGGCGCAGGCGCACCTCCACGTCGAGGTTGGAGAAGGGCTCATCCAGCAGCACCACCGAGGGCCGCGGCGCCAGGGCCCGGGCCAGGGCCAGGCGCTGGCGCTGGCCGCCGGAGAGCTCGTGGGGATAGCGGCGCTCCAGGCCGTCCAGCCCCAGCAGCTCCAGCAGCCAGGCGGCGCGGGCGGTGTCCTCGCCGCGGCGCAGCCCGAAGCAGAGGTTGCGCCAGGCGGTGAGGTGCGGGAACAGGGCGTAGTCCTGGAACACCATCCCCACGCCGCGCCGCTCCGGCACCAGCCAGCGCTCCTCGCCAGCCACCTGGCGGCCGGCGATCATCACGGCACCGCGCTCGGGCCGCTCAAAACCGGCAATCAGCCGCAGCAGGGTGGTCTTGCCGCAACCGGAGGGCCCCAGCAGCCCCACCAGCTCGCCCGGGCGCAGCTGCAGATCAATGCCGCGCAGGGTGTAGCCCTCGGTGCCCTCGTAGCGGTGCCACAGCCCGCTGAGCTCCACATGGGACTGGTGCAGCGGGTCGGCAGGGGAGGGGGCGGTGAGGGTGGCGCTGATGGGTCCTTGGCCCCTGGGGCCAGCGGGCATGCAGGACCATGATGCGTCATCCGCCTGTCAGCCAGTCGCCCAGCGATGACCACTCCCCAGCCCTCCTGTTCCGCCGCGATCGCCGTGAACACCGCCGCTGCCCCGGCTCCGGTGGGCCCCTACAACCAGGCCGTGCAGGCCGGAGGCCTGTTGTTCTGCTCCGGCCAGATCGCCCTGGATCCCCTCAGCGGCGCCCTGGTGGGCGACGGGGATGTGGAGGCGGAAACGCGCCAGGTGCTGAGCAATCTGGAAGCGGTGCTGGCGGCGGCGGGTGCCACGCCGGCCCAGGTGGTGCGCACCACGGTGTACCTGGCGGATCTGGCCGATTTCGCCGCCGTGAATGCGCTCTACGCCGCCACCTTCAGCGGCGAGGTGGCGCCGGCCCGCGCCTGCGTGGAGGTGGCCGCTCTGCCCAAGGGGGCCCGGGTGGAGATCGACTGCATCGCCCTGCTGAGCTGAGGCCTGGCGGTCCAGGGGAAAGCAGACGGCCGGAAGGATCCGGTCACACCTGCAGGCCCAGCCGTTCATGACCCAGACACACGGGATCGGTTGAGTGAGGTCATCCCCCCAAGGGGACCCTTCCTCACCCGTTCATCACCATGACCAACCTCACACGTCCCGGTCGCCTGTTCCTTCTGCTGGGCGCCGCCGGGCTGCTGAGCCTCAGCGCAGCCCCCGCAGCCCTGGCGGGCCCACGCGGCTGGCAGCGCCACCACACCTATGTGCTGGTGCCGGCCCGCCAACTGCCCGCCAGAAGGGTGCGCACGGTGGAGCGCAGCCCCAGGAGCTATAGCAATTATCCGGTGCAGACCGTGCCCTACCGCCGCGAATCCCGGGTTGACCAGCTGCGGGCCGAGCTCGAGCGCGACGCCCGCCGCTGCAACACCGGTCGGCTGGTGGGGGGCCTGCTGGGCGGCGGCGCCGGCTACGTGGCCTCCCAGGATGAGGGGAGAGCCTGGGCGGTGCCGCTCGGAGCCCTGCTGGGATCCCAGGTGGGCTGCAATGTGGGCGGCGGACGCAGCCCCCTGCCCTGGTGAGCCGCCGGGCCAGGCGATGGGCAGGCCCTCACCCTGATGGCGGCAACACCCAGGCGGCCGCCCGTCGCAGACGCTCACGCTCCCGCTCCAGCCTCAGGGCCAACTCGCCATGCTCCAGGGCCAGTTCTGCCTGGCGCATGGCCGCCTGGCGCAGCGCCGGCAGGGGCAGCAGGCTCAGCTGATGCAGGCCCTTCTGCAGGCGCAGCCCCACCTCCAACGACGCCGCGCCATCGCGGGCCGTGGCGGCAAAGCCATCCTCCAGCAGATCCTCGAGAGCCAGCTCAGGCAGCCAGAGGCGGCCGAAGCGCGTTGCCGAGGCCGGCGCACGACTCTCCTCCAGACTGGTCTGGGCCCAGTCGGTGAGCAGCCGCACCACGCTGCCGATCACATGGATCGCCGTGCCGGGGTCGTTCACGGCCGGCGAGAGAGCGCGGCTGGCGATCTCCGAGAGCACCACCAGACCAAAGCGGGGGTCATCGTCAAAGGTGCGCCGATCGCCGATCAGGAAGGTCTGGGCGATCCGCTCCAGTTGCTCGGCTGGCAGGGAGTCCTGGGCTTCCACCTGGGCCAGGGCCCGGGCGGGGGTGATGAAGGCTCCAGGCAGGCACAGCACCTGAATCTCCGCCTCGGCGGCCTGGGCCAGCAGCTGCAGGGCACCGAGATCAATGCGTTGCAGGTAGCCCACGCCGGAGGCCAGCACCGGCTGGGCCGCTTCGGCTCCTGGGGCCACCACCGGCGAGGGGCCCAGCAGCCGGCCCCCCAGGGTGGGCTGGCGGGCGCGCTCCTGCAGGGCCAGGTCGGCGACAGCCTCCACCCGACCGATGGTGTTGGTGACCCGGCCCAACCGGGCGATCCGATCGACCCAGGTGACGAAGCTGAGCAGCACCACCGCCAACACCACCAGGGTGAGCAGGAACAGCGCGAAACGGCCCGTGCGGCCGTAGAGGCCGTTCATCTGGGCGATCAGGGCCACGATGCCGAAGATGAAGGCACCGATAAACGTGGAGAGGGCGTACTGCGACACGTCATCGGCCACCACCACGGCCAGGGCCCGCGGCGTGGCAGTACTGCCGGCGGAGGCGTAGGCCGAGAGCATCGAACCCGCGGCAAACACCGCAATCACGAGCATGCTCGAGGAGATGATCCGCAGCAGCGTTTCCAGGGTGTCGGCGCTGATGTCGGGCAACAGCAGCCCCGGCGCCAGGCGATCGGCCAGGTAGGCCAGCCACACGCCCAGCAGCGACACCAGGCACAGGAGCAGGGGCTTGGCCCAGAGCTTCTCACCGAGCCGGTTGAGCGCAAAGGCCAGCCGGCCGCGCAGGCTCAGGGTGATCGGGTGCTGAGGATTGGTCACGGGGAAAGGGCCGAAGCGGGAGCGGCTGGCAGCCATGCTCGCCCGCACCGGATCGGCCCGCCATCGCGCTGGTGCTGCGAAGCTGGCCTGTCGAGCTGACCCCCGCAACGACACCTGTGCTGGCTGCTGCTTTGATCCTGGCAACGATGCTGGCCGTGGCCGCATTGCTGAATCCATCCCGCCAGGACTTCGCCTGGTTTCTGAAGCAGCGGCGCCCGGCCTGGCTCAGCTTTGAGCGGCTGATTCCCCTGATCTGGATCACGATCTATGCCTGTTTCTATGGCTCGGCGCTGCTGAGCTGGAGGGCGAGCGGCAGCTTTGCGCTGATGGGCGGTTATCTGGGGCTGCTGGTGCTGGTGCAGAGCTACACGCTGGTGATGGGCCGCACCCGCAGCCTGCGCAACGGCACCCTGGTGGGTCTGGCGGGCTGGGTCTGGGGCGTGGCACTCTGCATCGCTGTGGCACCTCTCGGCACGGCTGCCTGGTTGCTGCTCGTGCCCTATCTGCTGTGGAGCCCGGTGGGCAGCCTGGTCACCTGGCAGATGCAGCGCCTGAACCGCTGAGGCCATGGCGCCAGACCATCGCTGCGCCCACAACAAAGCCCGACGTGTGCAACGCCGGGCTTTGTCTGTTTGGCTTGGGCTGAAGATGGATCGCTTCAAGCCCCTAAGGCGCGATCAATGAGATCGTCAGAAACGTGTGATTCCGTTGAATTGTATTCAGTTGTAGGGCGGAGCTGCCTGACAAGGGCACCTGGGGCCATGGCTCAACAAGGACGTTCCGGTAACTCTGGGGCACCTGATGGCCAGGGATGACCTGAGCCGATAGGCGATGCGGAAAGAGTGTGCCTCAACGGTGCCATGGGCACCGGTTGTGCACTGGAACAGTCAGAAATGGTTCGAGATTGTTGGAGCAGGGTCCGAACGTCAGTTCGCTCCTGTCATCTGGTTGGGCGGAGTGTCGTCCAAAGGAGCCTCCGAGATCTGTTGTGCACAGCTTCGGAGCAAACAGCAATCACGTCCAGGTGAATCGCCGCACTCGACATCGCTCTTCATCGATGGACAAGGAGCTTCACAGTGGTAGCGGCGGCAAGCCCACCAGATCGGCACTGATCGTCCACAGACGCTCCGCCAGGGCGTCATCGCAGGCTTCAGCGCTGGGCTCCACCAGGGCCTCGCGCAGACGCCCCGGACCCAGCACCTGGTTGCAGCGGTAGCGGAAGCCGGGGGCGCCTTCCTCGGCATCGGTGGCCAGGCGTGCCAGCAGGGCGCCGGCCTGGGCCGGGCTGGCGGTGACGCGCAGCAGATCGCGGGCCACCAGGGCGAACAGCCGCTGACCCAGTTCGTTGTGGCGGCGGCTGGAGCGGAAGAAGCCGCCGTTGTGGCGCGGGATCACCAGCCCGGGGCTCCAGGCCAGCACCGGCAGCGGCCTGCCCCGCTGGCGCAGACGCCGCTCCAGCGCCCGGGCAAAGAGCATGTTGCAGAGCTTGCTGTCCTTGTAGGCCTTGTCGGCCTGAAAGGCCACGCCGCCAGCCACCATCTCGAAGCCGGGGCCGGAGCGCAGACCCTCCAGATCGCCGAGGCCCGCCGGGGGCCCGACCCGCCCGCCAGGGGTGGTGGGGTCGTGCACCTCCGAAGCGGTGACCACCAGCCGCGGGGCCTGGCCGGCCTCGACCAGGGGCAGCAGCCGCAGGGCGAGGGCCTGGTGGGCCAGATGGTTGACGGCGATGGTGAGCTCATAGCCCTGGGCGGAGCGGCGGGGCTGCTTGGCACCGCTGTCCTGCAGGCCGGCGTTGAGCACCAGGGTGTCGATCGGCTCGCCATGCTCCAGCAAGGCATCAGCGCAGCGCTCGACGCTGCTGAGGTCGGCCAGATCCGCCACCGGGGCGCTGAGCGCAGGTTCAGGAAGGCCGGGCCCGGCACCGCCGAGGGCAGCCCTCAGCCGGGCGACGGTGGCCTCGGCGGTGACGGCATCGCGGCAGGGAAGGATCAGCCCATGGCCCTGCTCCAGCAGCAGCCGGGCTGCCGCAAAGCCGATGCCGGAGCTGCCGCCGGTGAGCAGGATGCGCCGCGGCACGGTCGTGGGGGGAGGGTGTTGCAGCTGAAAGTATGGGCGTTCAGCCAGCCGCCAGCCCGCGGCAGTAGGCCAGGGTGCAGTCAATCGCCGCTCCCCAGGCGCCGGCGCAAAGGGGTGGCGGTCGCCATGGCCCGGCAGCAGCCAGCGCACATCGAGATCCCGCAGCAACTCCACCGAGGCCACCTGGCTCGGCCAATCCCACCAGCAGTAGGTGCGTGAGGCCACCACCGCCCGCTGCCCCGGACTCCACCAGAGGTGGTCGCCGCTGAACAGGATCTGCTCGCCCAGCAGGGCGACCATCGAGCCGGCGGTGTGGCCGGGGGTGGGGATCAGGCGCAGGCCGGGATTGAGCAGCACCGGCGCCTGGCCCTCCACCAGCTGCTCGGCGCCGGGGGCAGCATCGGCATCGGCGCGGTGAATCCAGCGGGGACAGCCGAAGCGCTCGGC
The DNA here is from genome assembly GCF_015207615.1 of Cyanobium sp. LEGE 06113. Taxonomy (NCBI): domain Bacteria; kingdom Bacillati; phylum Cyanobacteriota; class Cyanophyceae; order Synechococcales; family Prochlorococcaceae; genus Cyanobium; species Cyanobium sp. LEGE 06113. The sequence continues at coordinate 209,531 of NZ_JADEWM010000003.1, read as the reverse complement.
CCAGCAGGCGTGGTCGGCCACGTCATCGCGGTGGGTGAGCAGCATGGCCGCCACGCCGCCGAGGGCCTCCAGGCGGCGGGCCAGGTGGCCGTTGAAGCGCGGGCTGTCGATCAGCACGTTGCCCTCGGGGCGCACCACCAGATAGCTGCTGGCCCCGAAGCTGCGGCGCGACGTCCAGCCGCAGTAATGGACGTCGCCGGCCGGGTGGGACAACAGCAAGGCCGGGAAGCCCTCGGCCGGGGTGTGGCGCAACAGCTCGGGGGTGGCGCCGATCGCAGAGCGCCAGAATCGCAACATCAGCGCCTGCAGGGCTCCAACACCGATGGCAGAGCCCTACATCGAGCTGCGTGCCGTGACCGCCTACCTGGGCCCACGGCCGGTGTTCGAGAACCTCAGCCTGCAGCTGTTCCCCGGCGAGCACACGGTGATCCTGGGCCCGAACGGCTCAGGCAAGAGCTCGCTGATCAAGCTGCTCTGCCGCAGCCTCTACCCGGTGGTGCAGCCGGGCTCCTGGCTGCGGATCTTCGGCAGCGACACCGTGAACCTCTGGGCCCTGCGCAGCCGCATCGGTGTGGTGTCAGAGCACCTGCAGGCCCACTACAGCGGCGGGGTGCGGGGGCGGGATGTGGTGCTCTCAGGCTTCTTCGGCTCCGTTGGCCTGGGCCGCAGCCAGGAGCCCAGCGCCACCCAGCAGCAGCGGGTGGCGGAGCTGATGGCCGAGCTGCACCTGGCGGATCTGGCCGAGCGGCCCTTCCGGGAGCTCTCCGACGGCCAGCGCCGCCGCCTGCTGCTGGCCCGGGCCCTGGTGCACGACCCCGAGGTGCTGGTGCTGGATGAACCCACCAACGGCCTCGATCTCAAGGCCCGCCACCAGCTGCTCGCCATCCTCAGGCAGCTGGCCCGGCGCGGCACCACCCTGCTGCTGGTGACCCACCAGATCGAGGCGATCATTCCGGAGATCAGCCGCTGCCTGCTGCTGCGCCAGGGGCAGCTGGAGGCCGATGGCCCGGCGGCTGAGCTGCTCCAGGCCGGCCCCCTGAGCGCCCTTTTCGACACCCCCCTGCAGGTGATCGAGGCCCATGGCTACCGCCAGGTGCTGCCGGCCGCCGATGGGGCAGGCAGCCCGGGCTGAGCGGCACCGAGCGGTAAAGTCTGCCCCGGCGGGGCGTGGCGCAGCTTGGTAGCGCGGGTGCTTTGGGAGCACTAGGTCGCAGGTTCGAATCCTGTCGCCCCGATTGATTGTTCGGCGGTTGGGCCCCCCGGTGGAACAGGGGCTGGACAGAAGCCCCGCCACCTGACTGGGGGCTTACCGGCAAAGGAATGGAGATCCGAAACCGGCCATGTCGAGAGCTGTGCACCTCGGACGGGGTGAGATCAAGCTGAGCGAGGACGCGCTGATCGAACTTTCATGGGAGTGTTACGACCCGGAGACGGCACCTACGGCATGACATCCGGCGAAGACCACAGCCACCGCCCTTCCTGCCGCGGTCCGTGCCCGCCGCGGCCGCTGCTGGCGTTGCCGGCGCTGCTGCTGACCTGGACGGCGCTGCAGCTGGGCCGTTCAGCCCTGGCCTCCCCCATCAACATGATCTGCTCGTTAGCGCCTGCCTCGGTGGGGGGCCTGGGGACCCTCGTTGATTTCAACCTCCGCGAAGGCTCTGCCAGTGGTTCGTCGTTCTGGCCGCTCAGCGGCCAGCGCCGAGCAGTGCAGGCCAGGGTTGGCAGTGGACAGATTCAAATCCTGCAGCCCGGCAGCCAAGTGGTGCTGTTCAGCATCGATCGCCTCAGCGGTAGAATCGCCACCCCAGCTGGTGAGCAGGGACGCTGCACGAACGCCGGCTACGTGCGGGTGGATCGGGCCATTTAGAAGCGTGCCGCTCAAGGGCTGGCGCAAGCCGGTCCGCGGCAGGAGATGGGACACCTGGGGCATTGGTTTCTGTGAGCGCTGCGGCCGGCCCTTGACGCTGGCCGCGGTGGCGCTTGCGGTCCTGCGCTTGCCACCCGTGGCTGTTGCTTCCACATCACGATCCACCACCACACCGAAAGGCACTCCCGGCCCCAAGCTCTCGCCAGAAGAGAAGATGGTGGCCTCCCTGGTCGCCCAGCTTGAGGCGGGCACCACCCCCTGGCGGCGCGAGTGGGATGCCGCCGCTGGCGGGCACCACGTGAATCTGCTCTCCGGCCGTCGCTACCGCGGTGCCAATCCGGTGCTGCTCACCCTGGGCATGCACCTGCGGGCTTCAGCGCTGCCCTATTGGTGCGGCTTTGCCGAAGCCAAGGCGCTGGGGATCATCCCCCGCAAGGGGAGCAAGGCCGTGCACGTGCTGCGGCCCCAGGTGCATCAGCGGGGAGAAGGCCAGCTGGCCGAGGCTGATCCGGCCGATGCGGCTGGCCGCCGCTGGGTGAGCTACCGGCCGGTGGCGGTCTTCAATGCCGCCGATCTGGAGGGCGAGGCGCTGGAGGGGCTCCTCCAGAAGCGCCGCCAGGCCGAGGCGGTGATCCAGCGGACTGAGCCCGAGCGGCTGGCATCGGCTGAGGCCGTGCTCAGTTGCTGGCCGGTGCCGGTGCGCCATGGCGGCGATCGGGCCTGCTATCTGCCAGGGCCGGATCGCATCCAGCTGCCGGATCGCTCGGCCTTCCATTCAGCGGCGGCCCTCTATGCCACCTGGGCCCATGAGGCGATCCACTCCTCCGGCCACAGCTCCCGGCTGGCCAGGGATCTCTCCGGCGGCATGGGCGAGGGCGGCGATGGCGGCAAGGCCTATGCCCGTGAGGAGCTGGTGGCTGAGCTGGGGGCGGTGCTGCTGGGCGATCGGCTCGAGATCGGCAGTGCCATGGCCAATCACGCCGCCTATCTGGGCCACTGGGTCGAGCTGCTGCGCGAATCGCCCCGGGTGCTGCTGCAGGTGCTCAGCGGTGCCAGGAAGGCCGCCGATCTGATCTGCCCTGAGGGGCCAGAAGTGCCCAGCCCCACGACGCTTCAGCGGATAAGGCCCTGATCCGGGCGGCCAATCAGCAGCAGCCGCTCCGGCACCCTTCCTGGCGACATTGGTCCAAGTCGGGCGCAAGGGGCCTGCCCGCCGATTCGTTCGCGCTGAGCTGCTGGCCCCCACCCCCAAGGCAATGCACATGCATTACCATCGAAAAGTCTCCGGTGGGTCTCCAATGGCCGCTCTCTCTTCCCCCACTGTTGAAGCCTCGAGCGTGGGCTCACCACCGGAGGAGGTGGAATCGGCCCTGACGGATCGCTATCAGACCACCGTGCCGCAGCCGGTGCGCAAGGCCCTGGGGCTTCGCAAGCGCGACCGGATCCGCTACGCCTTTCGCTCCAATGGTGAGGTGGTGCTGCAGCGCGTCAGCCCGGCGGTAGAAGTCGACGATCCGGCGTTGGCTCCCTTTCTGACCCTGCTGGAGCAGGACATCAGCCAGCATCCAGACCGCTTGCGGCCCATCACCGCTGATCTGGTGAGCCGCTTGCAGGATCTGGTGGGTGCCATCGATGTAGACATCGATCAGGTGCTTCCCGACGACGACGACATCGCCAGCGACGAGCCCGCCTGACGGTGAGCACCGCTGCAGGATCGCCCGCGGTGATCAACGGGTGGAGGGTCTATGCGCACCCGTTGTTTCTCGATCAGCTGGCGTCGTTGCTCGCAGATGTGGAGAAGCTACGCCGCAAAGACCCGCCGGGATACGGCAGCAAGAACGCCAGCAAGCGCCCGGCGGCCATCGCCCGCCTGATGCTCCAGGACATTCCCCGGGATCCCAGCCGCAAGGAGTACCAGCAGGGATCCACGCTCGGGGCTGAGCATCGCCACTGGCGACGGGCCAGGTTCTTTCAGCAATACCACTTGTTCTTCCGTTTTCACACCCGCTCACGGCTGATCGTGCTGGGCTGGGTGAACGACACCGGCACCAAACGCGCCTACGGCAGCAAGACCGATGCCTATCGGGTGTTCCAGTCCATGCTGACCAGCGGCCATCCGCCAGATGGCTGGGAGGAGCTCTTGCCAGAGGCGGGGCAGGCCACCGGGCGTTTGCAGCAACTCACAGATCAGCTGCCTTGAGCTGAAGCGGAAATTGGCATGCTGTCTGCCACCTCCTCAGCTGGTATCCGTTTGCCGTTCTGCCGGCCTATCGAACCAGAAGGTGCGTGCTGCAAATCAGCAGAAGACAACATCAATGCACCCAGAGCCTGCTGAAGCCAGCGGCATCTGCGGTGCTGCACCATTCCAGCCTGGCGTAGCTTTCAGCCTCTAAATTTGGACAGAGCGCGGCCAAGCAGGCGCCTCGGGCGCAGTCCAACCCACTGACCACATCGCCGATCGCCTGCGCCAGGCCGGCCTGCAGGATGATGACCAGATCGAGATCGTCGTTGGGCCCAATAGCAGGCTGAGCGTGGAGCCTGGGCAGCAGCTGGATCGCTCCTGTTTCTGAACCCCCGCCCTGCCGTAGCCCAGTGGCCAACAAGCGCACCCTCAAGGCCAGCAACCTGGAAGCCCTGGGGGCTGCCGTCCTGGCGGAGCTGCTGATCGAGGTGAGCGGTGGCAACGCCGTGATCCAGAGGCGGCTGCGGCTAGCCCTGGCCGCCGCCGAGGGGAGCGACGCGGCCGCTCAGGACGTGCGCAAACGTCTCAGCGCCATGGATCGGGCCAGCAGCTTGGTGGACTCGCGCAGGCGCAAGGCCCTGGTGAGTGAGCTGGAAGCTCAGCTCCAGGCGATCAGCGGCCCGATCGCCGCCGCTGACCCGAAGCTGGCCTGCGATCTCCTGCTCCGTTTGCTGGAACTCGCCGAAGGGGTGCTGCAGCGCTGCACAGGCAACACCAGCACGGTGGTCGCCGTGTTCGAGCGGGCCGTCAAGCAGCTCGGGCCGCTGGCCCAGGCCGCCCAGCTGGAGCCGGAAGCCTGGTGGAGCAGGTTGCCGAGCTGCTGGCCGAGAACGGCCATGAGCAGTTCGATGGGCTGGTGCCGGTGCTGAGCGAGGCCCTGGGCCAGAGCGGCCTGAAGCGGCTGGAGAGCAGCTGCCGCCAGCGCGGCGGCCGCAACGGCGACACCCACCTGCTCCAGATCGCTCTGGCCCGGGGCGATGTGGAGGGCTACCTGGCCCAGTTCGATGCTGAGGATCTGCGCTGGCGCGACATCGCCGCCGGCGTGGCCCAGCAGCTGCTGAGGTGCGAGCGGGCGGAGCAAGCCCTGCAGATTCTCGATGCAGCCACGGAAGAGGTCGCAGATCTCGAGGAGTCGGCGTGGCACGACAGCCGCATCGCCGTGCTCGAGGCCCTCAACCGCCGGGCGGAAGCCCAGGAGGTGCGCTGGCAGTGGTTCAGCCACAGCCTCTCGATCCCCCACCTGCGCGATTACCTGCAGCGCCTGGACGACTTTGCGGATGTGGAGGCGGAGGAGCGGGCCCTGCAGCTGGCCGGGCAGCATCCGGAGAGCCTGCGGGGGCTGCAGTTCCTGGTGGCATGGCCGGCCCTCTCCCGCGCAGCCCGCCATGTGCTGGCCCATGCACGCGAGTGGGATGGGGAGGCCTACACGATTCACTGCGCCGCCGCCGAGCGCCTCAGTGCTCAGCATCCCCTCGCGGCCACGCTGCTGCTACGGCCGCTGGTGGTGTTCGCGCTGGAGATGGGGCGCGACAAGCGCTACCGCTACGCCGCCGAGCAGCTGCGCAGCTGCGACCAGCTGGCGGCCCGCATCGACGACTGGCAGGGGCACCCAGACCACGCCACCTACGTCGAGAGCCTTCATGACAGGTTCGGAGGAACCTGGCAGTTCTGGGAAAGGCTGGAGTGATGGAGAGGTCAAAGGCGATGATTTGCAGACTCAGCACGACACGCAGCACAACACCCACCACGCGTCTTCACCAAAAGCGGAGCAACGAGATCTTGTCCATGCCGCTGCAGCTGTTTCGCCAGTTCCGATGCCTCGCCTGCCAGGCTTCGATCTTCGCCCTGGCCCTGGCGCCGTTGCTGGCGACGGCAGCACCCAACGGCACATGGCTGTCGCAGCCCCAGATCTGGTATTACAGCTCCACCAACAGGATGGGCGAGCTGATGGCTCGGATTCGAGCCGTGCGCTATCGCGTGGTCTTTCTCGACTACCGCAAGGTCTCTGATGCCACGCAACAGCAGGTGGCCCGGGAGGCCCGCCAGCAGGGATTGATGCCGGTGGTGTGGGTTCAATCCCCCCAATACCGCTCCCTGAGCGTGCCCGACCTGTTGCATGAAGCACGCCACGGCGATGGCATTCAGGTGGATGATCACTTTTTTGCCAATTACACGCTCTACGATTTCTATCGGCTTCGCCAGCTCTACACCAAACCGATCTTCTGCAGCATCCAGCCTTTCCAGGTTGGCCTGGTGCCTCCCAGGGGATGCAATCAGCTCGATGTTCAATGCTACACAGCCCAGACGTTCCAGCAATGCGTCAAAACGGCCGACCGACTGGGCGCCGTTGTGAGCTTGTCAGAGAAAAACACCCTGGGCTATCAGAACAGCATCGGCACGCGCTACTTCAATACGTTTTTGTGGCCGGGCTGATTTGTGGCCGGGCTGACTCTGCCGAGACTCCATCGCCAGAACTCAGGCGCCGCCATCGCCCTCTAATCGCCCACCATCACCAGCCGGTCGAGGCGCAACTGGTGCTCCGGGCTGGTAAGCCGCCCATAGGCCAGGGCGACGACGCCGAACACGCCCAGGGCCGTGGCAGAAGCCACCATGAACAGGATCACAATCTGGTAGCGCACGGCTGCTGCGGGCGCCGCTCCCTGGAGAATCTGGCCGGTCATCATCCCCGGCAGACTCACCAGCCCCATCACCATCATGGAATTGATCGTGGGAATCATCGCCACGCGGATGGCATCACGCACCACCTCCTGACAGGCCTCCCAACGCGTGGCACCAAGGGCCAGGGCCGTCTCCACCCGATCGCGCCCGCTGCCCAGGCCCTCCATGAAACGATCCAGGCCGAGGGAGATGCCGTTGAGCGCATTGCCCAGCACCATGCCCAGCAGGGGAATCAGGTACTGGGGGTTGTACCAGGGCTGGGGTTGGATCAGCCCCGCCACCGCCAGCCCCGTGACCAGGGCCGAGGCCGCCAGCACCGACAGCAGGCTGTTGAGATAGATCCCCACGAAGCGGCGCCGGGTGCGCTGCACCGCCGAGATCCCGGCGATCATCGCCATCGCCGCCCCGAGCAGCACGATCAGCGGGGCATTGTCCTGGCGAAACAGCCACTCGAGCACCGAGCCCACCAGCAGCAACTGCACCACCATCCGCACGGAGGCCACCAGCAGGCTGCGAGCCAGGCCCAGGCGCAGCGCCAGCGACAGGCCCACATTCACCAGGATCAGCAGGGCCGACAGCGCCAGACGGCCATCGCTGATCGCCAGGGCTCCGGCCTCCGATGCGGTCATGGCTGCAGCTCCAGGGTGCGGGTCGCCAGGCGCTGAACCTGGTCGCCGTCATGGCTGGTGAACAGCAGCGCCCGGGGGCCTGCGGCCAGCCAGCTGATCAGCAGGGTCTCGACGGCGTTGGTGGTGGTGCCATCGAGGGAGGCCGTGGGTTCATCCAGCAGCAACACGCTGGGGTCGAACTGCAGGGCCCGCAGCAGCGCCAACAGCTGCAGCTCGCCGCCAGAGAGCCTCTCGGCGTCGTAATTCAAAAAGGAAGGATCTCGGCCCAGGGCCGCCAACCAGGAGGTGATGCGCCCGGGCCTCCAGCCAGCCTGGCGCCGCCGCTCCTGAAAACGCCAGGGGCTGCGCAGGTTGGCCTCCACCGTGCCCGCGTGGGCGACAGGCCGCTGGGCGAGGTAGAGCACCAGCGAACGCCAGCGGGGCAGTCCCCAGCCCTGCGGCGATCGCCCCTGCAGGCGGATCGAGCCTGCCTGAAGCGGATCCAGCAGGGCCATCGCTCGCAGCAACAGCGTCTTGCCCGCCCCCGAAGGCCCCAGCAGCCCCAGGCGCTCGCCGGCGGCCAGCTCCAGATCCAGCCGGCTCCAGAGCCGTCGATCGCCCAGCTGGCGCTGTAGCCCTTCGGCGCGCAGGAGCAGAGGACAGTCCACGGCGGAGAGCGGATTCAGAGCCCAGTCTGCTCAGACCCGGCCCGGCTTAACCAAAGCTGTGATAGGCCCACCTCCGCGCTGCCATCGTGAGGCCCTGAAGTGCAATCGCAATCGCCGTATCGCGACCAACCGACAGCATCCTGAGAAAAACATCAGGAGCAGAGCGGGACCGTCCAAGGCCAAGGGTGGCACCGTGCAACGGCTTCATGGATGTCAGGACCAGCGCTACACCAGCCGGACGTTGAGTCCAAGGACACCTGTGCCTCAGTGGTCGCAGGACAGCTCAAAAACAAAAAACCCACCTAGGATGGTCACGGCTCGAAGAAGGGGAAATAGGACACCATGACCACGCCACTGAGCCAAGCAGAAGCCCTCACAGCACGCCTCGCTGATCACTCGCTCGCCTTTTACGGATTCAGCATCTTTGCCATCATTCTGATTCGTTATTTCGTGATGGCCGGTGTCTCCTGGTGGCTGCTGTACGCGCGCTCCGAGCAGGTCGGCGATGGAATCCGCCGTGACATTTACCTCTCTGTGCTCTCGGCCGGCGTGTTTGCCCTGGCGACGGCGGGGTTGATCACACTGCAGACCATGGGGCTCACCCGGCTCTACAGCCAACCGCAGCAGTACGGCTGGTGGTATCTCGGGCTCAGCTATGGCGCCGTGCTGATCCTGCAGGACGCCTTCTTCTACGCCAGCCACCGGCTCTTCCATCACCCCGCCCTCTACCCCTGGTTCCACCAGGGCCATCACCGCAGCCGCCAGCCCACCCCCTGGACGTCCTTTGCCTTTGACCCCCTGGAAGCGGCCGTTCAGGCGCTGTTTCTGGTGGCGGTGGTGATGCTGCTGCCCCTGCACCCGGTGACGCTGCTGGCGGTGCTCACCACCATGACCATCTGGGCGATCGTGAACCACCTCGGCCTCGATCACCTGCCGTTGCGCTTTCCGCACCACTGGCTGGGGCGCTGGCTGATCGGCCCGGCCCACCACTCGATCCACCACCGTCGCCAGGGCTTGCACTACGGGCTCTACTTCACCCTGTGGGACAGGGTCTTCGGCACCGAAGACGCCACCTACGCCCAGCGGCTTCAGGCCAGGGGCGGGGCGATCCTCCCCTAGCCGCGCCCGTGGGGCTCCAGCCAGTCCAGATCAGGCCCCAGGGGCACCACCCCGGTGGGATTGATGGTGGCGTGGCTCTGGTAATAGTGGCGCTTGATGTGATTGAAATTCACCGTTTCGGCCACCCCCGGCACTTGATAGAGCTCACGGCTGTAGGCCCAGAGCTGGGGATAGTCCACCAGCCGCCGCAGGTTGCACTTGAAGTGACCCACATACACCGGATCAAAGCGAAGCAGGGTGGTGAACAGGCGCCAGTCCGCCTCGGTGATCACCTCCCCCACGAGATAGCGCTGGCCTGAAAGACGCTGCTCCAGCTGATCCAACAGGTCGAACAGGGGCTGCAGGGCTTCTTCATAGGCCTGCTGGGTGGTGGCGAAACCACAGCGATACACGCCGTTGTTCACCTGCCGGTACACCTGATCATTGATGGCATCAATCTCCTGCCGCAGTGAGTGGGGATAGAAATCACCCGGCAGGGCACCGAGCTGATCAAAGCTGGAGTTGAACATCCGAATGATTTCAGATGATTCATTGCTCACGATCGTGCGCTGCTGCTTGTCCCACAGCACGGGAACGGTGACCCTGCCGCTGTAGCTGGAATCAGCCAGGGTGTAGAGCTGATGCAGCACCTGGGCCCCCTCATTCGGGTCGCCCACCACGCCCTCGCCTGGGTTGAAGGTCCAGCCCTGATCCCCCATGAACCAGTGCACCACCGACACAGGAATGAGCGTCTCGAGACCCTTGAGGGCCCGGACGATCAGGGTGCGGTGGGCCCAGGGGCAGGCCAGCGACACATAGAGGTGGTAGCGGCCTGGCTCGGCCTCAAAACCGGCCTGGCCGGAGGGGCCGGCCTGGCCATCGGGGGTGATCCAGTGGCGGAACGCCGCGCGGGAACGCTCGAAGCGCCCGCCGCTCTGGCTCGTGTCGTACCACTGGTCGCGCCACACACCCTCCACCAACAGGCCCATCGGAGTGCCGTCGCTGGGTCGACCGTAATGGACCCCTCCAGCCGGCCAAGGGGACGGCTCATGAGAACGGCGTGTTACGTTTCGTTGCATTGCTTTACGAAACGCCATGACCTCCAGTTCCGCCGGCCAGCGCCCCGCATCCCTTGACAGCCAGGAGCTGCAGCAACGGCACCTCGAGCAGCTGCAGAACGCCGAGCGCTTCAACGGCCGGGCCGCCATGGTGGGGCTGGTGATCGGCGTGGTGGTGGAAGGGCTCACCGGCTTCGGCATCGCCCACCAGATCGGCCTCGGCGCCCTGGTGGATGGCTATGCGGCCTGCAGGACCAACTTGCTGCCCTTCTGCTTCTGAGCCCCGCCCACCTGCTCCACCGTGATCCTCACCCTCGCCATCGAGCTGGCCTCCACCGTGCTGGGGCTGCCCCTGCGCCAGATCGGGCTGGCCCTGGGCTTTGCCCGGGTGCTGGTGCCCATCGCCTGAACGGTTGCCGGCTCAGGGGGCGCGGAGGGCTGCCCTCTGCGCCTCGTTCCAGCTGGGGCCGCCCAGCCAGCGGCCCAGGGCGGCGGCAATCGCCGAGGCCGTGAGCAGCCAGGGCAGCAGGGCCCCATTGCCCTGAAGGGTGAACACGAACAGGGCGCAGAACAGCGGCGTGCGGCAGGCGCCGCTGAACAGGGCAGCAGCCGCCACCCCCGCCAGGGCCGCCTGTTGCTGCGGCGGCAGACCGCCCAGCCAGGGCGTCACCAGCACGACCCCGAGGCTCATCGAATCGTGCATGAGGCCGCCGGGGGCTCCGATCGCGATGCTCAGCAGAGGCCCTAGCAACCGCGGCCCGGCGCCCCACCAGGCCGTTGTGGGGGCACCGGCCAGGGCAGGTCCCAGCACCAGCGAGCCGTCGTTGAGGCTGAGGCCACCGCTGAGCACGGCCAGCAGCGCCAGGGCCAGCACAACGCCAAGGCCGCTGAGCCAGGCGGAGCGGCCCCGCAGCTGCCGGGCCAGCTCTCCCGCCAGGGGAAGCAGCAGCCGCACCAGCAGCACCCCCAGCAACGCCGTGATCACGGTGATCAGCAGCGCCAGCGGCAGCAGACGGAACTCCAGAGCCGCCCCCATCCCCTCCGCCAACCGTGCCGGCTGGCCCAGGCGTGAATTGAGCGCGCCGCCGAGGCCGGCGAGGATCAGGGTGGGCACCACCAGCGGCAGGCCATGCACAGCGCTGAGTTCTTCCAGGGCATAGGCGGCCCCCAGCAGTGGCGAGCGAAATGCCGCCCCGAGGCCGGCACCCCCGCCGATGGCGGCCAGCAGGGCCAGGGGCACCTGGCGCAGCAAGGGCAAGCGCTGGCGCAGGGCCAGCAGCGTCGAGGCCCCCAGGGCCGCAGAGGGCGATTCCGTTCCCACGCTGAGGCCGGCCACATGGGTGAGGGCCACCAGCGGCAGGCGTGCCAGCTGATGCTTCAGATCAAGGCTGGCGCTGGCCCTTTGGCGCTCCTCCTCCCCGACGGCGTCCTGCAGCACCAGCACGCCGGTGATGCCGCCGCCGCGGCCGCCCGCCAGCGGCCCCCAGGCCAGGGGAAGGAACAGACCTGTGCCCAACAGCGGCAGCAACAGCAGCCAGGGCCGCTGCGCCAGCCCTCCGCCACTCCAGAGCTGCTGCAAACGAAAGCCCAGCTCCGAGAGCCACTGGTAGGGAAGCTCCACCAGGCCGATCACACCACCCGCCAGCAGCAGAGTCAGCGACCAGGCCAGCGCAGCGCGCAGGCTCTGGGCAGGGGAGCGGCGAGGGCCGGTCATCGGCTGCTGGAGGGCACGGCGATCATGCCGTTGGGGCGGCTGAACGCCTAGGGGATGTGTCGATCCAACGCGCTGGAGGTTCCGGCAGCCACAGGGCCAGCCTGCCCGCAGCGGCGCGCGCCATGCTGAATCCATTGGCACCAGAGGCAATGTCGTGAAGACAGACGAGCCCGGGTCCCCCAGCGTCGGCGGCGGTTGGCCGGTGATCGACGGCTGGGCCAGAGCCACCCTCTCGCCGAAGGGCCCCCTGCTCTGGCAGACCCTGCTGCACAAGAGCGCCTGCCTCTCCTGTGCCTGGGGCACCGGCGGCCAGAACGGCGGCTTCCGCGACGAGCTGGGCGAGCCCCTGCAGCGCTGCCTCAAGAGCGTGGAGGCGATCAGCGCCGAACTGCAGCCGGCGGTGTCCGAGGCCGTGTTCGGCCAGCGCAGCCTTCGGGAGCTGCAACAGCTCAGCTCCCTGGAGGCCGACCGCCTCGGCCGCCTCAGCCACCCCTTGATCCTGCGCGAGGGCCGCAGCCACTACGAACGGCTCGGCTGGGACGACGTGTTCGAGCTGGCGGAGGCCGCCTTCCGCCGCCCGCCGGAACGGGTGGCCTCCTACAGCTCCGGCCGCTCCTCCAACGAGGCCGCCTACCTGCTGCAGCTGCTGCTGCGGGCCTGGGGCTCCAACAACCTGGCCGACTGCTCCGACCTCTGCCACGCCCCCTCCACCGTGGGCCTGGCCGAGGTGTTCGGCTCGGGCACCTCGATGGTGAGCCTGGAGAGCCTGCAGCAGGCCGACTGCGTGGTGCTGGTGGGCTCCAACGCGCCGGCCAACCACCCGCGGCTGATGAATGAGCTGATCCGGCTGCGGGAGCGGGGCGGCACGGTGCTGGTGATCAACCCGGTGCTGGAGGTGGGACTGCTCAAGTTCGGCTCGCCCGCCTTTCCGATCAAGTCGATGCTGCGCGGTTCGGAGATCGCCTCGCTGTTCCTGCAACCGGTGCCGGGCAGCGACACGGCGGTGTTCCTGGGCATCCAGAAGGCGTTGCTGGAAGCCGGCTCGATCCAGTGGGACTTCCTCAAGGCCCACACCGAGAACTGGCAGGCGGTGCTGGAGCCGCTGCAGGCCACCTCATGGGAGGCGATCTGCGCCTGCTGCGGCCTCAGCCGCGAGGAGATCGAGCAGGCCGCCGCCATGATCAGCCACGCCCGAGGCGTGGTGTTCGCCTGGGCGATGGGCATCACCCACCACGTGAACGGCACCGCCAATGTGCAGGCGATCGCCAACACCGCCCTGCTGAGCGGCAATGCCGGCCGGCCCGGGGCGGGCACGATGCCGATCCGGGGCCACTCCAACGTGCAGGGCTTCGGCTCGATGGGGGTGTCGGTGAAGCTGCGGGCGGCGATGCAGGAGGCCCTCGAAGCCCTGCTGGGGCGCCCCCTCAGCCGGGTGCCCGGCTACGACACCCGCGCCCTGATCGAGGCCGCCGACAGCGGGGCCGTGGACACGCTGCTCTGCCTGGGGGGCAACCTCTGGGGCGCCAATCCCGATTCGCAGCAGGCCCGCCGCGCCCTGGGCCGCATCGACACGGTGATGTATCTGGCCACCAAGCCCAACCAGGGCCATTTCCATGGCCTGGCGGCCCAGACCACCCTGCTGCTGCCGGTGTTCAACCGCTTCGAAACGCCGCACCGCACCACCACCGAGTCGGGCAACAACTTCGTGCGGCTGAACGAACCCGGCAGCACCCACCTCAAGCAGGCCGATCTGATCAGCGAGGTGGGTTTCCTGGCAGAGCTGGCCCGGCGGCTGATGGGCAGTGAGCCCGTGGACTGGGGCCGCCTGCAGGATCCCGCCTACATCCGCGAGCTGATCGCCCGCACCGTGCCGGGCTACGGCCCGATCGCCGCCATCGACTCCACCAACAGGGAATTCAGCGTGGAGGGGCGGGTGTTCGACAGACCCCACTTCCCCACCCCCTCAGGGCGGGCGCGGATGCGGCCCACGCCCCTGCCGGCGCTGTCGTTGCCGGGGCCCGATCACTTCGGGGGCCTGGCCCCTCGCGAGAAGGGCCTGGTGCTGGCCTTGATCACCGCCCGCAGCTACTCCCAGCACAACACCGTGGTGTACAAACCCGGCGATGCCTACCGGGGCATGCCCCACCGCAACACCATCCTGATGAACCGGGGCGACCTGGCCCGCGCAGGCCTGGAGGCCCACCAGCGGGTGACGGTGCAGGGGGAGGCCGGCAGCCTGGAAGCCGTGGAGATCATTCCCGGCGAGATCCGCGAGGGGGCGGCGCTGATGTTCTACCCGGAGGTGAACGTGCTGATGACCCCCCGGGTGGATCCCCGCTCGGGCACCCCGGCCTTCAAGCGGGTGCCCGTGCTGGTGCGGAGTGGGGTCAGTGGGCCTTGAGCTCGGCCTTGAAGCGGGCCGACACCTTGGACTCTGGATCCACCCCCTCAAAGGTGGCGGGCAGCCAGACGCGCACCACCATCAGCACCGCCATGGTGATCAGGAAGAGGCACACCGCAAGAATCTGGTGCCAGTCGGTTTCCAGCACCCCATTCACGATCACTTCCCGCAGCACCGACACGATCGCAATCTCCACCGATACCCCGATCGACACCCGCTGTTCCTGCAGATAGATGATCAGCAGGCGGAATAACTCCACCAGGATCAGGATGAACAGGATGTCTGCCGTGATGGCGTGGAACTGGGGTTCCTGCAACAGAGAGGAGAACAGCACCTTCATCTGCAGCACCATCACACAGAAGATGCCCACGCACAGGGTGATGGCGATCAGGTCCTGAACCGCCTCCAGCGACTGCACGATCTGAACGCGGCGCAACTGCTGATGCCAGGCCAAGCGGACCTGGGGTTCCGGGGCAACAGGGGAGCTGGGCTTGACGGCGGCGGTGGGTGGTCGTTCGGCGGGGAGCTGGGCGGTACTGCTGGTCATCACTGAATCAGCTCAGAGAACGGAACATCCGCGGCCCGCGTTGAGGCGGAGAGGCGAACGCCCTGGAGTTGGTGACGGAACGTTAACCGGCAGTTTTCTTATGGGTCAATGAATTTCTGATCAGTCCTGATGATCGCAGTGATGGCCATGCCCGGCACCAGCCGTGCCCCGAAAGGCCGGGATCAGGCCAGCGGCCTTGGCCTGGGTGGCTGGGCCTGACGGGACGGCCAGCCGCCACTGGCCAGCATCACGCCTCCCACCACGACCCCCGTGCCGAGCAGCACCGTCGGCCCCGCGGCCTCCCCCAGCAGGGCTGCCGCACTGAGCACCGCCACAGCGATCGTCAGGGATCCCACGATCGCCACGCGGGCCACGCTGAAGTGCTGGTAACAGAGGCGCAGGCTCCACTCACTGCCCAGCACCAGGGTGATGGCGTAGAGGCCGATCACCCCCGCCACCCACCAGAGCTGCAGGTGCATGAAGTGCTCCGGCCCATACAGCACCAGGCCCAGCACCAGAAACAGCAGGGCCGCCACCAGGGAGGGCAGGCCGGTGGTGAGGCCGATCCCCAGGCCCTCGCAGCCGAGCCGGCGGGCCGTCACGGCGCTGCAGGAGAAGCCGACCACCCCCGCCAGGCCCCAGCCCAGCCCAGCCAGACGGCCGCTGGCCATCGGCATGCCCGAGCCCAGGGAGGCCAGGGCCAGGCCAGCGGCAATCAGACCACTGGTGAGCCAGAAGCGGCGCGGCAGCGGTTCACCCAGCCACAGCAGGGACAGCAGCGCCGAAGCCGGCAGCACCAGGCTGAACAGCAGCGTCTTCTCGATCACCGCCAGGGCCTCGATCGCCACGTAACTGCCGAACGGCCCCACCAGGCTCCCGGCCAGCATGTCCAGCCCCAGCCAGCGCAGTTGCCCCGGGCTCAGCCGGGGCAACTGGCGGCGGATCGCCCGCCGGTCGATGGCCACGCTGCTCACCCCCACCACCACCAGGGCGAAGAAAAAGAGGTTGCAGGCACTGATCGGGTTGGCGCCGTCGATCGGATGGGCGGCGCCCTGCAGCTGCAGACCACGCACCACCGTGCTCTCCAGGCCCTTGAGCACCACGTAGGCCAAAAGGGCCAGCAGGCCGGTCATGAGCGCTGCTCCGCCCTCAACGACGGCCGTTGACGATCACTGAGGGGCTGCCGCCAGCCAGCCCCGGCAGGGCGGGTACCACGGAGGTCTGGCCGTCCCACTTGTCGAGGAAGAGCTTGTAGAGCACCTGGTCATCGAGGCTCTGGTTGAGGATCTCGTAGCGCTTGGCCTCCTGGTCGGCGATCTTCACTTCCGTCTGGGCGCGCAGCAGTTGCTGTTCAGCGATCTGCTTCTGCTCGATCGCAGCCCGGTATTCCTCGGCGATCTGCAGACCGGTGAGGTCAAGGCCCTGCACGATCACGTAGTTGAACTTGCTGAGTTCGCCGGCCACCTTGTCCTGCACCAGTTCGGAGATGCTGTTCCACTCGGTGGCGATCGTCACCAGTTCGTACTGGGAAAACACTGATTTCAGCGCCTTGAGCAGCGAAGGCTGGATCACCCGGGCATAGATCTGGGAGTTGTCGGTGGCGATCGTCTCAAAGATCCGTCCCGCCTCGACGGGCTTCACGGCGTACTTCACGGTGGCCGTGGCCTCGATCACCTGCAGGTCTTTGGTGAGGGTGGAGAACTGCTCAGGGCGCACCTGGGTGCGCACGTCGAAAAAGGAGATGGCCTGCACCAGGGGAACCTTGAAATTGGCTCCAGGATTGCGCTGTCCCCCGGTCACCTTGCCCAGGGTGGTGACCACCGCCACGGTGCCCGCCGGAACAATGAAGATGGTCTGGCTCACCAGGATCAGCAGGGCCAGAGCCCCCGCGATGATCAGCTGAAAGGCCGAGCCGAGCCCCCCTCCACCGGCTGGACGCATGGAACCTTGCATGAAGACGGAGTGCCGGGTGAGCCCAGACCCTAGACAGCTGGGCTGGCAGCCAGGACGCCAGGATCCTGGGCTGAGGTCAGGGCCGGGTTGACAACCTTCTTGATGAAGGACCATGGCCGCCGGTGAAGACCCATGACGGCTGCAGGGGCTCAATGGACAGCACCTGCACACCTGAACCAAGCTCAACCCATCGGGATTCGGAGGCTCCACCGATGGAAGACACCCCCCCGCAGCAGACAGCAGGAGCGCGCTGACGATCCGGCCCCTGCTCCAACACTCTCAACGGATCACCGACGTTCCAGGCCTGTCGCAGGCTGAAGGGCCGTGAAGCTGTCTTCGCAGTCTCACTCCCTCCACCCCCAGCCTTCGCCATCCACCGCATCGCTCACCGGACCTGTCCTCGACCATGTCCCCAGGTGCCCCGGATCCCAACGGAATGTCCCCTTGGACACCTGGCCCCAGGTGCCAGCGCCAGCAGCTCCGCCAAACCAACACGCTGCCACTGCGATCGGAAGGTCTGCGGTGGCAGCAACAACAAAGCCCGGAGCTCCCCTCCGGGCTTTGTTGTTGCTCAGAATGATGGCCTGATCAGGCCGTGGAAGGGCCCGGCAAGACGCCATGATTCGGTTCTCCACCCGCAGCCTGGGGGTGAACCGACTGTTGTCGTGGGGGCCGAATCAGATCGTTCGGTTCACCCCATCCCAGCATCGGCCCAGCTGGGCGATGGTTGTTGCACGGGGGCGATGAGACCCCGCACACAAGCAACTTCGCCACCAGAACCATGCTCAATCTGCGCACCACTTCTCCCTTTGAACTGTTCGATCGGCTCGATGAACAGCTCTCCCAGCAACGTCAGGAGGCCGGGCGTGTGCCCGCCGCTGAAGTGCATGACACCGCCGAGGCCTATACGATCAGCCTGGAACTCCCTGGGGTTGACCGCAACGCCATCGATGTGAAGGCCACCGAGCGCACCCTGCAGATCAGTGCCGAACGCCGCTCCACGCTGGACTCGGAGGCCCAGGACGCCCCGAGCCCCGAGCTGGGATCCCAGCCGGAAGCCACGGCCCAGACGCAGCGGCAACCCCTGATCAGCGAGTTCCGCTACGGCACCTGGAGCCGCAGCTTCCGCTTCGCAACCCCGATTGATCCCCAGCGGATCAGTGCCGTCTACCGCGACGGCGTGCTCACCGTGACGGCGCCCAAGGCCCCGCAACACACCAGCGTGTCGGTGAAAGTGGAGGGTTGACTGCCCGAGGCTTCCCCATAGCCCCAGGCAGCAAGAGCCGGGATCTGCAACAGGTCTGAGAACACTGCGCCCCCGGTTGGTCCCGGGGGCTTTTCTGCGGCTTGGTGGGGTTCTCACTGCAGGCCATTGACGATCGAGCGGGAAAAGCGAAGGCAAGCAAGCTGGCAGACAACAGTGATGCGCTTGTGAAGACGGGCCACTTTCCCTAGGCTTAGAGCTAAGCAACTGATCGGCTTGGCACACATCACTGCAGCGGGAGGAATTTGCCGCATGCAAGATCGGGAAGACAGCTCGGCACGATTGCAGATTTCATTAATGCCCACCATGGCTGACCCAGCACATGCCTTAGCAGTGAACCTAAGCTCTTGAGCTTCATCCCTCAATGAAACTGGCTGGAATTCTTTTTGGGGCTGTGGCCCTCACAGCATGCTCGAGCAGCCCCACTGTCGTTGGACCAGCCCAGGATTCATCTCATGCTTTGAGGTCTCATCCGGTGCATGTCGTGAATCATGGCTGGCATGCCGGCTTGATCATTCCAGCACGTCACCTGAATCGGGAGATTCCTGAACTCAAGCAGGGATTTGGTCCGGCGGCTTACTATGAAATTGGCTGGGGTGATCGAGCCTTTTACCAGGCTCAACACACAACGGCTGACCTGGGCTTGCAAGCTCTGTTTCGCTCCAAGGGCTCAGTCCTGCACGTCGTTGCCATTCCAGACTCCCCCGCCAAAGCATTCAATCACCTGGACGTCGTCAGCACCTGTCTCACGAAACAAGAGATGGCATCTGTTGTGGAGTTTGTGGCCAACAGTTTTGTCCGTGGCCATCGTGGGTCCGTGCTGCCGATCAACCAGGGCCTCTACGGCAACAGCCGGTTCTTTGCTGGCACGGGGAGCTATTCCTTGCTAAACACCTGCAACACGTGGATTGCAAAAGGCCTAAAGAGTGCTGGGCTGGATCTGTCCCCATCCTTGACCCTCACCTCAGGAAGCGTGATCAGCGCCGTGCGATCACGTCGACAGCTCTGTACACCAAGGCCCCATCCGACAGCTCAATAGACCCTTCAGGGCCGGGACAACCAGGCGGGGTAGCACTGGAGACCAGCCAACTCCAGAACCATAGAGCGAATCGATCGCCAAGCCGCTGATGAATCCCGAGCTGGAGCCGCTGATTCCGATTATCCTCATTATATCTTTTCTGGTCGTGAGATTTCGGTATGTCCCCTTCCGCCAGCCCTTCCCAGACTCCAGCTGCCGGCTCACCGCTGGAGTTACCAGACCTGCTGTATCCGCCCCTTCCCTGGGGCTTTCAGAAGGCCGCTCCGAAAACCTCCCTCAGCCCCGCCCTCGCCCATACGGCACGCCCCCTGGTGCTCAACCTGGTGGAGTTGATCCACTGGGCCTCCTTCCCCCTGGGCTTCTGGATGCTCGCTTACATTTTCGTGCATGCCGATGTGATCGCCACCCACGTGGATGGCGATCTGATGCGGGTGTTCTAGCTGCAACTGGGTATCGCCTGCCAGGTGTTCGGCGGAGGCATCAGCGGCATCCTGATGCACGAGTACGAAGGCTGGCAGATCACTCCCTTCCGCAACATTCTTGGCCTCCAGCAGAACGCGCCATCGGAGGATGTGGCCCAGGTGCTGGTGCCGAATTTCAACAATGTCTGGCTGCGGGCGGTGGCCTATCAGATGTTGTTCAGCTTTCAGAGCGCCGGGCTCGGCTTCTTCACCCTCGGGGTGTTTGGCGCCCAGCCCCTGCCCTTGCTGCTGCTGTTCGGGGGCATCGCCATTGCCCTGTTGGGTCCTTCGAAACTGCGCACAAGTTTGTTCCGTGTCGTCGACGGGGAAGCGCGGCCGGTGCTACCGCTCTCCTGGTCGTTGCTGATCGTGTTTGCGCTCAATGCGCTCGCCAATCTGATCAGTGCGCACCACTTCTTTGGCCCCACCTTCCCTTTGTGATTCTCACCCTGGGGTTGGCCTGGCTGTTTCCCCCGGCCGCCTGGTGGAGCGGCGGCCTGTTGCTGCTGATGGGCGTGATCCTGCTCGCCTATCGCCTCGGTTGGAACGGGGAGCCGCTGGTGCTGGAACCCACCGAGGCAGCTGGCCCGGAGCTGGCGGTGGTGTTCATCCAGGGGGAAGGGATCCCGCCCGAGCGCTACCGCCCCGTAGCCGAAGCGATCCAGCGCCACTGCGCCTCGCGGCGACTCTGGGTGGCGTTGCCGCGCTTCCTCGGCGACTCGCCCATTCGGCGTGAAACCCCACTGGTGGTGGCCCAGGCCCGCCGCGCGCTGGAGCAGCGCGGCATGGCGGCCGGCAGCCCCTACCTGTTCGTCGCCCACGCGGCAGCCAGGGGCTTTCACTAGTGTCAGCTGCTCTCACCGGCCGCCGCGATGGAATGGATCTACATTGACGCTCTGAGAAACAAGGCATCGCTTTCGGGCCGCCTGTTCATCTACGGGCCGGTCGCGGGTTTCGACAAGGCCGCCGCCTACCTGGGCCGCGCCCTGGTCAACCAGACCCGCACGGCTTCACTGCTGCGGCGCCGCTGAGGCGATCCTCCTTTCCAGGCCAGAAGGCATGAGTGAGCGCATGGGTTCCTGGATTGCGGCAGCCACGATGCGCGCCTGGGCCCTGCACGCGGCCCGCACCACAGTGGCTGCGACGCTGGCACTGGGGCTGGCCAGCCTGGCTCGTCTTCCTGATGCCTACTGGGCTCCCATCACCACCCTGATTGTGATGCAGTCCAGCCTCGGAGCCGCCTGGGCTGTTTCGAAGGATCGGCTGATCGGCACAGTGCTGGGCTCATTCTTCGGCGCACTGCTGGCCAGCTCCATCGCGCCAGCAAGCCTGGCGTTTGCGATTGGTGTGTTCGTGGTGGGGCTGCTGTGTGGCGTGCTGAAACTCAATCTGGCGGCTTACCGGTTTGGTGGCGTCACCTTGGCTGTCGTGGTCCTTGTGACGAGTGGGCAGCCCACCTGGCTGGTGGGCCTGCACCGGCTGCTGGAAGTGTCTCTGGGGATCGTGGTTGGCCTCGCCACAACCGCCCTATGGCCGGGGGATCAGACGCTGGCAGGGGGCAGCCGCTCCACCAGGACACGAAACCCCGGCCATCGGGAACAGAGATGAGCCACTGTTTTAGATGCTAGCCTCGAAATAAGAAGAAGAGTTTCCATGTCAGTCAACCTGACCAAAGACGTGCGTAGAAAAGCAACTGCCTCACTTGCGCGATACTTTGAAGAAGTCAAAGAAGAAGAAATCGGTGTCATCGCGGCAAACAGACTACTTGACTTCTTCGTGCAGGAAGTAGGACCGAGCATCTACAACAAGGCGGTGGCTGACGTTCTGCAACGCCTTCAGGCGCAACTCTCAGAGATAGACATCGATTGCCATGAAGGAGAATTTCAATACTGGCCCGAGCGGGGGCAATAGGACAGCAACAACCATCACATCAGAGGATCGCAACAGGCGCATGACGTGGGATCACGATGTGCCTCGCTGGTGGGTCTCAGACTTCACCATGACCACTGCAGTGATGGCCGTTCGTCGGTAGCCCTGGCGGGGATGCGTCGATCTGGGCCAGAATGATGGCTGAAGATCCATCTCTGCCATGGGCCGCGACCGTGATCCCTTCCGCATCCCGCGTGCCGGCTGGGAAGTGGCGCCACTGGCGGGGCTTGCCTCGATCGATCTCAACGGCAGCGGCGGCCCCCTCAGCGGCGCCGAGTTCGTCAGTGAATCCGCCGTGGGTGGGGTGGCGGTGTACGCCATCTACCAGGCCCTGCTGGCCGCACTGCGCACCGAGGCGATGCGCCGCCGTGGCGAGATCGACCGGGCCGCCCAGCTCCAGAGCATTGCCGCCACCGTGTGGGAATCGAGCAAACAGGGCGCCGTGGTGAGCGCAGCCCTCGGGGTGGTGCTGCTCGTGTTCCCCTGGCTGAGCCTGCCGCTGACGCTGCTGGGCGCCGTGGGCATGGGCAAGGCCTCGCTCGACCTGTTTCATGCCTTCTGGGATGGCCTCAGCCCCGAGCAGCAGGCCGAGCTCACCAGCAGCGCCTTCGAAGCAGGCGTGAACCTGCGGCGCTTTGTTGAGGGCGCCGGCACTGGCCCCCAGGCAGCCTGACCTCACGACCTAACGGGCCTGCGGCGCGGCCAAGCCCGCCCCGTCGCGGGCGGCCATGGTGTCGCGCAGATCCGAGACCAGGGCCTTCCAGCGCGGGGCTGCCGAACGCCCCGGGGGGCACCGCAGCTGCCTGTGTGACGCAGGCGTGGGTCACCGAGGCGCAGAACGGGGCGGAGGGCCATGGCCCTCCGGCAAGCACCGCTCCAGCCAGACGGCTCAGGGCGTGGCAGGCCAGGGCGTCAAGCGAACCGGCTCGCGCCTGGCGATCGAGGCCGTCCAGCCCCGCAGGCTCAGGCTGGCCAGGCCCGCCAGCAGCGCCGCCGTGGAGCCGCCGGCCAGCCAGTCGCGCTTCAGCAGCGGCAGCCGCTCGCTCATCAGCTCCAGCGGCATCTCCAGCAGCAAGAGGCCGGGGTCTTCCGCCCGCTGCAGGGGCCCATCGCCGCTGCGTTGCCACAGCCGCAGCAACAGCTCCAGGGCCAGCTGCTCAGCCATGGGGCCCGGCGCCTCTGAGGCTGGCTGCGCCGGCAGAGAGAGGCCCGTCAGCGGCAGGGCTCGCTCCCCCGCCACGGTGCAGAGGGCCAGGGCGACCAGGTAGGGGGCATCGGCCATGGCGCTGAGAGTCGCAGGCTCCACCTTGCACCAGGCAGGAATCCAGCGGAATGTGTCACGATCCGCCCAGAACGCCGAGGGCGATGCTGAGAGCCAGCGCACCAAGGCAGCTCAGGTGGCTCCTGTCGCCGCCCCGGGCGCTCGGCCGCCCCCTGCAGCGGATGCTGCCCCTCGCCCTGGGGCTGCTTCTCGCCCTGGTGGCCCTGGCGCCCGCCCTGGCGCAGATCAATCTGGGCGAGAACCTCACCGGCGGCAATGGCCGCACGATTCCCGATGGCGTCAAACGCTTCGGCGAGATCGAAGTCACGGAGGTCACCTCGCCGATCGACGGCGAGGTTCTGTTCAAGATCGCCTCCCCAACAGTTCTCGACCGCAGTCAGGTCGCGGAGGGGCAGCACCCTGTGGAGCAGCGCGCCAGGGAAATTCAGGCCCGGGTGGATCTGGCGGCGGTCGAACGCCAGATGGATGGCGACAGCCTGCGGGTGGAGAAGGCCACGCTGAACAACGTAATGGTGATCACGGCGCGGGATGACAAGCACTCCCGCCCGCTCGTGCTGGCCTCGGTGACCAACGCCGACGCGAACTATTACGGCCTTCCCGTGGAGGAGGTGGCCGAAACCTGGCGCAAAGGACTGGAAAAGGAGATTCGCGACTTCAGCTACAGGCTCAGGCCCGAAAACCTGGCCCGCAGTCTGTGGCGCTTCCTCAGCATCCTTCTTGTGATGGCCGTCGGCACGGCCCTGATCCTGCTGATCAAAAACCGCATTCGTCGCCGGCAGCAGGTGCTTCAGACGCGCCTGGACACCTGCCTGGAATCCCTGCGTCAGAGCGACGCCACCCCCGCTGAGGAGGGTAGCGAGGGGCGGAACGACAACCTGAACGAGACCACGCTCAAGACGGTTCGACTCCGGCGTCGGCTCGGTCTCTGGGGACTGTGGCAGTGGCTGTTCTTCTGGATGCTGCTGGTGCTGCTCTATGGGGGCACCTACCTGCTGCTCAGCCAGCTTCCCGGCCAGGCCACGCTCACGAGAAGCCTCGTTGACGTGCCCCTGAAGCTGCTCACGGTGTGGTTCTGCGCCACCCTGGCGATTCGCTTCTCCATCCGCCTGCTGGATCGCTTCGAGGCCCGCTGGCTGGATCGCCAGGCCAGCCGGGGCGGCGACGGCAGCCAGAGCAAGCGGCTGCGGCTGCGCTTCTCGACGATTCTCGATGCCGGCCGGGGCTTGCTGGTGGTGGTGATCTCGGTAGCGGGGTTGCTCTCGGTGCTGGGGGTGCTGGGGGTGCCCAGCAGTTCGATCCTGGCCATCAGTGGCCTGCTCGGCCTGGCGATCAGCTTCGGGGCGCAGAACCTGGTGCGCGACCTCGTCAATGGCTTTCTGATCCTGGCCGAAGACCAGTTCGCCATCGGCGATGTGATCAACGTGGGCGGCTACAGCGGCGCCGTGGAACGCCTGAATCTCCGCGTCACCCAGTTGCGCAGTGCCGATGGGGAGTTCATCACCCTGCCGAACAGCACCATCAGCCAGGTCAAGAACCTCACCCGCAACTGGTCGCGCGTGAACGTCAGTGTCGACGTGGACGTGGACAGTGACCCCGATCTGGCTCTGGCCGTCACCCGCCGCACCGGCGAGCAGCTGCAGCAGGATCCCGACTGGGGCGGCTTGATTGTGGCGCCGCCGGCGGTGCTGGGCATTGATGCCATCGGCCACGGCGGCATCAGGGTGACCACCTGGATCGACACCGCCCCCGGCCAGCACTGGGCCGTGAGCCGGGAGTTCCGCCTGCGCCTGCTGCGGGACCTCCACCAGGCGGGGATCCGGCTGGGCAGCCCGCGTCAGACGTACCTGGGCCAGCCCCCGCAGCTCGAGGCATTCCAGGACCCCTAGACCGGGCTTCCACGCCATAGCCTCAGCGGTCTTGGCCCTTGGAGAACGCGCCGATGCCGATGACCTGCCGTCGCCGTCTGCAGCTGACCCTGCTGAGTGCGGGCTTGATTGCTGTGGGCACCGGGGTCTGGTGGCGCCCCTATCTGGCCGAATCCCTCAGCGGCCTGGCCCCGCAGGGCCCTGGAGCAGGGCGCACAGCCGCCTCCTTGCCCCCCCCGACTGAGGCGCAGTCCAACGAGGCGCCCACCAGCGTGGCTCTGCCCAGCGCGGCCGATCTGAGCCGCAGCGCCGACGGCCGTCATTACCCCCTGCTGCCGGCGGAGCCTGCGGCCATCGCCGCCCTGCTGAGCGCGGTGGAGACCGCCCTGCGCGACCCGGAGACCCCGGCCCAGGAGCTGCCGGCGCTGGGCCACCAGCAACAGGTGATCTACCGGGTGCTTTCCCACCAGGAAGCCCTGGCGGCCCAGGTGCGTGCTGGCCTCGATCCCCGCTGGCAGAGCGTCTTCGACCGCCACCTGGAGGCCCGGCAGGCCTTCCTGGCCATGCACCGCAGCGGGCCCAAGGCCACCACCCTGCCGGCCTGGCGCATCATCCAGCCACCGCCCGCCGACACTCTGATCGGTTTCTACAAGCAGGCAGAGGCCGCCACCGGCATCGCCTGGGAGGTGCTGGCGGCGGTGAACCTGGTGGAAACCGGCATGGGCCGTATCGATGGCGTGTCGGTGGCCAATGCCCAGGGGCCGATGCAGTTCCTGCCCACCACCTGGGCCCAGGCGGGGGTGGGCAAGGGGAACATCCGCGATCCCCACGACGCCATCCAGGCCGCCGGCCGCTACCTGGTGCGCCGCGGCGGCCTCCAGGACATCCGCAAGGGCCTCTGGGGCTACAACAACAGCGACAACTACGGCCGCGCCGTGCTGCTCTACGCCTCCCTGATCGAGGAGGACCCGCGCGCCTACCTGGGCCTCTACCACTGGGAGATCCACTTCGCCACCGCCGCCGGCGATCTCTGGCTGCCCGTGGGCTACAACCAGGCCAAGCCAATCCCGCTGCAGGCCTTCCTGCAGCAGTCGCCGGCCAGCGCGCCGCCGCCGGGTTCCTCGGGCTACTGAGCCCGCTCAGTCGCGAGCGGCGACCCTTGCTGCCGCTGCCAGGCCTCCGCACCCGTGAGCAGGGCCGAGCCGATCAACAGCAGCGCAAAACCCTGGCGCAGCCGCCGCTCCGGCAGGTGGGGCGCCAGCCACTGGCCCAGCAGCCCGCCGGCAGCTCCCCCCAGCAGCAACGGCACCAACAGCGGCAGCGTCGTCTGGGGCCAGTGACCCAGAGCCACCAGGGCCACCGCGGCATTGGCGGAGATCAGCACCAGGCTGGTGCCACTGGCTACGGCCATCGGCAGTCCGGCGAGCAGCACCAGGGCCGGCACGATCGCAAAGCCACCGCCCACCCCGGCCATGCCGGTGAGCAGGCCCACCCCCAGACCCTGGACGGCCAGAGCCACCGTGGCAGCACGGCTGAGGCCTCCGGAGCGGCCGGCGGGCCGGCCATCCCGGCGCAGCAGCAGCCAGGAGGCCGTCACGGCGGCAACGCTGAACAGCCCCAGCTGCAGCACTTCTGGAATCAGGCCCGCCTTCACCAGGCTGCCGCCGACCCAGCTGCCCGCCAGGGCGGGCAGGCCCAGGATCAGGGCAGGCCGCAGCGCCAGCTGGCCGCGGCGCAGGTAGGGCCCCAGGTTGGCCAGGGCCAGCAGCGCCACCACCAGCAGCGACAGCGGCACCGCCTCGCGCGTGGCCAGGGCCGCGCCGCTCACCAGCAGGGGCAGCAGCAGGATCGAGCCCCCGCCCCCAGCACGGCCAGCAGCAGGCCGATCAGGGCGCCGCCGGCCAGCAGCAGCAGGGTGGGGGCCGTGAGCAGCTCAACGGCCGCGGCCGTCACGGGCTCACCCGGTTCCAGGGCATCAGCGCCAGCAGCCGCGCCATGCCGCAGAAGCCGCTGAGGCCGGCGAACACCAGCCCGGCTCCCACGAAGGCGCTCAGAGCCATCCAGGCCGGGGCAACGGCCTGGCTCAGGATCACCCCGAGCAGCACCAGGGATCCGGCGGCGATCTGAACCTGCCGCATCAGGGGCAGGGGGGCCCTGGCCCTGGCCAGAAGCGGCAGGCCCGCCTGCTGCCAGGCCTCGATGCCTCCCTCCAGATCGCTCACGGCCCGGGAGGGGTTGCGGCTGAGCAGCTGCTCCCGGGCGGTGGTGCTGCGGTGGCCGCTGTGGCACACCAGCACCAGGGGGCCCTCGGGCAGCGGCTCGCGAGCGAGGCGGGCCAGGGGCACATTGCGGCTGCCTGCGATGTGGCCGCCCAGCAGCTCCACCGGCTCGCGCACATCCACCACGGTGACGGCCCCCCGGGCGAGCTGATCGGCCAGTTCAGGGGCGGAGACCCGTCCTGGGGAGAGGCGTGTGGATGGAGCTGCGGCAGGGGTGAGGGTCATGGCTGTCGTCGGTGCAAAGGGTGTTGAGAGGCCCTGTTGGGCGTGAGACGGGGCCTCAGGGGTTGCTGCGCTCCAGCGGATAGCCCTCATCCCCCCAGCGCTGCAGGCCGCCGCGCAGGTTGGCCACCTGCTGGTGGCCGCTGCGCAGCAGGTGCTGGGTGGCCAGGGCCGAGCGGCTGCCGGAATGGCACACCACCACCAGCGGCCGGTCGGAAGGCAGCTCGACGCTGCGGGCCTCCAGCTCGGGCAGGGGCAGCAACAGGCTGCCGGCGATGCGGCCATCGGGCCCCTCGAACTCCTCCGCGGAGCGCACATCCAGCAGGGTCAGAGCGGCGGCATGGGCCGCCACCCAGGCGGGGGTGAGTTCGGGCAGACCGGCATAGCTGCGGCTGAGCGGGGCCCAGCTGACCGCAGGTTCGGGGTGCAGGGGACGGCCGGAGCGCAGGTTGCCGGGCAGGGCCTCGGCGATGCGGTGCGGATGGGGCAGGCGCAGGTTCTGCATGTGACCCACGAAATCGCGCTCACTGGCGCTGCCGCCGAGGCGGGCATTGAAGGCGCGCTCCTCCGCCACCGAGGTGACCGAACGGCCGGTGTAGTCGTGGCCGGGATAGAGCAGGCAGGCCTCCGGCAGGGTGAGGATCTGCTCGGTGATCGAGGCCCACAGGGTGTGGGCGTTGCCCTGCTGGAAATCACAGCGGCCGCAGCCCCGCACCAGCAGGGCGTCGCCGCTGAAGGCGGCGCTGTGGTCGTCGAGCACATAGGTGAGGCAGCCGGCGGTGTGGCCGGGGGTGGCGCGCACCTGCAGATGGCGTCCGCCGAAGGCCACCGTGTCGCCCTGGCCCAGGGGCAGGGTCACGTTCTCGGCGCCGGCGCTGGCCGCCAGGCCGATGGCGCACCCCGTGGCCTGGTGCAGCAGCCAGCTGCCGGTCACATGGTCGGCATGGGCGTGGGTGTCGAGGCTGGCCACCAGCACCAGGCCGAGCTCCTGGATCAGGGCGAGATCGCGGTCGTGCCGCTCGAACACCGGATCGATGATCAGGGCCTGGCGGCTGCTCACCTCGGCCAGCAGATAGGTGTAGGTGCCGGTGGCGGCATCAAACAGCTGGCGCAGCAACAGCGGAGCGCCCCCGGCGGCGGCGGCCAGGAGGCCTGTCGAGGCGGCGGCCTGAGCGGGCGGCCCGGCGGGAGGGGCCTGAATCCCAGGGGGAGCGGCGAAAGCGGCAGTCACGGCAGGACTCCTGCAAACTGTTATGACGATAACCGCATAAAGGGACTTAAAGCAAGTCGCTTGCAGTGGGGCGGCGGCATACTTGTCAGCAACCACCCAGCTACAGCCATGGCTTGCCCGGAGCCACCGCCCTCCCCCCAGTTGCTTGAGGAGTTCAGCCAGTTCTTCCGGATCCTGAGCGAACCGGCGCGGCTGCAGCTGCTCTGCCAGCTCAAGCAGGGGCCCATGGATGTGGCCTCCCTGATCGAGGCCACGGGCTTCTCCCAGTCGCACATCAGCCGCCAGCTGGGCCAGCTGCAGCGAGCCACCCTGGTGCGTTGCGAGCGCGATGGGGTGCGCACGATCTGGCACGCCGACAGCGATCTGGTCGACGACCTCTGCAACCTGGTACAGAAACGCCTCAGGCAGCGGCTCGAGGCCCAGCTGCAGCAGCTCAAGGCCGTCTGACGCCAGACCCTGGCCAGCCTGCCTGCATCGCCACACCACAGGCGAGCTGGGCATGACAGGATCCCGCCACCTCTGGCCCCCGGGGCCCAGATCCCCATGCCCCGAGCCCTGCCCCCCCGTTGTCCTGCGGCTGCCATGGCTTGCCCCCCTGAGCGCACTGGCCCCGCCGCCGGCCCCACCCGAGCCCGCAAGCCGGCGGGGCTCGCCCTGATGGCGCTGCTCGCGGCGCTCCCCCTGGCGGCCTGCGCGCCCGAGGGGGGGGCCGGCAGCCAGAGCCCGAAGCTCTCCGCCATCACCGGCCGCGACAAGCTCGTCTGCGGGGTGGAGGGCACCCTGCCGGGCTTCAGCTTTGTGGAGGCCGACGGCACCTATTCCGGCCTCGATGTGGACACCTGCAAGGCCGTGGCCGCCGCCGTGCTCGGCGATCCCGGCAAGGTGGAATACCGCAACCTCAACTCCAGCGAGCGCTTCGCCGCCCTGGCCAGCGGCGAGGTGGACATGCTCGCCCGCAACACAACGGCCACCCTCAGCCGCGATGCCGCTGGCGGCAACGGCCTGAGCTTCGCGCCCACCACCTTCTATGACGGCCAGGGCGTGATGGCGCCGGTGAGCCGGGGCATCAGCGGCCTGCGGGATCTGGCCGGCCAACCGATCTGCGTGGAGAGCGGCACCACCACGGAGCTCAACCTGGCCGACCGGATGCGCGAGATCAACGTGCCCTACACCCCGCTGAAGTTCCAGACCAGCGATCAGACCTACGCCGCCTATCTCGGTGGCCGCTGCGTGGCCGTGACCAGCGACCGCTCGCAGCTGGCCGGCAAGCGCAGCAGCTTCCCGGCTCCCGATGAGCACCAGCTGCTGCCCGACGTGCTCAGCAAGGAGCCCCTCTCGCCGGCCAGCACCAATGCCGATCCGGCCTGGGCCGATGCCCTGCGCTGGGTGGTCTTCGCCCTGATCCAGGCGGAGGAGTGGGGCATCACCCAGGCCAATCTCGAGGCCAAAGTGGCCGAGGCCGAGGCCAACACCAACCTGGCCGATCTGCGCCGCTTCTTCGGGGTGGAGGGCGACTTCGGCCGCCAGCTCGGCCTGCCCGCCGACTTCACCGTGCAGGCGATCGCCGCCGTGGGCAACTACGGCGAGATCTTCGAGCGCAACGTGGGCACCAGCTCGCGCCTGAAGCTGGAACGGGGCCTCAACAAGCTCTGGAATGAGGGCGGCATGCTGTACGCCCAGCCCTTCCGCTGATGGCGCAGCCCCCCCGCCCCGGCCGCTCCAGAGCTGGGGCACCGGTTGCTCCCAACACCAGCTCAGCGATCGGTTCAGCCGATCCCGCCGTGCCCTGGTGGCGCAACCGGCGCGTGTTGCCCTGGGTGGTGCAGGCGGCCGTGGCCCTGGCGGTGCTGCTGGTGGCGGTGTTCCTGCTCGGCAACCTGATCCGCAACCTCACCGCCGCCGGTCTGCTGCTCACCTGGCGCTGGCTGGGCCAGCCCGCCGGCTTCCCGATCGGCGAAACCACCATCCCCTTCGACGCCACCATGCCCTACTGGCGGGCGCTGCTGGCGGGGCTCGCCAACACCCTGCGGGCCGTGCTCTCGGCCCTGGTGGGGGCCACTCTGCTGGGCACGGCGGCGGGCATGGCCAACTTCAGCAGCAACGGCCTGCTGCGCCGGCTGGTGCGGGCCTACGTGGAGGTGGTGCGCAACATCCCGCTGCTGGTGCAGCTGGTTTTCTGGTATTTCGTGGTGTTCCTCTCCCTGCCCAACGGCGCCGCCGCCATCCAGCTGCCGGGCCTCACCCTGGCCAAGTCCGGGCTCTACCTGGCCGGCTTCGGCAACGGCTGGAGCTGGGTCGGGCCCAGCCTGGTGAACGGCGTCTGGCAGGCGCCGCTGCGGCTGAGCGTGGAGTTCGGCGCCCTGCTCTGCGGCCTGGTGGTGTATTCCGGCGCCTACATCGCCGAGGTGGTGCGGGGCGGCATCGCCGCGGTGACCCAGGGGCAGTGGGAAGCGGCGGCCTCCCTCGGCCTGGGCTGGTTCTCCACCCTGCGCCATGTGGTGCTGCCCCAGGCCCTGCGCGTGATCGTGCCCGGCCTCAACACCCAGTACATCTCCCTGGCCAAGAACTCCTCCCTGGCGGTGGCCGTGGGCTTTCCCGACCTCTACGCCGTGGCCGAGACCACCCTCAACCAGACGGGCCGCGCCGTGGAGGTGGTGATCCTGCTGCTGGCCTCCTACCTGGTGCTCGATCTGCTGATCTCCGCCCTGATGAACGGCCTCAACCAGCTCGTGCAGATCAGGGAGCGCTGAGATGGTGCCCTCCGCCACCCCCAACGGCTCCGGCCGGCCGGGCCTGCTGGCTGCCCTGAAACGGGAGCTGTTCGCCAGCCGCGGCGACACCGTGCTCAGCCTTGCCCTGATCGCCCTGATCGGCAGCGCCCTGTTCGCCCTGCTGCGCTGGGCCCTGGGCTCCGCCAACTGGGCGGTGATTCAGCTCAACAGCACCCTTTTCGCCGTGGGGCGCTATCCGCAGCCACAGCAGTGGCGCCTGTGGCTGCTGCTCGCCCTGCTCTGCGCCGCCAGTGGCCTGAGCTGGGGCCTGCTGCGCAGCCAGCCGCGGCCCGACCGCCGCGGCAACCCCTGGCCCAACTCCGATCGCTGGGCCTGTGGCCTGATCGCCGGGCTGGCCCTGTGGACGCCCTGGGCCCTGCAGCTCAGCCCCGCCATCGCCGGCCGTTGGGCCGCCCTGGCCGGCCTGCTGCTGGCGCTGCGCTGGCTCACGGGACGCTGGGCCCAGCGGCTGGGGCCGGAGCTGGGGTCGCGGGCGCTGCGGGGGCTGGCCCTGCTCTGGCCGGGGCTCTACCTGCTGGGCATGGTGCTGATCAGTGGCGGCTTCGGGCTGACGCGGGTGTCCAGCGCCGAGTGGGGAGGCCTGCTGCTCACCCTGCTGGAGGCCAGCTTCGCCATCCTGCTCTGCTTTCCCCTGGGGGTGCTGCTGGCCCTCGGTCGCCGCAGCTCCCTGCCGCTGCTGCGCTGGGGTTCGGTGCTCTACATCGAGTTCATCCGCGGGGCGCCGCTGATCACCCTGCTGTTCCTCGGCCAGAACATCCTCGGCTTTCTGCTGCCGGGCGGCCTGGCCCCGGAGCGGGTGTGGCGGGCCGCCTGGGTGCTCACCTTCTTCGCGGCGGCCTACCTGGCCGAGGCGGTGCGGGCCGGCCTCAGCGCCGTGCCCGCCGGCCAGCTGGAGGCGGCGCGTTCCCTCGGCCTCGGGCCGCTGCAGGCCCTGCAGCACGTGGTGCTGCCCCAGGCCCTGCGGGTGGCCCTGCCGGTGATGGTGAGCCAGTTCATCTCGCTGCTGCAGGACACCACCCTGCTGTCGCTGATCGGCCTGCTGGAGCTGCTCGGCACCGCCCGCGCCGTGATGGCCAACCCCGCCTTCCTGGGCCACTACGGCGAGGTGTACCTCACCCTGGCAGTGCTGTTCTGGGGCTGCTGCACCGCCCTGGGCCTGGGCAGCCGGGCCCTGGAACACCGCCTCGATCCCCGCCACAGCTCCAGTGGCTGAGACACCGCTCCAACCCCGCCCCTTCTGATCCCCATGGACTCCAGCGCCACCACCAGTCCCCAGAGCCGCGCCCGGGCCCCGATCCTGCGGGCCGAGGCCGTGCACAAGTGGTATCCCAACGGCTTTCAGGCGCTCAAGGGGGCCAGCCTCACGGTGGAGCGCGGCGAGGTGGTGGTGATCATGGGCCCTTCCGGCTCCGGCAAGAGCACCTTCATCCGCACCTTCAACGCCCTGGAGGACTTTCAGCAGGGCAGCATCCACATCGATGGCCGGCCCCTCTCCGCCGACCTGCGTGACATCGATGCCATCCGCCGCGAGGTGGGCATGGTGTTTCAGCAGTTCAACCTCTTCCCCCACCTCACGGTGCTGCAGAACCTCACCCTGGCGCCG
Organism: Cyanobium sp. LEGE 06113; assembly: GCF_015207615.1. NCBI lineage: Bacteria > Bacillati > Cyanobacteriota > Cyanophyceae > Synechococcales > Prochlorococcaceae > Cyanobium > Cyanobium sp. LEGE 06113. The sequence goes on along the minus strand of NZ_JADEWM010000003.1, from coordinate 176,729 downwards.
GTGCTGGTGCGCCGCCGCAGCCGCTCCGAGGCGCAGCGGCGAGCTGTTCAGCTGCTGGAGCGGGTGGGAATTGCCGAGCAGGCGGACAAATACCCCGGCCAGCTCTCCGGCGGCCAGCAGCAGCGGGTGGCCATCGCCCGCTCGCTGTGCATGGACCCCCAGCTGATGCTCTTCGACGAGCCCACCAGCGCCCTCGACCCCGAAATGGTGCGCGAGGTGCTGGAGGTGATGCAGGACCTGGCCGCCGAGGGCATGACCATGGTGGTGGTGACCCACGAGGTGCGCTTTGCCCAGCAGGTGGCCCACCGCGTGGTGCTGATGGATGGGGGCGAGGTGGTGGAGGAAGCACCGCCGGAGCGGTTCTTCTCGAACCCGAGCCACGAACGCAGCCGCCGCTTCCTCGAGCAGATCCTCTGATTCGCCCGAGTCAGCGCTGCCAGCGCATCAGGCCCAGCCGCCGGGCCAACCCCGTGAACGGCTTCAGGTAGGCGCCCTCGTGGGGCTGGGCCTTGAGCATCCGATTCCAGTAGATCCAGGGGAAGCCCCAGCGCTCCAGCAGCCAGGCGAACCAGCGCTCCTTCACCGGATCCACCAGAAAGCTGCTCACGGGCTTCTTGGTGTAGTCGAACTCCACCATCATCACGCTGTGATCCGTGGTGATCAGCGGGCAGGCGCTGTAGCCGTCGTAGCCCCCCTGCACGCTTCGCCCCTGCAGCACCGCCTGCACATTGGCCGCCACCACCGGCGCCTGCAGACGCACCGCGGCCGCTGTCTTGGAGGTGGGAAAGGAACCCACGTCGCCGATGGCGAACACATCCGGATAGCGGAGATGCTGGCCGCTGTGCGGGTCCACCTCAACCCAGCCCTCGGTGGGATTGACGGCCAGCGGACTCTCGGCCACCACCCGTGGAGCGGCCATCGGCGGCACCACGTGCAGCAGATCGAAGCCGAGCTCGAGCTCGTGGCTCTGGCCGCCTTCCTGCTCCCGGACCCGGAACACGGCCCGGCGCTCGGGGCCGTTCACGGCCACCAGGTCGTGGCGGAAGCGCACCTCGCTGCCATGGGCGGCGGCGATCGCCCCCATCGCCTCGCTGAAGGCAGGCACGGGGAAGAGGTTGCTCTTGGCGGTGCAGAAGATAAGCCGGGACTTCACGCCCACGCCACTGCGGCGCTTGAACTGCTGATCGGCGATGTGCATGATCTTCTGGGGTGCCCCCCCGCATTTGATCGCCGTGGCGGGCTGGGTGAACAGGGCCGTGCCGCCCTGGAAGCGCCGCAGACAGTCGCGGGTGTACATCGCAAAGCGGCGGCTGTAGATGCTGCAGACCCCGTGGCGACCCAGGGCCGCCGGCAAGCCGTCCACGGCGCTCCAGAGCAGATCGAGGCCCAGGGCCACCACGAGCACCCCATAGGTGATCCGCTGGCCATCGATCAGCTCGACGGCGTGCTGCTCGGGATCGAAGGCCACCACCTTGCTGCAGATCCAGCGCACCCCCTCGGGCATCACCGAGGCCTCGCTGCGCTCGGTTTCAGCCATCGGCACGAAACCGCCGGCCACCAGCACCCAACCCGACTGGTAGTCGTGAGAGGAGGAGGGCTCCACCACGGTGACATCGAGCTCGGGGGCCAGGCGGCGCAACCAGCTGGCCAGCGTGATCCCCCCCGTTCCGCCTCCCGCGATCAGCACCTGGCAATGCATGGTCAGCCTCCCTCAGAGGCCCTGAGCACCTCCTGCACCTCGGGAATGAACACGGCATACATGCCGCGCAGATCGCCGGGCTTGAAGTTGAACGCCTTGTCGGCGGGGTACCTCTCGCTCACGAATCCGGGGCGGCTGTCCTTGGTTCCATGACAGGCCAGACAGCTGGGTTGCACATCGATGCGGCGGTAATAGTTCACACCAGCGGTCTGGCCGGCGGTGGCCGGCTCCCACAGGCCGGTGATCTCGGGGTACCTGGCCAGCAGATCGATCACCTGGCTCTCGTGGCTGTTGGCGGGGGCATGGTCGGGGTTGCGGTACTTGCTGGCCACCTGGCGCACGGTCCAGCCGTTCTCCTGAGCGATGGCCATGGCCCGCTGCCCCACCGGCTTGCACACCTCCCGCATGGTGTCCATGGTGGGCTCCTCGTCGCTGCCCTCGAGGCTGGAGGCCAGCTGCGTGCGCAGCTGATCCAGTTGCTCCATCGCTGCGACGGCCCGGGGGAGATCAGCCGGACTGGCGGACGCCTCCAGGGCGAGGGCGGGCGCGGGGCAGAGGCTGAGCAGCGCGCTGCTCAGCAGGGCGAGGGCGGCGGCCACCGCCATCAGGGGCAGCAGGCGCCGCAGGGTGGGAAACAGGAGGTCCATGGCAGAGCCAGGCAGAGGAACGGAGAAGACGCAGGCGCACGGGGGGGGCAAAAGGGCGCCACTGGGGCGCCCCTGCATCAGCCGAGGGCTGGCGCGGTGAGCGCCACGGGAAGGCTGTCCACCCGGGCCAGATCGAGGGGGAAGTTGTGCACGTTGCGCTCGTGCATCGCCTCGATGCCGAGGCCGGCGCGGTTGAGCACATCGGCCCAGGTGTTGATCACCCGGCCCTGGGCATCGAGCACGGAGTGGTTGAAGTTGAGGCCGTTGAGGTTGAACGAGAAGCTGGCCACCGCCAGGGCCGCGAACCAGATGCCCACCACCGGCCAGGCGGCCAGGAAGAAGTGCAGGCTGCGGCTGTTGTTGAAGGAGGCGTACTGGAAGATCAGACGCCCGAAGTAACCATGGGCGGCCACGATGTTGTAGGTCTCCTCCTCCTGGCCAAACTTGTAACCCCTGTTCTGGGACTCGGTTTCCGTGGTTTCGCGCACCAGGGAGCTGGTCACCAGCGAGCCGTGCATGGCCGCGAACAGGGCGCCGCCGAACACGCCGGCCACGCCGAGCATGTGGAAGGGGTGCATGAGCACGTTGTGCTCAGCCTGGAGCACCAGCATGAAGTTGAAGGTGCCGGAGATGCCCAGAGGCATGCCGTCGGAGAAAGAGCCCTGCCCGATCGAGTACACCAGCAGCACGGCGGTGGCGGCGGCCACGGGAGCGGAATAGGCCACGGCGATCCAGGGGCGCATGCCGAGGCGATAGCTGAGTTCCCACTCACGGCCCATCCAGCAGAAGATGCCGATCAGGAAGTGGAAGATGATCAGCTGATAGGGCCCACCGTTGTAGAGCCATTCATCGAGGCTTTTGGCGGCCCAGATCGGATAGAGGTGCAGACCGATGGCGTTGGAACTCGGCACCACCGCCGCCGTGATGATGTTGTTGCCGTAGAGCAGGCCGCCTGAGACGGGCTCACGCACGCCGTCGATGTCGACGGGGGGAGAGCCGATGAAGGCGATCACAAAGCAGCAGGTGGCCACCAGCAGGGTGGGGATCATCAGCACGCCGAACCACCCCACGTAGAGGCGGTTGTCGGTGCTGGTGACCCAGTTCTTGAACGCTTCCCAGAGCGGGATCCGGGAGGGAGGCAGGGAGGTTGTGGTCATGGGATCCAGGCGATGCGTGGACGAGGAGCCCTGCACCGGCAGCGCCGCGAAGGGCCGCGCCGGGGAGCTCCTGCCATCAACGATAGCTTGCTATCGCTGTAAGCGCATAAAAGACGATGGAAGCCTCGCATCGGCCCCCCACTCCGCCCCTCAGAATGGCGCCGCGGCGCTGACTTCCCCATCACCCCCTACGCGCCCTGGGCGCTGCTGGCCCTCGGCACGGCGGTGCTGGAGACCCTGCGTGATCTGGCCCTGCGCCGGGTGCTGCGCCAGTCCGGCTGGAGCACCCTGCGGGTGATCGGCCTGAGCAGTGCCCTGGCCGCCCTGCTGCTGGCAGTGCCCCTGCTGCTGGCCCAGAGCCAGCCCCTCGATGGCTGGGCCTTCCTGGCGGCCCTGGCCGTGGGCGGCAGCCTCAATGCCCTGGCCTTCTGGGGCTATGGCCGCGCCATCGCCCTGGAGGACCTCAGCCTGGTGCTGCCGCTGATCAACCTCTCTCCCCTGGTGCTGCTGCTGGCGGGCTGGTGGGTGCTGGGGGAGCGACCCTCCCCGAGCGCGGTGGCCGGCGTGGGACTGCTGGTGCTGGGGGCCTGCTGCTGGGCCGCAGCCGCCGAGGCGGGCCGTCGCCGGGGGGCATGGCGGGGCTGGGCCAGCTCTGGGCCAGCCCCGGTTGCCGCTGGATGCTGCTGGTGGCGGTGATCTGGGGGGTGGCCGCCACCATGGACAAGCTGGGAGTGCAGGCGGGCGGCAGCGTGCTGTGGGTGCTCTCCCTGCAGCTGGTGATCGGCGGCAGCCTGCTGGGGCTGTCGCTGCCGGGAGGCCAGGCGAGCGGGCCCGCCGCTGCCAAGGCCGCCGGCCAAGCCGGGACCGGCTGGGGACGGGTGCTGCCGTTCCTGCTGGTGGCCGCCCTGGCCGGGGCCGTGGGCACGGTGTGGCAGATGGAGGCGATCCGGAGCACCGCCGTGGTGCATGTGATCGCCATCAAACGGCTCAGCACCCTGTTCGGCAGCGGCATCGGCGTGGTGGCCCTGGGCGAGGCCGAGGGGCGACGCCGCCTGCTCGCCGCGGCCGTGATGGTGATCGGCGCCGCCACCGTGCTGTGGAGCGCGCTTCCCTGAAGCCAGAGTGGGGCGGGGCTGGTGCTCAACCGGCCGGGCTCAGAGGCCGGCGGGGCGGGGCTGCACACCCATCAGCTGGGCCACGAGGTCTTCACTCATCGAGGCCTGCAGCTGCCAGGCCTGGAGCAGGCTCTTGGCCACGGTGCGCAGCTCCTCGACGTTGTCGCAGGAATCGATCGCCCGGGCATGGGCCTCCATGGCGAATTGGCGGCTGAGGGAAAGGGTCTCCATGGCGTCGTTTTCGCGTTCGTTCACAACACGTTACAAAGCTGCCGTCGGTTATGGGGTGCGGGTCCCCGAAGGACCGCCCGGCGAGCGCTTCCCGCCCAGGAGGGGCACAGTGGGGGGCAGGGGCAGGCAAAACAGGGCATGGGCATGCGCGCACGACTGGGTCAGTGGCTCCGCCGCGTCGGCGATCGGCTCGATCCAGAGCGCGATCCCATCCTGGCGCTGGAGCGCCAGCCGGCTCTGCTGGCCGGAGCGGCCAACCCCAAGCTGCCCTCGATGGTGGGGCTGGATGAGGCCCCCGGCGCCAGCGAAGACAGACTGCCCTCAGCGCCCTGGCAGGGCGTGCGGGAGCGGGCCCTCAGCAAGAGCCTGCTCACCCTCCGCTCCGAGGCCGTCTACAGCCTGGGGGCCCTGCACGCAGCCCATCTCGCCGCCGCGGCCGTGTTCGACGACCGGCGCCTGGCGGTGGCCCTGGCCCAGCGCCGCGGCGACCCCATGGACGACGAGGTGCTCACCAAGCTGGCTGAGGCCGCTTCGATCTGGCACCGCGACAGCGCTTCGCTGGGGGTGGCCCTCACCGCGATCGGCACCGCCCAGGTGCCCGATCTCACCCTGGCGGAAGCCCTGCAGGTGGACGACGAGGAGGAAGCCTCCCTGGAGGCGATGGTGGAGGGCTATCAGATCGAGCTTCAGCGCCAGATCCTCGAAGAGGCCGAGAGCTGAGAGCAGCCCGCCCCTGAGCCAGCCTGCCCTCAGCTCGCCATGTGCTCGATGCTGATCAGGGCGGTGCCCAGCAGGCTGGTGACTTCGTGCAGCTGGTTCTTGCTGCCCATCACCACCAACATCTGCCCCGGGGCCAGGCGGTGATCGCTGCCCGGATTGGCGATCAGGCTCTGCTCCTCGAGCTTGTAGGAAGTGCCCCGGTACTGGCGCACCACCTCCTGGGCAGGGGGCGCCGGCTGCACGGCCAGCACCAGGCGCCGGTGCGCCGCCCCAGCTGCAGCTCCCCCAGACTCATCCCCAGCAGCCGACCCAGATCGCCCGGGTTGGCGCTGAGCCGGAACTCCTCCACCTCGCAATCGCTGCCGGCCAGCAGATCCATGAAGGTGACGGCCAGGGGCCGCAGGGCGGTGGCGGCCATCGTGCGGCCGCCACTCACGTAGGGGCTCACCACCTGGTCGGCCCCGGCCAGGCGCAATTTGCGCTCCGCCTCATCGCTGTCGGAGCGGGCGATCAGGCGGCAGGAGGGGGCCAGCCCGCGGGCGCTCAGCACCACGTAGAGATTGGCGGCGTTGCTGGGCAGGGCCGCCACCAGGGAGCGGCACTGGTGAATGCCCGCCTCCACCAGGGTTTCATCGAGGGTGGCGTCGGCTACCAGCACCGGCAGACCGCGGTCCTGGGCGGCCGTGCTGCGCTCCTGGTCCAGCTCCACCACCAGCAGCGGCACCCGCTCGCGGCTCAGCTGCTCGGCGATCTCACGGCCGATGCGGCCGTAGCCGCAGAGAATCACATGGTCTTGCATGGTCTTGATCCAGCGGCGGAAACGGCGCTCACGCAGGCGCCTGAAATAGCCCGATTCGGAGAGGCCGAGCACTCCCTGGATGCTGATCTGCACCACCACCAGGCCGCCCAGGATCAGCAGCACCGTCACCAGGCGTCCAGCCGGCGAGAGGGGCTGCACCTCGCCGAAGCCGATCGTGCTGATCGTGATCGCCACCATCCAGTAGCAGTCCGCCCAGCCCCAGCCCTCCGTGAGGCGATAGCCCAGGGCAGCCAGATTCACCAGCACCACCAGGGCAAGCGGGGCCCGCCAGGGTCGGCGAATCCGGGTGGATGGGGGACGGCGTCGGCGCCAGAGGCGCCAGCGGAGGCTGGCCATGGAGATCCGGATCCGACGGCCGGATCGCTGCGCCATTAAACCAATGCTGCGCTGACGCTGCAGGTCACGGTCGCAGCAGGTCCCGGTCAGGCCACAGCGCAGGATGGAGCGGTGGTGCGGCCCGCAGTCGTGCCCTGTCCCCACCCACTGCACCGCCGATCGCCACGATGTCCTGGATGGAGGAAGCCGCCCGGCGGGCTGAGGGGCGGCTGGAGGCTGCCGGAATCACGCTCACCCTCGGCGGTGAGCCCACCCTGGTGCCCCTGGAGCCCGAGGGCCTGGAGTGGTCGGTGGCGGCGGATGGCCCCACCAAGCTGCCCGTGGCCCGCGCCCTGGCGGCGGCGATCCAGCAGCGCACCTGGCCCGGCAGCACGCTGCTCTACTGCAGCGGCAAGCGCTACGAAGGCGAGGTGAACCCCCGCTGGGCCCTGCGGCTGATCACCGGCCGCCACGGCGCTCCCATCGCCCCGTGGCCCACGCCAGCCGCCACGGGCGCAGCGCTCACGGCCCCGGCCGGGGTGCCCTGGCTGCAGCGGCTGGGCGAGCGCCTCGGCGTTGCCCTGGCGCCCCTGCGCCTGCTGGATGAGCGCGATCCAGAGCGGGCCGTCTGGGCGGTGCCACTCACCTGGGATGAGGAGGAGGGCTGGAGCAGCGGCTGCTGGGAGCTGCCCCTGGAGCAGCGTCGCCTCACCGCCGCCCCGGGGCCGGCCGGGCTGCGGTTGCCGCTGGAGCACTTCCCCGACGACCTGCCCTGCCAGCTGCTCACCCTGGAGATCGGCCCCGGCGGCTTTGGAGCCGCCGGCTGGGGCCTGTTCCTGCCGCCCCTGGAGCGGCAGCCCACGGAGCAACTGCTGCAGGCCATCAGCGCCGAGGCCAGCTGTCCGCTCACGGCCGCAGCCCTGGCTGAACCCGATCTCAGCGGCCTGCTGCCGGTGGATGCCAGCGAGGGCTGGGAGGTGCTGGGCCTCACCGCCGATCCGGGCGTACTGGAGGTGAACCTGCCGGTGTGCGACAGCTGGAGCGCCTACCGCGACTGGCTGCGGCTGATCGAGGCGGCCGGCGCTGCGGTGGGCCTGCGCAGCTGGAAGCAGAGCGAGGCGGGCGGCCAGCAGGGCACCGGCGGCGGCAACCACCTGCTCTGGGGCAGCCGCGACCTGGAGCAGCATCCCTTCTTCCCTCGCCCCGAGTGGCTGGTGGGAATCCTGCGCTATTTCCAGCACCACCCCAGCCTCGCCTATCTGTTCAGTGGCGCGAGCGTGGGCCCGTCCTCCCAGGCGCCGCGGCCCGATGAGGCCCTCGGCGAACTGTTCGACCTGGAGCTCGCCTACACCGTGCTGGAGCGGGCCCGCGGCGAGCAGCGCCAGCTGATCGGTGAAACCCTGCGCCATCTGCATGCCGACCGCTCCGGCAACAACCACCGCAGCGAGATCAGCCTCGACAAGTTCTGGAATCCGGGCGCACCGGCCGGCTGCCTCGGGCTGATCGAATTCCGGGCCCTGGAAAGCATGCCCCAGGCCGACTGGATGGCCGCCATCGCCCTGCTCTGGACCCATCTGGCCGCCCTGCAGCTGGATCCGGCCCGGCGACCGCGGCGGCTGCACCCCTGGGGCGGAGCCCTGCACGATCGGATGCTGCTGCCCAGCCAGCTCTGGGCCGACCTTGAAGCCGTGCTGGCCGATCTGGAGGCCGCCGGCCTGCCCCTCGATGCCGCGCCCTACCGCACCATCTGGGAGTGGCGCTACCCGCCGCTGCTGCGCTGGCGCGACGCCGCCGCGCCGGGCGCCCCCGAACTGACCCTGCGGCCGGCCCTGGAGCCCTGGCCACTGATTTGCGACACCCCGCGGGAAGGGGGCTTCACCAGCCGCTTCGTGGACGGCTCCCTGCGCCGCTTCGAGCTGCTGGGCGCCGGCGCCCTGGCCGAGCACTACGCCCTGGTGCTGAACGGCCGCCCCCTGCCCCTGCAGCAGCCCGGCCCCCTGGCGGTGCGCTACCGCGCCAGCGCCCTCTACCCCTGCTTCCACCCCGGCATCGAGCCCGAGATGCCCCTGGTGCTGCAACTGGTGCCGCTCCCCGGCAGCCGTGCTGGCGAAGGCCTTGGCCCCTGGCCCCTGGCCCAGTGGGAACTGGAGCCCGAGGCCCTCCGCTTCGCTCCAGTGGAGCCGACGCCCCTGGCGTGGCCCCTGGCGGCGCCCTGGCAGACCGGGGCTGAGCGGCCCTGCACGGTGGACCTGCGGCTGGCCCCCTGACCTCATCTCCTGACACGGCGGCTCCCACATCACAAATCCCACTGATCCCAGCCCAATCCGGGGACCGGGCACTGCCACGGGGGCCGATCCCCCCTAGCAGTGGGTGGCAACGCAGCAGTGGATCACCGCATGGGTGGATCGACAACAGTGGCGGCGGCCACGGCGCCGGCGCTGGAGGTTCGCAGGGAAAGCGGCCAGCGCGAGGTGTTCTGCGGCCTCACCTCGATCGTGTGGCTGCACCGCCGCATGCCCGATGCCTTCTTTCTGGTGGTGGGGTCCCGCACCTGCGCCCACCTGATCCAGAGCGCCGCCGGCGTGATGATCTTCGCCGAACCGCGCTTCGGCACAGCGATCCTGGGGGAGCGCGACCTGGCCGGCCTCGCCGATGCCAACGAGGAGCTGGACCGGCTCGTGGCCGACCTGCTGCAGCGCCGCCCCGAGATCCGCACCCTGTTCCTGGTGGGCTCCTGCCCCAGTGAGGTGATCAAGCTCGACCTGGCCAAGGCCGCCGAGCGCCTCAACACCCGTCTCGCCGGCCAGGTGCGGGTGCTGAACTACACCGGCAGCGGCATCGAAACCACCTTCACCCAGGGCGAGGACCAGGCCCTGCTGGCGATGGTGCCGCTGATGCCCAGAGCTCCGGCCGCCCCTGCCGCTGAGGGGGCGGCCCCGGCAGCAGCGCAGGAGCTGTTGATCGTGGGCACCCTGGCCGACGCGGTGGAAGACCGGCTGATCAGCCTGTTCGGCCGCATGGGCATCGAGCGGGTGCGCAGCCTGCCGCCGCGCCACTCCCGCGACCTGCCCGCCATCGGTGCCGGCACCCGGGTGCTGCTGGCCCAACCCTTCCTCTCCGCCACCGCCCGGGCCCTCACCGCCCTCGGCGCCCAGCTGATCTCAGCTCCCTATCCCCTCGGCGTCGAGGGCAGCGCCGCCTGGATGGCCGCCGCCGCCGCCGCCTTCGGCCTGGACGATGCCCGGGTGGCCGCCGTGCTCGATCCCCTGGTGGAGCGGGGCCGGCGGGCCGTGGCGCCGCACCGCGAGATCCTGGAGGGCAAGCGGCTGTTCCTGCTGCCCGACTCCCAGCTGGAGCTCTCCCTGGCCCGCTTCCTGCAGCGCGAGTGCGGCATGGAGCTGGTGGAGGTGGGCACGCCCTATCTGGATCGCGCCCTGCTCGAATCCGAGCTGGCCCTGCTGCCCGCCGGCACCCCCCTCACCGAGGGCCAGCACGTGGAGAACCAGCTCGATCGGGTGCGGGCCGCCCGGCCGGATCTGGTGGTGTGCGGCCTGGGGCTGGCCAATCCCCTGGAGGCGGAGGGCATCGCCACCAAGTGGTCGATTGAGCTGGTGTTCAGCCCCATCCACGGCTGCGACCAGGCCGGCGATCTGGCCGAGCTGTTCTCGCGACCCCTGCGTCGCCGCAATCTGCTGCGTTTCTCCTGATGGAACTCACCCTCTGGACCTACGAAGGTCCTCCCCACGTGGGGGCCCTGCGCATCGCCGCCTCGATGGAGGGAGTGCACCTGGTGCTGCACGCGCCCCAGGGCGACACCTATGCCGACCTGCTGTTCACGATGATCGAGCGGCGGCAGCGGCGCCCACCCGTCACCTACACCACCTTCCAGGCCCGCGACCTCGGCGGTGACACCGCCGAGCTGGTGAAGCGCTCGATCCAGGAAGCGGTGGACCGCTTCCAGCCCGAGGCCCTGCTGGTGGGCGAGAGCTGCACCGCCGAGCTGATCCAGGACCAACCGGGCTCCCTGGCGGCCGGCATGGACCTGGGCGGCGCTCCCGTGGTGAGCCTGGAGCTGCCCGCCTACTCCAAGAAGGAGAACTGGGGAGCGGCCGAGACCTTCTACCAACTGGTGCGGCACCTGCTCAAGGCCCAGATGCCGGCCCCGGGCACGCCGCCGCCGTCGCCCCAGCGCTGGCGGGCCGAGGGCCGCCGGCCCCGGGTCAACCTGCTCGGCCCCAGCCTGCTGGGGTTCCGCTGCCGCGACGATGTGCGCGAGCTCACCCGCCTGCTGGGCGCCGAGGGCATCGATGTGGGCGTGGTCGCGCCGCTGGGCGCCCGCCCGGCCGACCTGGCGCGCATCCCGGCGGCCGATGCCAATGTCTGCCTCTATCCGGAGGTGGCCGGATCGGTGTGCAGCTGGCTGGAGCGGCGCTTCGGCCAGCCGGTGGTGCGCACGGTGCCGATCGGCATCGGCGCCACCCGCGACTTCCTGGGCGAGCTGCGCCAGGTGCTCGGCCTCGAGGAGCAGCCGATGGCACCGGAGAGCTCCTCCCAGCTGCCCTGGTACTCCCGCTCGGTCGACTCCACCTACCTCACCGGCAAGCGGGTGTTCATCTTCGGCGATGCCACCCATGCGATCGCCGCCGCCCGGGTGGCCAGCCGGGAGCTGGGCTTTGAGGTGGTGGGCCTGGGCAGCTACAGCCGCGAGCTGGCCAGGGATGTGCGGGCCGCGGCCCGGGAGCTGGGCCTCGAAGCCCTGATCAGCGACGACTACCTGGAGGTGGAGCGGGCCATGGCCGAGGCCATGCCGGAGCTGGTGCTCGGTACCCAGATGGAGCGCCACAGCGCCAAGCGCCTCGGCATTCCCTGCGCCGTGATCAGCTCCCCCCTGCATGTGCAGGATGTGCCGGCCCGCCATGCTCCCCAGATGGGCTGGGAGGGCGCCAACGAGCTGTTCGACAGCTGGGTGCATCCGCTGATGATGGGCCTGGAGGAGCACCTGATCGGCATGTTCCGCCACGACTTCGAATTCGTGGAGGGCCACCGCAGCCACCTGGGCGGCCAGGCCCCGGCTGAACCAGCCACGGCTCCAGCCTCCACCGTGGCTCTGGCCTCCGGCTCCCCAGGCCCCGGCAGCGAAGAGCGAACTCCGGTCGGCACCAGCGACCCCAGCTGGGACCCGACCGGCGAGGCCGAACTGGCCAAGATTCCCTTCTTCGTGCGCGGCAAGGTGCGGCGCAACACCGAGGCCTATGCCCGCGAGCAGGGGCTGGCCCTGATCGACGGCGAGGCCCTCTACGCCGCCAAGGCCCACTTCTCCGCCTGAGTCCAGCGTCCTGGGTTCTGAGTCGAGCGTTCCGTTTTCTCCTTTTCCTGAGTCCACCCCCATGACCACCACCCTGCGCCGTCCCGATGGGGAAGGCAGCCTCCAGGTCCATCTGGACCCCAAGGACGACATCGCCACAGGCGCCCTGGTGATCGCCGTCTACGGCAAGGGGGGGATCGGCAAGAGCACCACCTCCTCGAACCTCTCGGCCGCCTTCTCGAAGCTGGGCAAGCGGGTGCTGCAGATCGGCTGTGATCCCAAGCACGACAGCACCTTCACCCTCACCAAGAAAATGGTGCCCACGGTGATCGACATCCTCGAAACCGTGGATTTCCACAGCGAGGAGCTGCGCCCCGAAGACTTCGTGTTCGAGGGCTTCAACGGCGTGCAGTGCGTCGAATCGGGCGGCCCTCCGGCCGGCACCGGCTGTGGCGGCTACGTGACCGGGCAGACGGTGAAGCTGCTCAAGGAGCACCATCTCCTGGAAGACACCGATGTGGTGATCTTCGATGTGCTGGGCGACGTGGTGTGTGGCGGTTTTGCCGCGCCCCTGCAGCACGCCGATTACTGCCTGATCGTGACGGCCAATGATTTCGATTCGATCTTCGCCATGAATCGGATCATGCAGGCCATCAATGCCAAGGCCAAGAACTACAAGGTGCGGCTCGGCGGCGTGATCGCCAACCGCTCCGAGCAGACCGACGAGATCGACAAGTTCAACGAGCGCACCGGTCTGCGCACCATGGCCCACTTCAAGACCGTGGATGCGATCCGCAAGTCGCGCCTGAAGAAGTGCACGATCTTCGAGATGGAGCCCACGCCTGAGGTGGAGGAAGTGCAGAAGGAATACCTGCGCCTGGCCCAGGCCATGCTCGAGAACGTGGAGCCCCTGGAGGCCGAATCCCTCAAGGACCGCGAGATCTTCGACCTGCTGGGCTTCGACTGATCGACCAGCACGGCTCCCTGCCGCCCCTGATTCAGGGGCTGTTGCGCCCTGAGGCCTACCCCCACCGGGTGGGCCCGATCCGCCTGCTGCAGACCCACATCTCCTGGGTGCTGCTCACAGGAGGCACGGCCTACAAGGTGAAGAAGCCGGTGGATTTCGGCTTCGTCAACTTCAGCACCCTGGAGCTCCGCCGGCAGCTCTGCCACGAGGAAGTGCGCCTCAACCGGCGCCTCAGCCCCGGGATCTACCAGGGCGTGGTGGCCATCGGGGGGAGTCCGGAGCGGCCGCGCCTGGCCGCTGAATCGGCGGGGCCCGCCAGCCTGGAGTACGCCGTGCGCATGGCCGAATTCCCCCAGGAGGCCCTGCTGCCGGCGGCCCTGGGCCGGGGCGCCGTGGGGCCCGAGCAGATCGATTCCCTGGCCGAGCGGCTGGCCCGCTTCCACGCCGAGGCGGCCCAGGCCGATCCGGGCGGGCCCTATGGCACCCCAGAGGCGGTGCTGGAGCCGGTGCAGGCCAACATCACCAGCCTGCTGGAGCATGGCGATCCGGCTCTGGCAGCCAGGCTGCTGCGGCTGCGCAGCTGGATCGACAGCAGCTTCGGCACGCTGCAGCAGCCCTTTGCGCAACGCCTGGCCACCGGCCGGATCCGTGAAGGCCACGGCGATCTGCACCTCGGCAACATGCTGCTGCGGCAGGGGCGCATCGAGGTGTTCGACTGCCTCGAGTTCAGCCCTGCCCTGCGCTGGATCGATCCGATCAGCGACCTGGCCTTCCTGGTGATGGACCTGCAGGAGCACGGCGAGCAGGCCCTGGCCTACCGGCTGCTGAACGGCTGGCTGGATCAGAGTGGCGACTACGGGGGGCTGCGGCTCTGGTCCTGGTATGCGAGCTACCGGGCCCTGGTGCGGGCCAAGGTGGCGGCCCTGGCTGGGCAGAGCGAGCCGGTGGAGCGCTATCTGCAGCTGGCCGAGCGCCTCTGTCAGCCGCCAGCGGCAGCTCTGCTGCTCTGCCATGGGGTGTCGGGATCGGGGAAGTCCCACAGCAGCGGCCTGCTGCTCGGGCGGCTCGGCGCCATCCGGCTGCGCTCAGACGTGGAACGCAAGCGCCTGTTCGGCCAGTGGGGGGTTCAGCGGCAGGGCCATCCCCAGCCCGATGGCTCCGCCAGCCGCAGCGGCGAGCTCTACAGCGCCGAGGTGAGCGCAGAGCTGTTCGAGCAGCGGCTGCCCCAGCTGGCCGCGCTGCTGCTGGCCGCCGGCTTCCGGGTGATCGTGGATGCCACCTTCCTGCGCCGCAGCCACCGCCAGGCCATGGCCGCCGTTGCCAGGGCCGCCGGGGTGCCGCTGGTGATCCTGAGCTTCCCGGTTGCGGCGGAGCTGGCGGAGCAGCGGCTGCGCCAGCGGCAACGCCTGGGCCGCGACCCCTCCGATGCCGACCTGGATGTGCTGCGCTCCCAGTGGCGCCAGGCGGAACCCCTCGATGCCGAAGAGCGGTTGCTGACCCTGGCAGCAGAGACAGGCGACGACAGCGAGGCCATCGCGGATCTGGCTGCCCGCCTCGAGAGCCGCCTGGGTCAGGGCAGCTGAGGCTCGGGGGCCTCGGTGCCGGGTGTGATGGCCTCCGGCAACGGTGGCACCGAGGGCACGAAGGGGGTCGATGGTTCCTCGGGGGGCACCTCCACGGCCCTGGGGTTGGGGGCGGTCTCCGGGCCGATCACATCGATGGAGGTGCGCTGCACCAGCAGCCGGTAGCGGATCGTCTGGCGCGCGTTGATGAAGTCCTGCACGGCTGCCACCTGCTCGGGCGTGGGCAGGTTGGGCTTGCTCACCCGCACCGAAGCGCGAATCAGGGGCGGGTTCTGCTCCCAGTCGATGCTGATGCCCACCAGCTCGGAATCCTGGCCCAGGGTGATGGTTTCAGTGCGCAGGCTCTCGGCGATCGCCACTTCCACCCGGTTGAGGGAGGCCTGGCGCCTGGCCTGGCCGATCAGGCCCACGAAGCTGGTGCTGAGGGGCACCAGCAACAGGCCGGTGAGCAGCAGGCTCACGAAACCCAGCCGACTCTGCAGCAGCCGCTGACGCAGTTCCGGCCGGGTGATCCCCAGGGTCACCAAGGCGCCGCTGAGGATTCCCAGCAGGTTGGCGGCGAACAGCAGCCCTGCCCCCTGGGCCCGCTGCCATTCGCCGGCCGCCACCAGCAACCCGAACACACACACCGGCGGCACCAGGGCCACGGCGATGGCGGTGCCGGCCAGCGAGCCCACCGCCTTGACGCGCACCTTGGCGTAGGTGGCGATGGCCCCGGCCACGATGGCGATGGCCAGGTCCAGCAGATTCGGACTGGTGCGGCCGATCACCTCGGAGCCGAACACCGGCAGCCCCACGATCAGCCCCAGGCCGGCCGACAGCACCACGGTGGTGGCCACGCCGATGGCCAGGGTGAGCAATCCCCGCCCCACCAGCGGCAGCCGGCCCTGCAGGATCGCGAAGGCCGTGGCCCGCAGGGGCAGGATCCAGGGGGCGATCAACATCGCGCCGATCACCACGGCGGCGCTGTTGGCCAGCAGGCCGAGACTGGCGATCAGGCTGGAGGCCATGGTGAGCACCACGAACTCCTGATCCAGGCTGGCCTCGGCGCGGAACTGCCGGGTGAGCAGGGCCGCCGGCAGAACGGCGGCAGGAACAACAGACGCCATGGGCAGGCAGGGCCAGCAGCCCATCATCCTTCAGCTTCTGCGGCTCGGGGAGGATTGGTCCTCCGGGATGTCCTCCTCCATGGCCTCAGCCTCCTCCAAGCGCACGGTGATGGTGAGCGGGGCCAGCCGCGGCATCGGCCTGGCGGTGGCCCTGAACCTGCTGGCTGAGGGACACCGGCTCAGCCTGGGGGTCCGCGATCCGGCGGCCCTGCGGCACAGGTTGCAGCAGCTGGGCTGGAGCGAAGACGCAGCCAGCCTGTCGATCCACCCCTATGACGCCCTGGCCGCCCCGGATCAGCCCAACAGCGCTGAGACCTGGGTGGCCGCCACGGCCGAGCGCTGGGGCGGGGTGGAGGCCCTGGTGCCGAGCGCGGGCATCCTGTCGCGGGCCAGGGTCTGCTACAGCCCGGGCGAGGAGGCCGAGATCGCCCGCCTGCTGGATGTGAACCTGATGGGCCCCTGGCGTCTGGGCCGCGCCGCCTGGCCCCAGCTGCAGCCTGCGGCGACGGGCGGCTGGTGATGCTGGTGTCGATGAGCGGCAAGCGGGTGAAAGGCCGCCTGGCCGCCTACGGGGTGAGCAAGTTCGCCCTGCTGGGTCTCTGCCAGGCGATGCGCAACGAGGGCTGGGAGTCGGGCATCCGCGTCACCGCCCTCTGCCCCGGCTGGGTGAACACCGCCATGGCCGCTGCCGTGAGCAGCATCGACAAGCAGGCCATGACCCAGCCGGAGGATCTGGCCGCCACGGTGGCCCACCTGCTCTCTCTGCCGGCCTCGGCGGTGCCGTTTGAGCTGGCGGTGAACTGCCTGCTGGAAAGCGGCTCCTGAGTCAGGCCGCGCCGCCCGGACTGTGGCGGCAGCCCCCGCCCGGGTGTTGCATGGGGACTGCTCCCCAGGTCGCCATGACGCGCCGGCGCACCCGACTGCTGCGGCTGCACCTCACCTACAAGCTGCTGCTGGGGACCTGCCTGCAGGTGATGGTCTGCCTGGCCCTGCCGCCACCGTGGTACAGGCTGTCGTCTGCGGGCTACCTGGGCCTCGGCGTGGTGATGATCCTGGGCCTGGGAGAGCCGGTGGAGCAACTGCGCTTCGGGGAAACACCGCGGAAGCTGTTCAAGCTGCTGGGCTGGGGGGCCCTCGGCACCGCCTTGCTCTGGTACCTCACGCCGGTGCAGCTGCGGCAATCGGGGCTGCCGGTGCTGATCCTCTGGGCCCTGTTCAGCCTCTGGAGCGCGGTGCGGCTGATCCGGGGGCTGGCGCTTGAGCGCCGGGTGACCCCCGATGTGCTGCGGGGCTGCATCGCCGGGTATCTGATGCTGGGCCTCGCCGGTGGCCTGATCTGTGCCGCCCTGGAAACAATCCAGCCGAACAGCTTCAGCAACGTCGACTTCACAGCTTCGGTCGTCACCAGCGAAGCAGATGTCTACCCGGTATGGAGTGTCAACTTCGTGCGACTCAATTATTTTGCTTTCGTGAGCCTCACCACCGCGGGGTATGGCGACATCACACCACTCACGCCTGTAGCCCAGATGATCAGCGTGGGCCTGGCAATTGTGGGCACCTTCTACATCGCGGCGGTGATGGGGCTGCTGGTGAGTCGGTTCTCAACCAGTACCTGGGTGCAGGAGCCCGAGCAACCCATACCCCAGGAGCCGGTGCTGCCAGCGGTGCAGGCCCCCCAGTTCCCCCAGCCCAGGCTGAGGCTGTCCTCTCCACGGCAGCCGCCAGCGGCGGACCCCCCGCCAGACAACGGCCCCCCGGAGGGGGACTCAGCCTGAGCTGGCGCCATCGGTGGCGGGATTGAGCCGCCCGGCGCGGCCCAGCTCCCAGCCCTTGACGATCCGGTACACCACCGGAACCACGAACAGGCTCAGCACTGTGGCCACCAGCAAGCCAGCGAACACCACGGTGCCGATGCTGGTGCGGCTGGCCGCTCCGGCGCCGCTGGCGAACAGCAGCGGCAGGAAGCCCGCCAGCGAGGAAATCGCCGTGAGCAGGATCGGCCGCAGACGGGCCACCGCGGCGCCGTGGATCGCCTCCTCCAGGGGCAGGCCGGCGGCCAGGCGCTGGTTGGCGAACTCCACGATCAGGATGCCGTTCTTGGCCGCCAGGCTCACCAGCACCAGCAGCCCCACGCGGCCATAGACATCCAGGGGCAGGTCGCGGATCGCCAGGCCGGCCAGGCCGCCCAGCAGCCCCAGGGGCACCGTCACCAGGATGATCATCGGGTCGATGAAGTTCTCGTAGAGCCCCGCCAGCACCAGCAGCATCACCAGCACCGCCAGCAGGAACACCCCCTCGTTGGCGCCGCCGGCGCGGGCCTCCTCCCGGGCCAGGCCAGCCCATTCCAGGTCGGTGGCGGTGCTGCCCAGCTCGCGGCGCACCTGCAGCAGCCGGTCCATCGCCTGGCCGGTGCTCACCCCGGCCCGGGCCTGGGCGCGGATGGCGATCGAGCGAACCAGCCGGGTGTGGTTGATCACCGTGGGACCGGTGCTCCGCTCCACCCGCACCACCTGGGCCAGGGGCACGAGGGTGTCATCGCGGCCGCGCACCTGCAGGGCGAGCACGTCCTGCACATTGCGGCGCTCGGAGCCCTCCAGCTGCACGATCACGCGGCGGATGCGATCGCCCTCGAAGCTGTCGTTCACGTACTCACTGCCGAAGCTGGCGCCGAGCACCTCCACCACCTCCTCGAGGTCCACACCCAGGGAGGCCAGCTGCAGGCGATCGGGCTCCAGCCGCACCAGGGGGGCATCGGCCCGGAAGCGGGTGTCCACCCGCTCGAAATCGCCACTGGCCTGGGCGGCATCGATGAAGGCCTGGGCCGCCTCCTGGAAGGCACTCAGGCTCAGCCGCCCGCCGCTGGTGTCCAGCAGGTCGAGTTCGATGCCGCCCTCGCTGCCGAAGCCCCGCACCGTGGGGGCCTCGATCACCACCACCTGGGCGTTGTCGATGCGCCCGGCAAGCTCGCGGTTGAGCTGGCCCGCCAGGGCCGCCGGGGTTTGCTCCCGCCCGGGGCGCTCCTCCACCGGCTTGAGGCGCAGGAAGAAGATGCCCTTGTTGGGGCTGCTGTCGCCGAAGGAGCGGCCGGCATAGAAGTTGCCCGTCACGATCTGGGGCACACCGGCCACCACCTGGCGCACCTGCTCCATCACGTCTTGGGTGCGCTGCAGGGCCATGCCATCGGGCAGCACCACGATGCCGCGCAGCTGGCTGCCGTCCTCCTGGGGAATGAAGGCCTTGGGGCGCTGCTGATAGGCGAAGGCCGTCACCACCAGGCCCACCAGCAGCAGGGCCACGATGCGCCGGCGCCAGCCCAGGGCCCGGGTGAGCCAGCGGTCATAGGGCCCCTCCAGGGATTCGAGCGCCCGCCGCGGCGGATCGATCAGGCGCAGCAGCCAGCGGGCCTCCTGGCCCTGGGCCTTGAGCAGCCGGCTGGCCGCCACCGGTGTGAAGGTGAGGGCGTTGAAGGTGGAGAACACGATCGTGGCGCCGATCGTGAGGCCGATCGGCGCAAACAGCCTGCCGGTGCTGCCCCCCAGGGTGAGCACCGGCAGGAACACCGCGATCAGCACCAGGGAGGTGGCCACCACAGCACCACCCAGCTCCGCCATCGCCTCGCGGGCCGCCTGCTGGGGCGGCTGGCCGCGCTCCATGCGGCGGCCGATGTCCTCGCTCACCACGATGGCGTCGTCCACCACCAGGCCGGTGGCCAGCACCATGCCGAACAGGGTGAGGGTGTTGATCGAGCTGTCCGTGAGCCGCAGCACGGTGAGGGCCCCCACCAGGGCCACGGGCACCGCCAGGGCGGAGATCAGGGCCAGACGGCTGTTGCCCAGGCCCAGCAGCAAGGCGAGGAACACCAGCAGCACCGCATCCCGCAGGCTCGTGAGGGTGCGGTCGATGTTCTGCTGAACGGTTTCAGCCTCATCGATGATCACCTGGAAATCGAGGCCTGGCGGCAGGCTTTCGCTGATCTCGTCGAGGGCCGCGGTGATGCCGGCGCTCACCTCCAGGGCATTGCTGCCATCCCGCTGGAAGATGCCCATGGCCACGGTGGGGCGGCCCTGCAGGTTGGTGGCGATGGCGCCGTAGTCCTCACTGCCCAGGGTGACGCGGCCCACGTCACGCAGCAGGGTCACGCCGCCCTCATCGGTGGGGGCCACCACCAGGTTTTCGAACTCCTGCACGCTGCGCAGGCGGCCCTCCATGCGCAGGGGCAGGGTGAGCATCTGGTCGTCGGGGGAGGGCGCCTCGCCGGCCTGGCCCAGGGCGGCCAGCACGTTCTGCTCCTCGAGGGCATCGCGCACATCGGTGATCGTGAGCCCCAGCTGGTTCAGCCGGGCCGGATCGAGCCAGAGCCGGAAGGCCAGGGGACTGCCCCCGAACAGCCGCGCCTCGCCGACGCCGGACACCCGCTGCAGGCGATCGATCACCACCTGCTCCACCCAGCCGCTGAGGAAGATCTGGTCGTAGGTGCCCGGCTCAGCGCTGAAGCTCAGCACCATCAGCAGATCGTCGGAGCTGCGCCGCACCTGCACCCCGAAGCGGGCCACCTGGGGCGGCAGCCGCGGGTTCACCACCGCCGCCTCGTTCTGGGCGTTGATCTGGTTGATCTCGGGGTCGCCGCCCTCGAAGCTGAGGGTGATGCTGCTGCTGCCGGCCGAGCTGGTGGAGCGGATCTGATCGAGGCGCTCCAGGCCGTTGAGCTGCTTCTCCAGCAGGGTGGTCACCCCCTGCTCCACCACCTCGGGGCTGGCGCCGGGATAGCTCGTGCTCACCGACACCCGCCCGGGGGCGATCGCCGGCAGGTTTTCAATCTGGAGCCCCGGCAGGCTCACCAGGCCGCTCAGCAGCACCAGCAGGCTGATCACCAGGGTCAGCACCGGCCGGCGGAGAAACGGATCCGAGATCGACTTCACGCAGGCTTCTGGCTGGCTCTAGGGAAGGGGGGAGCCCGATCAGGCCGCCCAGACTCGCGCTGTTCTAGGCGAGATCGCGCTTGAGCACGACGCAGAGGTAGTCCGGAGCCTTGTAGCGGCTCGGCAGGCAGAGGTGCAGCTGGGCCAGGCGGCTCCAGCACACGGTGCGCTCAATGGCGGTGCGGCTGCGGCCTTCCTGCAGCAGCCGGCGCAGGGCTTTGCAGTACAGCGAGTAATTGGCCTCGAGCTCCCCGATCGTGAGGCCTGTGCTGCTGCTCATGGCGGAGGGGGCGTCCGGGTGTAGCAGGGACGCACTTTCAGCCTACGGGCCGACCGCTCCCGCCCCGGCCCCGGGCAGCAGCAGGCTGGCCTGGGTGTCGGTGAGGCGTCCGGAGCGGTGCAGCACCGCCGTGATCGTGTCGATGCCCAGCACGGCATGGCAGTTGTAGCCGGCTGCCGCCAGGCGCTGCTTGGCCCGGCGGTCGTGGTCGCCGCCGTGGTCGATGAACACCACCACATC
Organism: Cyanobium sp. LEGE 06113; assembly: GCF_015207615.1. Taxonomy (NCBI): domain Bacteria; kingdom Bacillati; phylum Cyanobacteriota; class Cyanophyceae; order Synechococcales; family Prochlorococcaceae; genus Cyanobium; species Cyanobium sp. LEGE 06113. Next base: position 155,622 of record NZ_JADEWM010000003.1, on the reverse strand, counting down.
CTGCACCTGCAGCCCGGAACTCTCCAGCTTGGCGATGCCCGCCAGCACGCTGTTGCCGGTGATCAGGATGTCGTCCACCACCACCACCAGATCCCCCTCCTCGAAGTCGCCCTCGATCAGCCGCCTGGCGCCGTGGGCCTTCACCTCCTTGCGCGGATAGATCAGGGGCTTGTGCAGCAGCAGCGACAGACCCGTGGCCGTGGGCAGGGAGCCGTAGGGAATGCCGGCGATGCGATCGAAGGCCAGCTCCTCCATGCGGCCCGCATAGGCATGCAGCACCCGATGAAAGAGGTTGGGGTCGGAGATGATCTGGCGCAGGTCGATGTAGTAGTTGAACACCGCCCCTGAGGCCTGCACGTAGTCGCCGAACAGCAGGCAGCCGATGTCGAACAACTCCACGATCAGGGCATCGAGGTCAGCAGCGTCGGCGGGATTGGGGCCCGGGGGAGAGGCCTGCAGCGTGCCGTTGCGGGGGGCGGCGGTGCGCAGGGGTGGGGCCGCCGGCAACCACAGCTCGCAGCGGTCCTGCACCGCCTGGGCGCGCTGCTCCAGCCACTGGTTGCGGGTGGCGTTGATCTGCAGCTTGAGGGCCTCGGCGCGCTCAGAGATGTCGTCTTCCACCAGCAGGTTCTGGGGCAGGGGCAGCAGCAGCCCATCGCCGGCGGCGGAGAGGCCCGCCGCCAGCATGGCTTCCAGGTTTTCCTCCACGCCCCAGAGGCTGCGCAGGATCAGGAACCGCCCCGGTGCCTCCTGCCGCACCCGCGCCAGCACGGCCGCGTCGCTGGTGCCGATCTCCAGCAGCAGCTGCTCCGGCGTGGCCCAGAGCATGCACTCGCGCACGATACGCAGGTAGAGGGGCTGCTCCTCGCTGGGGTAGTGCTGGATCAGCCGCGCCGCCTGGTTGGAGCTGTGGCAGGTGATCACCACCGCCTTGTCCGGGTAGAGCAGGAAGGGGGCGGCGATGTCCTGGCCGGCCAGGGGCGAGAGGGTCACGGCATCGGCGGCCAGCTCCTTGAACAGGTACTGGGCCAGAACCGAGGAGGAATTGAGATCGCCGTGCTTGCTGTCGATGATCAGCGGCAGATCCCGCGGCACCAGATCGCGCACCTCCAGCAGCAGCTCCAGCCCCACGGGCCCCAGGGCCTGGTAGAAGCCGAGGCTCGGCTTGTAGGCACACACATGGGGGGCCGTGGCCTCCACCACCGCCTTGATCCAGTGGCGGGCCTGGCTGAGGAAGGAGCGGGCCGACATGCCGCGGCGACCCACCCAGCTCTGCAGCATCTCGGGGTTGGGGTCCAGACCGGTGACCAGGAGGGACTGGCGAGCGGCGATGGCGTCAGTGAGGCGAATGAAGAACCCCATCGCGCTGAGGCTGGCTAGGCCTGTTGCTAAGACAGGCCATCAGGGCTGGAGCTGCCGCTGACATAGCTCTTATTGATGAGCCCCGGCAACGGCGACGGCCAACCAGGCCGCCTACGGTCGCCCTGTTCGATTGAACGAGCCAGAGCTGGTGACGTTTGACTGCCTCATCGGAACGCTCGGCGGCCTCAACGACGTGCCGATCCAGGGGCGTCTGCTGTTCGTGGGGGTGTTGTTTCTGGGCACGCTGGCGGTGAGCCGCTTCTCGATCCGCCTCGGCATTCCCGGCGTGCTCGGGGTGCTGCTGCTCGGGCTGGTGGTGAATGTGAACCTGCTCGATGTGACCCATGTGGAAGCGGAGAACCTGCAGGTGTTCGCCCTGGCCCTGCTGCTCTTCTACGCCGGTCTGAAAACCGATCTGAAGGCGATCCGGGGCTTCATCGAATACGGGCTGTTGCTGGCCCTGGGGGGGGTGCTCATCACCTCCTGCGTGCTGGGGGGAATGATCTGGTGGCTCTCCTCCGCCACCGCCAGCGGCCTGGCCCTGGGCTTCGGTAACGGCATCCCCCTGGGCGCCGCCTTCCTGCTGGCCGCCTGCCTGGGCTCCACCGACGCCGGCGCGACCCTGAGCGTGCTGGCCCAGGTGAAGCCGCCGGTGCCCCTGCGGCTGCAGCACCTGCTGGAGTTCGAATCGGCCGTGAACGATCCGGCGGCGCTGTTGGTGTACGGGCTGCTGATCGAGCTGTTCAGCCAGGCCGCCGGCGGCGCCGCCGGACAGCCGCCAGATCTGGCCGCGGCCGAGACGCTGCTGACCACGGCCGTGCTCGACAGCCTGCGGGTCTTCGTGCAGCAGATCGGCTCCGGGCTGATTCTGGGCGTGCTGTTCGGCTACGTGGCCAAGTTCGTGATCGATGTGCTCGTCACCGAGCGGGCCCAGCTGCTGGTGGTGGCGATGTCGATCGCCTTCGCCGATTACGGCCTCACCGATCTGCTGGGCGGCTCGGGCTTCATCGCCGTCTACGTCACCGGCGTGTTCATGACCAACATGACCTACCGGCGGCCGGAGGTGACCCACGAGTCGATCCAGGAGGTGTTGCTGCCGTTCAACACCATGACCGAGATCACGGTGTTTCTGCTGTTCGGGCTGCTGGTGTCGCCGCCTGATCTGGTGGGGGCCATTCCGATGGGGCTGGTCACCGCCGCGGCCCTGATGCTGGTGGCCAGGCCGCTGGGAGTGCTGGCCTTTCAGCCGCTCTCACCCTTCAGCCGCCGGGAGGGGGTGCTGGTGGCCTGGTGCGGGCTGCGCGGTGCCGTGCCCCTGGCCCTCTCCTATCAATTGGTGGCGGCCATTCCCCAGCTGGCGGGCGTCGATGCGGCCCTGGCCCTGCCGCTGGCCCGCAATGCCCAGGGCATCGTGTTTGTGGTGGTGGTGCTGAACCTGCTGCTGCAGGGATTCACCCTGCCGCGGGTGTGCAGCGCCATCGCCCCGAAGCCCCCCCGGGCCCAGCCCCCGGCCACGAGCCAGCCTCCCAGCCCCCAACCGCAGTGACCTGCAGGGTCTCTCAGCTGAGTTGCCAGGGCAGGGTCTCGCCGCTGTGGAAGGGCACCAGCTCCACCGGCTGGCCGGCGCTGTCGTGGAGCTCCAGACGCCTGGGCACCTGCCTGGGCTCCCGCACCAGAGTGATGCGGCCGCTGTTGAGGGGCAGCCCATAGAAGCTGGGGCCGAACTCACTGGCGAAGGCCTCCAGCCGATCGAGGGCCTGCTCCTGCTCGAACACCGCCGCGTAGCTCTCGATCGCAAACGGGGCGTTGAAGATGCCGGCACAGCCACAGGCCGATTCCTTGGCGCCGCGGCTGTGGGGCGCCGAATCAGTGCCCAGGAAGAAGCGCGGATCGCCGGAGGTGGCCGCCGCCCGCAGGGCCAGGCGATGCAGCTCCCGCTTGGCCACCGGCAGGCAGTAGAAGTCGGGCCGCAGGCCCCCCTGGAACATGGCGTTGCGGTTGATATGCAGATGGTGGGGGGTGATCGTGGCCGCCAGCTCGCCCGAGCCAGCGCGCACGAACGCCACCGCATCGCTGGTGGTGATGTGCTCCAGCACCGCCTTGAGGCCCGGGTGGCGCTGCAGCATCGGCGCCAGGTGGCGCTCGATGAACACGGCCTCCCGGTCGAAGATGTCGATGCTGGGGTCGGTCACCTCGCCGTGCAGCAGCAGGGGCATGCCGATCCGCTCCAGGGTGTCGAGCACGGGGGTGAGCGCCTCGATGTCACTGACCCCGGCATCGGCATTGGTGGTGGCCCGGGCCGGATAGAGCTTGCAGGCCACCCACACGCCGGCGCGGAAGCCACGCTCCAGCTCAGCCGGATCGGTGTGGTCTGTGAGGTAGGCCGTGAGCAGGGGTTCAAACCTGGAGCCCGGCGGCAGGGCCTCACGGATGCGGCCCGCGTAGGCCCTGGCCGCAGCCACGCTGGTGACGGGCGGCGTGAGGTTGGGCATCACGATCGCCCGGGCGAACTGGCGGGCGGTGGCCGGCAGCACCGCCTCGAGCATGGCCCCATCGCGCAGATGCACGTGCCAGTCGTCGGGTTGGCGCAGGCTGAGCTCGGTAGGCATCACGATCGCGGCGGCAGGGCCTCCAGGGGCCCTTCCCACCCTGCCAGCGGGACGAGGAGGCATGGCGGCGGCTCGATTCCAAAGAATTCTGTGGGTCTGGCGCCTTGGAGTGGATTCGGGTACCAAACCTTCTTAAGGTTTGCTTTGTAAAAGAAGGCTTCCTTCTACACGTGGTTGAGTTGGCATGAGCGTTGAGGCCAGGCTCACGATCGGCGAACTGGAGGCGGGTTATCCCACCTACTGCAAGGCCCTCAGACTCTTGATCAAAAACGGCAAATCCCGCGACTCGATTCAACGCACGGTCTGCTGGGAACGCTTGACATTGCTGCAGAAAAGCCTGCCCAACCGCTACAAGTCTCCGGACTACCTCTATGCCCTGCTCAAGCGCGATGTGGAGGAGCTGGCCGCCTGAAGGGCGCTGAGCCAAGTCAGGGGATGCTGGCAGTGCCGTCGAAGATTCCCATCAGTCAGGAGGGAGCTTCCGTAAGGGCACCCTCGGCATGACTCAATAGAACGAGACCCTCACGGCGCGGCCCAGCGCGCTGCGCTGCCCCATGGCCCACCACCAGATTCTGATCGTCGGCGGCGGCGCCGCCGGGATCACCGCCGCGGCCCAGCTGAAGCGGGCCCGCCCCGGGCTCGATGTGGCCATCCTTGAGCCCTCCAGCGAGCACTACTACCAGCCGGGCTGGACCCTGGTGGGGGGCGGCGTGTTCAGCCTGGAGGAAACCCGTCGCGCCGAAGGCGATGTGATCCCCTCGGGCGTGCAATGGATCCGCGCCGGGGCTGCCGCTTTTGATCCCGAGCGGGCGGTGGTGACCAGCACCGAGGGCGAGGCGATCCACTACGACGTGCTGATCGTGGCCGCCGGCCTGCGGCTCTGCTGGGAGAAGATCGAGGGGCTCAGCGAGGCCCTCGGCAAGGGCGGCGTCTGCAGCAACTACTCCAAGCACTACACCGCCTACACCTGGGAGGCTATTGAGGCCTTCAAGGGTGGCAGCGACGGCGCCAGCGGCAATGCGGTGTTCACCTGCGCGCCGATGCCGATCAAGTGCCCCGGTGCTCCCCAGAAAATCGCCTATCTGGCCGATGACGTGTTCAAGAAGAAGCGTCTGCAGGCCAGGTGATCTATGCCACCGCCACGCCGGGCATCTTCGGCGTGCCCACCTACGCCGCGCCGCTGCGGGAGGTGGTGAAGCGCCACGGCATCGACGCCCGCTACAACCATGTGCTCACCGCCGTGCGCCCGCAGAGCCGCGAGGCGGTGTTCCAGGTGAAGGACGGCGACAAGAGTCATGAGGCCGTGATTCCCTACGGCCTGCTGCATGTGACGCCGCCGATGGCGGCACCGGAGGTGGTGGCCAGCAGCCCCCTGGCTGCCGCCAGCGGTTTCGTGGAGGTGGACAAGTTCAGCCTGCAGCACCTGCGCTTCGCCAACGTGTTCTCCCTGGGGGATGTGAGCGGCATCCCCAACTCCAAGACCGCCGCCGCCGTGCGCGGCCAGGCCCCGGTGCTGGTGGCCAACCTGCTGGCCTTCCTCGACGGCCAGCCCCTGGAGGCCGCCTACGACGGCTACAGCTGCTGCCCGCTGATCACCGGCTACGGCAAGGCGATCATGGCCGAGTTCAACTATGAGCAGCAGCCGGTGCCCTCCTTCCCCCTGGATCCCACCCAGGAGCGCTGGAGCATGTGGTTCATCAAGCGCAAGATCCTGCCCTCGCTCTACTGGAACCGGATGCTCACCGGTGGCCAGCACGAGCGCCGCTTCATCCCTGGCGTGAAGCGCTGAGCGCCCGGCGGCAGGCGCGCGCGATCAGCCCCTCCTCATCCGCCGGCACCCTCACCAGAGCGAAGGGCGGCAGCCAGCTGAGGGCCTGCTCCAGCTCCTGGCGCAGGGCGTCGTCGTGTTCGCCGATGCCTCCGGTGAGGGCGATCACCTCCACGCCACCGAGGTTGGCCGCCATGGCGCCGATCCCCTCCAGCAAGCGCTGCCGAAACACCGCCAGGGCCAGGCGGGCGCCGCCATGGCCGCCGGCCGCGGCCTGGCGCAGTTCCCTCATGTCGCCACTGAGTTCGGAGAGCCCCAACAGGCCGCTCTGGCGGTTGAGCGCCTGGTCGATCTGGTCGGCGCTGAGCCCCTGGCGCAGCTGGTGCAGCAGCAGCCCGGGGTCGACGCTGCCGCTGCGGCTGGCCATCACCAGGCCCTCCAGGGGCGTGTAGCCCATGGTGGTGGCCACGCTGCGCGGAACCGCCCCGGGCTCCAGCCGCACGGCGCACAGGGAGCAGCCGGCCCCCAGGTGAGCACTGATCAGGCGCCGGGCCTGGGGGAAGCGAGCCTGCACCACCTCGGCCACGTGCTGGTGGTTGAGGCCATGGAAGCCGTAGCGCCGCAGCCCCTGCTGCCGCCAGGCGGCCGGGATCGCATAGGTGCGGGCCGCCTCCGGCAGGGAGGCGTGAAAGCCGGTGTCAAAACAGGCCCACTGGGGCAGGGTCTGGTGCTCCCGCTCCAGCCAGGCGGCCCACCAGCGGATCGCCTGCAGGGCCGGGCCGTTGTGCAGGGGTGCCAGGCACGCGATGGCCTCCAGGCTGGCGATCACCGCTGGCGTGAGCCGGGTGGGCCGGCAGAACGGCTCGCCGCCATGGACCACGCGGTGAGCGATCCGCTCCAGCTGCGGCAGCCAGGGCCGCACCGCCGGCAGCAGCCAGCGTTCCAGCAGACCGCCCATGCCGCCGGACTCCGCTGGATCCCAGCCGTGGTTCTCCTGCCAGGGGCGGGAACCATCGGGCGCCAGCAGCGAGGCCTTGAGGCTGGAGCTGCCGGCGTTGATCACCAGGGTCAGCGCGGAGCCGGGGGAAGCCATCGGGTCGGGAGCTTGAGGCGGCCAGTCTCGCTGTGGTTTGGGCTGCGCGGGTGCAGCATGGAGACAGCCCTCCGGCCCTCCCCTGCATGGGTGAATCTGGCCCCGATCCGATCAGTGCGGGCCGCCATGCCCAGCGCCTGTTGCAGCGGCACAGCCAGCGCCTGATCACCCTGGGCGGAGCGGTGCTGCTCGACCGCGACCCCGAGCCCCTGCACCAGATGCGGGTGACCCTGCGGCGGCTGAGCACCGTGCTGCACCAGTTCGGCCCGGCCCTTGAGCTGCCCGAGGCCGTCAGCCCCAGGCGCCTGGCCAAGACCGTGCGGCGGCTCGGCCAGGCCAGGGATCTCGATGTGCTGATCGAGCGACTGGAGCAGCAGCTGCTGCCCGCCCTGCCCAAGGCTGAGGCCCGCCAGCTGAAGCCGGTGCTGAAGCACCTGCGACGCCGCCGCCGCCACAGCCATGGGCACCTTCACGGCGTGCTGCGTGGCGACGGCTACCGCGCCACGGTGAGAGCCCTGGAGGCCTGGCTGGCTGCTCCGCAGCTCACGCCCCTGGGGCAAGAACCCCTGGCCGACTGGCTGCTCGAATGGCACTGGCCCTGGATCGGCAGCCTGCTGCTGCATCCGGCCTGGAGGCTGCAGACGCCTGAGGGCCGTGGCAACGTGCGCCAGCTCCACGACCTGCGCAAGGGGATCAAGGAGGCCCGCTACCGGCTGGAGAACCTGGAGGGCCTGGCCGTGCCGGGTGTGGGCATGGGTGTGGGCGGGGCAGTGAAGCAGCTCAAACAGGGCCAGGAGTCGCTGGGCGAACTCCACGATCTGGCGGTGCTGCGCTCCGAGATCTCGGCCGTGTTGCACAAGGGCGCCGCCGGGACTCACCTGGGTGCCCACCTGGCTCAGCTGGAGCTGACCCTGCGCGATCAGGAGCGCCAGGCCTGGCAGAGCTGGCGGCTCACGGCGGCAGCGCTCACGGCCCTACCGGGCGCAGAGCCTGGTGACCAGCCTGCTGGCAGCTCCTCAGGCAGACGAAACCAGCGCAAAAGGTGCTGATGCACACCTCAGACCCGCTTGAAAGTATCCCAGAGCACAGTCAGACACGCTCCACAACACTTCAACAACGCTGCAGAGGCCATTACGTTCCAGCGGACGTCTTTCTGACGTCGTCGTATCGGTGTGAGGACCCCGATGAAACCTTTTCAGAAACTTCTGCTGGCCACGGCCGGCACAGGGCTTCTGGCACCCCTTGGTGTCAGCGCCTCCGAGCTCAACATGGGGGCGGTGAACCACTACGCCTCTGAAGAGCAGGTCACCAGCATCTCCCAGTTCTCGGATGTGCAACCCACGGACTGGGCCTACCAGGCTCTCTCCAACCTGATCGAGCGCTACGGCTGCGTCGCCGGCTATCCCGACGGCACCTACCGCGGCCAGCGGGCCATGACCCGTTTTGAAGCCGCCGCGCTGCTGAACGCCTGCCTTGACCGCGTCACCGAAGTGACCGACGAGCTCAAGCGCCTGATGGCCGAGTTCGAGAAGGAGCTCGCCGTGCTCAAGGGCCGCGTGGACGGCCTCGAGGCCAAGGTGGGCGAGCTGGAGGCCACCCAGTTCTCCACCACCACCAAGCTCAAGGGTGAAGCCAGCTTCATTCTGGGCGGCGCCCCTGATTTCGAGCTTGCCGGCGAAACAGACCCCAACAACACCACCTTCAACTACGACCTGCGGCTGGTGTTCGACACCAGCTTCACCGGCAAGGATCTGCTGCGCACCCGCCTGCGGGCTGGCAACTTCGAGTCGCTTCCCTTCGGCAGCAGCTCGCAGATCTTCAAGCTCGACAAGGCTGAGGGCACCGACGACTCGGTGATCATCGACCGTCTCTTCTACCGTTTCCCCGTCGGCGATTCCTTCAACTTCACGGTGGGCGCCCTGGTGCGCAACACCGAGATGGTGGCCTTCATCCCGAGCGCTACAAGTCCAGCATCCTGGACTACTTCGGCTTGGCTGGTGCCTCAGGCACCTACAACAAGGCCACCGGTGCTGGCGCCGGCTTCAGCTGGAGGCAGCAGGTTGAAAAAGGCCGCCCCTATGCCACCTTCTCCGCCAACTACGTGTCCAGCGATGGCTTCGCTGATTCCACCGTTGGCGCCTTCAATGAAGAGGGCGGCATCAATGCCCTGGCACAACTGGGCGTGAAGGGCAGCAACTGGGGCGCTGCTGTGGCCTATCGCTATGGCTCAGAAAACTCCAGGATCCGCGTACCCAACTTCAGCGGCACCGTGGAAGCAGGCGAAAGCACCAACAGTGTGGCCGTCAATGCCTACTGGCAGCCGATTGACTCGGGCTGGATTCCCTCGATCAGCCTCGGCTACGGCTTCAACGATGGCAGCGGTGGCTTCCCCGACTCCCAGTCGTGGATGGCTGGCCTGCAATGGGATGACGCCTTCATCAAGGGTAACAAGGCGGGCTTTGCGGTGGGCATGCCCCCCTTTGAGGATGGTGATGACAGCGACGAAGCCTGGCTCTATGAGATCTTCTACAAGTTCCAGGTGACCGACAACATCTCCATCACCCCGTCACTGTTCTATGGCACCAACGTGCGCTCCAACGACGGCAACGATGCCTGGGGCGGCGTGATTCAGACCACGTTCAAGTTCTGACCTCGCGTCAGAGCAGTCCAAGGCGGCCCATTCCACACCTCACGTCCAAGCCCCCGTCAGGGGGCTTTTTGCTGGCGGATTCATGGCAGTGCTTCGGGCGCCGGCCTCGGCGCACTCCTGAACACCCGGACAGTAGAAAGCCTCTGTAGATTAAGAAAATCGAAAGCACGCCACCGGCGGACCCAACCCTCCATGACCCTGTCCACCGACCTCTCGGCCCGTTCTGTCGCCACCGGTCCTGCCGGCAGGGCGATGGCCCAGCCCATGGACAGCACCCTGCTGGAGGGGCTGCTGGAGCACCTCAGCATGGAGCGGCGGGCCAGCACGGCCTACTTCGCCTTGGCGCTGTGGTTCGCCGAGCGGGAGCTGCGCGGCTTTGCCGCCTACCTGCACGCCGAGGCCGCCACCGAGCAGGCCCATGCCGCCCAGCTGGCCGAGTATCTGATTGCCCGGGGCCAGACCGTGCTGCTGCAGGAGATTCCCGCCCCACGGCAGATCTGGACCAGCCCTGAAGAGCCTTCACGGCGATCTTCGAGATGGAAACCGACGTGACCACCTCGCTGCAGCAGCTCTACGCCATGGCCGAGCGGGCCGGCGATGTGCGCACCACGGTGGTTCTCGATCCGATGGTGCAACAGCAGATCAATGCCGAAGATGAGGCGGCCCACCTGCTGGGCCGGGTGCGTTTCGCCCGCAACGAACCAGCGCCCCTGCTGATCCTCGATGCTCAGCTGGCTGAGGACGCCGCCAAGGCCACTGCCGCCTGAGCCTGTGGTGAGTGAGCCGCTGCTCAGGCCACCGGGATCGGCCGGCTGCTGAGCTCCACCAGCAGCTCCAGGGCGAGGGAGTGGCCCCGGCCCTGACGCTGCCAGGCCCTGGCCACCTCCAACAGTTCCTGGCGCCGGCGCAGCACCTGGAGCGATTCGGCGCCGAGGCGATCCCTCAGGGAGCGATCACAGCAGCGCTCCAGGGCCTGGGCCAGCTGGATGGCGCGGCCCCGCAGGGTCTGGGCCTCGCGGCAGAGGCTGCCGAACAGGGATTCGGAGGTGGAGAAGAGGGGGGCGTTCAACGCAGTCATGGCGACCAGGCCCCAATGGCCTGTGGCGATGACGCTAGCGAGTCGAGGCGCTTCTTTGCAAGAGATTCTCAATAGCATGTATTGAGCATCGGGGGCGTCAGGACGCCGCCGTCTGCAGCGCCCTCGGCGAGGGCAGGCGCAGGCTCACCAAGGCGGCAAGACCCACCAACAGCGCGGAACACCAGAGGCAGGCCTGCAGGCCCCCCTGCAGGAACAGCCAGCCTGAGAGCAGGGTGCCCAGCAGGCGCCCCGCCGCATTGGCCATGTAATAGAAGCCCACGTTGAGGCTCACCGACTCAGCATCGGTGTAGGCCAGCACCATGTAGCTGTGGATGGAGGAATTCATGGCGAACACCACCCCGAATACGGCCAGGCCCACCACCACCGTGAGTGCGGGGTTGCCTACCTCGCGCCAGAGCGTGATCGCCATCAGGGCGGGGATGGCGGTGAGCAGGGCGGCCCAGAACTGCACGGCACTCGGGCCAGGCGGGCTGGTCTGCCCCCAGGCGCGGCGCAGGCTCGGCACCGCCCCCTGCACGATGCCGTAGCCGATCACCCACAGGCCCATGAAGCCGCCCACTTCCCAGAAGCGCCAACCCAGGGTGGTCTGCAGAAACACCGGCAGGGCCACCACGAACCACACGTCGCGGGCGCCGAACAGAAAGAAGCGCGCCAGCGAGAGCACGTTGATGCCCTCGCTCTTGGAGAACAGGGCCTTGAAGGCGGGCTTGGTCTTCATCCTGCCGATGTCCCGCGGCAGCAGCAGGGTGACCAGAAAAGCCAGGGCCAGCCAGGCCGCCATCACGATCACGGCCTTGTTGAACCCCACCGCGTAGAGCAGCAGGCCTCCCACGAAGAAGCCCAGGCCCTTGAGGCCATTCTTGGCGCCGGTGAGGATGGCCACCCAGCGGAACAGCTGCTGCTCGCCCCTGGCGTGATCGTCCGGGGTTTCCGGCACCACCACCCGGATGGCGCTCTTGGCGCTCATCTTCTCCAGATCCTTGGCGATGCCGCTGATCGCCTGGGCCACCATCACCCAGACCACCGAGAGCCCCTTGGGCCAGGTGTCAGCCACCGGCACCAGCAGCAGCAGGGCGCCGATCTGAAGCAGCGTGCCGATCCAGAGGGTGAGCTTCAGGCCGAAGCGGGCCCCCAGCCAGCCGCCGTAGAGGTTGGTGAGAATCCCGAAGAACTCATAGAAGATGAACAGGAAGGCGATCTCCAGGGTGGTGTAACCCAGCTGCAGAAAGTGGAACACCACGAGCATGCGCAGCGCCCCATCGGTCACCGTGAACGCCCAGTTGTTGGCGGTGATGATCCCGTACTGCTGCAGAGGGGAGAGGGCGCGCATCACTTGTCCTCCAGGCTGGCCACGTGGCAGGCCAGGTCGGCCATGCGGCAGCTGTAGCCCCACTCGTTGTCGTACCAGGCGAACACCTTGAGCTGGCTGCCGTTCACCACCAGGGTGGAGAGGGCATCCACGATCGAACTGCGGCTGTCGTTGAGGTAATCCACCGACACCAGCGGCCGGGTTTCGTAGCCGAGGATCCCCTTGAGCGGGCCCTTGGCCGCCGCCTCGAAGGCGCCGTTCACCTCCTCCACCGTGACGCTGCGCTCCAGCTCGAACACCGCATCGGTGAGCGAGGCGTTGAGCAGGGGCACGCGCACGGCGTGGCCGTTGAGCTTGCCCTGCAGCTCAGGGAAGATCAGGCCGATCGCCCGGGCCGAGCCGGTGGTGGTGGGGATCAGGCTCTGCAGGCAGGAGCGGGAGCGGCGCAGGTCGCTCTTGAAGCCGTCGATCACCACCTGGGTGTTGGTCACGTTGTGCAGGGTGGTGATCGAGCCGTGGCGGATGCCGAAGCTCTCGTGCACCACCTTCACCACCGGCGCCAGGCAGTTGGTGGTGCAGGAGGCGGCGGTGATCACCCGGTGGCGGGCGGGGTCGTAGAGGCTGTGGTTGATGCCGTACACGATGTTCAGCACCTCCTCCCCCGCCACGGCCCCCTTCACCGGGCAGGCCACGATCACCCGCTCCACGCCCAGCGCGGCGATGTAGGGCGCCAGCGTTTCCGGCGTTTTGATCTTGCCGCTGCACTCCAGCACCAGCTCCACCCCGGCCTGCCGCCAGGGCACGGCGGCCGGATCACTCGCCTGCGAGTAGCCGATCGCCTGCGATTCCACCTGAAGGCCGTCGTGGCTGGCACCGACGGCGTGGGTCCAGCGGCCGTGCACCGAATCGAATTCCAGCAGGTGGGCGGCGGCGTGGGCATCGCCGGCCCGCTCGTTGATGTGAACCAGCTCGATGCCGGGCCGGCCCCACAGGGCGCGAAACGCCAGCCGGCCGATGCGGCCGAAACCGTTGATGCCGATGCGCACAGTGAACGAGCGGGTTGCCGTATCCTCACATCAACAGGAGTTGATGGGTCTTATGGGCAGGTTAAGGGGGGTGCGCTGCGCTCCTGGGGCGGCGGCGCCGCTCATCCCTGCTGCACCGGCGATGGGCAGCTTCGAACGTTGGCTGAGTCTCTGGGTGGCCCTGGCCATCGCCGCCGGCATGGTGCTGGGGCAGTGGTTCCCCGGACTGTTCACCCTGCTGGGGGGCTTGGCGGTGGCCCAGATCAACCTGGTGATCGCGGCCCTGATCTGGCTGATGATCTACCCGATGATGCTGGCGGTGGACTTCGGTGCCGTGCGCCGCGTGGGCCGCAACCCGCAGCCGCTGCTGGTGACGGTGGGGATCAACTGGCTCGTGAAGCCCTTCACCATGGCGCTGCTGGCCTGGGTGTTCATCCGCGGCCTCTATGCCGCCTGGATCCCGCCCGAACTGGGTGATGAACTGATCGCCGGCATGATCCTGCTGGGGGTCGCCCCCTGCACGGCGATGGTGTTCGTCTGGAGCCAGCTCTGCCGCGGCAACGCCACGTACACCCTGGTGCAGGTGGCGGTGAACGATCTGATCATGGTGGTGGCCTTCGCCCCCACCGCCGCCCTGCTTCTGGGCGTGAGCCAGGTGGTGGTGCCGTGGGACACCCTGCAGCTCTCGGTGGGGCTGTTCGTGGTGATCCCGCTGGCGGCCGGCTGGCTCACCCGGCACTTCATGGACAGCGAGCGGGCGATCGAGCACCTGGAGCAACGGCTCAAGCCCTGGGCGATCGTTGGCCTTCTGGGCACGGTGGCGCTGTTGTTCGGCTTCCAGGCCGGCACCATCGCGGCGAAGCCGGGCCTGATCGTGCTGGTGGCGATACCCCTGATCCTCCAGACCCTGCTGATCTTCCTGCTCGCTGCTCTGGGGATGCGGGCCTGCCGGCAGCGGCACGACGTGGCCGCCCCCGGGGCCCTGATCGGCGCATCCAACTTCTTCGAGCTGGCGGTGGCGGTGGCCATCAGCCTCTTCGGCGTGCGCTCCGGCGCAGCCCTGGCCACCGTGGTGGGGGTGTTGGTGGAGGTGCCGGTGATGCTGGCCCTTGTGGCCATCGCCAACCGCAGCGCCTGGCTCTTCCCTTACCGCAGCCCAGAGGGCTGAGCCAGCAGGGCTGGAGTAAGCCCGGTCCCTAGGCTGCCGCCGCCCTGATCCAGCGCCCGCCCATGCAGCTCGCCGGTTTCGCCACGTTCAATGTGGCCATCATGGTGCTGGCTGCGGGCAAGCTGCTCACCCGCCGGCTGCGCCTGCTCAGCGAGTTCAGCATCCCCGAGCCGGTGAGCAGCGGCCTGCTGGTGTGCCTGCTGCTGGCCCTGCTGCAGCGGCTCACGGGCGTGGAGGTGGGCTTCGACCTGGCCACCCGTGATTTCCTGCTGCTCTATTTCTTTGCCGGCATCGGCCTCAATGCCGATGTGCGGGTGCTGCTGGCCGGGGGCCGGCCGCTGGCCATCCTGGTGGCGCTCACCATGCTGTTCCTGGTGGCGCAGAACCTCACCGGCATCACGGTGGCCTCCCTGCTCGGCCTGGATCCGGTGATCGGTCTGCTGGCGGGTTCCACGTCCCTGGTGGGGGGCCATGGCACCGCCATCGCCTGGGCACCGCGCTTCGCTGAGCAGCACGGCATCGCCAACGCCCTTGAAATCGGCGCGGCCTGCGCCACCTTCGGCCTGGTGCTCTCCTCTCTGATGGGCGGACCGATCGCCCGCTTCCTGATCCGGCGCCACCGGCTCTCCACCCCGGCTGGCGCAGCGGCCACCCCGGCAGCATCCTCCAGCGGTCGGCCCCCCACTGCCGGCCAGGCGGCCCCGGTGACCAGCTTCAGCCTGCTGGCCACGCTGTTCTGGCTGAACGTGAGCCTGGCTCTGGGCGAGCTTCTGGAGGAGGGCTTCGCCGCCCTGGAGATCAAGTTGCCCCTGTTCGTGTGCTGCCTGTTCGCGGCGATCGTGATCACCAACACCGTGCCGCGGCTGCTGCCGATCCCCTGGCCCGCCCAGTCGCCGTCCCTCGCCCTGGTGTCGGAGGTGTCGCTGGGGATCTTCCTGGCCATGTCGCTGATGAGCCTGCAGCTCTGGACCCTGGCCGGCCTGGGCGGGCCCCTGCTGGTGATCCTGGCGGTGCAGTTCGCCGTGGCGGTTCTGTTTGCCGCCCTGCTCGTGTTTCCCGCCATGGGCCGCGACTACGAGGCGGCGGTGGTGTGCGCCGGCTTCGGGGGCTTCTCCCTTGGTGCCACCCCCACCGCCATGGCCAACATGGCCGCGGTGGCTGGGCTCTACGGGTCAGCGGAACGGGCCTTTCTGGTGGTGCCCCTGGTGTCGGGCTTCTTCATCGACATCAGCAACTCCCTGGTGATCCAGGGTTTTCTGCAGCGCATGGGCTGAGCTGGGAGGCTGGGCAGATGGTGTCAGCTCGCCAAGGGCGT
This sequence comes from Cyanobium sp. LEGE 06113, assembly GCF_015207615.1. Lineage (NCBI taxonomy): Bacteria > Bacillati > Cyanobacteriota > Cyanophyceae > Synechococcales > Prochlorococcaceae > Cyanobium > Cyanobium sp. LEGE 06113. The sequence goes on along the minus strand of NZ_JADEWM010000003.1, from coordinate 140,224 downwards.
CAGAGCCCGATCCTCGCGGACCCCGTGGATGTGGTGGTGGTGGGGGCCGGCCTGTCGGGCCTGGTGGCGGCCCGCTGGCTGCAACAGGCCGCCTGCTCGGTGCGCTTGATCGAGGCGGCTGAGCAGCCCGGTGGCCGCATGCGGGGAGCGTGGCTGCCGCTCGCTGGCGGAGCTGAGGGCCCCGGCCGCAGGCCCTGGATCGACCTCGGCGGCCAGTGGGTGGGCCCCAGCCAGACCCGCATGCTGGCCCTGCTGGAGCGCCACCGCATCCGCCGCTTCGCGTCGCCCCACAGCGGCGACACCGTGCTGGTGTTCGGAGAGCAACGCTGCCGCTTCAGCGGTTTCTTCCAGGGCTTCCCCGAGGGCCAGCCCCCCGCCGTGCCCGAGGCCGACTGGGCCGATGCGATGGCGGCCCTGGAGCAGTTCCAGGCCCTGGTGGCCCAGCTGCCCGAGGGTCACCCGCACCACCATCCCGCCGCAGCGGCGCTGGATCGCCTCAGCTTCCAGGACTGGATCGACGCCCACACCCACACCCCGTTTGCCGCCTGGTACTTCGCCTATTTCTGCCGGGCCGTGGGCTTTCTCGGCCCGACCGAGCCGGAGCAGGTGTCGCTGCTGCACGTGCTCTGGGGTCAGCGCACCGCCCCCCAGGGCGAGCACCCCGAGGAGTGGCTTCTGCATGGGGGAGCGGGCCAGCTGCCGGCTCTGCTGGCGGCCGAACTGGGGGAGAGCCTGCTGCAGCTGGGCGAGCCGGTGCGCGGCGTGGAGCAGGAGGGGCCTCACCGCGTGGTGGTGCGCACGGACCGGGCCCACTACCCCTGCCGCGCCGTGATCGTGGCCATGCCGCCGGCGATGGCGAACCGGCTCCAGTTCACTCCGGAGCTGCCCGGCGACCGGAAGCAACTCCAGGCCGAGATGGCGATGGGAGCCTGCGCCAAGGTGCTGGTGGCCTATGCCAGCCCCTGGTGGCGTGAGCAGGGGCTGGCGGGGATCGCCATCGGTGATCGCCCCACGGTGGAGCTCTGCGCCGACAGTTCCGACCCTGAGAGCGGCTCCGGGGTGCTGGCCGCCTTCGTGGCGGGCCACCGCTACCACCGCTGGGCCGCCTTGGCGGAGGCAGAACGGCGCCGGGCGGTGCTGGCGGATCTGGCGGCCTACCTGGGCCCCCAGGCCCGCGCGCCCCTGGCCTACCGCGAAAAGGACTGGCCGACGGAGCCCCACGTGGGCGGCGCCTACGCCGGCTGGATGCCACCCGGCCTGTGGACGTCCTGCGGCGACGCCCTGCGCCGGCCCCATGGGCGGGTGTTCTGGGCCGGCACCGAGGTGGCTGAGCGCTGGCCGGGCTTCTTCGAAGGGGCGGTGCGCAGCGGCGAGGAGGCGGCCGCCGCAGTGCTGGTGGAGCTCTGTTGAGCAGCACCATTCCTTAACCAGCAAGTCTGGTTGATTCACCAAGCTGGAACGGTCCGGGTTCTCCCCTGCTCCCATGACCACCCACCAACGTGGTGCGCTCACCCTGGCCACACCCCTGGCCCTGGCCGCCCTGCTGGCTGGCTGCGGCCAGGCGCCAACGCCGCAGGCCGGCCCCATTCGCATCACCGGCTCCAGCACGGTGTTTCCGATCCTGAAGCTGGCCGTGGCCGGCTACGGGGCCACGGCACGGGGCCGCGACGTGACGGTGGAGCTCAGCGAAGTGGGCACCAGCGCCGGCCTGCGGGCCTTCTGCGCGGGGGAGGCCCCGATCGCCAACGCCTCCCGCCCGATCAGCACCAAGGAGCTCCAGGCCTGCGCCGCCAAGGGGATCACCTTCATCGAGCTGCCCCTGGCCTTCGATGCCATCAGCGTGGTGGTGAGCGGCGGCAACGACTGGGCCTCCTCGATCAGCACCCAGGAACTGTCCCGCACCTGGTCGGCGCCGGCCCAGGGCACGGTGAAGGCCTGGAATCAGGTGAACAGTGACTGGCCCGAGCGTCCTCTGCGCCTCTGCAGCCCTGGCAAGGATTCGGGCACCTTCGACTACTTCAACGAGGCGATCAACGGCAACAAGGCCAACAGCCGCACCGACGTGGAGACCAGCGAGGACGACAACGTGATCGTGGCCTGTGTGGCGGATGACCCCAACGCCATGGGCTACCTGGCTTTGGCTACTACAAGGCCAATGCCGAGCAGCTCAAGGCCCTCGCGGTTGACGCGGCCGCTGGCAGGGCTGTCGCCCCCTCGCTGCAGGCGGTCCAGGACGGCAGCTACCAGCCGCTGTCGCGACCGCTGTTCATCTACGTGAACGACCAGGAGATGCGCGCCAACGACGCGATCCGCAGCTTCGTGGGGTTCACGGTGGGCAATGGGCTCCGCTTTGTGGAGGAAGCGGGCTCCATCCCCCTGCCGCCGGACACCTACCGACTGGTGGAATCGAAGCTCTACCGCCACATTCTCGGCACCTCCTTCGGCGGTGACCTGCCGGTGGGCCTGCCGATTGCCGAAGCCCTGCAGCGCAGCTTCGATGACACCCGCAAACCGGAGTACCGCTGAGCAAGCTTCCAGGCCCCCCGAACAGGCCACAGGCCAGGGAATTCTGATCGTCTGTCACGGGCCCCAGCTCGACCCCTGAGAATGGCCCGATGACCCTGACCAGCCCCCCTGTTGCGCGGCCCGTCGACACCGCTTCGAGCCTGGCTGACAGCGCTGCGGGCAGCTCAGCGGACAGCCTCGACAACGCCCAGGCCCGTCAGCTGCTCAAGCGCTCGGGGATCCCCTGCGGCTGCAGGTGATCGAGGCCCTCGCGGGCGGCGAGCGCTGCGTCTGCGATCTCACCGTGGACCTGGGCCTGGCCCAGTCGAAGCTCTCCTTTCACCTGCGGGTGCTCAAGGAGGCTGGCCTGCTGGAGGGGCGCGAGCAGGGCCGCTGGATCTACTACCGCCTGCAGCCTGAGGCGATCACCGCCCTGCAGCAGTGGCTGGGCCGGCTCAATGCCCAGTGCCAGCGGCCCGCCAGCCCCTGTTGCGACTGAGCCCCCGCCAGCGGCCCGTTGCCGGTGGCCACAGGCGTGCAGTGCTAACCAACTCTTAAACGGCTGACCATCGGGCCTTGACCGAGGGGCGGCTTGCCCCCCATAGGGTTTTGGCACCCTTCGGCCGCAGCCCCATGGTGTTCACGCCTTCCCAAGCTGCTGAGCATCGCGACAGCTTCAGGGAGCTGCTGGAGGCCAGCTTTGAGAAACGCAGCCTGGTGCATCTGCCGGCCGGCAGCCCGATTCCCCTGCTGCGGCGCAACCTCTGGGTGGTGGTGCGCGGCATGGTGAAGCTCGGCGCCATCTCCTACCAGGGCGATGCCCTGCTGCTGGGGCTGGCCGGGCCCAATGAGCCCTTCGGCGATCCCCTCAGCAACCAGCCCGCCTACGAGGCCACCACGCTGGTGGCTAGCGACCTGCTCTGCCTCAGCTGCGATGAGATCCACGCCTCTCCCCATCTGGCCATCGGCATCCTGCAGGGCATGGCGTCGCGCTACCGCCAGAGCGAGGCGATGCTGGCCCTGCTCGGCCTGCGCCGCATCGAAGACCGGGTGAAGGGCTTTCTGGAGCTGCTGGCTGAGGAATACGGCCAGCCCTGCGACCGCGGCCTGCGGCTGCCGCTGCGGCTCACCCACCAGGACCTGGCCAGCGCCCTGAGCACCACCCGGGTGACGATCACCCGGCTGCTGGGCCAGCTGCGCGCCGAGGGCTGGCTCGATCTCGATCTCGAACGCCACCTGGTGATCAGCCACCAACCCCTGCGCCGATGAGCCGCCCGGGATCGGTCCTGCGGCCGGTCAACAGCTTCTGGGATCTGGAGGGCGGCGGTCAGAATGGAGGCGGTCAGAATGGCGGCATGAGCGCCCGCCTGCTGGTCGTCGAAGACGATGAAACCATCCGCGACACCCTGCAGGAGGCCCTGCAGCTGGAGGGCTTTGCCGTGACGGCCTGCGGCAATGGCCGCGATGCCCTCAACCTGCTGCAGCGCAGTACGGAGGAGAACGCCTACGGCCTGGTGGTGCTCGACCTGATGCTGCCGGGCCTGGGCGGCCTCGATGTCTGCCGCGCCCTGCGGGCAGCCGACATCCTCACGCCGATCCTGGTGGTGAGCGCCCGCGACACGGAGACCGACCGGGTGCTGGGCCTGGAGGTGGGGGCCGACGACTACCTGGTGAAACCCTTCGGCATGCGCGAGCTGGTGGCGCGCTGCCGGGCCCTGCTGCGCCGCACCACCAGCCAGGCCAACCAGGCCAAGGTGCTCGAGCATGCCAACCTCAGGCTCTACCAGGAGGAGTGCCGCGTCACCCGCGACGGCCTGCCCGTGAACCTCTCGCCCAAGGAATACCGGCTGCTGGAGCTGTTCATGCAGCATCCGCGCCGGGTCTGGAGCCGCGACAAGCTGCTGGAGCAGGTGTGGGGTGTGGACTACTTCGGCGACAGCAAGACCGTGGACGTGCACATCCGCTGGCTGCGCGAAAAGCTGGAGGCGGAGCCCTCGTCTCCCGCCCACCTGATCACGGTGCGGGGCTTCGGGTATCGCTTTGGCTGACAGCAGTCGCGGCGGCTGGCCAGGCGCAGGCCGCCCCTGGTGGCGCCGGGGGGCGGCGGCCCTGCCGGAGCCGAGCAGCCGCCAGCTGCTGAGCTGGATCGACCAGGCAGCGATGGGCTGGGTGCTGCTCGATGGCGACGATCGGATCTGCCATATCAGCCCCCGGGCCGAGCGCGTGCTGCTGGCGGAGCTGGAGGGCGGCACGGCGGTGGGAAGTGCAGCCGCCAGAGCAGCAGGGGTGCGGTTGCTGGGCACACCCCTGGCCCGGATCTGCAACGATCCCACCCTGCTGAGCTCCATTGGCCTGGCGCGTCGCCAGGAGCGCGCCCAGCGCCTGGAGTGGCGCTATGGCCTCCTGGACTACGACCTGGCCGTGGTGCCGGGCCGCGACGGCTGGCTGGCGCTGCAGCTGCAGAGCCGGCGGTCGCTGGAGGCCCAGCTCGATCAACAGGAGCGCTGGGTGAGCGATGTGGCCCATGAGCTGAAAACGCCGCTCACCGCCCTGCTGCTGGTGGGGGACAGCCTCGCCGCCCAGGTGACCGATGGCAACGCCCGGCTGGTGGAGCGGCTGCAGCGGGAACTGCGGCGCCTGCAGGACATGGTGGTGAATCTGCTGGAGCTCTCCCGCCTGGAGAACGCCATGCCCGGCCAGGGCCTCAGCTTTGAGGTGGTGGAGCTGGAGGGGCTGATGGAGCAGGTGTGGCAGAACCTGCGCCCCGTGGCCGAACAACGGGGCGTGAGCCTGGCGCTGCAGGCGAGTGGGCCGCCCGAGCAGCTGCGGATCCAGGCTGATCAGGCACGTCTGCACCGGGCCCTGCTCAACCTGCTCGACAATGCGCTGCGCTACAGCCCCAGTGGCGGCGTGGTGGAGGCAAGAATCGGCAGCCGCGGCGGCTGGTGTCAGCTGAGCATCCGCGACCAGGGGCCGGGGCTGAGCGAGGACGACCTCAACCACATGTTCGAGCGCTTCTACCGGGGTGACAGCTCCCGGGTGCGCCAGGAGCGCACCGGCAGCGGCCTGGGGCTGGCGATCGTGCAGCAGATCGCGGCCACCCACGGGGGCAGGGTGCAGGCGCGCAACCACGGCGATGGTGGCGCCCTGCTGGAACTGATCCTGCCCCAGGAGCCCGCCGGGCTCAGCGCACGCTGACCTCCACCACCCGGCCACCGAGCCGGTTGACCCGCTGCAGCGCCTGGTTCATGCGGGTGTAGGGCACGCGGATCACCGTTTCAGCGGTGCGGGAGTAGGCGTTGTTGGCCACGCCGGTCACCACCAGGGTGACCAGACGGCCGCTGCTGCCATCGGTGCCCCGGGCTCCGGCCATCACCGGCAGGCCGCTGATGCGATCGGTGCGCTCGCTGTTGTAGACGGCCATCGGTGCTTCGCCGTCGCCGCCGTAGGCGCCTGAGCCCACCGAGGAGCGGAAGTAGGAGGGGCCGGAGCTGGGCGGATTCACCGGCACGGGGCGGTTGCGGTGCACCACGCGGTTGAGGCGCGACTGCACGCCGCTGCTGTCGCCCTTCACCGAGGCGGCCGCACCGCGGGCCAACTGGAACACCCAGGAGAACTGGCGCCCCTGCTGGCCAACGGAGTAATCCCAGCCGTGGATGTAGGGAACCACATCCTGTCCGAAACGGCCCTGATACTCGTCGCTGTCGATGTAGGAATCGATTTCAGCGTCGTAACCGTGCTCCTGGAGGATGGTGAAGTGATCGAGCATCTCCTGGGCGGTGTTGGGGGCACGGCCGAGCAGATGCTTGTGATTCAGCTCAATGAAGCGGTAGGGGTTGCAGTTCTCGAAGAACTTCTCCTTGTAGAGGCCACTCTTGGCCACCAGGCGCACGAATTCGCGCACGCTGAGATCACCGTTGCGGAACAGGGATTCGAGCCCATTGAGCCGCTCGCTCTTCATGATGTACTGATTACCCAGCACCTGCTGATACACCGCACGCACGATTGTCTTGCGGTCGTCTTCTGTGGCGTGGGCCCAGTTTTCCTTGTTGCGAGCGCCAGCGAAGCGTTCAATCCCCAGTGCGGGGGCTTTGACCAGTGCCATGGGCGGGGAGGCGTAGGGCGAGGATCGGGAAGGGAGAAAGCAGCATGCCGAAGCAGGCGCTGGCACGACGCTAAGCCGATCCCGCGGGCCTGTGATCAAGATTCATTGAACGTTGAGAAGGCATGAAGAGCTGTAACGAAGCCATGGCCTGGAGGGCCTGCCCTGTGGCAGCCACACGCGATCGCTAAAGTAAAAACAGACACCAAAGGTTGATCGGCGGAGACCGATCCAGGAGGTTCACTGTGCTGCATTTCTGGGCTCCTGAGATTGATCCCGCCCACCCGATGGCGTGCACCCAACCGGAGCGCTACGCCATCCGCCGGCTGGAAGACGGCCTGTTTCTGGCCGTGCAGGGCACGGACCAGCAGGTGGCGCTGGTGGCGGAGCCGGGCGAGGCCTATCTGTTTCACACCCACGAGGCCGCTCTGCGGGCCGCCCTGCAGCTCAACAGCTCCGGGCGTGGTCCGGTGGATGTGGTGAAGATCGAGTGGGAACCCACGCCGGGAGGCGTCGCATCCGCTGGGGTGGCGGAGCCAGCCAGCCTCAGAGGCTGATCGGCTCGACGCCGCTCACCACCGGCGCCACCACCGCCAGTTCGAGGTCGGGGTGGTCGTCCTGGAGCTGGCGCAGATTCCAGGCGTTCTTGAACAGCAGCACCGGCCGATCCCAGGCATCGCGCACGGTCTTGCAGTTGAAGATGCGGCCCACGGCGTCGAGGGCGTCCCAGCCGCCGCACACCCAGCGGGCCACGCTGAAGCCCATGGGCTCCAGACGGGTCTGCACGCCGTATTCGTGCTCGAGCCGATACTGCACCACCTCCAGCTGCAGCTGACCCACCGCCGCCAGGATCGGGTCACGTTTGCTCTGGTCGGTGTCGTAGAGGATCTGCACGGCCCCCTCCTCGCGCAGTTCATTCACCCCCTTGCGGAAGCTCTTGAAGGCGGAGGGGTTGGGGTTGCGCAGCCAGGAAAAGATCTCCGGGGAGAAACAGGGAATGCCCTCGTATTCCACCTTGGCGCCCAGGTAGAGGGTGTCGCCGATGGCGAACATGCCGGGGTTGTTGAGGCCGATCACATCGCCGGGGAAGGCATCGTCCACCACTTCGCGGTCCTGGCCGAACAGCTTCTGGGGCCGCGACAGGCGGATCGCCTTGCCGGTGCGGGCGTGCTGCACGGTCATGTCCTTCTCGAAGCGGCCGCTGCACACCCGCACGAAGGCCACCCGATCGCGGTGGCGGGGGTCCATGTTGGCCTGCAGCTTGAACACGAAGCCGCTGAACCCGGGCGCCACCGGATCCACCGCCCCGCCACGGCTCTGGCGCGGCACCGGCTTCTGGGCCAGCTCCAGGAAGGCATCGAGGAAGGGGCGCACGCCGAAGTTGGTCATCGCCGAGCCGAAGAACACCGGGCTGAGCTCGCCGGCCTGCACCAGGGCCAGATCCAGCTCGGCGCCGGCGCCATCGAGCAGCTCCAGTTCCTCCAGGGCGGTGGCCAGCAGGTCGGGCTCCACCAGATCCGCCAGCTCAGCACTGCCTGCCAGCAGCCGCTTCTCGGTGGCCTGACGGCCCCGCTCGGCCCGCTCGAACAGGATCACGTCGCGGCTGCGGCGATCGATCACGCCGCGGAAGCGGTCGCCACTGCCGATCGGCCAGTTCACCGGCCAGCAGGTGAGGCCCAGCTCGCTCTCGATCTCATCGATCAGCTCCAGGGGCTCACGCCCTGGCCGGTCCATCTTGTTGATGAAGGTGAAGATCGGCACCCGCCGCAGCCGGCACACCTCAAAGAGCTTGCGCGTCTGGGGCTCGAGCCCCTTGGCGGCGTCTTCCAGCATCACCGCGTTGTCGGCAGCGGCCAGGGTGCGGTAGGTGTCTTCCGAGAAGTCCTGGTGGCCGGGGGTGTCCAGCAGGTTCACCGTGGTGCCGGCGTAGTCGAACTGCAGCACGGTGGAGGTGATCGAGATGCCGCGCTGCTTTTCGAGGTCCATCCAGTCGGAGGTCACCTTGCGCTGCTCCCCCTTGGCCTTCACGGCGCCGGCCTGCTGGATGGCACCGCCATAGAGCAGCAATTTCTCGGTGAGGGTGGTCTTGCCGGCGTCGGGGTGGGAAATGATCGCGAAGTTGCGGCGCCGCTCCACGGCCTCCGCCAGGGATTCGAGATCGATGCCGACGGGGCTGCTGGTCATGGCCCCAGCCTGCCAGAGCCAAGGCGGGGCCTGGGTCCTGCCCCGCAGCGGCGCCTGGGGTCGCCCTCCTGGGGGCCACGCTGGCTGTGGTGGCAACGGCGTCTTGCAGCCACCACTGGTGGCGTTATGGTGCACGCCAACCCCCGGATCGCCCTGCCGTGACCCTCTCCGCCCAACCCCTGTCGGATGCGGCCCGCCAGGCTGCCGAACTGGGTTATGCGGCCGCCGATGCGACGCCGGCTGGCCCGCTGGCTGGCGGCGATTTCCCGGCCACGGCGCCAGCGGCGAACCCGGTGTTTTACCGCACCTATTCGCGCCGCACGCCCCAGGGCCGCGAGAGCTGGCAGCAGGTGGGCGAGCGCAACCTGGAGGGCCTGCGGCGCCTGGGCCACCTCACCGAGGCGGAAGTGCAATTGCTGCGGCGCATGCAGCAACACCAGAAGGCCCTGCCCTCCGGCCGCTGGCTGTGGATCGGCGGCACACCCTGGATCGAGCAGAGCGAAAACTTCTCCGGCTCCTACAACTGCACCTCCACCAACCTGGTGGACTGGCAGGCCTTCGCTCTGATGATGGACCTGGCGATGATGGGCTGCGGCACCGGCGCCATCATCGAGCCGCACCTGATCAGCCGCCTGCCGGTGCTGCGCAACCGGCTGGTGCTGGGCAGCGTCACCGACATCGGCTCCACCCCGGCGGGCCAGCGCCAGGAGCACACCAGCCACACGATTGAGGCGAACAGGGTTCACATCAAGGTGGGCGACACCCGCCGCGGCTGGGTGGACAGCTACCAGCTGCTGCTGGAGCTCAGCAGTGATGAGCGCTTCTGTCAGCACGGCGCCGCGGGCGAGATCCAGGTGAGCGTGGACCTCTCCGATGTGCGCCCCGTGGGCGAAACCCTCAAGGGCTTCGGGGGGATGGCCAACCCGGTGAAGCTGAAGGACCTCTACGGCCGTGTGGCCCAGATCCTCAACCGCGCCAACGGCCGCCAGCTCACCTCGGTGGAGTGCTGCCTGCTGATCGATGAGGCGGCCGTGACGATCGTGGCCGGCAACATCCGCCGCAGCGCCGGCATGCGCCAGTTCGCCGCAGGCGACACCGCCGCCTCCACCGCCAAGGACAACCTCTGGCAGCAGGACAGCGAGGGCAACTGGCGCATCGATCCGGAGCGCGATTCGCTGCGCATGGCCAACCACACCCGCGTGTTCCACACCAAGCCCAGCCGCGATGTGGTGCTGGAGGCCGTGACCAAACAGTTCCAGAGCGGCGAGGGCGCGATCCAGTTCGCCCCCGAGGCGATCGCCCGCTCCAATGCCGATCTGCTGCCCACGCCTGAGCTGCGCCAGGAGTTCATCGCCCTCTACTGCGAGCAGGGCCGCGAGCAGGCCGGCGCCTGGCTGCAACAGCACCACCCCGGCATCGAGGCCGATGAGCTGGAGCACCGCCTCGGCCGCTACGGCCTCAACCCCTGCGGCGAGATCCTCGGCGCCGACTTCCACTGCAACCTGGCCGAGATCCATCTCAACCAGATCCACCCCACCGATTTCCAGGCCCAGGAAGACGCCTTCCGCGCCGGCGCCATCTCGGTGGCCTGCCTGCTCAACCACCGCTTCGAGGTGGAGCGCTACCGCCAGAGCCGCGCCTGGGATCCGATCGTGGGGGTGAGCTTCACGGGGCTGTTCGACTTCTTCGTGCATGCCTTCGGCACCCCCTGGCTGCGCTGGTGGGAAGCGGGCCGCCCCGACAGCGAGGAGGGCCGCACCTTCCGCGCCCAGGAGGCCGATTACCTGGCCCGCTGGAAGCGGATCGTGAATGAGGCGGTGTGGGAATACTGCGACCGCCACGGCCTGCGCCGCCCCAACCGCTGCACCACGGTGCAACCGGCCGGCACCAAGAGCCTGCTCACCGGCGCCTCCCCCGGCTGGCATCCGCCCAAAGCGCAGCGCTTCATCCGCCGCATCACCTTCCGCAAGAACGATCCGGTGGCCCTGGCGTGCCTCGATTACGGCTACGCCATCGTGCCCTCCCAGAGCGATAAGGACGAGCAGGGCCGCCTGCTGGATGATCCCTTCGACCCCCGCTGCACGGAGTGGCTGGTGGAGATCCCCACCGAAGTGAGCTGGGCAAACATCCCCGGTGCCGATGCGGTGGAGATCAACAACTTCTCGGCCCTGGCCCAGTTCGACTTCTACATGCAGGTGCAGCAGCACTACACGGCCCACAACACCTCCGCCACGGTGGAGTTCCGCGAGAACGAGATCGAGCCGCTGGCCGAGGCCATCCACCGGGCGATCGAGGGCGGCCAGGGCTACATCTCAGCCGCCCTGCTGGCCCGCTTCGATGCCAACGCCACCTTCCCAAGGTTGCCGTTTGAGCCAATCGACCTGGCCACCTACGAACGCCTGAACAGCGAGGTGGCCGCCCGCCGCCGCACCGCCGACTTCTTCGAGGCCCTGCAGCGCTACGACGGCGGCGAACTGCAGGAGGCCGGCCCCGCCGGCTGCGACTCGGACAAGTGCCTGCTGCCCCTGACCAAGCCCTGAGGCAGCCCCCGCGGGCTGGGCCTGGCAGGGGTCCCGTGGGAAGATGGTGGCTCCCGGTCTACGGGCCGGGGATGGGAGAGGTGGTCGAGTGGTTGATGGCTCCGGTCTTGAAAACCGGCGAAGGGAAACCTTCCGCGGGTTCGAATCCCGCCCTCTCCGTTGAAATGGTTTCAACCTATTCCAAGACAGTTGAAATTCCTATGGCCAGGAAGGGGGCGGTTCAGGGCTTCACTTGTTCGGGTCTGCGGAAAACAAAATTGGGAAGCTACCTGATGCCTTTCAGGCCGCTTGATGGAGGTGTTTGAGCATGGCTTGGTCTCCCCTTCTGATTATCATTGGCCGTACATAAATGGAATCGAGTTACAAGAGTTCAGCTGCATGGCAACGACAATGAGGTTAGCGGCGTGTAGAAGCACTTTGAGGCCAAAAAAGCTGCGATCGCCAGCACGTCCGCTACAGTGAAACGTTGGCCGTTCCTCTATGCGGTGACACTTCTCTGGAGTGCTTCCTGAGCGAGCAAATTAAGACTCTTCCCCTGCGCCTCCGCAGTCATCGCCAACTTCTCATGTAGTTCAGGCGGAATCCGAAGATTGAACTTACCTGAATAGTGTCTGCGGGGCTCGATTCCTTGCTCCTTGCAGACCTCAAGAAAGACGTCCAATGACTTTTTGAATTCTCGGCGAAGCTGCTCAGGACTGGACCCATAAAAGTCCGCTCCTCCAGAAAGCCCAAGAATTTCCCCGCGAAACTGATCCGTTTCCTCATCGTAGTCAATTTTGGCGTGGTAGCCATCCACAGTCATGAGATTCATGGTGTCACTCCGTGTTCTTCAAACCATTTGCGGATCGAAGCAACGGCACCCTTGTCTGTATCAGGCGATGGGTGGGGTCTGTGGAAGACCCTGACTTCGCCAAACAGAACGACCGCGACTCGGCTGCCCGCCCTCTCACTGACATCCCCACCAAGCTCCTGAAACAGGGCCTCGATGTCCCTCCACGGCAAGCTGCCGCTTACGGGACGAGAGAAGATCAGCTCAAGGGTGCGCTGGTGCTTCCGCTTCATTACAGCATGGTACTGCTTCTCGGTACCAGACGTGGCTTCCGGTCAACGGCTTGCTGGATACGGATAACGCTCAAGATCAGCGGCGGCATATATCCTTATGCGTAGATTTGGCATCCCTTGCCCCGCCCGCTGGATCTTGATGTTAGACATCACTAGCTACTAGCCTAACCAACAACTCTCCCAAAGCACTGGCGTCGTAGTACATGCTAGATGTGGAAATATCGCCAATGATTACCCCAGTAGAGATTGCCGAACGAACAAGGCCGGCGTAGGAAAGGGCTTGCGCGACATCATTGTCTATTTGTCTGGGATTTCTAGTGTCAGCGTAAAAGCCAATCAGATCAGGGAGGTGCTGGATAGGCAATCGATCAATCGCCGAGGACAGTGACCGGAACTGTCGGCTATCAATCTCACCAAGTACAAATGCTCGGAACGCCTTTCCGACCAATTCAGGTTTCTCCATGTCATCAAGGCGGTCCAAGAGAAGCAGAAGAGCCTCTCCTTGGCGTTGACGCTCAGACCGATCTCGCAATGTTTCACAGTATCTCTGCCTATCCTTCAAAGGAATTGACTGGATTGATCGTAAAAACAGCCCAAGCTTCTTCGCAAGTAATAGGTTGCGAATACCGCCCGCAGCTCGTATGACTCCAATCATTGAGCCAAGAACTGGGACATCCCTTAGAAACCCATCCTGCAGTAGCTGATCAATCCCTGCCTCAGCCAAGTTTGCAAAAGCGTCACAATTCTGGGGCGTGGCAATTAGCTGAAGAATATTTTCCTCAGTCGACTCTTCCTGTTGATTCATGAGTGGTTTCTGAATTTCTAACTAATCCTTGGATGGTTCCGTGAACCACAGCCGCAGGGCCTCCCCCTTCAGATAACCACCCCCAGCAGTCCTCGCCCGCTTCTGGAAATCCCTGGCTCAGCATAGGATTTGAGCATTGCTTCACCAAGCTTAAATGTGGTTCAAGGGTCCGCAAACCACTTGTTCGATTGGCTATAGAAAGTCAACTGGTTTATGGCCCTCAGCGTGCCAGGTTGAGCAAAGGGGTACAGCTCATGGAGCAGCTCAGATCTCGTGAGGGTCTCTACTGCTGCTCCTCCCACCAACTCTCCTCCACCCACACCGACACCGAGCCTCCCTGGCAGTGCCACTCGGCCCAGCCGTGGGCGTTGGTGCTGATCACGGCGGGGTGGTGGCCGGTGAGGTCGCGGAAGCGCGTGTGGGGTTTGCCTACTTCCATCCACTTTGATCCGGCAGGGCCATCGCTCATCAGCACCGCCAGCGCCAGGGGATGGCCGGGGCTGCCGAGGCGGGTCCAGCCGATCGTGTTGAAGTGGTCGAGGTAGTCGTACTGGGGGCCATAGGCGCACTGGGTGCGGGCCAGCAGGAAACGATCGATCAGGCCGCGGTGGGAGGCCATCGACACGCTGTAGCTCTGGCCGTTCTTGCTGTCGCTGTAGGTGGCCCCGTAGTAATCGGCATGGAAAATGCAGGGATAGCCCTCATCGCGCAACAGGATGAAGGCGTAGGCCAGCGGCTTGAACCAGTCCTGCACCGGGGATTCCAGGGCCTGCAGCGGCTGGGTGTCGTGGTTGTCCACCAGGGTCACCGCCAGCAGCGGCGCTTCCTTCATCAAGGTGCCATCCCGCAGCCGGCGCATGTCGTACTGGCCGCCGCCGAGGCTGGCCTGATGGAAATTGAGATGCAACGGCGCATCGAAAAGGCTCATGGCGCCGCCGGTGTTGGCCAGATACCACTGGAGGCTGGCCAGGTCGTAGGTCCAGTACTCGCCCACCACGAACAGATCGCGCTGCACGTGCTGCTCCAGGTGGTCGACCCAGTCCACAAAGAAATCACTGGCGATGTGCTTGATCGCATCGAGGCGGAAGCCATCCACCCCAAAGCTGTCCAGCATCCAGCGACCCCAGTGCTTGAGTTCGCCGCGCACCTCGGGGTGGTTGAGGTTCAGGTCGGCGCCCATCAGGAAGTCGTAGTTGCCCTTTTCGAGGGCCACGTTGTGCTCCCGCAGCGCCCCCTTCACCTGCCACACCGCCTGGTAGTCGCGCTCGAAGCCGTTGTAGTCCACAGCGTCGAAGTGATACCAGTGCCACTGCATCTCTGAATACCGCCCGCCGCGGCCATCGAAGCGGTAGTGGGTCCAGGCGCTGATGGTGCGTTCATCGCCGAGCTTGCGGGTGCGGTCCTGCGGATCGAAGGGGGTGGCCTGGAACTCCTCTTCCGCATCGGCAAACAGCTTGTGGTTGAACACCACATCGACATACACCTGAAGGCCGTGCTCACGGCAGGCCTGCAGGGCCGCCTCGTAGTCCGCTCTGGTGCCGTACTTGGTGCGCACCGTGCCCTTCTGGTCGAATTCGCCCAGATCAAACAGGTCGTAGGTGCCGTAGCCCACGTCGTACCCACTGCCCCCCTTGGTGGCGGGCGGCAGCCACAGGGCCGTGATCCCGGCGGAGGCCAGGGCCGGGGCTTCGGCGGCGAGGCGGCCCCAGTGGCCGCCATCCGCCTCGCTGTACCAGTGGAACCACTGCATCAAGGTGCCGTTGAATTCCGTGGGCTCGGCGCTGCGGCGTGCTGCCGTGGCCGGCCCCTCCCGCTGCAGCCAGCTGCGCAGCAGGGCTGCCACCCCGGAGGCGGTGTCCTGGGCGGGGTCGCGGAACACCTCCAGGGCCTGGGTCTTGAGCTGCCGGGCGACGGGCGACATGCAGCTGCTCAGGAAGCAGGGGGTGAGGCCTGCGGCGGCGGCGTCTCGGGCCCCGGGCCGGCGGTTCGGCGCTCCAGCCGAGGGGCCTCGCCAGCCTGGACGGGCGGATGCTGGGCGCTCTGCCGATTGAGCTCCCGCTCCAGCATCTGAATGCGCATTTCGCGCAGGCAGTACTTGCAGCCGCCGGTGGTTTGCAGATGTTTTTCAGGGGTGATGCAGATCTGCTTCACCGGATGCATCGTGCAGCGAATCTTGATGGGCGACTTATAGCTTTTATAGATGATTTCGCTGTAGTCATAGCGATCGCCAAAGCGCGAACGGGCCCGCTCCAGAAATAAGTCCCGGCTGATCGGATTGCCCATGGCACAGAGATTAGGCACCTGGCCAGCTTCAGAGCCAAACAGACAAGGAACGACACAGCCGCTCAGATGGCAGGCTGAGAGCATCCCTTGCCCGCCACTCCCATGGCCCAGGAGCCCCCCCAGCGCCCCGCCTGGCTCAACTGGCTGTTTCTGGCCGCCTTTCTGTGGTCGAGCTGGCAGCTGGCCGGCCTCTGGTTTTCGCGTCTGCACGGCTGAACCGGGGCCTCGCCGCCGGGGTTCAGGAGCGGCGCGGCAGGCAGGCCCGCACGAGCCGCACCACTCCCCCCACCACCAGCACCAGCGCCCCCAGGGTCACCACCACCAGCAGCACCACGGCGAGCAGCTGCACAAACCCCAGCAGGAAGGTGCTCACGCCCTCGATCAGGTGGACGGTGGCCTCGCTGAGCAGCAGAAACGCATCCAGCCGGGTGGGGATCTGCAGCAGCCCCGCCAGCAAGCCACAGCCCAGGGCGCCCAGCAGCAGCCCGGAGCCGAACTGCCGCAGCCGCGTCGGCCGGTTCCTGCGCCGAAACACCTTGCGCTGACCACCCGGTTTCTGGGGGAGCTGCAGCAGGGGGCGGCGGGAGGAGGTCATGCCTCAAGGGGGTGGCCGGCGCCACGCATCCAGCGCTCGAATTCCATCAGCACCAGCTCGTTGGGGCAGTCGATCAGATGCAGACCGCCCACGGAGCAGTCGCCCTGGCCACCGTGATGGAGGGTGAGCCGAAACGTCTCGCCGCTGAGGCCACAGACCTCGGGGTCGCTGCGCACCACCACATCCAGCGTGGCTCCCAGGCGCGCCACCCGGATCCGCAACTCAGACCAGCTCAGTGTCGTCATCGGCGGGCAGAGCAAGCGGAGAGAACAGGACGAAAGACCGCGCCCTGAGGCCGAGCCCACCTGAATCCTGGCCTCAGTGTGACCAGCCAGGCGCCGGCGTCAAGCTCAGGGGCTGGGAGGGGGCTCAGGCGAGGGGTCTGGCTCAGCGGCCGGGGCCTGTGGGGCAGCCGTGGGCTGGGGACGGGGTTCGGGGAGCAACAGGCTCACTCCCGCCGCGAAGGCCAGGGCCACGGCACCGCCCAACGGCGCCGCCAGGCGCTGGCGCCGCGGCAACCGCCCCTGCACCTCCCGGGGCTTCAGGGGCTGGGGCGCGGGCAGATCCAGGGGCATCTGCAGGCGCGGGTCGAGGCGGAGCTGGTCGAGCACCCGCACCAGATCCGCCAGCTCGGCGTCATCCAGTCCGATCGTGAGAGGCGGGGTGTCGGGCTGGCTGCTGCGCAGCAACAGGGTGTGGGTAGCCCCTGCGGGGCCAATTTCCACCGGCAGGGGCGGGCCGCCGAAGCGGCGGCGCACGCCGCTGATCAGATGGCGGGCATAGGGCAACACCACCTGCATCAGCGCCAGCAGGTGCTCCTTGCGCCCCTCCAGCTCCGGCCGGCCGGCCCAGCGCAGGCTCCAGCCGGTGATGATCCCGATCGCCTCGCCCCGCTGCCCGACCGACACGTCGGGCAAACCCTCCACCTGCAAGCGGCAGCTGAGTTGTTCGAATCGCAGGGTCTGTTTCATGGTGGGCTCAGCCGCCGGGGTCCATCAGGCTGGCGCGCACCCGCTCGAAGCCGCCGATGCCGCCGCCCAGGGCCAGGGTCTGCACCAGCTGATACCGCTGGGGGGCCCCCAGCACGGGATCCAGCAGCCGCTGCACCCCCACCCGGCGGGGATTCATGCGTTCGTTGAGCAGGGCCGCGAGGCGTCCCTGGAACAGCTGCCAGCGCTGCTCGCGCACCTGGGGCGATTCGGACTCCGAAAGCAACGCCCGCAGCAGGGGGTAGAGGCGGTCGGCCAGGGCGCAGAGGATGCGGATCAGGGCGTCTGTCTCGGCCGGATCGAGCTCGCCGCGGCGGGTGGTGCGGCGCAGGGGGTTGTAGCAGCGCCGTTTCCAGAGCTCCACCCGGTTGGGGAACAGGCCGGTGAAGCCCATCTCTTCGCTCAGCCACACCATCGCCTCGCCGCCGTTGAGGTCGAGGGCCTCCACGCTCAGCAGCAGCAGGTCGAGCCGCTCCAGTCCCCGCCGGGGCAGCCTGGTCTGCTCAGCGGGCCGGGGCGGGGCTGGCGGTGCTGCAGCAGGGTCGCTCATGGCTGCGATGATGCCAGCTCCCGCCCCCCTTCGTCACGCCGATGGCCGTTGATCTGCGCCGGTTCGTGCGCGACGTGCCCGACTTCCCCAAGCCCGGCATCCTGTTCCGCGATCTCACGCCGCTGATGCGCGATCCCCAGGGTTGGCAGGAGGTGATCCGCCAGCTGGAGCTGGCCGCCACGGCGCTGCAGCCGGATCTGATCGTGGGCATCGAATCGCGGGGCTTCATCGTGGGCATGGCCCTGGCCACCCGCCTGGAGCTGGGCTTCGTGCCGGTGCGCAAGCCCGGCAAGCTGCCCGGCGCCGTGACCGGGGTGGACTACGCCCTCGAATACGGCAGCGACCGGCTCGAAATCTGCAGCGATGCCCTCCAGGGCAGCCCCAGGGTGCTGGTGGTGGACGATCTGCTCGCCACCGGTGGCACCGCCGCCGCCTGCGCCGAACTGGTGAGCAGTGCCGGGGGCGAGCTGTGCGGCTTCAGCTTCGTGGCCGAACTGGCTGGTCTGGCCGGCCGCAGCCGCCTGCCCGAGGCCCAGTCGATCACCTCGTTGATCATTTACGACTGAGATCAGAGCCTCGCCTAGAGGTTGCTGTCCTGCCAGCTCCACACCTGCTCGAGCTGCTCCAGGCTGATCAGGCCGTAGCGCCACAGCACCGCCGGCAGGGGCGCCTGCTCCAGCTGGGACTGCTTGATGCCGAGCGCCAGGGCGCTCTCGCTCAGGCCCAGCTGGTTGCGCAGATAGCGCAGCAGGGCCTGGGGAGGCGGCGACTGGGGGCTGGAGCTGATGACCATGGTCAGGGCGTCATCAGCAGAGACCTCACCATGGCTGGCAGGGGCCGTGGGTCATGGCCCCCAGGCTGAGCCGGCGCAATGGAGCCAGTGAGGCCAGCCCCGCCAGGCCCAGCCGCCGCAACGGCAGCAGCAGCCTGGCACGGTTGGAGAACAGGCGCATCAGCAGATCGGTGGCCGCCAGGGTGAGCAGCAGGTCGGGCCAGCGGCGGCGGCCATAGGCCGCCGGCAGCCGTTCGGGCCGTAGCCGCCCGGCGGTGGCCCGCCGGGCCAGGCGGTGCAGCACGGCCACATCGCGCCAGCAGAGATTGAGCCCCTGGCCACCCACGGGATGGCAGCGGTGGGCGCTCTCCCCCACCAGCAGCGTGGTGCCGGAGCTCAGCCGGCGGGCCAGCAGCAGACCCACAGGAAAGGCCCTGGGCTGATCCAGCAGTGCATCGGGCTGCAGGTTGCCCGGGAGGCTGGCGGCCAGTACATCCAGAAAGGCATTGGAACCGAGGCTCTCCAGCCGGCGACAGCGGCCACTGGCCGCGCTCCACACCATCTGGGCCTGGCCGGCCGCCAGCGGCAGCACGGCGAAAGGTCCCTCAGGCCGGAACAGCTCCCAGGCCTCATCGGCGGCGGCGCCGCGCAGGGCCACCTGGGCCGTGAGGCAGCTCTGGCGGTAGGTGTGCTGCCACACGCCGATGCCCAGGGCCTCGCGGTGGGGGGAGTGGGGACCATCGGCGGCCACCACCAGATCGGGGGCCTCGCGGCCCGCCTCGGCCTCCAGGCAGGCAGCGGGCTCCAACCCACTCCCCAGCTGCAGGGACACCGCCGGGTGGGCCTGCAGCCGCGCCAGCAGCAGCTCCATCAGGGGCCGGTGCAAGCCCACCCAGCCCACGGCGGCTCCGGCACCACGGCGCAGGGCCGGGGCCAGATCGCCCAGCCCGAACGGCACCGCCGCCCCCACCGCCTGATCACAGAGCAGCAGGCGCCGAAACGGCACCATCACCTCCTGCAGGGCCACCCAGAGGTCGAGCTGCTCCAGCAGGCGCCGGCTGGCGTGGCTGAAGGCGTAGGCCCGCTGGCGGCTGCAGAGCTGCTCGGCGTCCAGGGGGTCAGTCAGGGTCACCTGCCAGCCGGCAGCAGCCAGGGCCAGGGCACTGAGGGAGCCGGTGGGGCCGGCCCCGTGCACCAGGGCCCGATAGGGGGTGGTCGCCATCGCGTAGCCAGGCATCAAAAAAGCCGCAGGTCAGTCTGCGGCTCAGGGAGAAAGGATGCTCAGAGAGCCGCGCTCAGAAAGGCGCCCTCAGAGCAGCGCCAGCAGATGGGATCAGCCGATGCCCAGCAGGCCGCGGGTGAACGCTTCGCCGCCCAGGGCCAGCTCGGTGGCGAGCAGGGCAATGAAGCCCAGCATGGCCATGCGGCCGTTCAGCTTTTCGGCACGCTCATGGAAACCCCAGCCGCTCTCGGGGCTCACCACTTCCATGCGGGGCTCGCTGGCGAAGGCGTTGAGGCGGCCACCGTCTTCGGTGGTCACGGTGGCGCCGCGGATGATGGCGGGATTGGCTTGGGTCATGCGGGAACCTCGTTCACTGCATGAAATGTAACACATTGTTGCGCTGTGTGACGAGCTGTTGCTCAGGGGCTGGCTGATCTGGCGGCCCTGGGCCGTCCTGGCCGGCTCGTCCCTACCGCAGGCGCCGCAGGCACAGCTCCTCGAACGCAGGCTTGAGCAGGAAGGGATACTCGCCCACCCACAGCTTCAACTGGGGCAGCCAGGCGTCGGTGATGGCGCCGATGCGGGAGAAGTCGCGCCGCTCGCTCAGCACCAGCAGCCGCACCACCTGGCCGCGCCGGATCAGCTGATGCTTCTTGTCCATCGGAAAGCGCAGCTTGCCCAGGTAGCCCTCCTCGTCTTCCAGCTCCAGCGTCAGCCAGGTGCGGCGGTTCTCCACCAGCTCCAGCCGCCCCCCCTTGTCGGCCTGTTCGCGCCGGTTCTCCACCACCTCGGTGGTGTAGAGGTCGCCCACCTGGCCCTCGAAGATCGCCGCGGCGGGGTATTTGCGCAGGATGGCGTTACGGCGGCCGGCCTCCAGGATCGGCCCCCACAGCATGTAGAGCAGGAACACGAAGCCCGTCACCAGCATGATCGGACCGGCCTGGCTGGAGAACAGCAGCGTCTGGCTCACCAGCAGGCTGATCACGCCCCCGATCACCGAGATGAAGAAGCGCTGCAGCAGCTTGCGGGGCGAGCCGCTGCAGGCGTTGAACTGGGGGCCGGTGGCCACCGCCGGAATCAGCCTGTTCAGCTCCCCCGGCTTCAGCGGAATCAGCATCGCCCCACCCTGCCGGGCCTGAACCTGGCGCCCATCACAGCAGGCGCTCCAGGCCATACACCAGGCCCGGCAGCGACCGCACCCGCCGCACCGCCAGCAGCACCCCCGGCATGTAGGCGGCCCGCTCGATCGTGTCGTGGCGGAGCGTATAGGTTTCGCCCGCCGCGCCGAACATCACCTGCTGGTGGGCCACCAGCCCGGGCAGGCGCACCGCATGCAGGCGCAGACCGCTCTCGCGCTGGCCACCGCGGCAGCCGGCCAGGCTTTCGTGCTCCTCCACCTGCAGGGGATTGAAGCGTTTGCCCAGCTCCTCCATCAGCTCGGCCGTCTTGATGCAGGTGCCGCTGGGGGCATCGGCCTTGCGGTTGTGGTGCAGTTCGGTGAGCTCGGCGAAGTCGTAGAAGCGGGCGGCGGCGGCGGCGGCCTGCTGCAGCAGCACCATGCCCACCGAGAAGTTGGGAATCACGGCGCCGCCGATCGAGGCCTTGCCCGCAAACACCGCCAGATCGTTGAGCTGCTCCGGGCTCAGCCCCGTGGTGCCGATCACCGGGTGCACGCCATAGGCGATGGCGCCGCGGGTGTGCTCATACACCACCTTCGGATGGGTGAAGTCCACCAGCACCGCCCCCTGGCCGGGGCCGTCCTGGCGCACCAGCTGGCTGGCCTGGCAGAGGCAGCCCTCGAAGTCAGCCGTGACGGCCACCTCCAGCTCGCCCAGGCCCAGCTCCAGACCCACATCGGCACCCTCCTTGCCGGGGGTGGTGTCGATCGCCCCCACCAGGCGGCAGTCGGGCGAAGCCAGCAGGGCCCGGATCACCTCCGCGCCCATGCGGCCGAGGGCGCCGGCCACCACCACCGCGATCGAGGCGGGGCTGCTGGACGCTGCGGTGGGGGCACTGGCGGCGGTGCTGGTCATGGCCTCGAAACCGTTCTCATCAACGCTTGCTGCAGAGCCTATGGGGCAGCCACCGCCCCAGGGAGAGGGTTCGTAAAGTCAGTCCACCCACTTTCACGCCCGCATGTTCACGCAGGTCCGCTCCGCCAACCGTCGGGTCAGCCCTGCCGCCTCCCATTGCGGTGCGGTGATGAAGGCCGTCTACGTGGTGCTAGAGCCCCAGTACCAGAACGCCCTCACCCAGGCAGCCACGGCGCTCAACGACCAGAACGGTCCCCTGGCGATCGAGCTGAGCGGCTATCTGATCGAGGAGCTGCGCGATCCCACCAACTACGCCGACTTCTGCGCCGATGTTGCGGCGGCGGATGTGTTCATCGCCTCGCTGATCTTCATCGAGGACCTGGCCCAGAAGGTGGTGGAGGCCGTGGCGCCCCACCGCGACAAGCTCAAGGCGGCCGTGGTGTTTCCCTCCATGCCGGAGGTGATGCGGCTCAACAAGCTCGGCACCTTCTCGATGGCCCAGCTGGGCCAGAGCAAGAGCGCCATCGCCGGCTTCATGAAGAAGCGGAAGGAGGCCGGCGGCGCCGGTTTCCAGGACGCGATGCTCAAGCTGCTCAACACTCTGCCCACGGTTCTCAAGTACCTACCGGTGGAGAAGGCGCAGGACGCTCGCTCCTTCATGCTCAGCTTCCAGTACTGGCTGGGCGGCACGCCGGACAACCTGCGCAACTTCCTGTTGATGCTGGCGGACAAGTACGTGTTCCCCCGCGGCAGCGGCAGTGAGCGGGCGGCGGTGGCGGTGGCCGAACCGGTGGTGTTCCCCGACCTGGGCATCTGGCACCCCCTGGCGCCGTCGATGTTCGAGGACCTGAAGGAATACCTCAACTGGAGCGCCAGCCGCACTGATCTGAGCGAGAAGGCCCGCAGCGGCCCGGTGATCGGCCTGGTGCTGCAGCGCAGCCACATCGTCACCGGCGACGAGGCCCACTACGTGGCCGTGATCCAGGAACTCGAATACCGCGGCGCCACCGTGATTCCGGTGTTCTGCGGCGGCCTCGACTTCACCCGTCCGGTGAACGCCTTCTTCTACGACCCGCTCAAGCCAGGCAGCCCCCTGGTGGATGGGGTGGTGTCGCTCACCGGCTTCGCCCTGGTGGGTGGTCCGGCCCGCCAGGACCACCCCAAGGCGATCGAGGTGCTCAAGAGCCTCAACCGCCCCTACATGGTGGCCCTGCCGCTGGTGTTCCAGACCACCCAGGAATGGGAGGAGAGCGACCTGGGCCTGCACCCGGTGCAGGTGGCCCTGCAGATCGCCATCCCCGAACTCGATGGCGCCATCGAGCCGATCGTGCTCAGCGGCCGCGACGACGCCACCGGCAAGGCCCACACCCTGCAAGACCGGGTGGAGGCGATCGCCGAGCGCTCGATCCGCTGGGCCTCCCTGCGCATCAAGCCCCGGGCCACCAAGAAGCTGGCGATCACGGTGTTCAGCTTCCCGCCCGACAAGGGCAATGTGGGCACCGCCGCCTACCTCGATGTGTTCGGCTCCATCCACCGGGTGATGGAGGAGATGGCAGCCCAGGGCTACGACCTCGGCAGCCTGCCCTGCACGCCGAAAGAGCTGATGGAGTCGGTGCTGCAGGATCCCGAAGCCCTGGAGGGTGCCCCCGAACTGGCCATCGCCCACCGCATGAGCGTGGCGGAGTACGAGCAGCTCACCCCCTACTCCGAGCGGCTGGAGGAGAACTGGGGCAAGCCCCCCGGCAACCTCAACTCCGACGGCACCAACCTGCTGATCTACGGCCGCCACTTCGGCAACGTGTTCGTGGGGGTGCAGCCCACCTTCGGCTACGAGGGCGATCCGATGCGGCTGCTCTATTCGCGCAGCGCCAGCCCCCACCACGGTTTTGCCGCCTACTACACCTACCTGGAGAAGGTGTGGGGCGCCGACGCCGTGCTGCACTTCGGCACCCACGGCTCGCTGGAGTTCATGCCCGGCAAGCAGATGGGCATGAGCGACACCTGCTACCCCGATTCCCTGATCGGCGCCCTGCCGAACCTCTATTACTACGCCGCCAACAACCCCTCAGAAGCCACGATCGCCAAGCGGCGCGGCTACGCCGAAACGATCAGCTATCTCACGCCACCGGCCGAAAATGCCGGCCTCTACCGCGGCCTCAAGGAGCTGGGTGAGCTGGTGGGCTCCTACCAGCAGCTGCGCGAGAGCAGCCGCGGCGTGCAGATCGTCAACGCGGCGGTCGAAACCGCCCGCCAGTGCAACCTCGACAAGGACGTGGCCCTGCCCGAAGGCGATGCAGCCGAGCTCGACCTGGCCGCGCGCGACGCGGTGATCGGCCAGATCTACCGCCAGCTGATGGAGATCGAGAGCCGCCTGCTGCCCTGCGGGCTGCACACCATCGGC
Source organism: Cyanobium sp. LEGE 06113 (assembly GCF_015207615.1). Taxonomy (NCBI): domain Bacteria; kingdom Bacillati; phylum Cyanobacteriota; class Cyanophyceae; order Synechococcales; family Prochlorococcaceae; genus Cyanobium; species Cyanobium sp. LEGE 06113. The sequence goes on along the minus strand of NZ_JADEWM010000003.1, from coordinate 116,181 downwards.
AAGCCCCCCACCGCCGAGGAGGCCATCGCCACTCTGGTGAACATTGCCGCCCTCGAGCGCGAGGAGGACGGCCTGCGCTCCCTGCCGGCCCTGCTGGCCGAGAGCCGCGGCCGCACGATTGCCGAGGTCTACAAGGGCAACGACGAGGGCGTGCTCGCCGACGTGGAGCTCAATCGGGAGATCACCGAAACCTGCCGCGCTGCCGTGGGGGCGATGGTGAAGGCCGTCACCGGCAGCGATGGCCGCGTCACCCTGCGCCGCAACTTCGCCTGGTTCTTCAACCTGCTGGAGCGCTTCGGCTTCAAGCTGCCCAGCCCCTGGCTGGGTGCCTGCTGCTCGGCCGGCTTCGCCCAGGTGAACCAGGCCGACCTCGATCAGCTGTTCGGCTACCTGCAGTTCTGCCTGGAGCAGATCTGCGCCGACTTCGAGATGCAGAGCCTGCTGCGGGCCCTCGATGGCGAATACGTGCTGCCGGGCCCCGGCGGTGATCCGATCCGCAACCCCGGCGTGCTGCCCAGCGGCAAGAACATCCACGCCCTCGATCCCCAGGCCATCCCCACCAAGGCCGCCATCGCTGCTGCCAAGGTGGTGGTGGACCGTCTGATCGAGCGCCAGAAGGCCGAGCAGGGCACCTGGCCGGAAACGATCGCCTGCGTGCTCTGGGGCACCGACAACATCAAGACCTACGGAGAATCCCTGGCCCAGATCCTCTGGTTCATCGGCGTGCGCCCGGTGGCCGATTCCCTGGGCCGCGTCAACAAGCTGGAGCTGCTCTCGCTCGAAGAGCTGGGCCGGCCACGCATCGACGTGGTGGTGAACTGCAGCGGCGTGTTTCGCGACCTGTTCATCAACCAGATGGGCCTGATCGACCAGGGCGTGAAGATGGCCGCGGAGGCCGATGAACCGCTGGCGATGAACTTCGTGCGCAAGCACGCCCAGGAGCAGGCCGAGCAGGAGGGCATCTCCCTGCGCGATGCCGCCACCCGGGTGTTCTCCAATGCCAGCGGCAGCTACAGCTCGAATGTGAACCTGGCGGTGGAGAACAGCACCTGGGAGGAGGAGGGTGAACTGCAGGAGATGTACCTCTCCCGCAAGACCTTCGCCTTCAACGCCGACAACCCCGGCGAGATGAACCAGAAGCGGGGCGTGTTCGAGTCGGCGATGAAAACCGCCGACGTGACCTTCCAGAACCTGGATTCCGCCGAGATCTCGCTCACCGATGTGAGCCACTACTTCGACTCCGACCCCACCAAGCTGATCGCCGGCCTGCGCGACGACGGCAAGGCCCCCACCAGCTACATCGCTGACACCACCACCGCCAATGCCCAGGTGCGCTCCCTGAGCGAAACGATCCGCCTGGATTCGCGCACCAAGCTGCTCAACCCCAAGTGGTATGAGGGCATGCTCAACTCCGGCTACGAGGGCGTGCGGGAGGTGGCCAAACGGCTCAACTTCACCCTCGGCTGGAGCGCCACCAGCGGCGCCGTGGACAACTTCGTGTACGAAGACGCCAACGACACCTTCATCAACGATCCGGAGATGCGCCAGCGGCTGATGGAGCTCAACCCCCACAGCTTCCGCCGCATCGTGGGCACCCTGCTGGAAGTGAACGGCCGCGGCTACTGGGAGACCTCAGACGAGAACATCCAGCAGCTCCAGGAGATCTACCAGGAGATCGAAGACCGGATCGAGGGGGTCACGGCCCCCTGAGGTCCTGCCATCGGATCCCCCCACCATGAAGGCTTTTCGACTGGATGGCCAACGCGCCCTGATCTCCGGCGGCTCCAAGGGCCTGGGGGCTGCCATCGCCAGCAGCTTCGCCGAGGCCGGTGCTGACATCGGCCTGATCGGCAGGGACACCGACGGCCTGAACAGGGTCAAGGCCGTTGTCGAGAGCTACGGGCGCCACTGCTGCCTGATCGAAGCCGATCTCGGCTCGGTGGAGGGTGCCAGGCGCGCCGGGGAAACAGCCCTGGAGCTCTTTCCGCAATGGGATGTGCTGGTCAACAACGCCGGCATCGCCAGGCCCGCTCCGATCCTGGAGATCAGCGAAGCCGATTGGCAGGACACCTTCGCGGTGAACCTGCGCTCCGCCTTGATCCTCTCGCAACTGATCGTTCCCCAGATGATCAGCAGAGGCCGCGGCAAGGTGCTGAACATCTCGTCGTTGGGTGCCTTTCTTGGCACCCCTGGATTAGGCGCCTATGCCGCCTCCAAGGCCGCCATCAACCAGCTGACCCGAACCATGGCCGTGGAATGGGGGCCGGCCAATGTTCAGGTGAATGCCCTTTGTCCCACCGTGATCCTCACCGAGCTGGGCCATGAGCTCTGGGACAGCCCTGCCATGCAGGCAGCCAGACAAGCCAAGGAAAGCAGGATTCCCCTGCACCGCTTTGCAGAACCCGAGGAGGTGGCCCGGGTGGCCCTGTTCCTGGCCAGTGCCGCTGCTGATTTCATCCAGGGCGTGTGCCTGCCCCTGGATGGGGGCCTGCTGATCGCCCCCTAGGGCTCAGCCCGCACGATCGCATCCACCATGCGGGCGGTCTGCACGATCGGCCCCACGTCGTGCACCCGCAGCACATCGGCGCCGGCGCTGATCGCCTGGGCGCAGACCGCCGCGGTGCCCCAGAGCCTGGCCCTGGGTCGGGGCTCCCCGAGCACTGCGCCGATGAAGCGCTTGCGGGAGGGGCCCAGCAGCAGGGGGAAGCCCTCCTGCCGCAGCGCCGCCAGCCCCCGCAGCAGGGAGAGGTTGTGCTCGGTGGTCTTGGCAAAGCCCAGGCCCGGATCCCAGATCAGCTGATCCGCCCGCACCCCCGCCGCCAGAGCGGCGTCGGTGGCCCGCAGCAACTCCTGGCGCACCTCCGCCACCACGTCGGTGTAGACGGCCAGCCCATCCATGCTGCGGCTGTCGCCGCGGCTGTGCATCAGCACCAGCGGGCAGCCCGCCGCCGCCACCACCTGCAGCAGGGCGGGATCGCGTCGGCCGCCGCTCACGTCGTTGATCCAGTCGGCCCCGGCCTGCAGGGCGGCGTCCGCCACCGCGGCGCGGAAGGTGTCGATTGAGAGCAGCGGCCGCTTCGCCGGCAGCCGGCCCTCAAGCAGGGCGCGCAGCACCGGCAGCACCCGGGCGGCTTCCTCGGCAGCACCCACCTCGCTGGCGCCAGGACGGGTGCTCTGGCCGCCGAGATCGAGCACGTGCGCACCCTCGCGGCTCATGCGGACCGCCTGAGCCACGGCCGGCTCCAGATCCAGGTAGCGGCCGCCATCGCTGAAGGAGTCGGGGGTGAGGTTGAGCACCCCCATCACCAGCGTGCGCTCACCCCAGCGCGGCGGCTGGCTGGCCATGGCTCACACCGCCGCCGACACCTGGAAGTTGGCGATGCGCGCAAAGCTCTCGGGATCGAGCGAAGCGCCGCCCACCAGCACGCCATCGATGTCGCTCTGGGCCATCAGATCATCGATGGTGGCGGGATTCACCGAGCCGCCGTACTGCACCGTGACCTCGGGGTTGCCCACCCAGCCGCGGATCAGGCCGCAGATGCGGTTGGCCTCCTCGGCGGGGCAGGTCTTGCCGGTGCCGATCGCCCAGATCGGCTCGTAGGCCACGATCAGCCGCGACGGATCCACCGCCTCCAACCCCTGCTCGATCTGACGGTGGATCACCCGTTCGGTTTCCGCCGTCTCGCGCTGGTCGAGGCTCTCGCCCACACACAGAATCGGCACCAGCCCGTGCTTCTGGGCCGTGCGGGCCCGCAGGTTGATCTGCTCGTCGGATTCGCTGAAGTACTTGCGCGGCTCGCTGTGGCCCACGATCGCGTGGGTCACGGCATGCTCCACCAGCATCGGCGCCGACACCATGCCGGTGTAGGCCCCCTGCTCCTCCCAGTGCACGTTCTGGGCGGCGATCGCCACGCCGGCGCCCTCAAGGTGGCGGCTCAGGGTGGGGATCGCCGTGAACGGCGGCGCGATCACCACCTGGCGGTCGCCCGGCAGGTCGGCGATCAGGGGCCGGAAGGCGGCAGCGAACTCCCGCGCCTCGGCGCAGGTCATGTGCATCTTCCAGTTACCTGCGATGACAGCCTTGGCCAAGGGTCCTCTCCCAGCGACGTGCTGCAAAAGCTAATGGGCCGCCTGTCAGCGGCCGTTGGCCCCGGGCGTGACGATCAGCTCGCGGCCGTCCACGCTCACCGCATCGCCAAGGGCCAGCTGGCGACCCCGGCGGGTTTCGATCAGGCCGTTGACGCGCACATCACCGCGCTGGATGCGCAGCTTGGCTTCGCCGCCGGTGGCCGCCAGCCCCTGATATTTGAGGAATTGGTCGAGCTTCACGGCGAATCTGCCCATGGGGACGGGCGATAGCGTGCCTTGATGCCCGCACCGCCTCCGGACAGCCTGCCCCAGCTGCAGCGGACCTCTGCCCCCAGCCTGGCCGGCACGGTGCGACGGCTGTGGCCCCTGCTCAGACCCCACCGCCGCCGCCTGCTGGCCGGCGGCGCCTGCATCCTGGTGTTCGTGCTCTGCTGGCCTGTGCTGGCCTGGCTGGCGGGGCGGCTGATTCCCGCGATCGGCGCCGGTGACGTGGGGCTCACCCTGCAGTCGATCCTGGCCGCCCTGGCGGTGTTCATGGTGCAGAAGGCGGCCCAGTACGGCCAGGACACGCTGCTGGCCAACCCGGCCCTGCGGGTCAGCCAGGCCCTGCGCCAGCAGCTGTTCGCGCGGCTGCAGCAGCTCGACTTCAACGCCCTGGAGAAACTCTCCGCCGGCGACCTCACCTACCGCCTCACCGAGGATGCCGACCGGGTGGGCGAGGTGATCTACAAGACCATCCAGGACACCACCCCCAGTGCCCTGCAGCTGGTGGCGGTGCTGGGTTACATGGTGTGGCTCGACTGGCCCCTGGCCCTGGCCACCCTGCTGCTGGCCCCCCTGGTGGCCCTGCTGGTGAGCGGCTTCGGGGCGCGGGTGATGGGGGCCGCCGAGCGCAGCCAGGAGCAGGTGAGCGAGCTGGCCAGCCTGCTGGGCGAGGCCATCTCCGGGCTGCCGCTGGTGCGGGCCTTCGCCGCCGAGCCCTGGCTGCAGCGGCGCTTTGACCAGGAGATCGACCTGCACCGCCGGGCCCGCTACCGCACCCTGCGGCTGCTGGCCCTGCAGCATCCGGTGGTGGGATTCCTCGAGGCCGCCGGCATCCTCACCGTGCTCTGGATCGGCGCCTGGCGGATCCAGTCGGGGCAGCTCGACAGCCAGGGCTTCAGCAGCTACGTGGCCGCCCTGCTGATGCTGATCGATCCGATCGCCCACCTCACCACCAACTTCAACGAATTCCAGCAGGGCCAGGCCTCCCTGCAGCGGCTGCGGGCGATCGAGAACGAGCCCGTCGAAACCCCCGACCGTCCCCAGGCGCAACCCCTGGGTCCGGTGCGCGGCGCCCTCCAGCTCGAGCAGGTGTGGTTCGCCTACGGCGACGGCGAGCCGGTGCTGCGCCAGGTGAGCCTGGAGGTGAAGCCCGGCCAGGTGGTGGCCCTGGTCGGCCCCTCCGGAGCCGGCAAGAGCACCCTGTTCTCGCTGCTGCTGCGCTTCAACAACTGCCAGCGGGGCCGGGTGCTGCTGGATGGCCACGACCTGGCCGACCTGCGCGCCCGGGAGCTGCGCCAGGCCGTGGCCCTGGTGCCCCAGCAGAGCAGCGTGTTCTCGGGCACGGTGGCCGAGGCGATCGCCTTCGGGCGGCCGGCCACCGCCGAGGCGATCCGCCAGGCGGCCCGCCTGGCCAACGCCGATGGCTTCATCAGCCAGCTGCCCCACGGCTATCAGAGCCGGCTGGAGGAACGGGGCCGCAACGTGTCCGGCGGCCAGCTGCAGCGGCTGGCGATCGCCCGGGCCGTGCTGGGCAATCCCGCCGTGCTGTTGCTCGATGAGGCCACCAGTGCCCTCGACGCCGAGGCCGAGGAGGCCGTGCAGGCCGGCCTGCAGACCGCCATGGCCGGCCGCAGCGTGCTGGTGATCGCCCACCGCCTCTCCACCGTGCAGAAGGCGGATCGCATCGTGGTGCTGGAGGCGGGCCGGATCGTGCAGCAGGGCAGCCACAATCAGCTGATGGCTCAGGACGGTCGCTACCGGCAGCTGTGCCGCCGCCAGTTCATCCACCTCGAACCATGACCGGCAGCCCCATCGGCTCGGCATTCGGCTGGGAATACCGCGTGATCCAAATCGATGTGGAGAGCGGCAACCCGCCGGAGCCGCCCTCGCCCCAGAGCGACAGCGAGCGGCTGGGCGGCGCCCTCAGCCCTGAGTTCCTGGAGCGGGAGTTCCCCCAGCAGTACAGCCCCCTCAACAGCACCCCCCGGCACCCCGCCGAGCAGCTGCAGTTCTTCCTCAATGCCCTGGGCCGGGAGCACTGGGAGATGGTGGAGGCCGCCCAGGTGGGGCCGTTGCTGATGTTCGTGTTCAAGCGGCCCCTGGCAAGCGCAGGAGGGTCCCTTCGCGCTGATCCCGGGGCAGGTCCGTCCGTAACCTGAGGGCACCTCAGCGTTGCGCATCTTGACCTCCACCCCCCAGCAGCCTCCCGTCCTCACCTTCGAGGGCAAGCGCTACGACCTCAACAGCCTGCCCAGTGAGCTCAAGGAACTGGTGAAGGGCATGCAGGTGGCCGATGCCCAGTTGCGCATGCACGAGGACACCCTCAAGGTGCTGGCCGTGGGCCGTCAGGCCATGGCCAGCCAGCTGAACGACAAGCTCAAGGCGATTGCACCCCTGCCCTGAGCCCCTGCCCCGATCCAGCGGTGGCCCGCCCTCAGCTGCGGGCCTCCCCATCGAAGCGGTAGGCCCGGGTGAGCCGGAACACGGTGCCGGAGAGCAGCAGCAGGCCGATCAGGTTGGGGATCGCCATCAGGCCATTGAGGGTATCGGCCACGGCCCAGACGGCGCCGCGGTCGCCGGCCACCGAGCCGATCACCACCACCGCCACCCACACCAGCCGGAAGGGCAGGATCGCCTTCACCCCGAAGAGATATTCGGTGCAGCGCTCGCCGTAGAAACTCCAGCCCAGCACCGTGGTGAAGGCGAAGACCACAAGCCCCACGGTGACCATCCAACCGCTGCCGGCGATGCCCATGTTGAAGGCACTGATCGAAAGATTGGCGCCGGATTCACCACTTTCATAGGCACCGGTGATGATGATCACCAGCGCCGTCATGCTGCAGATGATGATCGTGTCAATGAAGGTGCCGAGCATCGCCACCGTGCCCTGGCGCACGGGATCGCGGGTGCTGGCGGCGGCGTGGGCGATGGGGGCGCTGCCGAGGCCCGCCTCGTTGGAAAAGATGCCCCGCTTGAAGCCCATCAGGATCACCTGGGCCAGGGTGCCACTTGCCGCGGCCTTGCCGGTGAAGGCGTTGGAGAAAATCGTGCCGAAGGCGGCAGGGATCTCGGAAGCATTCGCCAGCATGATCAGCAGGCAGGCCAACACATAGAGAATGGCCATGGTCGGCACCACAGCGGATGCGGCCTGGGCGATCCGGCTGATGCCGCCGATGATCACACCGAACACCAGCGCGCCCAGCACCACGCCCGTGACCAGACGCGGGATCCCCACGGTCTGCAGAGCACTCGAAACCTCAAAGCACTGCACTCCGTTGCCGATTCCAAAGCCGGCAAGCATGCCGAACAGGGCAAAGAGGCCACCGAGCCAGGCCCAGCCAGGGCCAAGACCGTTGCGGATGTAATACATCGGCCCGCCCACATGGTTGCCGAGGGGATCCAACTCGCGGAAGTGCACGGCCAGCACGGCCTCCGCATACTTGGTGGCGATGCCGAAGATGGCGATCAGCCACATCCAGAACACCGCCCCAGGTCCGCCAATGGCGATGGCACCGGCGACACCGGCGATGTTGCCGGTGCCGATCGTGGCCGAGAGCGAGGTCATCAGGGCCTGGAACGGCGAGATCTCACCGTCCTTGGCGGAGCCGGCATGGCCCAGCATCATGCGCACGCCATAGGGGAGCCGCCGCAGTGGCATGAACCCCAGCCCCACCATCATCACCAGGCCGGTGAGGGCAATCAGGGTCACCGTGGGCCAGCCCCAGGCGAAGCTGTTGATCGGGGCGTTGATGGCCCTGATCGTGTCTTCAAGGCCGACGGGAAGTTGCCCCAGTGGCAGGGGGTTGCCAACAGGGGCTGTGGGAATACCCAAGGCGGAGCGCACGGTGGTGCGTGGATGGTGTCACAGGCAACGCCTTCGGGCAACGCAGCCGTGCTCAGCAGGCCTGAAGATCCAGAAACCTGAACAGCTGGCGGCTGGCCGGAGTCTCGCCATGGGCCTCGGTGGCCACCTCCCGCTCGCTCAGCACCCAGGGGCCCCCGTCGCAGAGGGGCACGAAGGTGTCGGTGAAGCGGCTGAGGCCGCCGCGGGCGGCGCCGGTGGCCGGATCGGCGTACTGGCTGGTGTAGGAGCGGCTCAGATAGCCAGCACCGGTGTGGGTCACCGACTCGGTGAAGATCGTCACCACCGTGCCGTGGATGTGGCGGTGCACCATCGTCACCACGTCGTCCTTGATGCGGTAGCGGTCACCGCTGTTCTTGCCACCCACGATCACCTCGGTGCCCACGGCATCGGTGCTGCCAGCCGTGAAGGTGTTGGCGCCGTGGGTCTGCTCGAAGCTGCGGCGCACCCGGTGGATCGCCACCTCCCAGAGCTGGGAGGCCATCGCCTTGTGGATCTCCTCGTCGGCGATGCCCTCCACCTGGGCCTTGAGGTCGGCGCCCACGCTGAAATGGCCCTCGGCGCGGCGATCAGCCTGCTCCCAGGAGCAGCGGCCCTTGTAGCCCGCGAAGCCAGGATCCCAGGTGTAGCGGTTCTCGTAGGCGGCGCGGAAGGCGGCGGTGCAGTCGCTGCCTTCTGGAATGGCGGCAACAGTCGTGCCGGCTGTCGTGGCGGCAGTGCTGGCGGAGCTGGTGGTGGCGGTCACGGGCTTGGGCGCAGGGCCCCAACGCTACCCAGGTGAACGGCGGAGCTGGCTCAGACCCTCGCCATCGGATGGATGTCCTGCAGGGCCGTCACCGTCAGGTGTTGCTTCTGCAGGGCCCCGATCGCCTCCACGGCCGCCCGCGCTCCCGCCAGGGTGGTGAGGGTGGGCACGGCGTAGTCAAGGGCCGCCCGGCGCAGATAGGCGTCATCGAAGGTGGCCTGGCGGCCGATCGGCGTGTTCACCACCAGCTGGATGCGACCGGAGCGGATCGCGTCCTCGATGTTGGGCCGCCCCTCATGCACCTTGAGGATCACCTCCACCGCCAGGCCCTGCCGGGCCAGCACCGCGGCGGTGCCGGCGGTGGCGATCAGCTCGAAGCCCAGGTCGGCCAGGCCGCGGGCCACGGGCACCAGGGCCGGCTTGTCGCGGTCGTGGGTGGAGAGGAACACGCGGCCGCCGGTGGGCAGGCTCTCGCCGGCCCCCTGCTCGGCCTTGGCGTAGGCCATGCCGAAACTGGCGGCGAGGCCCATCACCTCACCGGTGCTGCGCATCTCCGGGCCCAGCAGGCTGTCAGAACCGGGGAAGCGCTTGAAGGGCAGCACCGCCTCCTTCACCGCCTGCAGCGGCGGCTGCGGCTCGCTGCGCAGGCCCAGCTCGTGCAGGGTGCGCCCCGCCATCAGGCGGCTGGCCACCTTGGCCAGGGGCACGCCGGTGGCCTTGGCCACGAATGGCACCGTGCGGGACGCCCGGGGGTTGGCCTCGATGATGAACACCCGCTCCGCTCCGTCCGGGCTGCGCTGCACGGCGAACTGCAGGTTGATCAGGCCGCGCACGTTCAGGGCCAGGGCCAGATCGCGACTCCAGGCGCGGATGGTGGCGAGGCTCTCCTCCCCCAGGCTCACCGTCGGCAGGCAGCAGGCCGAATCGCCGGAGTGGATGCCCGCCGGCTCGATGTGCTCCATTACGCCGCCGATCATCACCGTGCCGGTGCTGTCGCAGAGGGCATCCACATCCACCTCCACGGCGTTGTCGAGGTACTGGTCGATCAGCACGGGGTGGTCGGGCTCCACGGTCACGGCCTCGGCCATGTAGCGGTTGAGCTCCTGGGCGTTGAACACCACCTCCATGGCCCGGCCGCCGAGCACGTAGCTGGGCCGCACCACCACCGGGTAGCCCACCCGCTCGGCCACGGCCAGGGCTTCCGGCTCGCTGCGGGCCAGGCCGTTGCGGGGCTGGCGGATCTCCAGCCGCCGCAGGATCGCCTCGAACTGCTCGCGGTCTTCGGCGGTGTCGATCGATTCGGGGGACGTGCCCCAGATGCGGGTGCCGGTGGCCTGGCCCTCGGCCGAGGCCAGCCAGCGCAGCAGGGGCAGGGCGAGCTTCAGGGGCGTCTGGCCGCCGAACTGCACGATCACGCCGGTGGGCTTCTCGCTCTCGATCACGTTGAGCACGTCCTCGAGGGTGAGCGGCTCGAAGTAGAGGCGGTCGCTGCTGTCGTAGTCAGTCGACACCGTTTCCGGGTTGCTGTTCACCATCACCGTGGCGAAGCCCTCGTCCTGCAGGGCAAAGGAGGCGTGGCAGCAGCAGTAGTCGAACTCGATGCCCTGGCCGATGCGGTTGGGACCGCCACCCAGGATCATCACCTTCTGACGACTCTCGGGCTGCACCTCATTCTCCGGGGGCAGCGCCGCCAGGCTGCCATCGGCGGCGATGCGCTCCAGCGGTCGCTCGTAGGTGGCGTAGTGGTACGGGGTGTGGGAGGCGAACTCAGCGGCGCAGGTGTCCACCGTCTTGAACACCGCATTCACCCCGAGGGCCTGGCGGTGCCGCCTCACGGCCAGCTGGTCGCTGCCGGTGGCCCAGGCGATCTGGGGATCGGAGAAGCCGAGCTGCTTGAGCCGCAGCAGGGGGCCGGCCTCCAGCTGCTCGAGGCTGCGCCCCCGCAGCAGCTGCTGCTCGGCGCTGAGGATGCCGCGCAGCTTGGCCAGGAACCAGGGATCGATGGCGCTGAGGCGGTGGATCTCGGCGTCATCGAGGCCAGCCACCATGGCGGTGCGCACCGCGAAGATCCGCTCCGGCGTGGCCGTGCGCAGGGCCGCGTTCAGGGCGGCGGGCTCAGGGCTGGCATCAGGCGGTCACAGCCCCAGCCGGCATGGCCGGTTTCCAGGGAGCGCAGGGCCTTCTGGAACGACTCCTCGAAACAGCGGCCGATCGCCATCGCCTCCCCCACCGACTTCATCGAGGTGGTGAGCACCGCCGGGCTGCCCTGGAACTTCTCGAAGGCGAAGCGGGGAATCTTCGTCACCACGTAGTCGATCGTGGGCTCGAAGCAGGCCGGCGTGGCGCCGGTGATGTCGTTGGTGATCTCGTCGAGGGTGTAGCCCACCGCCAGCCGGGCCGCCAGCTTGGCGATCGGGAAGCCCGTGGCCTTGGAGGCCAGCGCCGAGGAGCGCGACACCCGCGGGTTCATCTCGATCACCACCACGTCGCCGTTGGCGGGATTGATCGCGAACTGGATGTTGCTGCCGCCGGTGTCCACGCCGATCTCGCGGATGATCGCGATCGACTGGTCCCGCAGGCGCTGGTACTCCCGGTCGGTGAGGGTCTGGGCCGGCGCCACCGTGATCGAATCACCGGTGTGCACCCCCATCGGGTCGAGATTTTCGATCGAACACACGATCACCACGTTGTCGGTGGTGTCGCGCATCACCTCCAGCTCGAACTCCTTCCAGCCCATCAGCGACTGCTCGATCAGGATCTGGGAGACGGGGCTGGCCTCCAGACCGCTCTTGCAGATGGAGCGGAACTCCTCCGGGTTGTAGGCGATGCCGCCGCCGCTGCCCCCCAGGGTGAAGGCCGGCCGGATGATGCGCGGGTAGGTGCCGATCACCTCGCCCACCGACTCCGCCTCCTCGAGGTTGTTGGCGATGCCGGAGGGACAGACGGCCACGCCGATGCGCCCCATCGCCTCCTTGAACAGCAGCCGGTCCTCCGCCATGCGGATCGCCTTGAGATCGGCGCCGATCAGCTCCACGCCGTGCTCGGCCAGGGTGCCGTTCTCGGCCAGGGTCACCGCCAGGTTGAGGGCGGTCTGGCCGCCCATGGTGGGCAGCAGGGCATCGGGCTTCTCGGCAGCGATCACCCGGGCCACCACCTCGGGCGTGAGGGGCTCGATGTAGGTGCGATCCGCCATGTCCGGATCGGTCATGATCGAGGCCGGGTTGCTGTTCACCAGCACCACCTCAAACCCCTCGGCCCGCAGCGCCTTGCAGGCCTGGGTGCCGGAGTAGTCAAACTCGCAGGCCTGACCGATCACGATCGGTCCCGAGCCCAGCAGAAGAATCCGCTTCAGGTCCGTGCGGCGGGGCATGGGCGTGGTCGGCGGCCAAACCCGATCAGGCTCTCATGCCCTGGTGGCCCCTGACGTTCAGCGCCAACCGAGCCAGGCCGCAATGGTGGCTAGGCTGCATGTTCTCCAGATCACCATTCCTGTCGATGAGCGAACTCCAGCGCCTCAAGGGGCTGCTGCCTCCGGAAATGCAGAGCTGGGTGTTCGTGGAAGCCGCAGCTTCGGTTGAACCTCCCCTGATCACCATCGAGGAGATCGGTCGCGATGAGATCGAGATCCAGGTGGACCTCGAAACCTGGGATGGCCTCGCCCTCGACCACCGCAACCTGCTGTTCTGGCACGAGGTGGGCCGGGTTCAGAACGACGCCGTGCCCCGGGACGGCTGGGAGATGGCGGCGCTGGCGATCGGCCTGGGCGGCGCCATCGGTGAGCTCTGGGTTCAGGATGGTCTGCTGCTGCTGATGGCCCTGGGCCTGTCGGGCTTCGCGGGCTACCGGCTCTACCTCAAGAACAACTCCGAAAAGCGGCTGCAGGATGCGATCAGCGCCGATGAGCGGGCGATCGATCTGGCCTGCCGCTTCGGCTACACCCTGCCCAACGCCTACAAGAGCCTCGGCGGTGCCCTCAAGGAGCTGGCCGAGCAGACCCGCAAGAAGAAGAAGCGCACCTTCTACGAAGACCGCCTCGAAGCCCTGCGCAAGAGCGCCGGCAAGGCCCGGGCCGAGATGGCCCAGCAACAGGGATCACGGCAGTCGGTCACGAGTGAAAACGTCTATGGCTGAGCCGATCAACGCCGCCCCATGGCCTCCGGCCGCGCCAGTGCCCGCGGCCCAGGCCACCGCCCCGCTCCACTCCCCCCGCGACCCCCAGACCGAAGCCCTGGCCCGGCTGGTGGCTGACGCCTGCGACGACCGCAAGGCCGTGGACATCCGCCTGATCCGGATGGATGAGGTGTCGTCCCTGGCCGACTGGTTCGTGATCTGCAGTGGCCTCTCCGACGTGCAGGTGCGCGCCATCGCCCGCTCCGTGGAAGACAGGCTCGAGGAGGTGCATGGCCGCCTGCCCCTGCGCCGCGAGGGCCAGGCGGAGGGCCGCTGGGTGCTGCTCGACTACGGCGAGGTGATCGTGCACGTGCTCACCCCGGCAGAACGCAGCTACTACGACCTGGAGTCGTTCTGGGGCCACGGCGAACAGGTGCCCTTCGTAGGCTCAGCTGCAGATCTCAACGCCTGAGCGTGACCATGGAGCTGCTCGGGCCCTGCCCGGTACCGCCGGACCAGCGCCCGCTCAGGCAGTACGAAGAGCTGCGCGGCTCCTGGTTCTTCGCCTGGCCTGCCGAAAGCCTCGATGGCCTGATGCGTCCCCTGCTGATCAGCTGGCTGCTGGTGGCCCCGCTGAGCGTGCTGGTGGCCAGCGGCAGCTGGGTGCTGCGTCACGATCCGGCCCGCATGGTGGTGGCAGGGGCGGCCGCCGCCATCGCCCTGCCCACCCTGCTGCTGGTGCGCCAGTGGCTGGGCTGGAGCACGATCCACAGGCGCCTGGTGAGCGAGCGGGTGGACTACGAGGAGTCCGGCTGGTACGACGGCCAGGTCTGGGAGAAGCCCCTGTCCTGGCGGCAGCAGGATCTGCTCGTGGCCCAGCACCAGGTGCGGCCGATCCTGGCCCGGCTGCAGCAGGCCATCGGCCTGGCGGCCACCTTGATGTTGCTGGGGGCGAGCCTCTGTCAGGCTCTCTGAGCACGGCCAGATCGACCGCCTCCCCGTATGTCCCTGCCCCCCAGCTTCGGCGGATCGGCCCGCAGCTCCATCCCGCCCCTGGAAGTGAGGCTGCTGCGCAACGGCATTGCCGAATCCCGCCACCGGGTGCATGCGGTGGTGTGCGACGGCCGGGGCCGCGTGCTGATGCGGGCCGGCGATCCCCAGCAGCTGAGCTTCGTGCGCTCGGCCCTGAAGCCGTTTCAGGCCTCGGTGTTCGTGGCCAGCGGCACCGCCGACCAGATCAACTGCGGCGAGCGGGGCCTGGCCATCGCCTGCGCCTCCCATGCCGGCACCTCCAGCCATGCCCGCGAGGCCTTCCGGCTGCTGTGGGGCGCCGAGGTGGAGGCCGAGCAGCTGCAGAGCCCGGTGCCCGAGCACGGCAGCAGCCCCCTGGAGCACAACTGCTCCGGCAAGCACGCCGCTTTCCTGGCCACCTGCCGGCGCATGGGCTGGGCCCTGGAGGGCTACCTGCAACCGGAGCATCCCCTGCAGCAGGAGGTGCTCAAGCGGGTGGCCGAACTGCTCGGCCTGCCCGCCGCTGAGCTGGTCACCGCTCGCGACGACTGCGGCGCCCCCACCCTGCAACTGCAGCTGGCCCAGATGGCCCTGCTCTACGCCCACCTGGGAGCCGGGGCCCAGCCCGACCTGGAGCGGCTCAGCCGGGCGATGCTCAGCCACCCGGAGCTGGTGGCGGGCGAAGGCCGCTTCGACACCGAACTCATGCGCCTGGGCCATGGCCAGGTGCTCAGCAAGGGCGGAGCCGAGGGGATCCAGTGCCTGACCAGGGTGGGTGAGGGCCTGGGGGTGGCGATCAAGGTGGAGGACGGCGCCGGGCGGGCCAAGCACGCCGTGGCCCTGCACCTGCTGGAGCAGCTCGACTGGCTGACGCCGATGACCCTGGAGGAGCTGCGCCGCTCCTTCCTGGAGCCGGCACCCCATCTGCAGCTGGACGTACGCGGCGAACTGCGCTTCGACTGAGCTCAGCCTGTAGCGCAGGACACCGGCTGGTACAGTCCTCTGGTGCCGCGGGGTAGAGCAGCCTGGTAGCTCGTCGGGCTCATAACCCGAAGGTCGCGAGTTCAAATCTCGCCCCCGCCACCACTTGTTTGCTCTCCAACAGGCCCCGGTTTTCCGGGGCTTTTTTTGTGTTCAGGCTGTGTTGCGTTGGAGGCTGGCGCCATGACCGAGCTGCAACGGGCCCTGCTGATCTTCGTGCTCGGCGGCCTGGTGACCCTGGCCACGGTGGTGATGGTGCTGCGGGGCCACCGGCGCTGGCACCAGCGCGATCCCTTCGATGACCCCGGTTGATGCCCTCCGCCCATGACAACTGACGCGATGCTGGCGCCGGGCACCGCCTGGCTGCTCCTGGTGGGCTTCTCCGTGCTCTGGATCGCCCTGGGCATCTGGTGGGGCAGGCGCGGCAGCGGCGACGCCGACGACTACCTGCTGGCCGGCCGCAACATCGGCCTGGCCCTGAGCACGGCCACCCTGATGGCCAGCTGGGTCACCGGCAACACCACCCTGGCGGCGCCTGAGGTGGGGTACACCCTCGGCCTCTGGGGCATGTTCGGCTACGCCCTCGCCGGCCTGGGGCTGTTCCTGTTCGCCCCCCTGGCGGTGCGGATCAAGCGGCTGATGCCCCGGGCCCGCACCAGCGGCGACTTCGTGCGGCTGCGCTACGGGCGGCTCTGCTGGGCCCTGTTCCTGCTGATCACCATGGCCTACACCCTGGGCTTTCTGATCACCCAGGGGATGGGAGCCGGCCTGCTGCTGCAGTCGCTCTCGGGCTTCGACTACCGCCTCGGCATGGTGTGCGTGATCGGTGTGTCCACCACCTACACCCTGTTCGGCGGCATGCGGGCGGTGGTCGGCACCGACTTCATCCAGTCGCTGCTGATCATGGCGCTTCTGGTGCTGGTGGCCGTGCTCGGCTTCAGCCGCTTCGGCACCGATCAGGTGTACACGGCTCTGGCCAGCGAGCATCCCGGCCGCCTGAATCTGCTGCTGCCGGCAGGGCTGCTGTTTGCCTGGAACACCGGGCTGTTCAGCATGGGCGAGGTGTTCCACAACAACATCTGGTGGTCGCGGGTGTTCGCCAGCCGCCCCTCGGTGGTGTTCCGCTCCTTCGTGCTCGGCGGCTTCGCCTGGGTCACGGTGCCGATCGTGACGGGCGCCATCGCCCTGATGGCCCTGGCCCAGAACCTCGAGATCCCCCAGGTGAACATGGTGTTCCCGATCGTCACAGCCCAGCTGCTCGGCAGCGGCGGCGCCGCGGTGGTGTTCGTGATCATCTTCGCCTCGCTCACCTCCACCCTCGACTCCCTGCTCGCCGCCACGGCCGATCTGATCGCTGAGGATGTGATCGCCCACTGGTTGCGACCCGAGTCCACCGACCAGCAGATCCGCCAGGCCGCCCGCCGGGTGGTGGTGGCCCTGGGACTGCTGACCATGCTGCTCTCCTGGCAGTACGTGACCTCGATGTACCAGCTGCTGCTGTTCACTGGCGCCCTGGTGGCCTCCACGATCTGGCCGATCGCCATGGGGCTCTACTGGCGCCAGGCCAACCGCCAGGCGGCCATCGCCGCCATGCTGCTCGGCTCGATCAGCGGCCTGCTGGCCTACTGGCTGATCGCCCCCTACTGCGCCGCCCTGGTGTCCGCCGCCGTCTCGGCCCTGGTGATGGGCCTGGGCAGCCACTACTGGCCCGAGCAGTACGACTGGCGCCAGCTGGCCGGCGAACCCGAGAGTCCCTGAGTCGTGTCCATCCCCCAAGCCATGGCCCTGTTTCCCTCCCTGCTGCTCAGCACCAGCGCCCCGGCCGGCTCGTGGCTGATCTCCGGCTGGTGGTTCGGCCTGGTGGTGTACGGCAGCATCGCCGGCCTGGTGCTGGCCGTGCTGGTGATCCTGGGCATCTGGTTTGTGGAGTGGCGCAATGGCCGGGTCTGGTAGCGACGCAGCGGGCTGGCCGTCAGCGCGAGCCCCTCGGAAACGGTAAATACCGCTACTTTCTACCGCTTCCGATGTTGCAGAAAACACAAGATTTTCCAGTCAGCCACCCGATCGAGGCGGAAGATGGAGCCTTCCACCCCGTTCGACCACAACATCCCCAGCCCCCGGGATCAACTTTGACGATGCACTCTCCCCACTTCAATCGGCTCGGTCCTGATGTCTATGGGAACGCCCACCCACAGGCCCTGCTCGAGCAGATCCGCGAGCACGGCGGGGCGCTGAGCGATCTGATGAACCAGCATGTGATCTCCACCCTGCAGTACAGCGCCAACTCGCTGCTGCAGGTGTTTCGGCTGGCGGCGAAGTTCGAGAGCAACCCCGAGCGCTACATCCGCTTCAACAGCCCGCTGCAGCGCAAGATCCTGATCAACGCCTTCTACGAGCCCAGCACCCGCACCCGGCTCTCCTTCGACAGCGCCTGGCACCGGCTGGGCGGCGACACGATCACGATCACGGATCGCAGCACCACCGGCATCGCCAAGGGGGAATCGCTGCGGGACGTGGCGGAGATGTTCAACAACTATGGCGACTGTGTGGTGTTACGGGATACCAACGCTGAGGCTATCTACCAGATGACCGAATCGCTGCGGATTCCGATCATCAATGCCGGCAATGGCATCGATGAGCACCCCACTCAGGCCATGGCCGACCTCTACACCATCTTCAAGTGGCGTCCCCAGCTGGTGGAGAAGGATGTGCCCGCCGATCAACGCATCCGCATCGGCATCGTGGGCATCCCGAAGCGCATGCGCACGGTGCGGTCACTGCTGCGCATCCTCACCAAGTTCCCTCAGATGATCGATGAGCTGGTGCTCTTTCACGAGCCGGGGATCGACCCCGGCGAAGCCGAGAGCTACTTTGATCCAGGCCAGCGGGAGGAGCTTGAGCAGGCTGGCATCAAGGTGCTCACCAGCGACGATCTCAGCGCCGCCGTTCCAGACCTCGATGTGATCTACATCAATGCGATCGCCTGGGTGGGGGACAACTACGAGGTGCACGGCCGCAGCTTCCACCTCACCGCCGATCTGTCCTACCGGCCTGAGGCGATCATCCTCCACCCCCTGGCCAGGGGAGCGGAGCTGGGCACCTGTCTCGATGGCACCCCCCACAACTGGTACTTCTCCCAGGCGCGCGGTGCCGTGTTCATCCGCATGGCCCTGCTCACCTGCATGGTGGAGCGCACAGACCAGGTGATGGACATCATCTGAGGTCCAGCGGGTGCGCCGTTCAGGCCGATCCCCTCACGTTCAGCATTTCGAGATTTCATCCAGGAGACGGTCTATGTGTGGCATCGGGGGAGTGTTCCAACTCCAGCCCCAGCAGCCGATCGACGAGCAGGTGCTCGTCAACATGGCGGCGATCCAGGTGCATCGCGGCCCTGATGGCTTCGGGGTGAGGGGCCTGCCCGATCAGGGTGTGGGCTTCTGCCATGCCCGCCTCTCGATCATCGACCTCGATGCCAACCGCGGCCGCCAGCCATTCGTGTCTGAGGACGGCCAGCTGCTGATGGCCCACAACGGCGAGTTCTACGACTTCCAGGCCATCCGCGCCTCGCTCACGGCCCAGGGCCATCACTTCAGCAGCAAGAGCGATTCGGAAATCCTGCTGCGGCTCTACCAGCAGCGGGGCCTCGAGGCCAGCCTGCCCCTGCTGCGCGGCGAGTTCGCCTTCGCCCTGTTCGACAGCCGCCTCGACACCCTCTACCTGGTGCGCGACCGCTTCGGCGTCAAACCCCAGTACTGGACCCTCACCGAGGAGGGCCTGGTGTTCGGCTCCGAGCTCAAGGTGCTGTTCGCCCATCCCGGCGTGCAACGGCGCTTCAGCTCCGAGGGCCTGTTCCACCAGCTGATGCAGACCATGGTGCCGGGCAGCACGGCCTTCGAGGGGGTGCACCAGCTCAAACCCGGCCACGTGCTCACGGTGCGCCGCCGCGACGGCCGCTTCAGCATCGAGGATCAGCCCTACTGGGACGTGGATTTCCCCCGCAGCGGCGAGCGCGATGCCGGCCGCAGCGAGGCCGACCACATCACCGCGGTGCGCCAGGCCCTGCTGGAAGCGGTGGAGGTGCGGATGGTGGCCGATGTGCCCGTGGGCTGCTACCTCTCCGGCGGCATCGACTCCTGCTCGATCCTGGGCCTGGCCGCCGCGGTGAGCCAGAACCCTGTGAAGGCGTTCACGATCGGCTTCGACGACAGCCGCTACGACGAAACCCCGATCGCCACCTCGATGGCCGAGGCCACCGGCGCCGATCAGCTGGTGATGCGTCTTTCCGGCAACGAGCTCTATGGCCATCTGGAGGCCACGATCTGGCACACCGAGCGCACGATCTACAACACCCTGGCGGTGGCCAAGTTCCTGATGAGCCGCGAGGTGAACCGCTCCCACTACAAGGTGGTGATGACCGGCGAGGGCTCCGATGAGCTGTTCGGGGGCTATCCCGCCTTCCGCCGCGACATGTTTCTGCATGGGCTGCAGGACCTGCCGGAGGCGGATCGCCAGGAATGGGAGCAGCTGCTGCAGGAGGCCAACCAGCTGGTGCAGGGGGCGATGCTGGCCGAGGAGCAGGTGCACGATCCAGCCCTGGAGGCTGTGGTGGGCTTCACGCCCAGCTGCCTGCAGCCCTGGCTGGCCTGCGCCCCCCTGGTGCCCGATCTGCTGGCACCGCAGCACCGCCAGGCCTGCGCCGATTACCAGCCCGGCGCCGCCATCGCCGCCACCCTCGATGCCTCCCAGCTGGAGGGCCGCCATGCCCTCGACCGGGCCCAGTACGTGTGGATCAAGACGATGCTGGAGGGGCAGATCCTCACCTGGGGCGGCGACCGGGTGGACATGGCCCACGCCATGGAGGCGCGCCCCGCCTTCCTCGATCACCATCTGGCCGCTGTGGCGGTGCAGGTGCCCCCGGAGCTGCGCATCAAGGGCAAAACGGAGAAGTACGTGCTGCGGGAGGCCATGCGCGGCCTGCTGCCCGAGCAGCTCTACCGCCGCGAGAAGTTCGCCTTCATGGCCCCACCGGCCCACGCCGACCCCGAGAAGCGCGCCGCCATGCAGGTGCTGGCCGACCGCCACCTCAGCCCCGAGGCCATCGAGCAGGCGGGTCTGCTGGATCCAGCCGGGGTGGCGGCACTGTTCGCCCGCCACGACGATCCCGCCACCAGCCCGGCAACGCGGGTGCAGCTCGACGCCGTGATCAATCACCTGATCGGCGTGCAGATCATGCACCAGCTGTTCGTGGCCGCCGATGTGCCGGCCCAGGCCCGGGAACTGGCCGACCGGCTGGGTTGGCGACCGGGCGCCGCCGATCAGGCGGAGCCGGCCTACGCGCTGATCGGCATGTCGGGCGGCTGAGCCGTATCCACCGCTGCCGCTGCCGCCGCTGCCGACGGAAGCTCGGCGGTCTGGGCCACCCCCAGGGTGGTGGGCAGGGTGGCGCGGAAGCCGGTGTAATAGGTCTCGCTGGTTTCGGCCAGGATCTCGCGCAGGGCCAGCAGCGGCTCGGGGTGATGGTCCACCCGGAAGTCGATGTGGGGGTAGCTCTCCTGGTGCATCACCAGCAGGGCTGCCGACTGACGGCCGCGGTAGTCGCCGCCGTGGGCTTCAGCGGCCTCCAGGGCCGCCATCAGGCGCTCCTCCAGGGCGAGGCCGTGGCGCTCAGCGGCCATGTAGGCCTCGGCCATCGCCAGCAGCACCAGCTCGGAGGCCAGGTAATTGCCCGCCACCGAAAAGCCCGGGTAGCAGCGATGGGCCGCCAGGCCAGCGCAGTCAGGGCCTGTCCAGGCGGCGGTGCGGCCCTGGCTGTCCACCAGGTGCACCTGGCGGCCGTCGCGACCCGGATCGTCCTGCAGCAGCGACTCCAGCACCGCCTCGGCGCCCAGCTCACCGCCGCTCTGCAGCTGAAGCTGCTCCAGCCGGTCGAGCCCCCAGGGACCGAAGTAGGGGTTGGTGCTGGCCTGGGTGGCCACAGCTCCCACGCCTGATCGGGCATGGGGTACGAGGGAACCCACGGCCAGGTGGCGGGTGGCAACGCCCACCCCGGTCATCCCGGTGGGGCGATCCCAGGCAACGATCGAGTAGGTCATCGCGGGTGGGTGGGTAGGACGTGATGGGAGCCATGGAGGCCCACCACGCGTGGTGCGGAGAATTAGGTTCTGGAGATGATTGACGATCCTGGTTCGTGAGTTTGTGCCTAACGGCACCGTTGATCAGACCCGCACCCGGCCGGGTCGATCAACGGGGATCGTGCGCACCCCGATCAGCCGATTCTCCTCAGCCGCTTTTCCTCAGCCGACACGGCCCCTGCCATGACTCAGCTTAGCGCCGCTTCCCTGGGCCAAAGCCCCCTCAGCAACGGCCATCTCGGCACCGACAGCGCCTCTCTGGCGGCAGTCAGCTCGCTGCTGGCGCTGCGGGCCGATCGGGAACGCCTGGCCCTCAGCCTCGAAGCCCTGGCCTGCATCGGCCGGGTGCCCTCGGGGGCCGTGCGCCGGCTGGCCTTCAGCGACGAAGACCGCGCCGCCCGCGCCCTGGTGCAGGGCTGGATGGAGGAGGCCGGCATGGCCGTGCGCATCGATGCCGCCGGCAATCTGATCGGCCGCTACGGGGGCCTCGACCCCACGGCTCCCGTGCTCGCCACCGGCTCCCACATCGACACGGTGCCGGAGGGGGGCCACTACGACGGAGCCCTGGGGGTACTGGCCGGGCTGGAGGTGGTGCGGGTGCTGGCGGAGCACAACCAGCGCCTGCAGCACCCGCTCGAGCTGATCGTGTTCGCCGATGAGGAGAGCACCATGGTGGGCTGCAAGAGCCTGGTGGGCCGCGCCTCCGACGACCCCAGCACCTACACCACGGCCCTGGGGGTGCCGATTCAGGAGGGCCTGGCCAGCATCGGCGGCTCCTGGGAGGAGCGCGCCAGCGCCCGCCGGGCGCCCGGGGAGATCGCCGCCTTCGTGGAGCTGCATGTGGAGCAGGGGGGCGTGCTCGAGGCCGTGGGCAAGGACATCGGCGTGGTGGAGGGGGTGGTGGGCCAGCAGCGCTACACGATCAGCGTCAGTGGCCAGGCCAACCACGCCGGCACCACCCCCATGGGCATGCGGCGCGATGCCCTCACCACCGCCGCCCAGATCATCCTGGCGGTGGAGGACATGGCCCTCCACTTCCCAGGCGATCCGGTGGCCACGGTGGGCAAGCTGCAGGTGTGGCCCAATGCCGCCAACATCGTGCCTGGCCGGGTGGAGTTCACCCTCGACATGCGCGATCTCTCCCACAGCGTGATCGACCACATGCGCGCCCACCTGGAGCGCAAGATCGAGAACATCGCCGTGGCCAGCCGCACCCGGATCGCGATGACACCGCAGTTTGTGGTGGATCCCAGCCCGGCTGATCCGATGGTGCAGGCGTTGATCACCGAGAGCTGCCAACAGCTGGGGCTGAGCCACACCCACCTGCCCAGCCGCGCCAGCCACGACTCCCAGGAGCTGGGCCGGCTCACCGCCATGGGCATGATCTTCGTGCCCAGCCGCGACGGCGTGTCCCACTCGGCCGACGAGTACACCACGCCGGAGCAGTGCGAACAGGGCGTGAATGTGCTGCTGCAGACCCTGATCCGTCTGGATGCCAGCCTCTCCGGCAGCTGAACTCGGGCCGATGACCGAGCGCCCTGACGCCATCGTGGTGGGATCGGGCGCCACCGGGGGGGTGGCCGCCATGGTGCTGGCGGAGGCCGGACTTCGGGTACTGGTGCTCGAGGCCGGGGCGGAACTGGGCGCCGCCCGCGCCCGTGGCGCCGAGCCGCTCAACAGCCTGCGGCGGCTCGCCCACCTCTCCAGCGGTCGGCAGCGCCTGCAGGCCCACCACCCCGGCTACTGGAAGCACAACCCCGAACTGTTCGCCGACGAGCGCCTCAACCCCTATTCCACCCCGCCCGACCGCCCCTTTCTCTGGACCCGCGGCCGCCAGCTGGGCGGCAAGAGCCTCACCTGGGGGGGCATCACCCTGCGGCTGAGCCGCTACGAATTCAAGGCCGGTGAACGCGATGGCCAAGGGCCCAGCTGGCCGATCGACGAGCCGGATCTCGCGCCCTACTACGACCGCCTCGAGCGGTTGCTGGGGGTGCATGGCCAGGCCGACGGCCTGCCCCAGCTCCCCGACGGCCAGTTCCTCGATCCCCTGCCCCTCACCCCGGGCGAACGGCACCTGCGCCAGGCGATCGGCCGCGAGCTGGGCCTGCCCCTGATCCACTCCCGGGGCTTCAACCTGCACCGCGGCCCCGGCTGGTGCCGCTCATCGAGCCCCGGCAGCACCCTGGCCCGGGCCGTGGCCACTGGCCGCACCGTGGTGCGCAGCGGCACCCTGGTGAGCCACCTCGTGATGGAGCCGGGCCAGGAGCGGGCCCGCGGGGTCGTGGTGGTCGACAGTCACAGCGGCGAGCGGCAGGAGCTGCAGGCGCCGCTGGTGGTGCTGTGCGCCTCCACGATCGAGACGCTGCGGATCCTGCTGCACTCCGGCGAGGCCTGCAGGCGCGGCGGGCTGATCGATCCCTCCGGCAGCCTGGGGCACTATCTGATGGACCACGTGTCCAGCAGCCGCTTCTTCTCGGTGCCCGGCCTGGCCCCGCCCCCTGAACCAGCCGAGCTCTCCGGCGCCGGCAGCTGCTTCATCCCCAACACCGTGAACCTGGATGGGGCCAGCCAGGAGGGCTTCCAGCGCGGCTACGGCCTCTGGGCGGCGGTGCAGCGCTTCGATCCGCCCAGCCTGCTGCAGCGCCGCCGCGGTGAGGCCGTGGGCTTCCTGATCGGCCATGGCGAGGTGCTGCCCCGGGCCGACAACCGGGTCAGCCTGAACGGCGATCAGGTGGATGCCTGGGGGCTGCCGACGCCGCACATCTCCATGGGCTGGGGGCCGAATGAAGCCGCGATGGTGGCCCACATGCAGCAGCGCATGGAGGCCGTGGTGGCCGCGGCCGGGGGCGCGATCCGTCCGCTGGAGGATCTGTTCGTGCTGCCGCTGCTGGAGCCCTGGATCCGCTCCAGCCACGCCACCGGCCAGGGCGCCGCGCCCCCCGGCTACTACATCCATGAGCTGGGTGGCGCCCGCATGGCCGCCAGCGAGGAGGAGGGGGTGGTGAATGCCTTCAACCAGTGCTGGCGCGCCCCCAATGTGCTGGTGGTGGATGGGGCCTGCTGGCCTGGCGCCGGCTGGCAGAGCCCCACCCTCACGGCCATGGCGATCACCTGGCGAGCCTGCGAGGCCGCCACCAGGCGACTGCGCCGGGGGGACTGACCCCGGTGCCGGGGGGAACATCTGAGGCCCCTGCGTCAGGAGACAGCCACAGCGGAGCAGATCCTGTGTCTGTTGGCACAACCGCTGAGGCCCCTGGTCCGCACAATGGCGGGGCGACCTTTAACCGGGTCGGGCAAGGGAGAACGAGAGCGAAGGTTGGCGCCTTCGCTCTTTTTTTATGGGCGATTGCTGCTTCGCTCGGCGCGGCTGGCTCGGAGTGGACGCTCTGAGTGGGAGTCATATTTGCGCCTCAGAGCAGGAACAGACCGTTCAGGTAGTGCTGTTGCACGCAGGCATCGGTGCAACCGTTCTGGAACAGAAATGTGGCCAGGGCCGAAGTTGTGAGGCCATGCTGATTCCAGCCCGGGTGGGTGGCGAGAAAGCGCTGCAGCGCGCTGAACACCACATCCGCCACCTCGCTCTCCAGCACCGCCGCAGACTCTCCCCTGGCGCCATCACCAGCCTCAGGCTCCTGGGCAGGGGGAGGGGTCCAGTCCATCGGCATCAGCGCTGCGGCAGTGGGGCTCAGTACGCCACATCCCCGAGCCTTCGTCAAAGCCGGGGCGCCCTGACCACGGCAGGGCATTGCAGGCTGAGACTTGCTGCCGCGCATCAGCTGTTGATCAGCTGAAGCAACAGCCGCCGACCCAGGAGCGCCCCAGCGCCACGGTGTCAAGACGACGCTGAACAGATCGCCGAAATCCCCAGCACCCCCGCCGCAACGGTCATCGGGAGCACCGTTCTGGGGAAAACCCCCTGCCAATCTGGGGAAAAGCCCCAAAACATGGGGAAAGGCTTCAATGATCAGTCTTGCTGATCTGGGGGCCTGGAGCCGCGAAGCTCCCACGCGAGACAACTGCGCCAGGTGCGGCTGGCTACGCCGTCGCGCCACCGGAGCGCAGGGTGCGGGGGCCCAGGGGGTGGTCGGCGTGGGGGTAGACAGGGTGGTGGTGGTGGCCATGGCCATGGCCGTGCTCGCTGGCCGCGGCCCCCAAGGGGATGGGAACCCCATCGGGCTGACAGGCTCCGGTGCATTCGCGCTCGCACAGGTCACAGCCATCCGTGAGCCCTTCCACATGGTGGTGGTGGCTGTGCTGCGGCGCCCCCACATCCGTTTCAAAGCCGAGCACCTGGGCCCGGTATTTGCAGAGGGAGCAGTTCATCGCGGTGTCGCCCCGAACCACATCCATCACCCGCTCCTCGAAGGTGTCGAGCACATGGGGATGGTCACCTAAATAGGCGGCCTGAATGAATTCCAGCTCGGGATGATCGGCCGCCACGCGCTCGGTGTGCTGCACGATCCGGCTCACCAACACCCCTGAAAAAAGGAAGTAGGGAAACACCACCACCCGGCGGTAGCCCAGTCGCACCGCCTGGCGCAGGCCTGGCTCCACCAAGGGAAAAGTGACGCCTGAGTACACCGTTTCGCCCCAGCCGAAACCAAAGCCCTCCACCAGCATGCGGGTGACCTTGGCCACGTTGGAGTTGGCATCGGGGTCGGACGACCCGCGCCCCACCACCACCAGCAGGGTGTCCTGCAGGGGCACAGAGCCGGTGGCCCTGGCGAGGGCCTCCCGGATCCGGGCCCCGGCGGCCTGGATCATGCGGCGATCCACCCCGAGCTCCCGGCCGTAGTCGATGCGCAGTCCGGTTTCGGCCGCGTAGGTGTTGAGCACCGAAGGGATGTCGTTCTTGGCGTGGCCCGCCGCAAACAGCATCGCCGGCACCGCCAGGATGTGCTCCGCACCGCGGCGGCGCAGGGTCTCCAGACCGTCGCGCAGGATCGGCCGGGCGAACTCCAGGTAGCCGTATTCCAGGGGCAGCGGCCGCAGCCGCTGCTGCAGCTGCTCGGCCAGGGCGGCAAACTCGGCCACCGCCAGGCGGTTGCGGCTGCCATGGCCACACACCAGCACCCCGAGGGAACGGCCCCCGGCCGTGGGGGCGGCATCGGCCAGAAACGAAGCGGAAGCCTGTGAACTCATGGCAACGGAAGCCTGTCACGACCCTATCGCCGCCTCAGCCGCGTCCTGCTGGGCCTCCGAGCTGAGCGGCAGGACGCAGGAGGGGCGGGCCCGGGGCGGACCGATCAGCGCTGCTAAGGCCAAAAATAAGCAGATCAAAACCCATTGGTGGTCAAGATCCTGCATTGATTCGTAACATTGGCCCATCGTTGCCATGGCTCCCATGACGTCCTCCTCCCCCCAAGCCGACGAGCGCTGGTTCCTGAACGCCGCCGCTGCCCAGATCCATGCCGAGCAGCTGCAGCGGGCCGAGCGCTTCAACGGCCGCGCCGCCATGCTCGGCTTTGTGATCGGCGTGCTCACCGAAGCCATCACCGGCCAGGGCATCCTGCACCAGATCGGCCTCGGCACCCTGTTGAGCCAGGGCTGAGGCCCTTCCGGCGCCCCAGGATGGTCCCGGCGGCTTTCCAGGCGAGGATGGCACTGATCCGGTCCGTCCTCGCCGATGGCGCTGCGCCTTCCCCCCTATCAGCAGTTGCCCCCACCCCGGCCGGACACACCCCTGATCGAGCTGCCTGTGGCCAGCCTGCGGCCCACCCAGCTCTGCGTGGGCATGGCCGAAGTGCGCAGCCGCCAGAACGACTTTCAGGCTGAAGACCGCGGCGAACGCCAGCGCTACCTGGGCACCAAGCCTGTGCCCCTGGTCCGCAGCGGAGCAGGGGAGGTGTGGATGGTGGATCGCCACCACCGCCTCAGGGCCCTGCTGGAGCTTGACCCCGCCGCCACCGCCTTTGGCTATGTGGTGTTGGATCTGCCCACGGGCGACCGCACCGCGGTGCTCCAGCACCTGCTGGGCCTCGGCTGGCTGTACCTCTATGACGGTCGCGGCCTCGGTCCCCTGCCTGCCTCGGTGCTGCCGGACCAGCTGCTGGGCCTGCATGACGACCCCTTTCGCAGCCTCGTGTGGCGCCTCAAGAAGGAGGGGGTGATCGAGCCGGCACCCCTGATCCCCTTCCACGAGTTCCGCTGGGGCGCCTGGCTGCGCAGCCGCTCCCTGCCCCCCTTCAGCTCGGCTCAGCTGCAGCCGGCCCTGCCCGCCGCCCGCACCCTGGCCCGTTCCGCCGCCGCCAGCCACCTGGCCGGCTGGAAGAGCGCCCTGCGGCGGCGGAGCCCCTGAGCCATGCCCCCCAGCAGCGGCATGGCCGTCTTCCTGCACGGATCGCCCCTGGCGGTGTTCGCCCTGCTGCTCAGCCTGAGCGTGCTGGTTCCGCCCCTGGCCCGCTGGCTGCGGCTGCCCGATCTGGTGGGCCTGCTGGCCGCCGGCGTGCTGATCGGCCCCCATGCTCTGGGGTGGCTGCAGACCGAGGGCCCCACCGTGGGGCTGCTCTCCGACATCGGCGTGATCTACCTGCTGTTCATCGCAGGACTGGAGATCGATCTGGCCGAATTCGCCCGCATCCGCCAGCGCTCCTTCCAGTTCGGCCTGCTCACCTTCAGCCTGCCCCTGCTGGGGGGGGCCGGCCTGGCCCTGGCCTACGGCTACGCGCCCCTGAGCGCCGTGCTGCTGGGCTCGGTGCTCGCCTCCCACACCCCTCTGGGCTATCCGATCGTGCGCAGCTACGGCGCCGTGGGGGAAGAGTCGGTGGTGGTGGCCATCGGCGGCACGATTTTCACCGACCTGGCCGCCCTGCTGCTGCTCGCCCTCTGCATGGGGCTGAGCCGCGGGGAACTCTCAGCGCCGGCCGTGGCCCTGCTGCTGGGCAAGGTGGCCCTGTTCGCCCTGCTGCTGGTGGGCACGATCACCCAGCTGGGCACGGGCCTGGTGCGCCGCAGCGTCAACAACGACAGCCAGCTCTTCGTAGCCGTGCTGCTGACCCTGTTTGTGGCCGGCCTGGGGGCTGAACTGGCGGGGGTGGAGAAGATCGTGGGGGCCTTCCTGGCCGGCCTGGCCGTGAACCGCGTCCTGCCGGAAGGGAGGGTCAAGGAGCAGGTGGTGTTCGTGGGGGCCGCCCTGTTCATCCCGATCTTCTTCATCGACCTGGGGCTGCTGCTCAACCTGCCCACCTTCTTCAGCACCATCCTGGGCAGCCCCTTCGCGATCGCCCTGATCGCCACGCTGATCACCACCAAGGGGCTCGCCGCCCTCTGGGCCGGCCGGATCTACCGCTACAACAGCACCCAGGTGCTCACCCTGTGGTCGTTGTCGCTGCCCCAGGTGGCGGCCACCCTGGCCGCCACCTTCGTGGGGTTTCGCGCCGGCCTCTTCGACGCCGCGGTGCTCAACAGTGTGCTGGCGATGATGGTGGTCACCGCCACCCTCGGCCCTGCCCTCACCGCCCAGGCCATCCCCAGGCTGGCCCAGGCCACCGCCGCGTCGCTGACCGCGGAGGGGGCCGGTCGCCTGGCCCTGGTGCGGCGCTCGCTGCGGGTGCTCCTGCCGGTGTCGAACCCCAGCAGCGAGGCGCGGCTGTTCGCCCTGGCCGGGCTGCTGATCGGGGGCTCCTCCGAGGATCCCGGCCTGGTGCTGCCCCTGGCAGTGGTGTCACCGCGGCAGGCGGAGGCCGGCCACGCCAGCCCCCTGGCGATGGCGGCGAGCCTGGCCAGGGCCCGGGAGCTGCTCCAGAGCGCCAGCTCGATCGCCGAGGCCGATCAGGTGCCCTGCCAGCCCCTGCTGCGCGTGGACAGCGATGTGGCCGCCGGCATCGCCCGGGTGGCGATGGAGCAGGCCAGTGACCTGGTGCTGATGGGCCTGGCCCGCCCCGGCAGGTTCGGCCAGTGGCTGTTCGGCGACCTGGTGGAGGCCACCTGCCGCCAGGTGAGCTGCCCGGTGGTGGTGGCCGGTCTGCGCCGCGATCCCGCCAGCCTGAAGCGGCTGCTGGTGCCGATCAAGGACGTCACCGCCGGCGCCCTGGAGCAGTTTCAGCTGGCCGAGCGGCTGGCCGCCGCCCTCGGCGGCAGCATCACCCTTCTGCACGTGCCCGACCTGGGGCAGAGCAGCCAGCAGCGGGCTGAGGTGGAGGCCCAGCTGGCCCGCTGGCAGCCCGGCGCCGAGGGCCAGGCGGTCTCGGTGGCGATCAAGGTGGACATCCGGCCCGACCAGAACATCGAAACCAGCATCGAGGACGCCGCCCGCAGCCACGACCTGGTGATCCTGCGGTCCCAGCGCCGCCTGGTGGCCGGCCTGCCCATTCCCGCCGGCGGCCGCATGGGAGGGCTGATGCGACGCCTGAGCATCTCGGTGCTGGTGATCAGTGATCCGCTGCACTGAAGGCGCTGCCCTGAATCCGCTGCAGCGGGAGTGCGCGAAGCCCGGGCGCCAGGCCAATGGCGGGGCTAAACCGGAGTCAGGCACCGGGCTTCACCATGACGTTTCAACACCTGCTTGTCGCCACCGATGGTTCGGAGCTGTCGCAGCGGGCCCTGCTGCAGGCCCTGGCTCTGGCCAAGGCCCTGGGGGCTCGGCTGCGCATCCTGACGGTGGAGGGGACCTTGCCGGTCTCCCTGGTGGGAGCGGGAGAACTGGTGGACACCGGCGCCATCGAGGCGCTGATGAAGGCGGCCCAGCTGCAGTCGCAGCAGATCCTGGACGCCGCCGCCGCCACGGCGGAACAGGCCGGGGTGAGCGCTGAGGTGGTGAAACGGATCAGTGCCCAGCCCTCCATGGCGATCCTGGAGGAGGCCCGCAGCCAGGCCTGCGACCTGATCGTGATGGCCTCCCACGGCCGGCGCGGGCTGCAGGGGCTGCTGCTCGGCAGCGAGACCCAGCGGGTTCTGACCCAGAGCTCCTGTCCGGTGCTGGTGGTGCGTTGAGCGGGTGTGGCAGCAGCCGCTTTGGTGGTATTAAGAGGATTCGCTGGGGGCTGGGGCGGTGAGCATGGATCCGGGCCTGGCTGCCTTCGGCTCCGGCCTGAGTGCCATCACCGTGGCGGAGCTCGGCGACAAGACCTTCTTCATGGCCCTGATCCTGGCGGTGCGGCACCCGCGCCGCTGGGTGTTTCTCGGCAGCTTCGCGGCCCTGGCGGTGGTGACCCTGCTCTCCCTTGGGGTGGGCTACGGCCTGCGGGAGCTGCTGCCGGTGCGCCTGCTGCCCTGGCTGGCGGGGGGCCTGTTCCTGGTGTTCGGCATCCGGCTGCTGCTGGAGGCCCAGGCCCTGCCGGCCGATGCCGCCCGTGGCGAGGCCCTGGAAGCCGAGCAGGCCGTGATCGCCGCCGATCGCCAGCTGCTGAGCAGCCGCCCCCTGGCCGTGATCTGGGAGGCCTTCGCCCTGGTGTTCATCGCTGAACTGGGCGACCGCACGCAGCTGGCCACGATCGTGCTGGCCACCGCCCCCGGCTTCACCTTCGCCGGACTGCTGGCCGGCACCCTGCTGGGCCACGCCCTGGTGACGGCCCTGGCTGTGGGATCAGGCCGCTGGATCGGCGACCGGGTGGATGAACGACTGCTCTACCGCCTGGGGGGCGGCCTGTTTCTGCTGTTCGCCGTGGTGGCCTTCCGCCAGGCCCTGGGCTGACCCTTACGCTGCCCACCAACCTTGCGTGAGCTGGTGGTGGTGAAGGACGAGAGCAGCAGGACCGAGGAACTGCAGGCCCTGGGCTGGTCCGCGGAGGACCTGCGCCGCTATGAGGAGCTGTGGGAGTACCGCCAGCGCTGGGGAGCGATCAACCTCGAGCCGGAGGATCGGGCCTTCCTGCGCAAGGCCGAGGCCCTGCTGCCCAAGCGCCAGAAAGGGAAGTCGGCCCAGAAGAAGACCCTCCAGGAGAAGTCCCACTACCGCTGGCTGGCTCTGCACCGGGACGCCATGGCGGCCAGCCCGGCCGAGCAGCAGCTGGCCGAAGGGGAGATCGGTGCCTGGCGCGTGCTGCTGGAAGAGGAGCTGGCCGTGCTCGATCACTACCAACCCGTGCTCGGCCTGCCCGACACCCTCAAGGCCCGCACCCTGCAGGAGCGGCGGGAGGCCTGGATCGCAGCACTGGACGAGACAGCCTCCAGCCTCAGCTTCGACTTCCAGGCCCCGATGGCGGAGTTGAAAGCACGGGAGAGCACCAGCTGGAAGCCCCTGCGCGGCGAGGCCAACAGCGACCAGAGCTATCCCGTGCTGACGGCCGAGGCGGCCAGGAGCTTCCGGGCCAGCATCCGTCAGGAGCTGGCCGCCGCCATCAGGGAGAGCTTTCCCTCCCTCCAGGACAGCAACAAGCCAGCCCCCCCCAGCCCCTGAGGGCTCAGGTGCGCAGCATGGCGACCACGGTGATCAGGCTGACGACACTGAGGAAGCCCACACCGAAGAGGATCGTGCCCGACCAGACCTTGCGGGCCAGGGGGCTGGGCTGATCGCGCAGCCAGGCGGGCCTGGGCACACCGGGCTGCCAGGGGCTGGAACCGGCGGAGGGCAGGCGGCGGGCATTGGTGTCACGCCAGTAGGCCCCGTAACGGGGAGCCTGCTGGTTGAAGGGGACCTGGCCCACCGCCTTGCCGGCCAGGGTGCGGGAGCGCTGGAACGGCACCTGATCGTCGCCGAACTGGCAGAGGTACTCGTCAGACTCCAGCAGGGCATCCACAAAGGCGGGCAGCCCCTGTTCAGCGATCAGGATCGACCAGGCGATCCGCTCCTGGTCGCCGTACACCGGCCGGCCCAGCACCCGGCCCACCACCTGCTCCACGATCTGGTAGTTGCTGTTGCAGCGGTAGAAGTCCTGGCGGAACTTCTCGGAGAGCAGCAGGCCCCGGATGAAGTCGCGCATGCGGATCTGGCCTGAGCGCAGTTGCGACTCCAGCACGGGGTCGCGGTCGCTGCGGAAGGCGTGGAAAAAGATCTGGCGGTAGGCCTGGTCGATCTGCAGATCCACGCTGGCGGGATCCTGGGTCGGCGTCAGGGCGAAGGGGGCCCTCAGCGGCGACTCCTCGGTGGCCGGCATGAAGTTGGCGACCCGGGCGTTCACGGCCGTGGGCTTGACATCCAGCAGGGGCAGAGCCATGGAAGAGAGAAGAGGGCGTTGAGGGAAGGTATCCAGCTCCGTCCAAAATCTGACGCTGCCTGGGTAAAAACTCACAGAGCGTGACCTCAGTTCATGGACCTTTGTTGCCGCGGCCGAGCAGACTCTCCCCTGGCCGGCACGCAGCCCGTCTGAGACAGCCCACCATGCAGCTGAACGTGCCGCTGACCATGCCGCAGGACTTCGATCCTCAGCCCCGCTGGCATCCGCACCTGTGGCACCCCACC
Source organism: Cyanobium sp. LEGE 06113 (assembly GCF_015207615.1). Lineage (NCBI taxonomy): Bacteria > Bacillati > Cyanobacteriota > Cyanophyceae > Synechococcales > Prochlorococcaceae > Cyanobium > Cyanobium sp. LEGE 06113. The sequence goes on along the minus strand of NZ_JADEWM010000003.1, from coordinate 83,650 downwards.
ACCCAGGTGGCCACGGCGCCGGTGCCCCTGCGGGCCGTGGCCGGCCGTGGCGCCCTGCTGGAGCTCGATGACGGCCGCACCCTGATCGACGCCATCAGCAGCTGGTGGGTGACCCTGCATGGCCATGCCGAGGCCAGCATCGCCGCGGCCGTCAGCGCCCAGAGCCAGGCCCTCGAGCAGGTGATCTTCGCCGACTTCAGCCATGGCCCGGCCGAGCGGCTGGCGGAGCGGCTCAGCGCCCTGACGGGGCTGGAGCGGCTCTTTTTTTCCGACAACGGCTCCACGGCAGTGGAGGTGGCCCTCAAGATCGCCTGGCAGTGGTGGCACAACCAGGGGGCGGAGCGCCGCCAGCTGGTCGCCTTCGAGGGGGCCTACCACGGCGACACCGTGGGGGCCATGGCCGTGGGGGCCCGCTCCCTGTTCACCACCCCCTTCGATACATGGCTGTTCTGCGTGGCCCGGGTCGACTGGCCCCACACCTGCTGGCACGACGCCAGCGTGGAGACCAGGGAACAGGCGGCCCTGGAGGCCCTGGAGCGGGCCCTGGCCGTGCCCACGGCGGCGGTGATCCTGGAACCCCTGATCCAGGGAGCTTCCGGCATGGCGATGGTGCGGCCGGCCTTTCTGCAGGCGGTTGAGGCGAGGGTGCGGGCCAGTGGCGCCCTGCTGATCGCCGATGAGGTGATGACCGGCTTCGGCCGCAGCGGCGCCCTGTTCGCCTGCCAGCGGGCGGGCCTCCAGCCCGACCTGATGGCCCTCTCCAAGGGGCTCACCGGCGGCTTCCTGCCCATGGGGGTGACCCTGGCCAGCGAGCGGCTCTACCAGGGCTTCGTCAGCAGCGACCCGATGGCCACCTTCTTCCATGGCCACAGCTTCACCGCCAATCCCCTGGGTTGCGCGGCCGCCCTCGCCAGCCTCGACCTGCTGGAGGCCTGCCCGGAGCGCTACGGCAGCTTCGAGGCGCGCCACCGGCCCCGGCTGGAGGCCCTCAGCCGCCACCCGCTGGTGCGGCGTCCCCGCTGCCTGGGCACCGTGGCGGCCTTTGACGTGGCTGTGAACCAACCGGGCTACCTCAGCGCGGTGGGCCGCCAGATTCAGCGCCACTGCCTGGCGGAGGGGGTGTACGTGCGACCCCTCGGCAACGTGGTGTACCTCCTGCCGCCGCTCTGCCTCGACGAGGCCCAGCTGGAGCGCTGTTACAGCGCTCTGCACTCAGCTCTCGATCAGCTCTGAAACAGAGCCGAAGCCCCCGTCAGCCGGGGCCCGCCACGGGGGCATTCCAGCAGCCCAGAGCCGGGATGCCCCGATACCACGAGAGCACTGAGCGTGAGGAGGTGTCGAGCAGCAGCTGGGCACCGGCCGCCGCCGGCAGCTCCAGCCAGCGGGCCGCCAGCACCCGCAGCAGGTGACCGTGGGCGAACAGCACCACCGGCCCCTCGGCCGCGCGGGCCCTGGCGATCACCCGATCCGCCCGGCGGGCCACCTGGCCCGGGGATTCCCCCTCCGGGCAGCCATGCCGGAACACCAGCCAGTCCGGCGCCTCGGCGTGGATCTGGTCTGTGGTCAGCCCCTCGTAGCGGCCGTAATCCCACTCCCTCAGATCGGGGTCGATGACGGCCCGCTCCGCCAGCCCCGCCAGGGCACAGGTCTGGCGTGCCCGCTGCAGCGGGCTGCAGAGCACCAGGGCGAAGGGCCGCGCCGCCAGGGCCGGCTGCAGCTGACGCGCCTCGGCTTCGCCCCGCGCGCTGAGCGGCAGATCGGTGCGGCCGGTGTGCTGGCCCGAAAGGCTCCAGGCGGTCTCGCCGTGGCGCACCAGCAGCACCTCGTGGGGCGTCGCAGCAGCTGGCGGGGGTGGCTGGCGACCAGAAGGAGGGGGCGGAGCCGGGGCGGTCATCGCTCAGGGGCCTGCGGCGGCGGTAATGGGCTACCAGCCTGCCGCCGGGCCCGAGCGACTGAGGGCCGAGCGGTGTGTCCCTGCTCCCCCACGCCCCATCGGGGCACGGGGGAGGGAAGCCAATGTGATCGAATCATCACAGCGGTGTTCCCGATCACAGGATGGGAACGGCGCCGGGGATGCAATGGAGTTCTCCCACCGAGCGCCCCTGGGCTCCCTTGCCATGGCCAGCTTCACCATCAGCCTCGACGACGGCCGCAGCTTCAGCTGCAGCGACGACACCTACATCCTGGATGCGGCTGAAGAGGCGGGCATCGATCTGCCCTATTCCTGCCGGGCCGGCGCCTGCAGCACCTGTGCCGGCAAGGTGCTCAGCGGCAGCGTCGACCAGTCGGACCAGAGCTTCCTGGACGACGAACAGATCGAAGCCGGCTTTGCCCTGCTGTGTGTGAGCTACCCCCAGAGCGACTGCTCAATCAAGCCCGACATGGAGAGCGAACTCTGAGCTGCCCCGACGAGCCCTGACCCGCTTCCCTCACAGGGCCGGCCTTCTGTAGTGATCCCGACAGCACCAAGCTGGCGCCAGAAGCAGAACGGATCTTCTTTCAGCCCGTCCCGGCTCCCATGGCCGATCCCAGCTCCATGAGCCGAAGCTGCTTCATCCACCGGCCCCTGGCCGAAGACATGCAGCGGCATCTGTTCTTCAGCCAGGCCAAGGCCCCCTCGCTGGCCACGCGCCACGACCACTACCGCAGCCTCGCCCTGGCGGTGCGCGATCGCCTGCTGCACAACTGGGTCGACACCGCCGAGACCTACACCCGCGCCCAGGTGCGCACGGCGGTGTACCTGTCGGCGGAGTATCTGCTTGGACCTCACCTCGACAACAACCTGGTGAACCTGGGCCTGCGCCAGGAGGCCGAGGACGCCTGTGCCCAACTGGGGCTCGACCTGGAGAAGCTGATCGACGAGGAGCCGGAACCGGGGCTGGGCAACGGCGGTCTCGGCCGGCTGGCCGCCTGTTTCCAGGAGTCGATGGCCACGCTGGAGCTTCCGGCCATCGGCTATGGCATCCGCTACGAGTTCGGCATCTTTCGTCAGCAGATCACCTCCCGGGGCCAGCAGGAGATCACCGATGCCTGGCTGGCCCAGGGCAACCCCTGGGAAGTGATCCGGCCGGAGTGGAGCTACCCGGTGACGATCGGCCAGCACACGGTGATCGGCGTGGCCTACGACACGCCGATCCTCGGCTATGGGGTGCGCACCGCCAACACCCTGCGCCTGTGGGCCGCCGCAGCGCCTGAGGCCCTCGACTTCGCCTCCTTCAACGCCGGCGATTACACCAAGGCCGTGCTGCACAAGATGCAGTCGGAAACCCTCTCCAAGGTGCTCTATCCGAACGACGAGATGGAGCAGGGCAAGCGCCTGCGCCTCTCCCAGCAGATCTTCTTCGTGAGCTGCTCTCTGCAGGACATGTTCCGGATCCTCAAGGGTCAGGGGCTACCCGCCACCGCCTTCCACACCAAGTTCGCCGTCCAGCTCAACGACACCCACCCAGCCATTGCCGTGGCCGAGCTGATGCGGCTGCTGCTGGATGAGCACCACCTCGACTGGGAGACCGCCTGGGGAGTCACCACCGCCAGCCTCAGTTACACCAACCACACCCTGCTGCCGGAAGCCCTCGAAACCTGGGGGGTGGAGCTGTTCGAGCAATTACTGCCGCGCCACCTGCAGATCATCTATGAGATCAACGCGCGCTTCCTGCGCATGGCCCGGATCAAGTACCCGGGCCAGCCTGAGAAGCTGGCGCGCCTCTCATTGATCCAGGAGGGTCCGCAGCGCAAGGTGCGCATGGCCAACCTGGCCGTGGTGGGCTGTCACCAGACCAACGGGGTGGCCGAACTGCACAGCGACCTGCTGCGCCGCCACGTGCTCGCCGACTTCGCCGAGCTCTGGCCCGATCGCTTCACCAATGTCACCAACGGCGTCACGCCGCGGCGCTGGATGCTGGTGTCCAACCCCGGCCTGGCCAGCCTGCTGGATGAGGTGATCGGCAGCCAGTGGCGCCGCGATCTCACCCATCTGCAGGATCTCTCCGGCCACATGGAGGATCCGGGCTTCCTGGCCCGCTGGATGCAGGTGCGTGACGCCTCCAAACAGCGCCTGGTGCACCACATCCACCAGAGCCAGGGACTGCTGCTCGATCCGGCCTCGATTTTCGATGTGCAGGTGAAGCGGATCCACGAATACAAGCGCCAGCACCTGGCGGCCCTGCACGTGGTGGAGCGCTATCTGCGGCTGCGCAACGGCGAGGACCTGCCGCCCCGCACGGTGATCTTCGGGGGCAAGGCCGCTCCAGGCTATGCCATGGCCAAGCTGATCATCCGGCTGATCATCGGCATCGCCGAAATCGTGAACATGGATCCCGCCATGGAGGGCCGGCTGCGGGTGGTGTTCGTGCCGAATTTCAGTGTGAGCCTCGGCCAGAAGATCTATCCCGCCGTGGACCTCTCCGAGCAGATCTCCACCGCCGGCAAGGAGGCCTCCGGCACGGGCAACATGAAGATGGCCCTCAACGGCGCCCTCACGATCGGCACCCTCGATGGCGCCAACGTGGAAATCCGGGACCGGGTGGGCGCCGAGAACTTCTTCCTCTTCGGCCACACCGCTGAACAGGTGCAGGAGTTCGATCAGATGGGCTACCACCCCATGCCCTGGATCGAGAAAGACCCCGTGGTGCGCGCCGCGATCGAGTTGATCGGCGCCGGCCACTTCAGTGAGGGCGATCGCGACCTCTTCCATCCACTGCTGGCCAACCTCACCAGCCACGATCCGTTCAAGGTGATGGCCGACATCGGCGGCTACCGGCTGGCCCAGGAGCAGGTGGATGCCTGCTGGCAGGACCCGACCCGCTGGGCGCGCATGTCGGTGGCGAACACCATGGGCTGCGGCTTCTTCTCCAGCGATCGCTCGATTCAGGAGTACGCCGAGCGGATCTGGAACGTGCAGCCCATCGCCGTGGAGGCCACAACCAACGCCTTCCAGAAGGCCTGAGCCCCTGGGCCAGCTTCCGGAGCGTCCTGCTTCAGTCGTGTAGGGTGAAAGGGATTCAAAAGCAGTCTTCAGCAGGTTTCTCTCCGAAACGGCGGCTCCAACAAGGTTTCTCCACTAGGCCAGCAACTTTTCTCAGGGCTTCGACGAATCGATTCATTGACTCAAAGACCAGATTTCATGACCATTTACGTAGGCAACCTCTCGTTCGACGCTGAGGTTGAAGACGTTCAGCACCTGTTCTCCGAATACGGCGCTGTGCGCAAGTGCACCCTGCCCCTCGACCGTGACACCGGTCGCAAGCGCGGGTTCGCCTTTGTTGAGATGGCCAACGAGGCCGACGAGACCAAGGCCATCGACGATCTTCAGAACGTCGAATGGATGGGCCGCAACATCCGTGTCAACAAGGCTGAGCCCCGCACCGGTGGTGGCGGTGGCCGCCAGTACGCCGGCGCCGGTGGCGGTGGCGGTGGCGGCGGCAGCCGCTGGTGATCAGACCGGTTGACTCGGCTGGTCTCACCAGCTGAGTCAACCGGCACGCACTGATTCAGCTCCCCAAGCCGTCCCTCTCGGGGGCGGCTTTTTGCTGTGACCTGTTGTGTGACTCCCGGCGCCGGCAGGGGCCGCAGTGGCGCCAGCCTCAGCGTGCCCTGGCCAGGAGCGCGTGATCACTCGGCAGCCGCAACTGACTGGCCCAGCCGAGTTTCTGCAGCAGGCGCACGAAGCTGTAGGTGGGATCAGGCAGCCGGCGCACCTTGCCATGGCGCAGCGTGAACCCCTGCCGCACCGAAGCCTGGAAGCCATGGTGCAGGTTGTGCCAACCCTCACCCAGGGTGATCAGTGCCACGAAGCCATTGTTGCGGCTGTCATCGCCCGTGTTGAAGGGCTGGTCGCCGAAGAGGTGGGCCAGGGAGTTGACGCTGGCCACAGCGTGGTAGAGCACCACGGTGCTGAGACAGAACGCGCCCAGCCACTCCAGCCCGCCCAGTTGCCAGGAGAGTGCCGCCAGGGCCAGCACGGGCACCACGTGCAGGCGATCCATCGTGCGCAGCACCGGATCGGCTTCGATGTCTGCCGGGAGTTCGGCAGGGTGGAACTGGGGCGTGAGCAGCCAGCCCACCTGGGAGTGCCAGAAACCGCGCCAGCCGTTGGCGGATTGCAGCGGCGTGTGGGGGTCGGCCGCCGTATCCACATGGCGATGGTGCTGCAGGTGGTGGGCTTTCCACCAACTGGGGCCCATCTGGCCCGAGGAGCAGGCCACCAGGGAGCCGATCCACCACACCATGCGCGGAGCTCGGTAGCTGCCGTGGGTGAGCAGCCGGTGGTAGATGGCGGTGGTGCCGAGCATCCTGAGCAGATAGAGGGCCAAGGCCCAGAGGGCCGCTCCCACACCCAGCCCAGTCCACAGCAGTACGGCGCAGCCCAGATGGATGAGAATCATCAGCTTGGGGCCCAGGCCGTGCAGCAGCCGCCTCAACAGGAAGGGGCGTTGGCCGGCCGCAACAGGGGTTGACAGAACAATCTCACGGACAGGATTGATCCTAGGCAAATGGGCCTAGGCGGATGAGGCCTGCGCCAGCACCAGGGCCGCCCGCTGCGGATGGCCACGGCGAAAGTGGCGATCTTGCTCAGCCCGCCGGCAGGTGAGCAGGAACAGGGGCATGGCGATGCCGAAGGTGGCTTCGAAGCGTGTCAATGTGTCTGGACTGCGCTGCAGGCCACAGGCCAGGATGGCCCTGGTGAGTGAGCGGCAGGGCTGCCTGGTGATGGCCGCAAACAGGCGGTTGAGCCGATGGTGCTGCAGGGCCTCGTAGGGGGTCATGCCCCGCGACTGGTCAAAGCAGAAGTCGAGGCAGGCCTCCGAAATGCCCAGGGCGTCGGCCACTGCGGCCATGGCGATCGGACGCCGGAAATGCAGAGCGAAATAGCCCAGGGCCTGGCCCACCACCAGGCGGCTCAGGGCTGGGCTCGCCGCGGGGCAATCCCTGGGAATGGCGCGGATCAACGGCAGGACTCCCGATCCTGAGGGCATGCCCTCGTCATAGGCAGGACATGACGGGAGCACCAGAAGTGTGGGCTGGAGTGGAACAGATCGATGCCTGCTGCAACCAACCGAATCAGGGCTGATGAGCGCGAATCAGGGCCTGCGATCGGGAAGGTCGCTGGGGCGCAGCACAATCACCACCGCGCCTACCACGATCAGCACGATCAGCACCAGGCCGGCCCCGATCGGAAGCGCCACATCTGGATCCATGGGTCGCTCTGGGCAGGGGGCTTTCGCCATCCTGCCCAGAGCCAACCGAACGTGCGAGCCAGCCAGGCTCAGCGCATGAACAGCATCTCCTGGTAGGTGGGCAGCGGCCAGGCGTCATCGTCGATGAGCTGCTCGAGACCATCGGCGGCGGCGCGGATCTTGAGCATCACCGGCAGCAGCCCATCGGCACAGTGGCGCAGGTGGGCATGAATGCCGTCGGGATGCACCACCATGGCCTCCTCCAGGGCCGTGCAGCCTTCCAGCAATTGCCCGCAAAGCGTCTCCATCGTCTTGAGCATGGAGGTGTCGGGGGACAGGCCCACCTTCTCCTGGCTCTTGATCGAGAAGGCCATCTTGCCCAGGGTGTCCGACACCGCCGGATAGATCTGGGTGCGGGCCAGGCGCACCAGCAGGCGGGCCTCCACCTCGATCGCCTGCACGTACTGCTCGGCGTAGACCTCGAAGCGGCTTTCGAGCTCCAGCGGCGAGAGCACGCCCTGGCGCTCGAACAGGGCCGTCACATCAGGCCGCTCCAGCACCGGCAGGGCGTCGGCGGAGGTGGGCAGGTTCTCGAGTCCACGCTCCTCCACGGCGATGCGGTGCCATTCGGAGGAATAGCCATCCCCCCCGAACACCACATCACCGTGCTGGTTCATGACGTCCTTCATCACCGCCAGGGCCGCCTCATCGAGGCTGCTGCCGGCGGCCATGGCGGCCTCCAGCTGGTCGTTCAACCACTCGAGGGAATCGGCCAGGATCGTGTTCAACACCACCAGGGGACCAGCCACCGACTGGCCGGAGCCAACAGCCCTGAACTCGAAGCGGTTGCCGGTGAAGGCGAAGGGTGAGGTGCGGTTGCGGTCGCCGGGATCCTTGTTGAGCTCGGGCAGGGTGTCGATGCCAAGGGACATCAGCGCCGCCTGGGCCGAACCCTGCAGGCTGCCGGAGCGGATCTGCTGGAACACATCCTCCAGCTGACTGCCCAGATACACCGAGATGATCGCCGGCGGCGCCTCGTTAGCCCCGAGGCGATGGTCGTTGCTGGCGGTGGCGATGGCGGCCCGCATCAGCGGACCGAACAGGTGCACGCCGCGGATCACGGCGGCGCAGAACAGCAGAAACTGCAGGTTCTCGTGGGGCGTGGAACCCGGATCGAGCAGATTGCCCTGGGTGGGGTTGCCGATCGACCAGTTGACGTGCTTACCGCTGCCGTTGACGCCGGCGAAGGGCTTCTCGTGCAGCAGGCAGCTGAAACCATGCCTCTTGGCCGTGCTCTTGAGCACGGTCATGGTGAGCTGCTGGTGGTCGGTGGCCACGTTGGCGGCCTCGAAGTAGGGCGCCAGCTCGAACTGACCCGGGGCCACCTCGTTGTGGCGGGTCTTGGCGGGAATGCCGAGGCGATACATCTGCCGCTCGACGTCCTGCATGAACACCTGCACCCGTTCGGGGATCGCACCGAAGTAGTGGTCATCGAACTGCTGGCCCTTGGCCGGAGGGGCTCCCACCAGGGTGCGACCGGCGAGCTGCAGATCGGGCCGCAGGGCGGTGAAGGCCGAATCCACCAGGAAGTACTCCTGCTCAGCACCGCAGCTGGAGTTCACCGTGGCGATTTCGGTTTCACCCAGCAGCTTCAGCAGGCGCTGGGCCTGCTTGTTCATCGCCTTGTTGGAGCGGAGCAGCGGGGTTTTCTTGTCGAGGGCCTCGCCGGTCCAGGACACGAACACCGTGGGGATGCAGAGGGTGACCCCATTGGGGGTCTCCATCAGATAGGCCGGACTGGTCACGTCCCAGGCGGTGTAGCCGCGGGCCTCAAAAGTGGAGCGGATGCCGCCGTTGGGGAAGGACGAGCCGTCAGGTTCCCCCTGAACCAGCACCTTGCCACTGAATTCGGTGAAGGCTGAACCATCCCCCTGGGCCGAGATGAAGCCGTCGTGCTTCTCCGCGGTGAGGTTGGTGAGCGGGTAGAAGACGTGGGCGTAGTACAGGGCACCGCGGCTTGTGGCCCAGTCCTTCATGGCCTGGGCGACCACATCGGCCACGGAGGTATCGAGCTTGCTGCCTTCGCGGATGCAGCGCTGGATCGATTTGAAGACGTTCTTCGGCAGCGCCGATTTCATCTTCTCGAGCGTGAACACATCGCTGGCCCACAGCTCTTCAAGAGAGGTGGCGGGCGTGGTGGGCACCAGGGGCCGCGCCAGGATCGTGTCGATGGCGTGGAGCCGCGGGTTTGAAGGCATAGTCCGAAAATGGGCTGTGGGTTAGCCAAGCCCGCCGACCATCCCCCCCAATGGCGCGATTGATACAACTCGTCGAAGTGCTTCTGGACCGACGCGGTGGAGCGATGACCAGAAGGCCTCTGGGCCGCTGCGACCGATCACCATTGCTGAGCAATCAACTTTTCCGCCGCTCCTGTGGTTTTTCCCCACTGGCACGCGGGGTTTTCCCCAGCCTTCACGGCGGGCAACCGGCCCAGCGGCGCCGGCGTGGCCAATCTCCGTGGAAAAGCGGTTCTCCCGTTGACGGCCCGGGACTGAGGCCTGACGGACTCGGGGCAAGCCGGCAGCAACTCCCCAGGAAGCCCCATCCCCACTCACTTCTCACCGTGCGTCTTGGCGGGATAGGGCCCTGAGCCACAGCTTTGACGCCGGCCACACGCCATGGCCTGATGGGGTCGAAGCGCGACTGAGCCCCTTGAGCGACACCCCGTTGAGCCGCAGCCCGATGAGCGCCATCCCCAACCATGCCCCGGCCACCGTGTCGATCGAGAACCAGTTCCCCGAAGACCTGTTCGAGGCGATGGGCGAGTTCGTGCGCACCCATCCCCAGTGGGACCAGTACCGGCTGATGCAAGCCGCCCTGGCAGGATTCCTGTTCCAGCAGGGCTGCCAGGATCGGGCCGTGGTGCGTCACTATCTCGACGGACTGTTCCAGCGGGAGAACACCTCCGGCAAGCCGGGATCGGCCCCAGCCTGAACAATCTGCCTGCCCAGCCATGACCCGCTCGTTTTCCTGGTGGGCCGCCCTCGGGCGCACCCTGCTCTGCCTGGTGTTCCTGCAATCCCTGCTGGGCAAGCTGGGGGGCTTCGGGGCGGTGGCAGCCCAGATGCAGCAGCGGGGGCTGCCCATCCCAGCAGTGGTGCTGGCGGTGTCGATGGCCCTGATGGCCGTGGGCTCGGTGCTGGTGATCAGTGGCTGGCGTCAGCGCCTGGGGGCTGCCCTGTTGCTGGTGTTCCTCGTGCCCGCCACCCTGGTGTTCCACACCGCCCTGGAGGATCCCCAGGAACGGATCCAGCTGTTCAAGAATCTGGCCATCATGGGGGGCCTGCTGCTGGTGATTGATCGGGAGGCGCCATCCGATCGGCCTGTTCGCCGGTAGAGGATCCAGACCCGCTCCCTACCAAGACGGCCATGGCGCCCCCGCACCCCCGATCTGCCCAGGGAACAACTGGCGCCTTGAAGCAGCCAGCTGGGCTGCACGCCGGCTCAGCCGACGCGCCGGACCTGGAGATCGACCACGGTGATCTGGCGTCGCTCTACGACGCCTACAGCCCGGCGGTCTACCGCCTGGCCCTGCGGCTCTGCCGCAGCAGCCACGCCGCCGAAGACCTGGTGCACGATGTGTTCCTGCGCTTCTGGCGGCAGGGCAGCTATGACCCCAGCCGGGGGCCCGTGCTGGCCTATCTGCTGCTGCTCACCCGTTCGATGGCCCTGAACAAGCTGTCCCAGCAGCGCAACCGCTGGCAGATCCTGCAGCAGTGGTCCCACCAACTGCTGGGCCACGAGCCCCCCAGCACCCAGCGCTGGGCCGAACTCACCGACCTGGGCGAGCGCATGGCCCTGGCCCTGGGTCAGATCGATCCCAAGCAGCGGCAGGTGCTGGAACTCGCCTACTACCAGGGCCTGAGCCAGTCCGCGGTGGCGGAGCGGCTGCAGATCCCCCTGGGCACGGTGAAGACCCGCTCCCGCCAGGGCCTGCTGGCCCTGCGGCGCCACATGGTCGATTTCCAGGCCGGTCCTGGCCCCGTCGGCCAGCCCAGTCCCCCCTCTCCCTCCCCGCGCCGCTGATGTCCGCACCCGATCTGACACCACCGACCGGCAGCGCTCTCGATGAACTGCTGGCCGGCCACGCCCTTGGCGATCTCGATGAGGCCGAGCAGGCGGAACTGCAGCGCCACCTGGCCGCCGACCCGAGTCTGCAGGTGCGTCTCGACGAGCTCACCACCACCCTGCAGCTGTTGCCCCTGGCCCTGCCGAACCAGGAGCTCCCGCCAGCACGGCTGCGGCGGCGCCTGCTCAAACCGGCTGCCCCCGCCCCGGTCCGGCCCGCGACCGCGCCACGCCCCCGCTGGGCGGGTGTGGCCATGGCCGCCATGGCCGGCGCTCTGGTGCTGATGGGCGTGCAGGTGCAGCAGCTGCGCCACCAGCTGGCCGAACGGCCGCCGACCAGCGGCTCCCCGGGAGATCCCCTGCCCGTGAGCCGCACCATGGCCCTCAAGGGCATGACCCCCAGCGGTGCCGTGAGCGGCCAGGTGGTGGTGCAGGCCGACCAGGGCTACAACCTGTTGCGGCTGAAGGGCCTGCCTGCGCCCCCGGCCCAGCACGTCTACCGCCTCTGGGCGGAGGTGGACGGCCACCAAGTGGGCTGCGTGCAGTTCGTGCCCGACCTGGCCGGCACCGTGTCGATGCCGATTCCCACCGAACCCTCCAGCAGCGCCACCAAGTTGAGCATCAGCCTTGAACCCCTGCGCCCGGGGGGGGATCAGCCCCGGGGTCCCCGCGTCCTCACCAGCGTCTGATGTCCAGCGTGTTCCTCGGCACCAGCACCAGTCCAAGCAACGGCACCAGCAGCGGCAGCAACGGGTTATCGGCAGGGCCGCAGGCCTTTCCAGCCCTGCGGCGCCAGGCCCTCAGCTGCCTGCAGGTGAACCTGGGCTACCGCTGCAACCAGAGTTGCAGCCACTGCCACGTGGGGGCGAGCCCGACCCGCACCGAAAGCATGGATGCCGCCACCGCGGCCCTGATCCCCCAGGTGCTGAAGGCCAGAGGTCTGGGCAGCCTGGATCTCACCGGCGGCGCCCCGGAGCTGCATCCGCTGTTTCGCCAGCTGGTGCGGCAGGCGCGCCAGCTGGGGGTGACGGTGATCGACCGCTGCAACCTCACCATCCTCAGCGAACCCGGCCAGGAGGACCTGGCGGCCTTCCTGGCCGACCAGGAGGTGGTGGTGGTGGCCTCCCTGCCCTGCTACTCCGCCGACAACGTGGATCGTCAGCGCGGCGATGGCGTGTTCGAGCGCAGCATTGCCGGCCTGCAGCAGCTCCAGGCCCTCGGCTACGGCGAGCAGGGCTCAGGCCTGGTGCTGAACCTCGTGTACAACCCCCAGGGGGCCGCCCTGCCGCCGCCCCAGCAGCAGCTGGAGGCGCAATACAAGCAGGTGCTGGAGCGCGATTTCGGCCTCCGCTTCAACCAGCTGTTCGCCCTGGCCAACATGCCGATCCAGCGCTTCGCGGCAGTGCTCAAGGCCAGCGGCCAGCTGGAGGGCTACCTCGAGCTGCTGCGCTCCAGCCATCGCGACGCCAACCTGGATGGCGTGATGTGCCGCTCGCTGATCAGCGTCGACTGGCAGGGGCAGTTGTTCGACTGTGACTTCAACCAGATGCTCGACCTGCCTGCCGGCGGCAGTGACAGGCCCAGGCTCCACCTGAGGGATCTGCTGCGGCTGGATCCCAGGCACCAGCCGATCGCCGTGGGCGAGCATTGCTTCGGCTGCACCGCCGGCAGTGGCTCCAGCTGCAGCGGCTCCCTGGCCTGACGCCACCCGGACTCCTTCCTCTCGCCATGACCACCACCAGTGACCGGGCCGCCTGCGACGCCGCCCAGCCCGACCAGGACCTCAGCCGCCAGGTGCAGCACTATTACGGCACGGTGCTGAGCAGCAGCGCCGACCTGCGCACCAGTGCCTGCTGCGACGCCACCGCCCTGCCGGCCGACCTGAAGCCACTCCTGGCCCGCCTCCACCCCGAGGTGCTGGCCCGCTACTACGGCTGCGGCCTGGTGATGCCCCCCCTGCTGGAGGGCGCCCGGGTGCTGGATCTGGGCTGCGGCAGCGGCCGCGACGTCTACCTGCTCGCCCAGCTGGTGGGCCCCACCGGCAGCGTGGTGGGGGTGGACATGACCGCCGAGCAGCTGGCGGTGGCCCGCGAGCACCAGGCCTTCCATGCCGAGCAGTTCGGCTTTGCCAACGTGCAGCTGCTGGAGGGGCGGATCGAGCAGCTCGACGCCCTGGGGCTTGAGCCGGGCAGCTTCGATGTGGTGGTGTCCAACTGCGTGGTGAACCTGAGCACCGACAAGCGGGCGGTGCTCAGCGGCGTGCGCCGCCTGCTGCGGCCGGGGGGAGAGTTCTATTTCGCCGATGTCTATGCCGACCGGCGGGTGCCCGAGGCGCTGCGCCTCGATCCGGTGCTCTACGGCGAATGCCTCGGCGGCGCCCTCTACTGGAACGACTTCCTGCGCCTGGCCCGCCAGGCCGGCTTTGCCGACCCGCGCCTGGTGGAGGACCGTCCCCTGGCGATCACCGACCCGCAGCTGGCCGCCCGCACCGGCGCACTGCAGTTCTTCTCAGCCACCTACCGCCTGTTCCACTGCGACAGCCTCGAGGACGCCTGCGAGGACCATGGCCAGGCGGTGATCTATCGCGGCAGCGTGCCGGGCCAGCCCCATCAGCTGGACTTCGACAAGCACCACAGCATCGAGACCGGCCGGGTGTTCCCGGTGTGCGGCAACACCTACCGGATGCTGGCGGAGAGTCGCTTCGCTGAGCACTTCAGCTTCATCGGCGACTTCAGCCGGCACTACGGCCTGTTTCCCGGCTGCGGCGGCACGCTGCCCTTTGAGCCCGGTGGCCGGGAGCTGCCCACTGCCGGGGCGGAAGCGGGCAGCTGCTGCTGAGCAGTCGAGCGTCTGCAGACAGATCAGCGGCGCCGCTGGATCAACGCCGCGTCGGATCGCAATGGGTCGCCTGAGATTCGAACTCAGGACCAATCGGTTAAAAGCCGAGTGCTCTACCGCTGAGCTAGCGACCCGCGCCCTTGGGGCACCCATGGAACGTATCACCCCGTGGCGACCTCCTCCAAACAGCACAGCGGGCGGGTTCTGGAGCCCGGAAAATGGCTCCGACCCAGTCCGCCAGTTCGCCACCCCAACCTCCGGCATTCGACCATGGCTCCCCTCCCCTGGCCCGACCCCACCATCCACCCCGACGCCTGGGTGGCCCCCAGTGCGGTGGTGATCGGCGCCGTAGAGCTGGCTGAGGGGGCCAGCCTCTGGCCCACCGCCGTGGCCCGCGGTGATCTCTGCGCCATCCGCATCGGTGCCGGCAGCAATGTGCAGGACGGGGCTGTGTTGCACGGCGATCCTGGCCAGCCCGTGCTGATCGGCGCCGGCGTGACCATCGGCCATCGGGCCGTGATCCATGGCGCCACCCTGGAGGACGGGTGCCTGATCGGCATCGGCGCTGTGGTGCTCAACGGCGTGACCGTGGGACGGGGAGCCCTCGTGGGGGCTGGATCGGTGGTGACCCGCGATGTGCCGTCCGGCGCCGTGGTGATGGGGGCCCCGGCCCAGGTGAAACGCCAGCTCAGCGAGGAGGCGATGGCCGAGCAGCTCGACCATGCCCGCCACTACCGGGAGCTGGCCATGGTCCATGCCGGGCGCGAGGCCACCTAACAAAACCAATCAGAGCACCAGCCCGGAGGCACCACAGCGGCGGCCTGTCCTTAAGATCACCAAACTTCCCTCTGCCCTCCATGGACGCTCGGCTGGTGCTGGTTGCCGCTCCGATCCTGCTCGCTGCAGGCTGGGCCGTGTTTCACATCGGCCGCGCTGCCGTGGGCCAGCTGCAGCTGATGATCAGGCGCGCCCGCGCCTGAGTTCACGGCAGACCAAACCGATTCCTCCGTGCCCTCTGAGCAGCCAGTGATCACCGTGGTAGGGGCTGGCCTGGCGGGCACGGAAGCTGCCTGGCAGATCGCCAGCGCAGGTCTGCCCGTGCGGCTTGTGGAGATGCGGCCCTTGCGCCACTCCCCAGCCCACCACAGCGCTGAATTCGCCGAGCTGGTATGCAGCAACAGCTTCGGCGCCCTCTCCAGCGACCGGGCGGCCGGGCTGCTGCAGGAGGAACTCAGGCAGCTGGGTTCGCTGGTGATCGCCATGGCCGATCGCCATGCGGTGCCCGCCGGTGGCGCCCTGGCGGTGGATCGGGGCCGCTACAGCGCAGCCCTCACCGCCACCCTGGAGCAGCACCCCCTGGTCAGCGTGGAACGCCGCGAGCAGACCGACCTGCCGGGGGCCGACGCGATTGCCGTGCTGGCCACCGGCCCCCTCACAAGCGAGCCCCTGGCCGACGATCTGCGCCGCTTCACCGGCCGGGACGACTGCCACTTCTTCGATGCCGCCAGCCCGATCGTGGCTGGGGAGAGCATCAACCTGGAGGTGGCGTTCCGGGCCTCGCGCTACGACAAGGGCGACGCTGACTACATCAACTGCCCGATGGATCGGCAGCAGTTCCTCGCCTTCCGCGAAGCCCTGCTCAGCGCCGAACAGGCCGAACTCAAGGACTTCGAGCAGCAGAGCGCCACCTTCTTCGAGGGCTGCCTGCCGATCGAGGAGCTGGCCCGCCGCGGCGAGGACACCATGCGCTATGGCCCGCTCAAGCCGATCGGACTCTGGGATCCCCGCTGGGGCGATCTGTACGACCGCGACGTGCGCCGCGCCAAACGGGCCTACGCCGTGGTGCAGCTGCGCCAGGAAGACAAGGACGGCCGCCTGTGGAACCTGGTGGGCTTCCAGACCAACCTCAAATGGGGCGAACAGAAGCGGGTGCTGCGGCTGATTCCCGGACTTGAGCAGGCGGAGTTCGTGCGTTTCGGTGTGATGCACCGCAACACCTTTCTCGAGGCCCCGCAGCTGCTCGATGCCACCCTGCAGTTCCGGCGGCGCCCCAACCTGCTGGCCGCGGGCCAGATCACCGGCACCGAGGGCTACGCCGCGGCGGTGGCCGGCGGCTGGCTGGCCGGCAGCAACGCCGTGCGCCTGGCACGGGGCCAGCAGCCCCTGAGCCTGCCGCCCACCACGATGATCGGCGCCCTCACCCACTTCATCGCCGAGGCCCCCAGTGGTCGCTTCCAGCCGATGCCGCCGAACTTCGGGCTGCTGCCGGAGCTGCCCCAACGCATCCGCGACAAGCGCCGCCGCTACGGCGCCTATCGCGACCGGGCCCTGGAGGCCCTGAAGCCCTTCGTTCAGCGGGAGCTGGCGGGCCTGGCCGCCTGCTGAGACGGCCCAGCCTGTCGAGCTGTGGGTGGACCAGCCGCTCAGGTCCCAGCTGGCGATCGGGCCGGATGTGCAGTTCCCCGCGCCAGACGCCACGGCTGGTCTCGGTCCTAGGGTCGCGCCCTGTTGAGAGCGAGACCACGGTGGAGCGGCCAGAGTGGGACGCGATTGTGATCGGCTCCGGCATCGGTGGGCTGGTCACCGCCACCCAGCTGGCTGCCAAGGGCGCCAGGGTGCTGGTGCTGGAGCGCTACCTGATCCCGGGCGGCAGCGGCGGCAGCTTCAGGCGCGAGGGCTACACCTTCGATGTGGGCGCCTCGATGATCTTCGGCTTCGGCGAGAAGGGCCACACCAACCTGCTCACCCGCGCCCTGGCCGATGTGGGCGAGCACTGCGCCACGGTGCCCGATCCAGCCCAGCTGGCCTACCACCTGCCCGATGGCCTGGAGGTGGCGGTGGACCGTGACTACGACACCTTCATCGCCGATCTCACCGCCCTGTTCCCCCACGAGGCCAGGGGCATCCGCGCCTTCTATGACACCTGCTGGCAGGTGTTCCGCTGCCTCGATGCGATGCCGCTGCTGTCGCTGGAGGATCCCGCCTACCTGGCCAAGGTGTTCTTCAAGGCGCCGCTGGCCTGCCTGGGGCTGGCCCGCTGGCTGCCCGAGAACGCTGGAGCGGTAGCGCGGCGCCACATCCGCGATCCGGCGCTGCTCAAGTTCATCGACATGGAGTGCTTCTGCTGGTCGGTGATGCCGGCGGATCTCACGCCGATGATCAACGCCGGCATGGTGTTCTCCGACCGCCACGCCGGCGGCATCAACTACCCCCGCGGCGGCGTCGGCACGATCGCCGAGAAGCTGGTGGCGGGCCTGGAGCGCCACGGCGGCACGATCCGCTACCGCTGCCGTGTCACCCGGGTGCTGCTGGAGAACGGCCAGGCCGTGGGGGTGGAGCTGGCCGATGGCGAACAGATCCACAGCCGCCGGGTGGTGAGCAATGCCACCCGCTGGGACACCTTCGCGGGGGAGGATTCGCCGCGAAGCACCCTGGTGGAGGCGGCTGACACCCCCGCCGCCGAGGCCACCTGGCGGCGGCGTTACAAGCCCTCCAGTTCCTTCCTCTCCCTGCACCTCGGCATCGACGCCGCCCTGGTGCCCGAGGGCTTCCACTGCCACCACCTGCTGCTGGAGGCCTGGGAGGCGATGGAGGCCGAGCAGGGGGTGGTGTTCGTGTCGATGCGACGCTGCTCGATCCCTCCCTGGCGCCTGAGGGCCGCCACATCCTGCACAGCTTCACCCCCAGCGCCATCGACGCCTGGAGCCAGCTCAGCCCGGGCGCCTACGCCGCCAAGAAGGAGGCCGATGCGGCGCGCCTGATCCAGCGGCTGGACACGATCCTGCCTGGCCTCAGCGGCGCCATCCGCCACCGGGAGATCGGCACCCCCCGCACCCACCGGCGCTTCCTGGGCCGCAGCGGCGGCAGCTACGGGCCCGTGCCGGCCCTGCGGCTGCCGGGGCTGCTGCCGATGCCCTTCAACCGCACCGGCGTCAGCGGGCTCTACTGCGTGGGCGATTCCTGCTTCCCCGGTCAGGGCCTCAACGCCGTGGCCTTCAGCGGCTTCGCCTGCGCCCACCGGATCGGTGCCGACCTGGGGCTCAACCCCTGGGCGCTGCCGGCCTGAGCAACGGGGCATACCCAACTGGCCGGTGACGCCTCTGCCTGGCGCCCTTGTGTTTGAAGGTATCACCCCTGCAAGGGGCGGGATCATCGGACAAAGATCCGATCGAACGCGGCCATGGCGGCCGGGCTGGCATCCAGGGGATCACGGCAGACCTGATGGTGGGGGAGCATGGCCTGGCGCAGCACTCGTTCCAGGAGCCTCGCCGAAGAGATGACACTGGCCGTGTCCAGAATCACAGGCAGGATCCTCACTTCAAAGGTGAACTTGTTCGGCTCACCTTTCACAAGATTGCAGAGGTTGAAATCGCAGAATTTGGTGAGAGGAATCTGGGCCAGCTGCGCCCTCGCCTCGGGCCAGTTCAGGCTGGCAAACGCCTCGGGGCGCACGAGATCGATCAGGCCTGGAGGCCATCCCCCCAGCCGTGTGCAGAGGGGATTAGTGCGCAGCGTGCGTTTCAGAATCTCTCCATAGTGGTTCAGGAGCAGAATCAGGTTGCGCATGGTTCGCGCCGAGCAGAGTGGAGCGGCATCGAAGTGCAGGTGGGTGGCCCCCTCCACGGGAGCCCGGAATCCGAGCGCCCGAGCCTGCTCCAGCAACAGGCCCAGGTGGAGGGCGTGGTCGCTGTCGAACGGTGGCGTAATCAGCTCACAGGGCCGTTCCCGTTCTCCGGGCAGTGGAACCGCCATGGCGATGGGTTGCCCGGCGACATCCGTGAGTCGCATGACTGAGCCCGGGAGGGTCTCCACCCGGCCACCGAACAGCTCAGCCACAGGGTTGAGCACCTGCGACAGAGGGAGTTCGGCACGGGTGTGCCTGTCGATCAGGCGCAGAAGTCTGGCGTCGTCGCTGACGATGCGATACCAGCCAGATTTCGATGGCTGGCTCTTGTCCAGGTCACGTTGAAGGGTCAGGTCATCAACACAGCGGGCCCGCAGCCTGCCGCTGCGATCGATCACCTGAAACCCCAGCGTGAGGTTGTCGGCAATCGGGCTGGCCCCGAGATGGGCGGTTTCTTCCTGCGGGTGAAAAAAAGGCTGAACACATCCACCGCAGGCCCGAGCGATGACCAGAGCCAGATCCCGTCGGCTGGATCCTTGCGGAGCCAGTAATTCAATTTCAACCCCCAGCCGCCAGGTCACGGTCATCCATGGCTCCCTAGCTCTCCTCCGCTCTGCTGCCGTACAGCTGCTGAGCTTGTGCGAGGGTCCGATCGAGTTTCTCGTCATCACTGATGGCAAGTTTCCTCTCCACACGCAGCTTTGATTCCCAGATCAGGGCTTGCTCGGTATCGCCGTAGTTCCAATACCTTGTCAGCACTTCAATGTCGTCATAGGTGTAGCTGGATTCTCCGAACAGCTCCAGCGGCCCTGATGGGTTGATCGCGCTGACGGCATTGCTGCGTGCCTCCAGGAGCATCCCCTCCAGGAGGCCGACATCTCTGGGACCGAAGAGAATTTTTCTGCCGATGCGAAGTTTGGCCTCGCTGGCCGTCTGGCCCCACAGCTCGGCTAGAACCCTGGCATCCCAGTAGTCATAGTCGCTGGAGGCATAGGCGGAGATTTCCCTGGCGCTGCTATCGGCCTGTGAGAGCCATCCCGTTGCAGCAGCCGTGAGTGGGGGTGCAGCTGGATGGTCCACTTGTGGCCACCCCGAAGCCACTACAGCGGCTTGTGAGAGTGCCACGGCCAGAGCCCCCACAGCTCCGAGGCTGATGATTTCCAAGCTGATCAGAGATCTCAACGGCTTCTTCATTCGGTTGCCTCACAGATTCACAGGTTGCTCAGCTCGGTTTCCCCTGTCAAGCCAGTTGTGGCATCACAGAACGTGCCCGTTCGGAACTCGTAGCAGCCATGGTGGGCAGGCTCCTAAGGGCGGCAGTGATGGAGTTGCCGATCCCGTGGGTGGTTGGCCCATCTGACAGGCCGCACACGCGTCCGACAACATGGTGCTGAGGGGACCCGCAAACTGCTTCCCATGCTTCCTGATGCCCTGTTCCTTGATCTGAACGGCGTGCTCTACGACCACCCCGGGGCGCCGTTGCCTGGAGCGATCAGCACCCTGGGCTGGGCAAGGCAACATGGCCTGCCGATCCGGTTTGTGACCAACACGGCCACCCGTGACCATCAGCAGATCGAGCGTGATCTGGAGGTGATCGGCATCCGCGTGCAGCCGGGCGAACTGTTCACTGCACCCCTGGCAGCCCGGGCCTGGATTCAGGAGCGGGGACTCACGCCCTATTGCCTGGTGCATCGGGCGATCCGAGACACCTTCTCGGATCTGGAGGGAGACAGTCCGAACTGCGTGCTGCTGGGCGATGCTCGTGAGGATCTCACCTATCCATCGCTGAATCGGGCCTTGAGGCTGGTGCTGGACGGTGCTCCCCTGATTGGCCTGGGCATGAATCGCCTGTTCCGGGAAGGCGGGGAGTGGATGCTGGATGCGGGGGCCTTCATCCGTGGGCTCGCCTGGGCGGCCAAGGTGGAGCCGATCGTGATGGGGAAGCCTTCGGCCGCCTTCTTTGCGCAGCTGGTGGCCGATGCAGGCGTGCCAGCAGGCGCCTGCCTGATGGTGGGTGACGATGCTGAAGCCGATGTGGCCGCCGCCCTGGCGGCTGGGCTACGCGGCTGCCTGGTCCGCACGGGCAAGTATCGCCAGGGCGATGAGCGGGGTCTTCCACGCCAAGCCCTGGTGATCGACAGCATCGCCGCGCTTGCCGGGGCCCTGGAACAGCAGTGACCACTTCGCAGCAGAGGAGTGTATGCAGGACCAGATCAGTCTGTAGTGGTAACGACCAATCAGCGACGTTTGACATCGAAAGAGAAGCGACCAGATGTCGGCTAAATCAATTACCAATCACCTCCAACCATCCATGTCAAGCCATTGAGACAGAATCAAAAATCATCAACGCGATTGCATCTTGATTCAAAGATCTGCAAGAGGTCAGCATGCCTACAACTTGTTGATGATTATTATGCTCAGTGTCTTTGCTTGCTGAGTACATGAACGGATCCGCGGTGAAAATCATCAGCAGAGTGTTCGGGATTGCTGCAGGCTGCGGTGCGGTCTTGACACCGTTGAGCCTGCCATCAGCGGTACGGGCCCAAAGCTACGACACAAAAGTTTTGGAGATCACGGTAAAAACAACTCAAACGACGGATTCCGGAGAAGACGAAGTCTTCTTTACGATCATTGATCACAGTGGGAAAACAATTCGCGTGCCGAGTGGATCTGGCTATCACTCCATGAATGAAGACGACGCGACACTTGATACCTGGGTAACCACCACAGACGTGAAGGTGCACAAACAAGATGGGCTCCGGTCGTTACCAATTATGCTCAATTTCTGGGAAGATGACAGTGGTGCCAATGCCGATGACGTTTTAGGGCTGATTATTTTCAGCCCCGACGCATCCAAAGGAACTGCAAAGGGGTCGCAGAAAGGGATGGCTTCGGGTTATACGTTCAGCTGGACTTTGAGAGACAAGGTTTCTGGTGCTCGCCCCAGGACTTCCCTTGATCCCACAGATCCTGTGCAAAAACAGGGTGAAGCCGCGTCAACCCGTGATCAAGCCTTGAAGATCAAGGAATATCCAGTTGTGAATGACAGCATTGAATTAGACAACGTCGGCACGCAGACGCCAAAAGTGGATTTGATCGCTCGAGGACGACTTGGCACCTACGCCGAAACAGTCTATCTGATGATTGATCTCAAAGACACCAAACTGGCGGCCTCCAAAACAGCACGCCTGCAGTTTGATAGCACAGAGACCCGTGGTTGGTATCTAGAACAAGCCACGGTGGAAATCATTCCCCTCAATAGAGGTTTTAAGCTCGAGAATGGAGGGCCAGATACGTCCGTTTCACGAGGTTCAATCAGCTCCACCAGCGGGGTGGGACTGGGATTAGGGGTCTCGGCAGATGGCGGTTCAGCTGAAAACAGTAGTTCGTTTTCTGTATCCTACAGTGAAGATCTGGAAAGCTTCAGCGCAGAAGATTTAACAAACAAGCCCGATCTGAAAAGCCTCTACCTTCTTTCAGCCACCCGCAAGGTGGGTACAGCCTTTGCTGGTGTAGGTGGCTTGGTGCCCTACTCCAAGCCAAAGGATCTCATTCTGATGAGTGCCGAAGGGCAGTTTACTGGTACACCACTAAATGAGCTGCCTGCCCAGGCCAAAGGAAATTTCCCGGTTTTACGGTGGGAACATGGGAGGTTCCTGCTGGCTTTTCCGGGCCTGCAGACTTTCGAGTAGATATCACTCTGAAGCTCAGAAAGACGGACAAAGACAACAACGTCTTCCAGGTTTCATCACAATCTGAATCAGCAAGCCGCAAATATTCCAAGACGTTGCGATACATGATTCCAGAGAGCTTGTGATCGTCAGCCGCTCTGAGGCCGATCTCGCCTGTCGAGGGCAGTCGGCCTGAAGCCGCCATGCCCTACAGCCACGTCGTCGCTGGGAAGTTTCATAACGTGGGAAAGTCCATAGCTTCCCCTGAGATGTCCAGCAGCTCGTCCCCGCCTGAGCAACCGAGCGCGGCCCAGCTGGCCCTCTACCTGGAGCAGCGGGGCGACCTCAGCAAGCCCTGGCTGCTGCAGATGCTGCGTCTGGCCAAGTTGAAGGAATCGAAGCATGAGCTTTCCCCCGAGGACTACCTGGAGCGGCTGCAGGAGGCCCACGCCGATCTGATGCGGTTGGGCGCGTTCTGGAAGGGGCGCGAGCAGGAGGTGTTCAGCGGGGCCTACAGCCCCTCAGCGCTGCTGGAACCCCTGCCGGGCTCTCCTGGCGACCGATGACCCCAGCGACCCAGCGCTACCCGATGGCGCCGCTGATCCGCTTCACGCTGCTGGGCCTCTATCTGGCCCTGGTGGTGCCGTTGCCGGCCCTCGCCCCGGCGGGCGTCAGCGGCGCCATGCTGGTGCTGGCAGTGGCGTGGGGCCTGGCTCTGGTTCTCGCCCTCACCAGCGAACGGGTCGAGCTCGATGGCGAGGGGATCAGGGTGGGCCATCCCCGCTGGTGCAGCTGGCTGCTGCGCCGTGGCTGGAGCCTGAACTGGACCAGCATCACCGCCCTCACACCCGTCACCACCAGCCAGGGTGGCCGGGTGTACTACGTGCGCTCAAGCGATGGCTCCGCCTGGCTCCTGCCCCAGCGCGTGGCCCGCTTTCCAGACTTCCTCGATCGTTTCGCGAAGGGGACGGGCCTGAGCGTCAAGGGCATCGGACGGATCAGCCCGCCATGGACCTACCAGTTGCTGGCCGCTCTCAGCGCTCTGATGCTGGCTGGCGAACTGATCTGGGCACTGGCGTCAGGCCAGGGAATTGACCGGATTGGGCAGGGGTGAACCCACCGGCAGCAGGTCAGGTCCGGCCGCAGGATGCTCGGGAAGGGTGTCGAGGCTGAAGCGGTAACCCTGCTGACGCACGGTGTCGATACCGCCGCCCTCCCCGAGGCCGGCCTGCTCCAGCTTGCGGCGCAGCGTGAGCACCTGGGTGTCCACGGAACGGGGGCCGCCACTGAACGGGGGCCAGGCCATGCGCAGCAGTTCCTGGCGGCTGCGCACCACCCCCGGGGGCATCAACAGGGCACAGAGCAGGGCAAATTCGCGCGGACTCAACTCCACGGGCTGGTCGCGGAGGGTGACCTGTCGCAGCAGCAGATGCACCTCCAGGGGGCCCACGCAGACCTGCTCCTGCAGACCCGTTGAGCTGCGACGCAGCAGGGTGCGGCAGCGGGCAGCGAGTTCCTCGAGCCCGAACGGCTTGCGCAGCACGTCGTCAGCGCCGGCATCGAGCAGGGTGACGACGGGCTCGGAGCCCGAGCGGGCCGTGAGCACCATCACCGGGCAACGCAGCTGGCTGGCCAGGCGCAGAGCACTGCTCTCATCCAGCAGTTCCGCGCTGATCAGCAGGTCAGGCGACTGGTCGCGGCACACTTCCAGGGCCTCTTTGGCCGTGGCGACGGCGGCAGCCAGGTGGGAATCCTGGCGGAGGCGCTGGGCCAGAACGGTGCGGAGGGTGGCGTGGGGATCAACCACCAGCACACGCTTGGCCAGATCGGAAGCAGGCTGCGGCAAGGGAGGTTGTTCGGGTGGCACCGCTGTGTGGGTCAAGACCCTGAGTCATTCCAACCTAACGGTCCTGTCGAGCCGTGGCACGTATCAGCCGTGGCTGTAAACAGGAGCCTGGTGTGCTGCGGCGCAGACCTCAGCACCCCGCAGACCCCCTCAGACCCCTGCAGGGACCTGAACCAGGAGCGCTCAGAGCGTGTGGTTCGGTGGTCCGCTCCGCGCCCGTCAACGATCATGGCCACAATGGTCATCAGGGTCAGCCCTCACCATGAACGCGCTTCAGCACCCCGACGCCATCCGCCACTTCCAGTCGCTGTGTGACGCCTGCCAGGAGCTCTCACTCCGGCACCACGGCCCGGCGGACCTGCGGCTCTATGCCGATGGCTACCTGCACGCACTGCGCCGCACCGCCGTGCTCGACCCCCTGGTCCTGCGGCGGCTTGAAGATCTGGTGGAACGCTGGATTCTCGACCCCTCCAGCTTCATCGGCCCAGACGGCGACCCCAGAGCGCTGTACGAGAGCGGCTACGAAACCGGCCGCCGCTAGCTGGATCACGGCAGCCAGGCCGACCTGGAGTTCAGCTGGCGAGGGCCACCGCCAGCTGCTCCTTGAGCTCACCGGAGTTGTACATCTCGATCAGGATGTCTGAACCGCCGATGAATTCCCCGTTCACATACACCTGAGGGATGGTGGGCCACTCGGAGAATTCCTTGATGCCCTGGCGGATCTCAGCGTCGGAGAGCACATCGAAGCTGTCGAAGGGCACGCCGAGGGCGTTGAGGATCTGCACCACGTTGTTGGAGAAGCCGCACTGGGGCATCAGCTTGGTGCCTTTCATGAACACCACCACCGGGCTGCTGGTGACCAGCGTCTGAATGCGCTGTTTGACAGAAGCGTCCATGGAATCAGCTAGGGGTTGAAGTTTGCAGGGCCAGGGCATGGATCGCCTCACTGGCCAGTTCCTGGCGCAGGGCGCCATACACGAGTTGATGCTGGCGGATCCTGGTGAGACCGGTGAAGGCCGTGGACACCACCGTCACCTGGAGATGATCCCCACCACCGGTGAGATCCTCCACCGCGATCTGGGCATCGGGCATGGCGCGCTGGATCGCGTCCTTGACCTCGTCTGGTTGCACCATGGGGCGGGCCTCGCAACGGCGGGAATCTAGGGGTTTGTGCGGCTCAGCTGGCCGCTGCCGCCTGGCCGGCCGTGTAGGGCGTGGTGGCGAAACCGATCTCCAGCAGCATCTGGTAGGCCTTGCGGCCCTCCTCGGTGGTGGGGGTCATCACCTTCACCACCTCCACCAGCAGGGGCACGGCCACCTCGGGCTCGTTCTGCCGGCGGAACAGGGCCGCCAGCCGCAGGTTGGTCTGGGCCATCAGCTCCAGGGCCTCCCTGCCCTTCTGATCCATCTCCCGCGGAATGCGGGCGTCGAGGCCGCGGAAGGAGCCGCTCAGATCGCGGTAGAAGCCCAGCAGCCGACGGCAGTAGTCGCGGGCGAGGTCAAAGTTGCGGCGGGCCTCAGTGAGATTGCCGCTGGCGGCGGCCGCATCCCCCTGAGCCAGCAGACGCCGCGCCGCATCGAGGCTGATCGGGCTCTGGGTTCCGGCCAGGGTGCGCTCAGGGGCCTGCTGGGACAGCGCCGGGGTCGCCCCCACGGGCACGAGCGCGGCCATCAGGGCCAGAGCAGTTCCGCACAGACGGCGCTTGAGCCTAGGCACGGCAATGGGTGTCATGGTGGCGAAACTCTAAAGGGGCTGGTCTGGAGCACCGGAACACGGTTTTGGCAATGACGGCACGCCGATGCTCGCGGCCGCCTGGCTCTCCAGAACCGTCATGGCGGCGGCGAGCTGGGCTGTGAAGGCCTTCGCCGCCTCCCGACCCTCGCCCTGGAGGCGCATCGGCGCTCCGATGCGGAGCGCGGCGCGGCCGCAGGGGAGGGCCAGGCTACGGCTGTAGGCAATGCCCACGGGCAGCACGGGCACCACCACCCCCTTGCTCTCGGCCAGCAGTGCGAGGCGGGCCAGCCCCTGCTGCAGCCGAGGCACGCTGGGCTCCCGGCGGATGCGGCCCTCCGGAAACACCACCAGCTGTTCGCCGGCCTCCAGCAGCTCCACGGCGTAGCGCAGGCTGGCCAGGGAAGGCCGCAACTGGTTCACCGCAAAGCAGCCCAGCCGCTGCAGGAACCAGCCCTGCAGCCCCTGCATCTCATCAATGGTCACCATGAAGCGGCAGTCGCGTCCGCTGACGCGGCGGCCTGCCGCGTAGGGGAGCAGCAGGGCATCCCAGCGGGCCTTGTGGGTGGGGGCCAGCAACACAGGACCGCTGGCCGGCAGGAACTGCTGGCCCTGCACCTGCAGGGAGCGAAACCACAGAGGCAGGGCCAGATCCTGGGTGGCCAGCATCGCCACGGGCGCCAGCCAGGGGCTGATGCCTCGGCAGACGCTGCGCTCCCGGGAGGGCTCGGGGAGCTGGGGAGAGCCGGCATCGGCGCGGCTGAGGCGGCCCGGGCCCTCGGATTCCGCCTCCGGCTGGGCCATGGTCGCGACGCGCTCCTGGGTCGAGGTCATGGGGGAAAGCTACGGAGTCACTGCCGCCTGTCGCCGCCCGGGCGGGCAGTTGACCCTGCGGCCCAACGGCGGCAGCGCGATCGCCCCGGGGCTGCTCCATAGGATCCGCAAGGCCCCCTTCCGCTGCCATGGCCAGCCTCGGCGTCAACATCGATCACATCGCCACCGTGCGCCAGGCCCGCCGCACGGTGGAGCCCGATCCGGTCAGCTATGTCCTGCTGGCCGAGCTGGGTGGCGCCGATGGCATCACCGTGCACCTGCGCGAAGACCGCCGCCACATCCAGGACCGTGACGTGGAGCTGCTGCGCCAGACCGTGCGCAGTCGCCTCAACCTGGAGATGGCAGCCACCGCCGAGATGGCCGCCGTGGCGCTGCGCCTGCGGCCCGACATGGTGACCCTGGTGCCC
The DNA here is from genome assembly GCF_015207615.1 of Cyanobium sp. LEGE 06113. Taxonomy (NCBI): domain Bacteria; kingdom Bacillati; phylum Cyanobacteriota; class Cyanophyceae; order Synechococcales; family Prochlorococcaceae; genus Cyanobium; species Cyanobium sp. LEGE 06113. Next base: position 56,395 of record NZ_JADEWM010000003.1, on the reverse strand, counting down.
GAGAAGCGCGAGGAGGTGACCACCGAGGGGGGCCTCGACGTGGCCGGCCAGGGCGCTGCGCTGGCGGATCTCGTGGGCCGTCTGCAGCAGGAGGGCATCGGCGTGAGCCTGTTCGTGGATCCCGTGGCGCAGCAGCTGGAAGCCAGCCAGGCCAGCGGCGCCCGCTGGGTGGAACTGCACACCGGGGCCTATGCGGATGCCGCCTGGAGTGAGCAACCCAGGGAGCTGGCCCGGCTCTGCGAGGCCAGCTTCATCGCCCGCAGCCTGGGCTTGAGGCTGAACGCCGGCCATGGCCTCAACTACCAGAACGTGGAGCCGGTAGCGGGAATCGAGGGCATGGAGGAGCTGAACATCGGCCACAGCATCGTGGCCAGGGCCCTGGCCGTGGGGCTGAGCCAGGCCGTTCGCGAGATGAAGGCGCTGGTTCAGAATCCGCGCCGCGACCCCCTGTTCGGCAGCCTGCAGCCATGAGCACCTATCACTTCGTTGCCGCCAGCGAGTCGTTCCTCACGGTGGAGGAGCCCCTGGAGGAGGTGCTGCGCGAGCGGGTGCGCCACTACGGCGAACAGGGCAAGGCGATCGATTTCTGGCTGGTGCGTCGGCCGGCCTTTCTGGAGGCCCCGGAACTCGCCGCCAGCACCAGCACCGTGCCCAGGCCCGCTGCGGCGGTGGTCTCCACCGACGAGAAGTTCATCACCTTCCTGAAGCTGCGGCTGGAGTTCGTGCTGGTGGGCCAGTTCGAGGCCCCCAGCAGCGCCATCGCCGATCCCCTGGCCAGCCTGGCCTGAGCCGGTTCAGAACAGCCCGAAAAAGCGCTTGCGTTCGGGCGGAGCGGCCTGATCCTGCTCTGCCGGGCTGGAGCCAGGCTCGGGCCTGGCCCGTCCCTGGCCCCCGTCCTGCTGATAGCGGGGCTTGTTGTCGCCGATGGTGAGCAGGGCCTCCTTGTTTTTCCACCACACCCAGTCGCGGATCGGCGGCGTGTCGCGCAGCTGCTCGCGGGTGAGGCCCAGGCCGAGCTTGGCGGAGGCATTGAGCAGCACATCGAGCATCTCCTCGCCGTTCGAGCAGCGGGCCAGGGCCTCGTTGGTGCGGCGGGCGCCGTTGAGGGCCTTCACCAGGGCCCGCACCCTCTGCAACACCGTCAACGACTGCAACTCCATGGCTCCCGGTGCAGGTGAGGCGAACCGTACCAGTGCTGTCCGGGAGTTGAGGGCCAGGGCCCGAGCCCATCCTGTTGGGCGCTGATTGCGGGCTGATTGCTGACAGGTTGGGCGTCCAGGGGCCAGACTGGCAGCAACGCAGACCTCCTGATGACGCCCCCCGCCGTTCCCTCCCGCCACTGGGTGATCGGGGACGTTCATGGCTGCGCCGACGCCCTGGAACGACTGGCCGCTCTCCTGCCCCAGCGCGACCGGCTGGTGCTCTGCGGCGATGTGATCAACCGGGGCCCCCAGATCGAGCGCAGCATGGAACTGGCCTGGGGCCTTGTCTGCTGCGGCCGCGCCGTGTGGCTCCAGGGCAACCATGAGGCCAGCCTGGTGCAAGCCCTGAAGCAGCAGGGCCCGGGCGCCCGGGAGACCTTGGCCGCCTGCGAGACCTACCGCCAGCTGGGGGATCACCGCTGCCGCCTCTGGCTGGAGCGGCTTGAGGCCCTGCCCCTGATCTACCGGGGAGCCGGTTGGTGGCCACCCACGCCGGCTTCGATCCCGACAGCTGGGAGCCCTCGCTCACGGTGCGGCAGGCGTTCTGGGACACCTATGACGGCCGCTTCGGCGATGTGATCGTGGCCCACACCCCCGGCAAGGCCGTGCGGCGCAAGAACCGCGGCCAGATCGTGCTGATCGACACCGGCGCCTGCTACGGCGGACGCCTCTCCGCCTATTGCCCCGAAACCAGGGCCAGCCGCAGCGTGGCCGGCGACCGTCCCTGGTTCATGGATCCCGTGCCGCAGCCCATCGCCCCCGCGCCGGTTTCTCCCTCCCGCCTGGCCGCTCCGACCTGAGCCGGGCGCCGGCCGTGCTCACCGTCTTCCGCAGCAACCGGGCCGAAACCCTGGCCAGCCTGCTGGCCGTGCAACTTCGCGAGACGCCGCCGCCGCCGCTGGAGACCGTGCAGGTGGTGGTGAACACCTGGCCCACCAGCCGCTGGCTGGGCGAGCAGCTGGCGGTGGAGCTGGGGGGCATCGCCGCCAACATCCGCTACCCCTTCCCCGGCAGCCTGCTGCGCCGGATCCTGGAGGCCGTGCTGGGCGGGGAAGGCGGCGAGCGCGATCCCTGGCGGGCCAGCGATCTGGTGTGGCCGGTGCTGGAGCTGCTGCCGGCCCTGGCGGACGAGCCCGCCGCTGCCCCCCTGCGCCGCTGGCTGCAGCAGCGGGGCGGTTCAGGCCAGGAGCTGAGGCTGGCCCAGTGGCAGCTGGGCCGCTGCATCGCCGATGCCCTCGACGACTACGCCCTCTACCGCCCCGACCTGCTGGGCCAGTGGTGGCAGGGGTTGGACGAGGGCAGCGACTGGCAGGCCCTGCTGGTGCGGCAACTGCGCCAGAAGCTGGGGGTGAAGCCCTTCGGGCTGCGGGTGCGGGAGGCCGTGGAGCGGCTGCAGCGGCATCCGGAGGCCTGCCCCGAGCTGCCCGCCCGCCTGCGCCTGTTCGGCCTCAGCAGCATGGCTCCGGTGCAGGTGGAGCTGCTGCACGCGCTCAGTGGCCGCATGGCGGTGGAGCTGTACTTGCTCACGCCCTGTCCCGACCTCTGGCAGCACTGCAGCAGCCGCCGCTCCCTGCTCAGCGATGCCGTGGCCCTGCGCCAGCCCCTGGGGACGGACTGGCTGGCCCAGGCGGGGGGGCTGGAGGCCCGCTTCGGGCGGCTGGGGGCCGAGTTTCAACAGCTGCTGGAGGGCACCGGCGAGAGCCAGCTGGGGGCTAGCCAACAGGCAGACCTGTTTGTCGATCCCACCAGCCTCCCCCCCCTTGCCGGCCCGGGGCAGCCGGCACCCCTGCTGCGTCAGCTGCAGCGCCAGCTGGTCGATCCTGCCGGCGCTCCCGAGCTGACTCGGGCCCGGGGGGATCGCTCGCTGGAATTCCACGCCTGTCCGGGGCAGCTGCGCCAGCTGGAGCTGGTGCGGGACCGCATCCTGCAGCTGCTGCATGACGACCCCAGCCTGCAGCCTCGGGACGTGCTGGTGATGACGCCCCAGGTGGATGCCTTCGCGCCGCTGGTGGCCTCGGTGTTCGGCGACCGCGAGGCCACCGGGGTGGCGCTCGACTGGCGACTCACCGATCGCAGCCAGCAGGGCCAGAACGGTCTGGGGCCCAGCCTGCTGGCCCTGCTGCGCCAGGCGGGGGAGAGGCTCACCGCCTCGTCGCTGCAGGCCCTGCTGGAGAGCCCGGCCCTGCGGCAGCGCTTCCAGCTCAGCGCCGAGGAGATGGCCGACCTGCACCGCAACCTGCAGCGGCTCGGGTTCCGCTGGGGACTGGATGGCACCGAGCGGGGCGGCGAGGCCTGCGGCAGCCTCAGCTGGGCGATCGATCGGCTGCTGCTGGGGCTGGTGCTGCCCGAGACGCCCGGCCTGGCCCCGGCGGAGACGGCACCGTTTGCCGCAGGCGCCAGCCTGGAGCTGCTGGGGCGCTGGCTGCACTTGCTGGGCCGCCTGCGCCACTGGCTGGAGCGCTGGCGACGGCCTCGCAGCTGTAGCGCCTGGGCCAGGAGCCTGCAGGCCGGCCTGGAGGATCTGTTCGGCGACGCAGGGGAGGCGGCCTGGGAGCTGCCGCCGCTGCTGGCCGCCATCGACGACTGGCAGCGGGCCGCTGCCGGCTGCGCGCTGCACCTGGCGGCTCCCGTGGTGGCGGCGGTGCTGGAGGAGCGGCTGGCGGAGGAGGCCGGCCGGTTCGGCCACCGCAGTGGCGCCCTCACGATCAGTGCCCTGGAGCCGATGCGGGCGATTCCGCACCGGGTGATCGTGTTGATGGGCCTGGATGGGGGCCGTTTTCCGCGGCAGAGCCGCCGGCCCGGCTTTCACCACCTGGAGCGAAAGCGGCAGCTGGGCGACCCCAGCCCGGCGGACCAGGATCGCTACGCCCTGCTGGAGGCCCTGCTCTCGGCGCGCGACCACCTGCTGATCAGCTGGAACTGCCGCGACGAGCGCAAGGGGGAGCCGCTGCAGCCCGCCACCCCGGTGAGCCAGTGGATCGGCTGGCTGGAGGGTGCGCTCAGCTCGGAGCAGGGGGCATCAGGCTGGTGCAGGAGCATCCCGCCAACCCCCTCGAGCGGGCCCATTTCCTCCCCACGGCGGAGGGGCCGCCGGCCAGCTGCGACCGCCGCCGGCTGGCGGCCCGGCAGCTGCTGGATCGGCCGCAGCCCCCCAGCCCCTGCGTCCCCTGGCGGCCACGGCGGCCCCGCAGAGCACCGCGCCCAGCGCCTCCCCCATCAGCCCCTACGAGGACCTGCGCCGCTGGTTGGTGCAACCGCAGGGGAGCTGGCTGGAGTCGCTCGGCCTGCAACCGAAGGAGTGGAGCGAGGCCATCGAGGATCTGGACGCCGCCGGCCTGGACGAGCGCCAGCGCTCCTCCCTGCTGCGCCAGGCCCTGGGCCGGGGCGAGGCCTGCCCGGCCGATCCTGCGGATGATCCCCTGGCTGAGGCCGTCAGCTGGCTTGAGGCCCAGCGGGGGCGCGGCCTGCTGCCGCCCCTGGCGGGAGGAGAACTGGAGGCCGAGGGCCTGGCGCAACGCTGGCGCGACCTCACCGAAGCCCTGGAGGCCCTGGGACCGGCGCAGCAGCGGTTGGCCAGCTGGCAGGCGTGGCAGCAGCAGCTGCCCTGGCGCGGCAGCTGCGTGGTGCTCGTGCACACCGCCCGGGCCCGCAGCCGCCAGCGGCTGGAGCTGTGGCTGCGGCTGCTGCTGGCCGCCGCCGCCGACCAGCAGCCCAGCGGGGCCGTGCTGGTGGCCCGCGGCAGCAAGGGATTCGGGAAGGAGCTGGAGCTGCGGGCCCCCGATGCAGCGGGCGCCCGGGCCGAACTGGAGCGCCTGGCCGCCCTGCGCCAGCGGTGGCGGCAGCGCTGCTGGCCGGTGCCGCCGCAGACGGGCTGGGCCTTGCTGCAGAAAGGCGACAGCGCCGCGATCAGCTGCTGGGAGGGGGGCTTCCAGCTGGCTGGTGAGCGGCTGGAGCCCGAGCAGGCCCTCTGTTTCGGGGCTGAGCTGCCGGGGGTGGTGCTGCTGGAGCAGAACCCGGTGCGGGAGCTGGCCGCCGAGCTGCTCGCTCCGCTGCGGGAGCGGCTGGCATGAAGGCTGTGTTCGAGGCCAACCGCTTTCCGCTCACGCCGGGGCTGAGGCTGCTGGAAGCGAGCGCCGGCACCGGCAAAACCTTCTCCCTGGCCCATCTGGTGCTGCGCTTCGTGAGCGAGGCCGAGCTGCCCCTGAACCAGCTGCTGGTGGTGACCTTCACCAACGCCGCGGCCGCCGAGCTGCGCGAGCGGATCGGCCGGCGCCTGCAACAGGCCCTCACCGTCCTGGAGGCGGGGGCAGCAGCCGGGGAGGGGAATGGAGCGGGCCATCGGGCGGACGTGGATCCGGCCCTGGCGGACTGGCTCACCTGGGCCCGGCCCCGGGCCGAGGCCCTGCGGGCGCCCCTGCTGCTGGCGCTCGAGGACCTCGACGGGGCCGACATCACCACCATCCACGGCTTCTGCCTGCGCAGCCTGCAGCGCCATGCCCTGGAGTCGGGCCATCCGCCCGAGCTGCAGCTCGACACCGATGCCGCCCCCCTGCTGCGGCAGGTGTGCCACGACTACTGGCGCCAGCAGGTGCTGGCCCTGCCAGCCCACCTGCTGGCGGGGGTGCAGAGCCAGCTCAAGGGCCCGGACACCCTGGTGCAGTTGCTGGCGCGGCTGGATGGCGATCCCGCCCTCGCCCTCGACCCCCTGCCCGAGGGGATGGACGCCCATCAGCCCCTGACGGACCAGCTGGTGGGCCTCTGGCGGAGCAGCTGGACCCACTTCTGCGCTCTCTGGGCCCGGCACGGCCAGGCCCTGGAGGCCAGCCTCTGCAGCACGGCCGCCGACTGGCGCTCCAGGGGGATCAGCAAGACCGGTACGTACTCCCCCCGCCCCCGAAAGGACCGCTGCGCCATCGTGAGGGCCTGGATCGCGGCCCAGCCGGACGGTGGCGACCACGCCGCCTGCCTGGCCCAGAAGGAACTCAACGATTACTTCCACCCCGGCGCCTTCCTGAAGCAGGCCAGGCCGATCGAGGCCACTGCCCCGTCAGGCCCCGGCGGCCGGGAGCCGAGACTTCCCGAGCGCCCCCTGATGGAGGCCGTGGCAGCCCTGCTGGAGGGTCCGGCGGAGGCGCTGCTGCTTCACGCCTGCCACTGGGGCCGCCGCGAGTTGGCCCGGCGGCGGCAGCGCAGCGGCCGCATGGGCTATGGCCAACTGCTGGAGAGCCTGGATCCGGGCGAGGACCCCCACGCCCACTCCCCCCTGCTGGAGGCCGTGGCCCAGCGCTACGCCGCCGCCCTGATCGACGAGTTCCAGGACACCGATCCGATCCAGTGGCGGATCCTGTCGCGGGCCTTCAGCCCGGAGCGGCACCGGCTGGTGCTGGTGGGTGATCCCAAGCAGGCGATCTACCGCTTTCGCGGCGGCGAGCTGGCCACCTACAGGCTCGCGGCCGCTGCGGCTGAAACCAGCGGGGGCGTCAGCGCCCTCACCACCAACTACCGCGCCACGGCAACCCTGATCAAGGCCTTGAACGGCCTGATGGAACCGGGCCTGCGGCGCTCCGGTCTGGAGGTGCCCCAGGTGGAGCCCCGGCCCGGTCAGGCGGCCCCAGGGGCCCAGGGCCCGCCCACCAGCCTGGAGCTGCTCTGGCTGGGCAGCGGCGAGGGTGCCGGCGAGGCCCCCCAGACCAGCACGGAGCTGGAGAAGCGCCTGCCCGGCCAGGTGGCCCGGGTGGTGGTGGAGCTGATCGCTGGCGGCGAGGTGCCCCAGGACATCTGCCTGCTGGTGAACACGCACCGCCAGGCGGAGCAGCTGCGGGCCGCCCTGGAGCGCTGCCGGATCGCCAGCCGGCTGGTGATGGACGGCGATGTGTTCACCAGCCCGGCGGCCACGGCCCTGCAGCGCCTGCTCGATGCCCTCGCCCACCCCGGCCATCCCCGCCGTCTGCGGCTGCTGGCGGCCTCACCGCTGCTGGGCTGGAGTGCGGCGGAGCTGGCCGCGGCCAGCCCGGAGCGGTGGAGCGCCCTGGCCGCGGAGCTGGCCGAGGGCGCCGAGCAGCTGCAGCGCCGCGGGCTGATGGGCGTGCTGGCCGCGCTGCTCGACGCCCCGGGCCTGGCCCGGCTCGCCCCGGGCGGCAGGGTGCTGGCCGATCTGCAGCAATGCGCCGTGCTGGTGCAGCAACAGCTGCACAGCCACCGGCTCGGGCCGGCCGCCGCCGCCGACTGGCTGCGGCAGCGGCGCCTGGAGCCGGACCCCGATCCCCCCGAGACGCACCAGCCCCACAGCGACCTGGAGGATGGGGCCGTGTGGGTGGTGACGATCCACCGCAGCAAGGGCCTCGAATACCCCGTGGTGCTCTGCCCTTACCTGTGGAAGGCCCCCAGCCGCCGCCTGACCGGCCCTGGCCTGCGCTGGCAACCACCGCACCATCCGGCACCGGTGCTCGACCTGCACCTGAACGCCCACTGGGGCCAGGGCTGCCAGGCCCGGCTGCAGCACAGCGAAGCGGATCTGCAGGAGGCGGAGCGGCGGGCCTACGTGGCCTGCACCAGGGCCCGGCGGCGCCTGCTGCTGGCCTGGGGTCCGGTGAAGGAGCAGCAGGGCAACCCCCTGCACAGCTGGCTGTTCGGCCAGGAGCCCCCGCCGGGGCTGGACGACGCTCCCTACACCGACCCCTCCGACCAGGAGTGGCGCCAGCGCCTCGACCAGGAGATCGCCCGGCGGAACCTGCCGATGCGGCTGCGCGACCTTCCCGGTCCGGGCACACCCGTGCAGGTGGCGCCAGCGGCTGCGGTGGGCCCTGAGCTGGCCGTGGGGCCTGTGCCCAGCCACCGCCTCGATCGCAGCTGGGGCCGCAGCAGCTACACCAGCTGGACCCGGGGCAGCCACGCCGCCGCGCCCCAGACCCTGGAGGAGGGCCGCGAAACCGATGGCCTCGCCCTGGAGCTCGAGCTGCCGGAGCCGCTGGCCGCCTCCGAGGCCGGCGAGCCGTCCGGGAAGCCGGAAGCAACATGGCCAGCCGAGAGCCCCCTGGCGCACTTCCCCCGCGGCTCCCAGGCGGGTGATTGCCTGCACCGCATCCTCGAGCAGCTCGACTACCAGCAACCCGCTGCCGAGCAGGCCGAGCTGGTGGGCCGCGAGCTGCAGCGCAGCAGCATCGCCGCCAGCCACCTGGAGAACGCGCTCTCAGGGCTCGACCAGCTGCGCCTGAGCCCCCTGGGTGGCCCGCTCGGGGCCTTCCAGCTGGACCAGCTGCCCGCGGCGGAGCGGCTGAACGAGATGGGCTTCGATCTGCCCCTGGGCCTGGTGCGGGCCGAAGCCCTGGCCCGGCCATTCCGCGATCACCCCGGCGGCGCCTGCGGCGCCGACTACGCCGACCGGCTGGCCCTGCTAGAGGTGCATGACCGCGGTTTCCTGACCGGTTCGATCGATCTGGTGTTCCGCCAGGGCGAGCGCTGGTGGGTGCTCGACTGGAAGAGCAACTGGCTGGGCGAGCGGGATGCCGACGGCCAGCCCCTGGCCTGCGGCCCCCGCCACTACGGCCCCGGCGCCCTGGCCGCCCTGATGGCCGCGAACCACTACCCACTGCAGGCCCACCTCTATCTGGTGGCCCTGCACCGCTACCTGCGCTGGCGTCTGCCGGGCTACGACCCCGCCTGCCACCTGGGCGGCTATGCCTACGTGTTCCTGCGTGGCGTGCCGGGGCCATCGGAGCGGGCGCGGCAGCAGGCCACCCAGGCCGAGCTGCTGCCGGGGATGGCGGTGGAGTGTCCGCCCCTGGCGCGCCTGCTGGCCCTGGATCGGGTGCTGGAGGGGGCGGCGTGAGCCCCTCCCCCGCCACCCTGCCCGACCCTTCCGGCGACCCGCGGCCGGCCTGGCTTGCCGCCCTGGCCGCCTCGCTTGCGGAGGCCCTGCCGCGGCTGCATGGCGTCGAGGGCGATCCGGCCCTGGACACCGTGATCGCGGCCCTCACCGGCGCCCTGGCGGAGGGTCAGCTGGAGCTGCTGCTGGCCGATCCCGAGCAGCGCCGGGCCGTGGCGGCCTCACCCCTGGCCAGCGACCCCTGGGGCCCCCTGGTGCTGGAGGGCGAGCGGCTGTTGTGGCGGCGTTGGCACGCCCAGCGCCAGCAGGTGCTGGAGGCCCTGATCCAGCGGGCCGGGCAGCCCTCCGCCCTGGCGGAGGCTGGGCCGGTTCCGGCCCTGGCCAGGCTCGACTCAGATCAGCAGCGGGCGTTGGCGGCCGTGCTGAATCACCGGCTCGTGCTGCTGGAAGGCGGCCCAGGCACCGGCAAGACCAGCACCGTGGCCGGGATGCTCGAGGCCGTGCGCGAGCGGAACGGCGGCGCCCGCATGCATCTGGCGGCACCCACCGGCAAGGCCGCGGCCCGGCTGCGGGCCAACCTGGCCCCCAGCGAGGCGGTGCCCTGCACCACGGTGCACCGCCTGCTGGAGAGCCAGGGGGAGCGCTTCGGACGCAACCGCCAGCACCCCCTGGAGCTGGATCTGCTGGTGATCGATGAGGTGTCGATGCTCGACCTGGCCCTGATGCAGGCGGTGCTGGAGGCGTTGCCGGCCCAGGCCAGCCTGGTGCTGGTGGGGGATGGCGCCCAGCTGCCGCCGGTGGGGCCCGGGCCGGTGCTGCTGGAGCTGCAGCGTGCCGACAGGCGGCAGGCCCTGGGGCCCGCGGCCGTGGAGCTGCGCACCACGTACCGCAACGGCGGCGCCATCGCCGAGCTGGCGGCCAGCCTGCGACCCAGCCCTGGCCCCAAGCCGGTGGACGCGGCGGCGCAGGGATCAGGCGACTGGCGTCATCTGATCCCCCAGCTGCGCCAGCTGCAGCCCGGGGCCAACCTGGCCTGGCGGCAGACCTCTCCGCGGCGGTTGCCGGGGGAACTGCTGGAGCGGCTGCAGCGGCAGCAGCAGGAGCTGCGCCGGCTCTGCGACAGCACCAGGCCCGGCGACCAGCAGGCTGAGGCGCGGCTGCTGGCCCAGCTCGATGCCCTGCTGGTGCTCACGCCCGTGCGCCGCGGTCGCTGGGGGGTGGAGGCGATCCATCGGGCCCTGCTGGGGGAGCGCCTGGAGCAACCCGTGCAGCAGTGGCCGCTCGGAACGCCGGTGCTCTGCCAGCAGAACCTGCCCGAGCTGGGCCTGGCCAACGGCGATGTGGGGATCCTCACGCGGCCGGCAGCGGGGCAGGAGCCACGTCTGCTGTTCGGCGTGGGAGGCGGAGAGCATCTCTGGCTCCATCCCGCCCAACTGCCTGCACGGCAGCCTGCCCTGGCCCTCACGGTGCACAAGGCCCAGGGCAGTGAAGCCGAGGAGGTGTGGATCCTGATGCCGGACACGGGTCGCCCCAGCGACCGCTTGCTGTACACCGCCCTCACCCGGGCCAGACAGCGGGCGGAGCTGATCACACCAGAGGGTGATAAAGTTTGATTTCACCCTTTTCTCAAGGGCAAGGCAGTTCTAAGGATTTTCAAGAACTCAAGGATTTCAAGGAGATCCGCGCCCCTTGGCGCAATCTCAACGGCAGCAAGGTCAACGGCTCCTCAGCCCATCGCCTCAGCGTCGTGCATGTCATCGACCGGCGGGAGCCCACAGCGACGACACCCCCTTGATGGTCCAGCGGTTCCCTCCATCTGGGCATCTGCCGTCCTGCGAAGAAGGATTCCACCAGGCCCTGGCCTGGACAGGTTCGATTGACTTCCGTGACTGAATCGTTCAGCGGCACCAGCGTCGTGTGCCCCGACCCCACCACCACCCCCAGCGACACCATTTCCCTCACTCCCCAGAGCGTCCAGATCGACGACACGACGGCCCCTGCGGCCACAGCGGCAGACCCCTCGGCAGACGCCAGCGGCTCCCGTGAGCCGGCCCCTGACGCCGCAGCTGCAGCTCCGATCATTCCCAGCGAGAACGTGTCCGGCACGGCGGTACCCACCCAGACATCGACTCCTGGCCTCCAGTCAGCCGCCCACGAGACGGCTGCTGTTCAGGAACTGACCACTCAGGGGAGTGGTGCTGCAGACACTGCTGCGACAGCGACCTCCACGGCTGGCAGCACCGGCCACGGCCCAGAGACCGCCGGCGGCGACCAGCCGGGTCCGGCCAGTGGCTTCGCCCACTTCGGCTTCGGCCCGGAGCTGCTGCAGGCCCTGGAGGCCGTGGGCTACAGCGAGCCCTCGCCGATTCAGTCGGCGGCGATCCCCGAACTGATGCTGGGGCGCGACCTGGTGGGCCAGGCCCAGACCGGCACCGGCAAGACGGCGGCCTTCGCCCTGCCGATGCTGGCCGGCCTGGACCCCGAGCAGCGCAAGCCCCAGGTGCTGGTGCTGGCTCCCACCCGGGAACTGGCCATCCAGGTGGCTGAGTCCTTCAGCAGCTACGCCTCCCATCTGCCCCAGGTGCGCACGGTGGCCGTCTATGGCGGCGCCGACTTCCGCGACCAGATCCACCATCTGCGCCGCGGTGCCCAGATCGTGGTGGGCACCCCCGGCCGGGTGATGGACCACATGCGCCAGGGAACCCTGGACCTCTCGGAACTGCGGGCCCTGGTGCTCGACGAGGCCGATGAGATGCTGCGCATGGGCTTCATCGACGACGTGGAGTGGGTGCTGGGCCAGCTGCCCGAACAGCGCCAGGTGGTGCTCTTCTCGGCCACCATGCCCGCCGAGATCCGCCGGATCTCGCAGCAGTATCTGAACAGCCCCGCCGAAATCACGATCAAGACGCGGGCCGCCGACGCGAGTCGGATCCGTCAGCGTTACCTCACCGTTCAGGCCCCGCTCAAGCTCGCCGCCCTGGAGCGGGTGCTCGAGAGCGAGACCAGCGAGGGGGTGATCATTTTCGCCCGCACCAAGGCGATCACCCTCAACGTGGCCGAATCGCTGGAGGCCCACGGCTACGACGTGGCCGTGCTCAACGGCGACGTGCCCCAGGCCCAGCGGGAGCGCACGATCGAGCGGCTCAAGACCGGCCAGGTGAACGTGCTCGTGGCCACCGACGTGGCCGCGCGAGGCCTGGACGTGGAGCGGATCGCCCTGGTGATCAACTACGACATCCCCTTTGACGGCGAGGCCTACGTGCACCGCATCGGCCGCACCGGCCGGGCGGGCCGCAAGGGCGACGCGATCCTCTTCCTCACCCCCCGGGAGCGGCGCTTCCTGGGTGGACTGGAGCGGGCGGTGGGCAAGCCGATCGAGCCCATGGAGGTGCCCAACAACGCCACGATCAACCAGAGCCGTCTCGATCGCCTGCGCCAGCGCCTCACCGGCGCCCTGCAGCAGAGCGCCGTCAGCGCCGACGAACGGGCCCTGCTGGGCGAGATCCTGCAGCGGGTGGCTCAGGAGCAGGGCTGCAGCCCGGACCAGCTGGCCCTGGCCGCCCTGGAGCTGGGTCTGGCGGGCAAACCCCTGCTGCTGCAGGGCAACGACGACTTCACCCAGGTGCGGCCCCAGGGCCCGGCCCGCCGCGACGGCCGCGACGGGGGTCGCGACTTCCGTGATGGGGGTCGCGACGGTGGCCGAGAGCTGCGTCGCGGCGGACGCCCCGAGCGCTCCCTGGGGGCACCGGAAGCCGACATGGACCGCTTCCGGGTGGAACTCGGCTGGCGCGACCGCATCAAGCCGGGCAACCTGGTGGGCGCGATCGCCAACGAGACCGGTCTGCAGGGCAAGGCGATCGGCCGGATTCAGATCTTCGATGCCCACAGCATCATCGATCTGCCGAAGGGCATGCCCGAAGACATCTTCGCGAGCCTGCGGGAGCTGCGGGTGCTCAACAAACCCCTGCAGATCTCCCGCTTCCGGGGCTGAGTCCAGCCCCTGGGCTCAGGCCCAGAGCCTGGTGACACTGGTGCAGTGGCTGCCGCTGACCTCGGTCAGCTCCATCACCTCCACAGCCGCGATCAGGGAGGGCTGCACGTCCTGGCTCTCGGTCTGCACCAGGCTCTGAAGCAGATCGAAGCGATCCTGGGGTGCCAGCTCGCCGTCTTCGCTCCAGGCCAGGCTCCAGGGAACGGGGGCCGTCATGGCATCCACCTGATCAGATCACGATTTGCTGACAATGCCCCAGCGACCGGGAGCAGCGCAGCTTCTTCAGAGTCTTTTCGGGAACTGCTTCAGGCTTCTTTACGCTCGCCCCGGCCGCCGCCGCCCCCCGTCAGCGACGGGTGGCCAGGGATACCTTCTGCCGGACAGCAGAGGCTTGTGCGCTGCTTCGCCCCCTAAATTGGGTTCCATTCCTGTTGGCACCGCAATGGTGCTGCGCCGGTTCGCCACGGCGGGGCCAGCACTCATTCTTTCCGTTCACAGGACTTCGTTCCAGGTTCTGCTTCATTCATGACCATTTACGTTGGCAACCTCTCCTTCCAGGCTGAACGCGAGGACCTGCTCGATCTCTTCGGCCAGTACGGGGAGGTGCGTCAGTGCAGCCTGCCGCTCGATCGAGAAACCGGGCGCAAGCGCGGCTTCGCCTTTGTGGAACTCGCCAGCGACGACGATGAGCAGAAGGCCATCGACGATCTCCAGAACGTGGAGTGGATGGGGCGGATGATCCGGGTCAACAAGGCCACCCCCCGGGAGGGCGGCGGTGGCGGGCGCGGCGGCTACGGCGGCGGCAACCGCGATGGGGGCGGCGGCTATGGGGGCGGCGGCAACCGCTGGTGATCCCGGAAGGGGAGAGTGGGGCCTGCATGCCCAGCCCTTTCCTCTGCCATGGCGCCACCGCCCGCTGCCCCGTTTCCTGCCGCCGCCACGGCCCATCCCCAGGCTCAGCCCTCGGCCCTGCGGCGCCTGCTGGCAGCCCTTGGGCCCCACCGGCGTCTGGTGAGGCTGGCCGCGGCCTGCTCGGTGCTCAACAAGCTGTTCGATCTGGCGCCGCCGGTGCTGATCGGCCTGGCGGTGGATGTGGTGGTGCGGCAGGACACCGCCTGGCTGAGCAGCTTCGGGGTGAGCAGCGTGGCCGGCCAGCTGGGTGTGCTGGCGCTGCTCTCCTTTCTGATCTGGAGCGCTGAGTCGCTGTTCGAATACCTCTACGGCGTGCTCTGGCGCAACCTGGCCCAGACCGTGCAGCACGAGCTGCGCCTCGAGGCCTACGACCATCTTCAGCAGCTGGAGATGGCCTACTTCGAAACCAGCAGCAGCGGCCGGCTGATGGCCGTGCTCAACGACGACATCAACCAGCTGGAGCGCTTCCTCGACCACGGCGCCAACGAGATCCTGCAGCTGCTCACCACCGTGCTGGCCGTCGGCGGCGCCATGGCCGTGCTCTCGCCCACGGTGGCGGGGCTGTCGTTCCTGCCGATCCCGGTGATCCTGTGGGGGTCGCTGCGGTTCCAGAAGCGGCTGGCCCCGCGCTATGCCGCCGTACGGCAGCAGGCCGGCGACCTGGCCAGCCAGCTCAGCACCAACCTGGGCGGCATGCTCACGATCAAGAGCTACACCGCCGAGGGCTGGGAGCTGGAGCGGCTGCGGCGGCAGAGCCAGGCCTACCGCCAGGCCAATCGTCGGGCGATCGGGCTCTCGGCGGCCTTCGTGCCGCTGATCCGCTACGCCATCCTGTTCGCCTTCATCGCCATCCTGGTGATCGGTGGCCTCCAGGCCGAGCGGGGCGCCATCGCCACGGGCACCTATGCCTTTCTGGTGTTCATCACCCAGCGTCTGCTCTGGCCGCTGACCACCCTGGGCCGCACCCTGGACGACTACCAGCGGGCCATGGCCTCCACCAACCGGGTGCTCGACCTGCTCGACACCCCGGTGACCATCCCGGCCGGTGAGCGCCCCCTGCCCGTCGAGCAGGTGCGGGGTGAGATCCGCTTCGAGGCCGTGCAATTCGGCTATGGGGGCCGCGAGCCGCTGCTGCAGGCGTTCGATCTGGCAATCCCGGCGGGCAGCACCCTCGGCATCGTGGGGGCCACCGGATCGGGCAAGAGCACGATCGTGAAGCTGCTGCTGCGGCTCTACGCGATCCAGGCCGGTGAGATCCGTCTGGATGGGATTCCGATCCGCACGCTGCGGCTCGATGACCTGCGCCAGGCCATCGGCCTGGTGAGCCAGGAGGTGTTCCTGTTCCACGGCACGGTGGCCGAGAACATCGCCTACGGCAGTTTCGAGGCCAGCCCCGCGGCCATCGAGGCCGCCGCCCGCCGCGCCGAAGCCGACGCCTTCATCCGGGCCCTGCCCCAGGGCTACGCCACGGTGGTGGGGGAGCGCGGCCAACGCCTCTCCGGCGGCCAGCGCCAGCGCATCGCCCTGGCCCGCGCCATCCTCAAGGACCCGCCGGTGCTGGTGCTCGATGAGGCCACCGCCGCCGTGGACAACGAGACCGAGGCCGCCATCCAGCGCTCCCTGGAGCAACTCACCGCGGAGCGCACCACCCTGGTGATCGCCCACCGTCTCTCCACCGTGCGCCATGCCGATCGGATCGTGGTGATGGACCAGGGCCGGATCGTGGAGAGCGGGCGCCATGACCAACTGATCCGCGCCGGCGGGGTCTACGCCAACCTCTGGCGGGTGCAGGCCGGCCTGCGCCGCGATGAACAGCTCGACGAGATGCTTAGGGCCTAAGCCGCCAGAGGGGCTGCCCGTCCAACCGGCTCAGCGGCAACCGTGCCCCACGCCGCTGTGCAATAGCGTTTCTCCATGAAGACCAGCGAGGCCCGGCGGGCCCCCCATCAGCAGCCTCGACAGCGGCGACGGCGTGGGCCGGTGCTGCTGGCCATGCTGATCGGGCTGGGGGGCGGGCTGCTGGCGTCCATGCCGCTGGCCGACTGGTTGAGCGGCACCTCGTTGCCGGAGAACCCCCGCATCACCAACCCCTTTGCCGCCTGGAGCGGCATCGGCGACCAGAACATCCTCGTGCTGGGCACCGATGCCAGCGGCGCCAACACCGATGTGATCGCCACGCTGCGCATCAATGGCGGCATCACCAGCATCACCCAGGTGCCCCGCGACACCTACATCGATCCAGAGGGCTACCGCCCCACGAAGGTCAATGCCCTCTACGCACTGGGGGGCACCGAGCTGCTGGAGAGGGAGCTCTCCTTCAAGATGGGGCGCCCGATCACCCACCACGTGGTGGTGAATCTGAACGCGATCAGCCGCATCTCCGACGCCCTCGGCGGCATCGACGTGGATGTGCCCAAGCGGATGCGCTACACAGACAGAAGCCAGGGGCTCTCGATCGATCTCCAGCCCGGACCCCAGCTGCTCAGGGGCAACGACCTGGAGGGCTTCCTGCGCTTCCGCCATGACGAGTGGGGCGACATCGGCCGCATCGAGCGACAGCAACTGGCCCTCAAGGCCCTGTTCCGCAAGCTCACCCGGCCTGAAAACCTGGTGCGGCTGCCGATGCTGCTCGCCGCCGGTGGCAACGACGTGAAGACCAACCTGGGGCCGATGGAACTGGGGGGCCTGATCACCGCCATGGGCAGCACCGAACTCAAGACAGAGCGCCTGGGGGGACGGCCCTTCATGCTCGATGGCATCAGCTACTGGGAGGCCGACTGGCCCAGACCGGCCGGCGAAGGCGACGGCAGCTTCGACAACAACTACGTGTACTGAGGTTTGCCCCGCTGACTGAGGCTCACTCCGTTACTGAACCGGATCGGCCGCGGCAGTAGCGATGGCCTGGGCCAGGCGCAGCGCCTGCTGGGGCACCTGGCTGAAGGCCGCCGAGAAGCCGCTCAACACCCACAGCCCCGGCGCCCCGCCCACCGGGCCCACCAGCGGCATGGCCGTAGGGGAGAAGGTGACAGGCACCTGGCGGTAGCGGGCGGGGGCCCCAGCCAGGGCAGGGCTCAGGCCGCTCAGCCCCTGGCGCAGGCGCTCCTCCATCGCCGCCGGATCCGGCTGCGGCGTATCGGGCGCCTGCGCACCCACCGCAGCTTCCGCACCCACCAGGCTGATCTGGCCGGCCAGCCAGCGATCCGCGCTCGGCACCAGGCCGGCATCCACCACCCAGGCCAGTGGCCCTGGGGCGAGGGTCTGGCGTTCCAGGGCAGGCCGCTGAAACCGCCGCGGCAGGGTCAGTTCAGCCGGCCAGCAGAGGCCCCGGGGCGGGGCTTCGGCGAGCTCCAGCACCCCCGCCCAGCTGGTCTGCAGGCCTGGTTCCAGGGCAGGCCAGAGCTGGCGGCAGCCGGCACCGGCGGCCAGCACCACCTGGGCGGCCTCCAGCCCAGGATCCGCAGCTGAGCCGCTGGCGCCACCACCAGCAGCCGGGGCCGGCTCCAACACCAGCCGCCAGCCGCCCGGGCCGCGCTGCAGCGGGCCCCGCACCTGAGCCGGCAGCACCCGCACCCCAGCGGCGGCCAGGGCGGCGGGCAGGGCGGCCAGGAACAGCGGCGCCTCCACCTGGGCGGCGGGCAGGGGCAGGCGATCCAGCCAGGGAACGGAAGCTGCGGGTTCGGCCGCGCTGTGCAGCCGCAGCCAGCGGCAGCGCAGCCCCAGGGGGCCATGGCGGAGTTGCAGCCGCAGCCAGGGCAGGGCGGCCGGCAGGGGCATCAGGCCGTAGCTCAGCTCTGTGGCGGCGGGCCCAGCCCCCTCCACCAGCACCACCTCCAGTCCCAGCGCCGCCAGCTCCAGGGCCACCAGCCCGCCGCAGAGGCCGCCCCCCACCACCACCACAGCAGCAGCCGCCATCGCCGTGTCCCTGGCCGGCTCCCGCCGTTCCGGCTCAGACCAGCAGCGTGAAGGAGGTCACCACCTGGTGGAACAGCTCGTTCACCTTGTCCCAGCGCGCCTCATTGGTGCTGGCCGCGAAGGTGTACAGGCGCCCCCGGTCCACCACCACCGTGGCGAACTCGTGGCGATCGCGGTCGTCGAGGTGCACCGCGTACTCGAGGTCGTAGAAGGTGCGGCCGTCCTGCTGGCGCTCATCGGCCTGGAGCAGCTCCGCCTGGCGGCCACTGCCCTCGGTGGCGATCACGGCCCGGCGCAGCTGCTCCCCCACGGCCACCGCACTGCCCAGGCTGGTGAGGTCGCTCTCGGGGGTCACCTCGGAGATCACCAGGCTGAGGGTCTCGTCACTGTTGATCAGGTCGTGAAACACCACCTGGGGGCCACCGCTCACCTGCACCCGCACCCAGCCGGTGGGATAGAGGAAGGCAAAGCGGCCGTCTGGGTTCTGGAAGCGGTTCAGCCCCGCTGAAGCGGCACTGCAGCCCACCAGCGCCACGGCCAGCAGCAGGGCCAGAGCCCCCCGCACAAGGGGCCGAGGCAGCAGGGCGGAGGGGCTGGTCATGGCAGGGAGAGGGGGACCGATGGCGCCATTCTGCTGCGAGCGCCGGCCCGCCTACATTCAGCCCACCTGCGGCGGTTCGCTGAGCGGCTTCACGCGCCCGTTGGCCCGGCTGATCGACCAGTTCGAGCGGCTGCCCGGCATCGGCCCCCGCACGGCCCAGCGGCTGGCCCTGCACCTGCTGCGCCAGCCGGAGGAGCAGATCCGCAGCTTCGCCGAGGCCCTGCTGGCGGCCCGCAGCCAGGTGGGCCAGTGCCAGCGGTGCTTTCACCTCTCGGCTGAGCCCCTGTGTGAGATCTGCCGCAATGAGGAGCGCCGCAATGGCCAGCTCTGCGTGGTGGCCGACTCCCGCGACCTGCTGGCCATGGAGCGCACCAGGGAGTTCCGGGGCAGCTATCACGTGCTGGGCGGCCTGATCTCGCCGATGGACGGGATCGGCCCGGAGCTGCTGCAGATCGGACCGCTGGTGCAGCGGGTGGCCGATGAGGGCATCGAGGAGCTGATCCTGGCCCTCACCCCCAGCGTGGAGGGAGACACCACCAGCCTCTACCTGGCCAGACTGCTCAAACCCTTCACCACCGTGAGCCGCATCGCCTACGGCCTGCCCGTGGGCAGTGAGCTGGAGTACGCCGACGAGGTGACCCTGGCCCGGGCCTTCGAGGGGCGGCGGCGGATGGAATGAACCAGCAGCCATGAGCCAGACCTCCAGCCGTTACAGCAGCATCGCCCCGGCCGAACGGCTGCCCGCCTGGCTGCGGCGACCGATCGGCGAGGCCTCCGCCCTGGAATCGGTGCAGGGGGTGGTGAAGCAGCAGCGGCTGCACACCATCTGTGAGGAGGGCCGCTGCCCCAACCGGGGCGAGTGCTATGCCGCCGGCACGGCCACCTTCCTGCTGGGCGGTCCGATCTGCACCCGCAGCTGCGCCTTCTGCCAGGTGGACAAAGGCCGGGCGCCGCTGCCCGTGGACGGGGCCGAGGCCGAGCGGGTGGCGGAGGCCGTGGCCACGCTGCAGCTGCGCTATGTGGTGCTCACCGCCGTGGCCAGGGACGATCTGGCCGACCACGGCGCCAGCCTGTTCACCGCCACCATGGCCGCGATCCGGCGCCGCAGCCCCAGCGTGGCCCTGGAGGTGCTCACTCCGGACTTCTGGGGCGGGGTGGCCGATCCCGAGGCGGCCCTGGCCGCCCAGCGCCTGCGGCTGGCCACGGTGCTGGCGGCAGCGCCAGTGTGCTTCAACCACAACCTCGAAACCGTGGAGCGGCTGCAGGGGGAGGTGCGCCGCGGCGCCACCTACCGCCGCTCCCTGGGACTGCTGGCCGCAGCCCGGGAGCTGGCCCCCGCCATCCCCACCAAGAGCGGCCTGATGCTGGGGCTGGGGGAGAGCGAGCAGGAGGTGGTGGAGACTCTGCGCGATCTGCGGGCAGTCGACTGCCAGCGCCTCACCCTGGGCCAGTACCTGCGCCCCTCCCTGGCCCACCTGCCGGTGGCGCGCTACTGGACCCCGGACGCGTTCGAGCGCCTCGGTGCCCTGGCCCGGGAGCTGGGCTTCGTCCAGGTGCGCAGCGGGCCGCTGGTGCGCAGCAGCTACCACGCCGGCGACTGATCCGCGGCCAGACACGACCTAGAGATGGTTGTAGGAGGCCGCCTCGGCAGCCGAGAGGGGCACGCTGATCGGGTGCTGCTCGAAGTGGTCGATCGCCTGGCGGATGTCCTGCAGCAGCAGATCGGCCATGTCGCGGCTGAAGCCGCGCCGCACCATGATCCGCTGGAAGGCCTGGCTGGCGAGGGCGCCGGTGAAGGGGTAGGCGGGCACCTGCCAGCCCCTGCTGCGCAGGCGGTCGGCGAGGTCGTAGAGGCTGAAGCCCGGATCAGTGCCCGGCTGCAGCTGCCACACCACGGCCGGGATCCCCTTGGCGGGGTCGCCGTCGTGCAGCACCGAGAACAGCGCCAGCCTGGCCAGCTCGGCGGCGAGATAGCGGGCCACCTGGTAGGCCACGCCATGGGTGAGGCGGTAGCCCTCCCGGCCCAGGCGCACGAAGGTGTAGTACTGGGCGATCACCTGGCCGGCCGGCCGCGAGAAGTTGATCTGAAAGGTGGGCATGTCGCCCCCCAGATAGGACACGCTGAAGACCAGCTCCTGGGGCAGATCACTGGCCTGGCGCCACAGCACCCAGCCCACCCCCAGGGGGGCCAGGCCGTACTTGTGGCCCGAGGCATTGATCGACTTCACCCGTTCGAGGCGGAAGTCCCAGGGAGGCAGATCCGGGGCGGTGAACGGGGCCAGAAAGCCGCCGCTGGCGGCGTCCACGTGGATCGGTACGTCCAGACCGGTGCGGGCCTGGAGGTCGTCGAGGGCGGCACTGATGGCCGCCACATCCTCGTAGAGGCCGTGATACGTGACGCCGAGGGTGGGCACCACCATGATCGTGTTCTCATCCACCTGGGCCAGCACATCCGCTGGTGTGATGCAGAGACGGCCCGGCGTCATGGTGATCTCGCGCAGCTCGATGTCCCAGTAACGGGCGAACTTGTGCCAGCAGATCTGCACGCTGCCGCACACCATGTTGGGCTTGTCGGCCGGCAGACCCGCCGCCTGCCGCGCCGCCCGCCAGCGCCACTTGGCCGCCATGCCGCCGAGCATGGCCGCCTCGCTGCTGCCGATGGTGGAGCAGCCGGTGGCGCCGGCAGGGGCATGCCAGAGGTCGGCCAGCAGGCTGACGCAGCGGCGTTCCAGTTCGGCGGTCTGGGGGTATTCGTCCTTGTCGATCAGGTTCTTGTCGAGGCCCAGATCCATCAGGGCGTGGACTTCGGGCTCCTCGCAGGTCTGGCAGAAGGTGGCCAGGTTCTGCTTGCTGTTGCCATCGAGCAGCAGCTCCTCCGTGAGGATGGCGGCGGTGAGAGCGGGCTCCTGGCCCTCGGCGGGGAACAGGTCCAGCGGCAGTGGCCGCACCAGCAGCTCGGCCTCCTGCTGATCGCGTTGGCTGGTGGCGCCGGTGAGGTGCAGGGCCATGGGCGGCTTGAGGGGGCCAGGGCCCTCACCGTATGCACGCGGCGCGAGATCGTCCGTCAGCCGGCGGGGGCCTGCAGCGGGCCGTAGAGGTCCGGGCGGCGGTCGGCCCGGTAGGTGGTGCCCTCCGGGTGCGGCGCGCGGAACTCAGCGGGGATCAGGTCGGCGAGCAGCAGGGTGGGGCGGTTCTGGGCGGCCAGCAGCAGGGCGCCATCGGGGCCGCAGATGACGCTGTTGCCCAGGTAATGGGCCCACGGCTCCCCCTCCACCAGCTCATGGCCGCAGCGGTTGGCGTAGGCCACAAAGCAGCCGTTCTCGAAGGCATGGGCCGGCAGCAGGTTGCGCGACACATCGGGGTAGGGGTGTTCGGTGCGGCGGCCGTCGCTGAGGCGCACCCAGATGTCGGCGGCGGTGGGGATCAGCACCAGGCTGGCGCCGGCCAGGGCCAGCAGGCGCGTGAGCTCCGGGAACTCGGCCTCGTAGCAGTTGAGCAGGCCCACGCCGACACCGTTGACGGCGTGCACGGTGAAGGGCTCGCCCTCCTCGGCCAGCCTGTAGCCCTCGCTCCAGAACAGCCGTTCATCCGGACCCCAGAGGTGGGTCTTGCGGTAGTTCTTGAGCAGGCTGCCGTCGGCGGCCACCAGGGCGATGGCGTCGTAGAAGCGCACCTGGCCGCCCACCAGGGCCCGCTCGGCGTAGGGGCAGGCCATGGCCAGGCCGTGGCGGCGGGCGCAGGCCGCCACCCGCTCCAGGCTGGGACCATCCACCGGCTCCGCCAGCCGGCGCACCCGCTCCGGATCGCTGGCATAGCCGCTGAGAAACAGCTCGGGGAAGGCCAGCAACTGGGTGCCCCAGGTGGCGGCCTCGGCGGCCACCTGCTCCAGGCGCAGCAGGTTTGCCTCCACCGCTTCTGGGGTTCCCGCCGTCCCCTCCCCCTGCCAGAGAGCGAGCCGCAGCCCCTGCCCGGGGGCGGGCGGCGTGGGCAGCAGCCGGCTCAGCAGCAGCGGCGGCAGCGCGCTGAAGGGGGATTCCTGGGGATGGGGGAGCACAGCGGCGGCTGCGGGAGGTCACGGCCCAGGAGTCTGGGGGCCCGTGCAGCGCGATCGCTTCGACCACTGCACTGGGGCGATCTCGATCCTGCAGGAGCAAAAGACGCCCACGCCATCGCCGTCAACCAACAGCATCGTCAGGAGGTTCGGCTGATCCAGCGGATCCAGCAGGGCCTGCACCTGATGGGCCTCTGCGCAGAGAGCGGGGCGGGATCGTCAGCGCAGTGTGGTGTCCCAGGCAGCCTGCGACTGAGCGGGAGGGCCTCGATTGGTCACCGGCGTCTTGGTCTGCGCACAGCGCTTTGATCACTCTTCAGTCCCTAGCCAGAAGCTTCGGCGTAGGGTGAGCTATTACCAACGCATTGAACATGACGATAGGGATCTCTCAGAAGACGATCGACATTGTCAAGGCCACTGCTCCGGTGGTGAAGGAGCACGGCGAGAAGATCACCTCTCGCATGTATGAAATCGCCTTTTCAGAGCGGCCTGACTACAAGCTGGGATTTGAGAGCACCTGGATGATTGATGCCCATGGCAACGGGCAGGCCAAGAAACTGGCTTCATCTGTCTATGCTTATGCAACCCATATCGATCGACTTGATGAACTTGCCAAAGCGGTTGACGCCATCGCCCACAGGCATGTTGCCTGCCGGATCTTGCCCGAACAGTACCCCCTGATTGGAGAAAAACTGCTCCAGGCCATGAAAGAGGTTCTGGGTGATGCCGCCACTGATGAAGTGATGGCCGCATGGACCGAAGCCTATGGGGCTTTGGCAGCCATCCTCATTGATGCAGAGGCAAGTCTGTACAAGCAGAACGACATTGACCTGGTCGAAAAGCTCGGCACAAGCCAGATCTAGGTGCGCAGAAGCCAGATGGGAGTGGGTCTCTACCGACCCAAGCGCCCGCCGCGGTCCGATCCCCCACGCTGGGACGGCCAACCGCGCTGGGCTGTCCAGTCGTCGAACCAGCCGCGCCGCCATAACCAGTAGCTCTGCAGCATGGCAATCAGGGCCATGAAGGCCAGGGCCAGGGGATAGCCGAAGCTCCACTTGAGTTCGGGCATCCGCACGAAGTTCATGCCGTAGATGCCCGCCACGAAAGTGAGCGGGGCAAAGATGGTCGACACGATGGTGAGTGTCTTCATCACCTGGTTCATGCGACTTCCCATGCTGGCCATGTAGGCATCGGTCACGGCATCGCACTGGTGCCGCAATAACTCCACATGTTCAAAGATCAGCGCCACCTGCTGATCCATATCCCGGAAACCTCTCAGCGCCTCGCCGCCGAGCAGGCGATGGTTCTGGCGCAGCAGGATCATGATCTGGGGCCTCAGGGGCCACACCTGGCTGCGGATCTGCCTCAGGGTGGCGCGCACCTGGTAGGTGCGGTTCAGCAGGCTCGGCCTGGGGTTGCGCAGGGCTGCCTCCTCCATGCCATCCAGCAGATCGGCCAGTTCCTCCAGCATCGGGAAGAGCTCATCGAGCAGCTCATCGATCAGGAAGTGCAGCAGATCATCGAGATCCTCCTGGCCGGGCGGCGGCCTCAGACCCAGCAGCCAACGGCTGAGGCGGGGAAAGGCCTCCGGCTTGGGGGCTTCCTCGAGGCTCAGCAGCAGGTTGGGCAGCAGCAGCAGACCCACCTGCTCGGAGATCAGCCGCGCCGGCGTTCGCGAAAAGCTGAGGCGGTGCATCACCACCAGCACCACGTCCTCCACGGCATCGAGGCGGGTGCGCTGGGGCGTGTCGATCAAGGGGGCGTGCAGCAGTTCAGGAACGCCCACCCGTGCCAGCACCTCGCTCACGAGCGCCGCATCGGCCTGGCCCTGCAGGCGCAACCAGCAGGGCATGCCCGTGGCCAGCAGGGCATCGAGATCGTCGAGGTTGTTGAGGCGCTGCTCCACGGCCCCATCGGGTGTGAACAGCAGGGCCGAGAGGCTGGTGGGCGGCTGGCCGCCGTGCACGAACAGGGGCCCGGGAAGCTCGCCCGGCCGCTCCTGCAGCCGGCGGGACACGAGCGACCCCGGGGCGAGTCGAATCATTCAGCGCTTCTCGCCAGGGGCGGAGCGCAGGGGGGCAGCGCCGGGCTGAGCCGGCCCTCCAGGGCCATCCCCGTGCCGAGGAAGGCGGCCTGCAACAACAGACAGCAGCCGATCTGGCGGCGCTGAGCCCAGAGCAGCACGGCCATGGTGGGGGTACGGCGGGGCCACCCAGTTCATCGCCCCGGCGGCTGGGGGGCTGTCGCCGGGGCGACGCTTGGAGGGATCGCGGCATACACGGGCGCTGGCCTGACCATCTCAGGCACCGGCCGCCGGCAGTCCGAGCTCCTGGCGCCAGGCCAGCAGGGGCCGCTCCCAGCCCTCCTCCAGTTTGGCGGCCACCACCAGGCTGGCGGCCAGGCCCATCGAAAAACCGTGGCTGAGGGCCCGCAGCAGGGGCTCAAGCGGCTCATCCTCCTGGAGCACATTGAGCAGACCGCCGAAGATCAGCATCACTGCCAGGGGGGAGCGCACCTGGGCCAGGTTGAAGGCCTGCAGGCCCAGTTCCCCGGGCCCGTCCACGCCGAACCCGGTGAGCACGTGCACGATGTCGTGGGTCTCGCGCAGCCGGTGGGTGAGGTACTGCTGCGGCGAGGTGATCGGCGTGGGATCGATCAGGCTCTCCGCCGTCAGACCCTGGCCGCGCAGGTGCTGGGCGTAGGCATGGCCCAGGCTGCCTGCGGGCAGTGCCAGCAGCTGATCGAGATCCACCGGGGATGGCCGCCAGCCGGCTTCCACCAGGGCGGCCATCCCCGGGTGCTCCAGCAGATGGCGCTGCATCTGGGTGGCGAGGGGACTGCCCTGCAGATGGCGGGCAATGGCGAACACGTTGTCGAGCTCGCCTGGATGGTTGAGGAACTGACCGAGGCTGGCCACCAACCGCAACGACTCCAGCCGTTGCTTCAGCTGCTGCATCATCGCGGCCGTGCCCATCGAATCAAGCCCAGCATGGATCAGAAGTGGTTCTCCACCACCAGCTCTTCCAGAGGCACCTGACCGGGCTTGGGCCAGGGCTCCTTGGTGCCCTTGCCGATGGCCACCAGCGGACCCATCACATGGTCGGAAGGCAGCTGGATCAGCTGGGCCAGCTGTTCGATCTCAAAGCCGATCATCGGGCAGCTCTGATAGCCCATGCCGGTGGCGGCCAGCATCATGGTCTGCATCGCCATGCCGATCGAGCGCTGGGCCTCATCGCGCTGCAGCCACTCGCGGCCTGCGTGGAAGGGGCCCATCCAGCCCACCAGCAGCTCAGCCACCTCCTGGGGCGCATTGACCCAGTAGCGCTCGGGGTTCTTGGCAAAGGCCCTGGTGTCGGCCGTGAACAGCACCAGCAGGGAGGCGTCAGTGATCTGGGCCTGGTCGTTGCCCAGCTCGGTGCGGATGCGGGCGCGCAGCTCGGGATCCCGCAGGATCACAAAGCGCCAGTGCTGAATGTTGAAGCTGGTGGGGGCCTGGATGGTGGCCTCCAGCAGGCGGCGCTCCTCCGCAGGCGTCAGCCGGTGGCTGGGATCGAACTGCTTGACGGAGCGCCGGCTGACGATGGCCTCAAACACATCCATGGGGCTCTGGCTCCCTGACAAGCGATTGGTGGGGGCAACTTAGGGAGTGGTGGGGCTCAGGGCAGCGTGAAGCCGGAGGTGTTGAGGTGCTTGAGGTCGAGCATCACAACGGTGGACCACACCACCACGGCCAGGCCCGCCAGCACGCCAAGCACCACCAGGGCACTGATCAGACGCGATCTGAGGGAGGGGTCGGAGTTCGTCTCGGCCATGGGGGACACCAGCAGAACGCCAGTGTGGCACTGCCCTAGGCCTGGAACGATGAGCCCGATCACGGCAGGACAATCCCCCCTCGGCGTGCTGCTGCTGCATGGCTTCAGCGGCGGACCCAGCACCTTCACCAGCCTGGAGCCGGCCCTGCGGCCGCTCGGGCTGCCCCTGGCCGTCCCACGCCTGCGGGGTCACGGGGAGGCGTCGCCCCAGGGCCTGGCCGGCATCATCTGGGCCGACTGGCTCGCGGATGCCACCAGCGCCCTGGCGACCCTGCGGGCCGCGCTTGGGGCTGGGGCTGGCGCCGAAAACGGCAGCGTGATCGTGGTGGGCCACAGCATGGGGGCCCTGCTGGCGCTGCTGCTGGCGGCCGAGCAGCCCGGGGCGATCGACAGCCTGGTGCTGGTGGCCACACCACTGCAGCTGGGTTCTCCCCTGGCTCCGGGGCGGCCGCTGGGGGGGCTGGTGCCGCTGCTGGGCCGGCTGCTGCGCCGCTGGCCCCTGCCGAAGGATTACGTCGATGCGGCCCTGGCCGCCAGTGACCCCAGCTATCCCTGGGTGCCGATGGATGCCCTGCTCTCCTTCCTGGAGCTGATTGGGGTGGCCCGGCGGCGACTCCCCGAGGTGAAGCAGCCGGCCCTGATCCTGCACAGCACGGCCGACCGGGTGGTGGCGCCCGCGGCGGCGAACCTGCTGGCCGCCGAGATCGGCAGCCCCAGCAGCCGGGTGCGCACGGCCTGGTTCGAGCGCAGCGGCCATGAGCTGTTCCGCGACGTGGAGCAGGACGCCGTGATCGACGCGGTGGTGGCGTTTGTGAGCGAGCGGATCAGGCTGGCGAGCGGAGGTTGAAACAACCGAGCTCCATCACCTTGGTCCAGGCCGCCACGAAGTCGGCCGCGAAGCGGGCAGCGCCATCGGCCTGGGCGTAGACCTCGGCGATGGCCCGCAGCTGGGCATTGGAGCCGAACACCAGGTCCACCCGGGTGGCGGTCCAGCGCAGCGCACCGGTGGCGCGGTCGCGGCCTTCGAAGTGGTCGGGGAGGCTGCTGCCTGCGGCCTCGGGGCTGGGGGTCCAGACCGTGGCCGTATCGAGCAGGTTCACGAAGAAGTCGTTGCTGAGGGTGCCGACCCGGTGGGTGAAGACGCCATGGCTGGATCCGCCCGCATTGGCGCCCAGCACCCGCAGGCCCCCCACCAGCACCGTGAGCTCGGGGGCGCTGAGGCTGAGCAGCTGGGCCCGGTCGATCAACAGTTCCTCGGCCCGCACCGCAAAGGCCCGCTTCTGGACGTTGCGGAAGCCATCGGCCTGGGGCTCCAGCACCGCGAAGGAGGCGGCATCGGTCTGCTCCTGGGAGGCGTCGGTGCGGCCGGGGCGGAACGGCACCTGCAACAGCTGACCGGCTGCGCTGGCCGCCGCCTCCACGGCAGCCGATCCGGCCAACACGATCAGATCGGCCATGGACACGCGGGTGCCATCGCTCTGGGCGGCATTGAAACCCTGCTGGATGCCCTCGAGCACCAGGAGCACCCGCGCCAGCTGCTCGGGCTGATTCACCTCCCAGCTGTTCTGGGGATCCAGGCGCAGGCGAGCGCCGTTGCTGCCGCCGCGCTTGTCGGAGCCGCGGAAGGTGGAGGCGGAGGCCCAGGCGGTGGACACCAGCTCGGGCAGCGTGAGCCGCGAGGCCAGCACCAGGCCCTTGAGTTCGGCGATCGCGGCGGCACCGATGAGGGGATGGTCCACGGCGGGCACCGGGTCCTGCCAGATCAGGTCTTCGGCGGGAACATCGGGGCCGAGGTAGAGAGCCTTGGGCCCCATGTCGCGGTGGGTGAGCTTGAACCAGGCGCGGGCAAAGGTGTCGGCAAAGGCCTGCTGGTCGGCGTGGAAGCGCCGGGAGATCGGCTCGTAGATCGGATCGAAGCGCAGCGACAGATCGGCGGTGGTCATCATGGGCCGGTGGCGCTTGCCGGGGTCGTGGGCGTCGGGAATCAGGTGCTCCTCGCGCACATCCCTGGCGCGCCACTGCCAGGCACCGGCCGGACTCTTCTCCAGCTCCCACTCGTAGCCGAACAGCATCTCGAAGTAGCCCCGGTCCCAGGTGGTGGGGTTGGGCTTCCAGGCGCCCTCGATGCCGCTGGTGGTGGCATCGACGCCCTTGCCCGTGCCGAAGCGGTTGTGCCAGCCCAGCCCTTGCTCCTGCAAGGTGGCGCCCTCCGGAGCCGGGCCCACCAGCTCCGGATCGCCGGCGCCGTGGGCCTTGCCGAAGGTGTGGCCGCCCGCCACCAGGGCCACGGTTTCCTCGTCGTCCATGGCCATGCGGGCGAAGGTCTCGCGCACATCGCGGCCGGAGGCCACCGGGTCGGGCTCGCCGTTGGGGCCTTCCGGGTTCACGTAGATCAGCCCCATCTGCACCGCAGCCAGGGGGTTTTCGAGGTCGCGGTCGCCGCTGTGGCGCTCATCCCCCATCCAGCTGGTCTCGCGGCCCCAGTAGATGTCTTCCTCCGGCTGCCACACATCCACACGGCCGCCACCGAAGCCGAAGGTGGGGAAGCCCATCGATTCGAGGGCACAGTTGCCGGCCAGGATGATCAGATCGGCCCAGGAGAGGCTGGTTCCGTACTTCTGCTTGATGGGCCAGAGCAGCCGCCGGGCCTTGTCGAGGTTGCCGTTGTCGGGCCAGCTGTTGATCGGCGCAAAGCGCTGGTTGCCGGTGCCGCCGCCGCCACGGCCATCGCCGGTGCGGTAGGTGCCGGCGCTATGCCAGGCCATGCGAATGAACAGGCCGCCGTAGTGGCCCCAGTCCGCCGGCCACCAGTCCTGGGAGTCGGTCATCAGGGCATGGAGATCCCGCTTCACGGCGGCGAGGTCCAGCTCGCTGAAGGCCTGGGCGTAGTTGAACTCCGCCCCGAGCGGGTTCGAGGCGGGCGCGTGCTGGTGAAGGATGGCCAGATTGAGCTGGTGGGGCCACCAGTGGCGGTTGGCCTGGTCGCCCGCCGTGGTGGGGGCCCCGGAGCGGCCCGCGAAGGGGCACTGGCTGATGGCCGTCATCGACGAACTCCGGGGGAATGGGGTGGGCTGGGGCCTATGGGGAAGGTAGGTAGCGGGGGGCGGGAGGGCTGTGGGGCTTTACAAGGCTTACGGGCTTCTGGGTTGGGGCCACGGAAGCGGGGATTAACCGGAAGGGTGGGATTTTACTGACCGATGCGGTAAACCTCAGGAAAACAGCGCCGATGGATAAGGTATTGACTGGATCGTGTTTGATCCGGTTTCTTCAGAGAGCAGATTCTCTGTAGCAGTTTGAACAGCGCGTTACCGGGTCCGCATCAACTTCTCAGCCCTGCGCGCCGCAGCCAAGAAAACCTGCCGTGGCAAGGCCTGGGGTTCGCTGCCGCAAGGTGAGGCAGTGCTTATCCTGGCAAGGGCAGAGTTTGGGAGGTGGTTAACGGACCCGCCCAATCAGCGTTGCTTCGACCGTGTTTTTACGGTTGTTCTCGGTGCCTAGGATATCTGCACGGCTAAACAACAGCAAGCTCGAGCCGACACCGCCTGCTAGCCGAACGACGTTCGTCAAGAACGGCGGTGCGGCTCAGCTAATCGTTATGTGTAATTAACCATCGTGACGGCAATGTGGCTTAAGCAACTCGACGTTAGTGACCTCATAGCAGAAGCGCCGCCGCTGGCGATGGCTGAGTTATCGGGAAGCTTTGACATTGAAACTGCAGCTAGCTACTTATGGAAAGACGGACCATTTCCACCTCAAGGCGCTCCAAAGCCAAAAGGCAAGGAAATGCTGCATTACATCTCAGACGACCGCCCTCCTAAACACTTCTGGGAGCACATAAAACACGAAGTCTTCTTATTAGTATGTACAAAAGACAGAAAGTACGCTCGGCTACGAAAATCCTTAGATGCGGCAGCAGAAAATGGCAAAGTCCCAATGACTGGACTCATCGCGGCAACGATAGGAGATAAGCTGGGCGTAGAGGCAGCAGTAATTAGTGGCTTATGTGCTGTTGCTCTATATGCCGTACTTAAGGTTGACAAAGAAGCATACTGCAGCAAAGAATGTGAACACTACACATAACAAAGGTTCAAACTGACTTGCTACAGCGCGCTTCTCTCCAGCGGCTTCGCATTATCGCTGTCGAGAAGCGCACTTTAACACGCATGTTATCCGAGCGTTATATTGAGTCCATTGCCAGCACGTACACCCTGTCTTAGATTGGAGCCACACTCTCGAAATCGCATCCCAAGGCATGGAGAATCCACAATTCCCAACGATCAGCAGAAAGAGCTAGCAATCTATATTGCGAACCTGGCCACACCGCAAGAGAAGGAGGCTCTTGCGGTGTGGATTAACAAGCTGCTGGAGATTAAGAAATCAGATCTTTCTCTAATAGAGCAAGCAAAGAATGCAGTTTCGCTTACGGCTCAAAGCAGCGTAGTTCTTCCAACTCTTAAGCTTATCGCCCGAGAAGGTAAGCGTTTGGCCTGGGATGATCGAGGACTTCAAGGAAAGATGGGATTGGGTGGCGCCGCGATTGGCCTGGCCCTCTTTGGTACCCAGGGTGCCGGCATAGCTGCACTAGGAACCGCAATGGGGGTGCCGCTCTGGGTCGTATTCGGAGCAGGAGCAGCATTTTTGGGAGTTCTCTACGAAGAGATCACAAGAATGAGGCCTGAAACCCAAGAGGGCGATACAGTAGCCCAAGGGAAAGTTTCCAACCTTTCCTCGCCAACATCGGAATCAACTCCCAAGCTGATACCATCAGAGCAAGAAGTGATAGACGTTGAGATTCTCGACGCGTAGCGGCAATAGGCACTTTGAATCCACATAACCAGCCCCTCGAGTGGACAGGCCACCACCAGATCCCTTTTGTGCAACCCCGAGCACTATGCCTGCCACTCAGGGGCAGCGTTAGGCGAACCCGAAGTCGAACCGGCATCGCACATGAATGTCGGTTCAGCCTCACCGTCATTGCCTCAGCAAACCTTGCCATTGCGCACCCCATGCAGTACCTTTGTATTATCTGAGGCTCTCCGATGGGGCGGCACCGCAAAGTTGTAATAGCCAGCGATGGCATTGATCGCAGGGAAAAAGGCTATTATTCAACGCCAGAGTTTGTGGCCCATTTTCTATCAAGCAAATGCCTTGAGATAGCCCCTAATGCAAGGCGTGTCCTTGATCCTTGCGCAGGCAAAGAAGAACTTCTGCCGCTGTTCATAAAAAAAGGCATTAGCACTGATACGTTCGACATAATTGACCACGGTATCCACGGCGCCACAAGATTTGAACAAGCCGACTTCTTAAAGTTCTATGCATCAACGTTTGCCGAGATGCCGCTATTTGCTAGCGCTAGGCATTCCGATCATGACATTATTATCGCCAATCCTCCGTACAACTGTCACGAAGTAGACTATATTCGGAGAAATAAGCTTTGGCTTGGATCCGTTTTTGCAGAAGTCGGTGTCCATAATATGTACTCTATGTTTATGTATGCACTAATACGAATGGCAAAGCCGGGTTGCGTCATTGGGCTAATTGTTTCCGATTCATTCTTAAGTCATACGGCACATGCGCCTCTGAGGGAGTATCTCATCAAGAACTGCTCAGTTGAACTTATTGCTCTTTGCCCAACAGACTTATTCAAGTCGCAGAAAGCGGATGTCCGAACATGTATAGTCGTTCTACGCAAGGAGGGAACTCAGGGAGCAGTGGAAGTCCTGAACAGACCCAAGTCTGAGGCCGACTTTCGTAACGCCATAGCTAGACAGTCATTTGAGAGATTGTCTCTATCAGAGATTCTACTGCAATCCAAGGATGATGCAAACGAGTTTATTATTGGCTGCCCATCCGATATACGACTGTTGTTCTCCTGTGATCGAATAGGAACCAAATTCAAATGCGTAACAGGAATATCAACTGGAAATGATAAGAGATTCCTGTCAAAAGTTCCCACTTCAGATCACTCAGTTCCCTTTTACAAGAATCCTGCAGGGCGTCGATTCTTTTGCCCTCCTGACGCGTTTCTTCCGAACAACTTCCTTGAAATCGAGAAGAAAGAAAGAACATTTATGGTCAGGAATAAGTCCCTTCTCATGCAGAGTGGCGTTAGCTGCTCTTCAATGGGTGTTGCATTTGGGGCTTGTCGCTTGCCTGAAAATGCAACTTTTGGAGTCAATGCAAATATTATTTGCGATGATAATGACGCCTGGTGGCTGCTTGGCTATCTAAATAGTTACTTGGTTGGGTATCTTGTCCGTGGCGTTATGCTAAGAACGAATATGATTACATCTGGCTATGTATCACGAATACCGCTTATAAGCATAAGCCCTAGCGCTAAAGAAGAAATTGGGGAAATTGCAAAAATAGCGTATAAGAGCAAGATGTCTCATGGCCACGAGGAAGCTATCGAAGACATAAACTCTATAATTTACGACGAGGAGGAAATTTCTCTTGACTCTCAGCTTATGCTGGAAGTCTTTTCGAGGGAAATGCTTAAACGTGTCTAACTCAGTTTATTTCCTCAAATGGTTACGATTTCTTTTTCTTGTTTAGCGCTGCTTCAATTTCAAGTGCAAGTAGTTCCATGAACTCCTTGTTTGATCTGGGTATGGCCGTGCTTATATCCTTATATTTTGAGGACTGAAGATTGCCATTGTTGCTGGGGTTGACGTATATGTCAGGCAGCCATGCCAACGGGAAGACGGATGCGCTTGTTAGCTCTATGCTCATATCTCGGTTGAACTTAATAAACATAGTTGCCACGAACATCTCGGCTTCCGGATAGTTCATATAAAATTCCTGTAGCTTTAAGGCTTTCGAGATATCATCTTTATTCGTTCTTCCGCCAACTACTGCTGACTTGATATTTATAAAAGCAGGCTTTGAGTCGCCTTCTACGAGGCATTGAAAATCATAGACACCAACCTCCGAAGTTGCAGGCTTGATCTCTGCGAATCCAAGATCTTTATGGTGAAGTTCAATGTTCTGAGTGATTAGCTCTTCCAAGATTCGCCAAACGGTTCTACCCTTCGCAGCATTTCTCCATCCATATGGAAACTGATCAGTTCTTCCAATCTGAACAGGCCCAATCATTTCACATAGACGTAAAAGCGATTTCTCAATTGCCTGCATTCTGGTTTCTGTGTTATGCATTGAAATTGTGAATGAATAAAGTGAGTGAGGATTAGGCCGCAGACTCGGTGGCCCGAAACAGACTTGAAGAAAGCTTTCTCATTTGTCGTTGCTTAATCCACTCGATCAGGCAACTATCCAACCACTTGAACACTAGCCAGAAAGGGCTCAGAAGGAATAGTTCTCCCGTACTACAGGTGTGTGGTCGATGTGGCCGTCTGCTGTCTTGATCGTGCAAAGATGCTATGGGTTGCTTGATTCTGCATAAGTCGCCTAACATCAAGATGCAGCGGGCGGGCTTCAAATAAGTCTTGAATGAAGGCGCTTGATCTCCCCGCCGCTGATCTTGAGCGTTATGCTGCGCCCAAGCCACCAATGCGCGCCGTATTAGTGTTAGGCGCACGCACATTCCCCCGGTTGTTTCAGTGAAGATGAATGAGTTTGGAAGTGAGGCCGAGGGACGTGAACCTTAACGACTACGAGAAGAAATATTTTTCGACCTTTGAAGCCTTCGCTGAAACGGTCCGCTTCATCTTGGAGAAGGCGTGGCTAGCTGCCGATAATCTGCCTCGGCCTCAGTCAGTTCAGTGCCGCGCTAAAGGGATCGAAAGCTTGCGGCGCCGCCTAGCCGAGGAGGGCAAGCTGGACACCCAGACGCTGGAATTTGACCGGCGCGATCTCGCTGCGCCCGGCTCATCTTCTACACCAATAATGACGTTGACCGCTTCCTCGCATCGCCACTGATCCGCGAAAATTTCGAGATTGAGGAGGACTCGACCAGGATCCACCATCCCACCCCGGAAAACAAAGAGACACGATACCGAGCAGTTCACTACACGGTCCGGCTTCGTGAAGATCGCATACGCCTTCCAGAGTATGCGATCTTCGCTGGCCTGCGCTGCGAAATTCAGGTCCAGACCATTCTGAACCACGCTTGGTCCGAGACCTCCCACGACATTCTCTACAAAGACAAGCTGGGTGATGGCTACGGCGGGAAAGCCATGAAAAGTATCGCCCGCCGGTTTGAGCGGATCATGGACAAGTACCTGATCCCGGCTGGCTTTGAGATTCAGAAGGCCCAGCAGGAGTATGAACGGATCCTCCAGGGCAAAGAGCTCTTCGACAAGGATATCTCCAACCTGCTGGACAATGCGCAGAACAATAACGAGCGCTACGACATTCTGTCAGGACTGAAAGATTACGCTATCCCGAATTACGACGACCTGCCGGCGGCCTACGAGGGATTGAAAGTTCCTCTGCTGAGGGCAGTCAAAGCCGCGCGCGGCACGGAGCCCGTTCCAATAGAAACGACCTACGGAAATATGGAGGGCTTCAAGGCCGATGCTGTGACGAAGCTTGTCGTGGAGATCGCCAAAAGTCTAAGCTACGCCGATGTAATCGGAACGCTGCAACTACTTATCGACATTTATCGGGACGAACCAAACGAAGATATTCGCCGGGAGATTGTAAACGCCGTCAAAACCTTGTCAAAGTATAACATCGACGCCTACAACCAGGTAGGGCCGATGCTCCAGATGGCATTGGTAGATCACCTTGCCGGAATGAGCGATGCCGAGGTGGACAGTATTCAGCCCATCGCCCTTACCGTCTGGACTGAAGCAATTCAATCAGACATCACCGGTGCAAAGTGGAAGGCGGACTCCGTAGTCTTGAGTACGGGGGCCGTGCCCGCATCCGATCAGCTCATGGAGGTTCGCGACAAGGCGATCAAAGCTCTTTTCGCAGCCTATGATCGATCGTACGACGATGAGCAGAAGCGCGCAGTTCTCTCAGCTCTGGACGCCGCAACAAGGACTCCCAATCAAGAGCAATATTCTAATGAGCTCCTGGCCATCACGCTCAAGGATGCGACACGCATTGTCGAGTTCGTGACCGAACGCGTTATAGATGCGAGCTACGAGCTACTG
The DNA here is from genome assembly GCF_015207615.1 of Cyanobium sp. LEGE 06113. Taxonomy (NCBI): domain Bacteria; kingdom Bacillati; phylum Cyanobacteriota; class Cyanophyceae; order Synechococcales; family Prochlorococcaceae; genus Cyanobium; species Cyanobium sp. LEGE 06113. Next base: position 21,027 of record NZ_JADEWM010000003.1, on the reverse strand, counting down.
CAGCACCTGGAGCACCAATTCCTCTACGATTATTTCCGGGCGAAGGGTCTTACCGATGACCCGGAAAATCGGTTCGGTTGTCAGGCCGAAGCCAAAAGTCTCGTGGCCGCAATCTTGAGGTTCCGTGACACAATCAACGCCGATAATCGGTTTATCCGATACAAGGTTCTGGTCGGATTTGAATCCGTTTACCCCGGTCACTGGACCGAAGAGGAGTTCGACTACAAGGGGGCCGACGAATATCGGCGCAGGGAGGCTGATCGCTACATCGAGGAGATCAATGCGGCGAACGAGCACGATTGGTTCGACCTGATTGCGCGTTGCGCGGAAACCAAATCGAGCGATCTTGCCACGTTTCCGGTTTTTGGCAATTTCATCAGCAAGCTGGCTGAGTGTAAGCCCGAAGTGGCCGACCGGTTCTTGGCAAGAGCCTCGGCCGATCTGCACAACTTCCTTGCCGGCTTCCTCAATGGTCTGGCCCTAAGCGGCCGATGCGATATCTATGAACGGATCTTGGAGAGTGAGCTTGAGTCTGCCAGGAACCTCGCAGGCGTAGCGCGTCACCTTCGCTATTCAGATGTTAAGAAGCCTGATTTCGCCGCTCGCCTCCTGAAGCGCGCAATTGATAAAGGCGACGGAATAGCGGTCATCGAATGTCTATTGTTTGCTTTGGAGCATTACGGGACGGAGAAGATCGCAGACGCCGACACGTTCCTGAGTGATGCCCTGACCTTCCTGAATGACCGCAAAGACGCGCGCTGGGTCTCAGGAGCGTGGTTTCTGCAGAAGGCCAAAAAGTTCTATGAGGAATTGACTCCGGAGAGGACGGCGCAGGTCCTACAGAGTCTGGGCTATCTTCGCAAAGTGAACTATCAGGTCGAGCGCATTTTGGTTCGGCTGGCCGAGTGCCAGCCGGAGGCGGTCTGGGACTACTTCGGATCTCGGCTCGCCAGGGAGGCCGCGGAAAGCGAGAACGAAGAGCGCTTCGAGGCGGTACCGTTCCAGTTCCATGGCTTGGAAAAGGATCTCTCGAAAGACCCACAACTTGCAATCAGCAATGGGCTGTCCTGGTTCGCGCGTGACCAGAAGCTATTTCAGTTTCGAGGGGGGCGCCTGCTCAGCATAGCGTTTCCCAATTGCACTCCGGAGTTCGCTGCTGCGCTCGCCGAATTGGTAAAGTCCGGCGGCGATACGGAGGCTGATTTCGCACTGGCGATTCTCCAGAACTACTGCGGTGAGACTTCCACCCACAATGTCTTGAAGGAAATTGTGTCTCGGTTTCCAGAAGATGCCAACAAAATGAGCCGGGTCCGGATCAGTATCAACAGCACCGGTGTGGTCCGTGGTGAATTGGGCTTTGCGGAAGCATGGCAGTCCAAGAAGGAATCCTTGACGGAATGGCTCGCAGACGAACGTCCAGCGGTCAAAGCGTACTCCGAAAAGCATATCGCAGAACTCGACCTCATGATCGCGTCAGAACAGCGCCGTGCCGAGGCTAAAAGGGAAATGCGAAACAGAAGCTATGACGAGGAGGATTACGAGCCAGACTGTAATGATAGTGACGGAGGCGAACCGGCGGGCTGATCGGTGCCGCCGTCAGTATTCCGCCAGATACGTTTAATTCCCATACCTGCCGTGAACGACTCGAATTGCGCCGCCTCCGTTAGCCACAGACACGTCTGCTTTAGCTTGAACGGCGACAATCAGGCATCTCTCAACCAAAATGCCGCATAACATCAGCCTGCAGGCGACCGCCTACAGCCTGCGCTCCTCCGTCGCTCCGGCTTCCGACGGCGCCTGAGGCACAGCGTTAAATGGAGGTGGCACGGATGAAAATGCCAACTAGAATCAGAACCCAACGACTATCCCTTCGGAAGCATGAGCTCAAGGACCTCGAAGCCTTTCAAGCCTTCTTGAGCGACCCAGTGGCATCGCGCTACATGGCATTCACGCCCGAACAGAAGACGCAGGCAGGGGCACGTCAAATGCTGGAGTACGTGATTGGTTCGTATCAAACGGCCACTCCGATATGCTCATTGACGATTGCCGATCTGTCGACGGATCAATATCTGGGCTCATGTGGGGCGAACCCGGACGGGAAAGATATCGAAATATATTATACGGTCATGCCAGAGCATCAGGGCAAAGGCTATGCAACAGAAGCGGCTAGAGCACTGCTTAACTACCTCAGTGCGACCACGGAATCGAGGCTGATTGCCTATGTCATTTTAGAGAGTCTGCCCTCGGTTCGCGTAGCTGAACGACTTGGCTTAATCGATGCGGGACCAATTCGACGTAAAGCAGTAACCGGAGATCAAGAACACGAAACACTTTCGGGTCGGAAGTACGTACTACCAAAATGACTTCCGGCTATGAGATCTCTCCACACGACTGCATGCCGCGACTGGTGAGCCCTTGCCACTAGTCAATAAGAATAGACGCGAGACTCTATGACACTTGTCGAATCAATCACCCTGTTTGGAATCATGGTCTTGCTCGCCGCATTACCAAGTTCCAGTGTTGCTTTGGTGATTGCTCGTGCAGCCACTTTTGGCCCAGCCAATGGAATTGCAGTGGGCATTGGCATCGTCCTCGGCGATCTTCTCTTTGTGGCACTTGCCATAGCAGGAATGTCAGCAGCAGCAGAAATGTTTGGCGGCTTTTTCGTCGTAGTCAAAGTTATCGCTGGGCTCTATTTAATCTGGCTTGGAATAAGACTTTTGACTTCGAGCTCCGCTCCGCCGAGAGTGCCTCTTGAGTCGCACCAAGGGAAAAGTCTGGCCGCTAGTCTGATTGCTGGTTTCGCTTTAACTCTCGGAGACATCAAAGCAATTCTATTCTACGCGAGCCTCCTACCAGCATTTATCGACTTAGCCGTTATCAGCGTCCAGGAGATCCTAACAATAGTCGCAATTACCATATTAAGCGTTGGTGGTGTCAAAGTTGCTTATGCATTGCTAGGCGCAAGGCTTGCCAGTATCGCAGGTCGCAACAGGTTTACTGGCGTTTATCGCAAAACCATTGGTAGCATCATGATTGGCGCAGGAGGCTTCTTAATCATTAGAACCTAGCATCACTATTTCGGTTATACGAGCCGACTCCCCCTCTGCAACATGCCAAATTACCGTATCACTTATGGCTGGCGTTAATCACTGCATATCTTTGAATTCTCGATAGGCCTTGAGACGAGCAAATATTCCAATCAATCAGACGACCTAATGCAGAGCTGGATCGTGAATGCCGATCAATGGACAGACATCATCCGTGGTGGCGGTATCGAAAGCCGCCGACTCGTGACAGTTCAAGCTATCGTTGACGCGGTGCTCGCTCAACAACCAAAGCGAGTACTCGACCTGGGCTGTGGTGAAGGTTGGTTGGTTCGGAGGCTTTGTCAACAAGGAGTTGATGCTGTGGGATTGGACGGCTCACCGACCCTGATTGCAGCGGCTCAGTCTGCGGGAGGTGGCAAGTTTCAGGTTTGCACATACTTCGAATTAGCCAACAATCCTAGCCATGCTGGCAACGGCTTCGATGTGATCTCGGCCAACTTTTCCATTCTCTACCAGGAGGCTGCTGCGCTATTGAAAACCCTTAGGCGGTTACTCGTACCACGAGGCAGGATCGTGCTGCAGTCGCTACATCCCTGGTCAGTGGCCGATGCGTCTTGCGATGGCTGGCGCGAAGAGAGTTTTCACGATTTCGAGGGCTCCTGGCTGCCCATGCCTTAGCCCACCGTTCAGGTTCCATCCTGCGTTGACTGGAGAGATCCACCCAAGCGCGGCTCCAACACCCGCCGTAACCGCCCCCTGAGCCACTGCAAGGGATTGCCCAGATCCCCCTCCTGCAACAAGCCCCGCTCCCGCAGGCAGCTCTCGTAGCTGCGCAACACATCGCCGCGGCGGGCCAGGGCCTGCAGCACGATCTCGGCAAAGTCGGGCCGGTTCTCCAGCAGCAGGCGCACGTTGCCGCTGGGGATCTCGAACAGCACGGCGTCCTCCTGCACCCACATCGCCGTGGGGTAGGGCACCTGCAGCAGCAGCGGCAGCTCGCCGAAGAACTCACCGCGGCCGAAGCTGAACAGTCGGTGGCTGATGCGTTCGGTTTCGTGGATGGCGCTGATCCTCCCCTCCAGCACCAGATGCAGCGCCCGGCCTGGGGCTCCCTTCTCAACCAGCATCTGCCCCGCCGTCACCCGGCGGCGGGCGCCACTGCCCACCAGCTCCCGCAGGCGCCGCCCATCCATGTTGGCGAAGCAGGGGATGGCGGCCAGCTGTTCATCCAGATCAAAAGCCAGGGGCGCCCCAGGGCCGGCCTCGGGCAGCAACTGCAGAATCTGCTTCTCACCCAGCAGGTGGATGTCACGACTCTTCAGGGCCCTGTGGATCGCGTAGTTCATGGCGCTGCGCAGCAACAGCTGATTCTGGATCTCGGCCGTCCACACCCACAGCTCGAATTCCAGACCGTCGCGGCCGATCTGGTGCAGCACCACCTTGGGGGCGGGGTCATCCAGCACCCTCGGTTCCTCCAGGGCCACCGCCAGCAGCGCCTCGGTGACCAGCAGCGGATCGCTGCCGTGCATCACCCGCACCGCCAGATCCACCCGCCCCTGGGAGCTCAGGTAGCTGAGGTTGTGCACGAGCGTGTTGGTGATCAGGGCGTTGGGGAGCACGATCTCCGAGCCCTGGAAGGTGCGGATCACGGTGGAGCGGAACGAGATCTCGCGGATGAAACCCTGGGTGCCCTCGAACTCGATCAGATCGCCCACCTTCAGCTTGCCCTCCATCAGCAGGGTGAGGCCGCTGCTGAGATTGCGGGTGAGGTCCTGCAGCCCGAAGCCGAGGCCCACCCCCAGCGCCCCGAACAGCACCGCCAGGGCGCCGAAGTCGAGCCCCATGCCCTGGGCCACCGCCACGTAGCCGAAGGCCGCCAGGCCGATCGCCAGCAGCGTGCCGATCGCCTCGCGGCGGCCCTCCGGCAGGCCCAGCCACAGCAGCAGCCGCTTGGCCAGCAGGAAACGCAGCAGCCGGGCCGCCAGCGTCACCACCAGCAACAGCAGCCCCACCCCCAGCAGCCAGCCCAGGGTGATCGTCTGGCTGCCCAGGGGCAGCAGCGGCGCGTTGAACAGGCGGATCAGGCCGTCCCAGGCCAGCGCTGGGGTCATCACCGCCGCTCCAGCCGCCGGGCGCTGCGCCGCAGCCCCTCGGTGCAGTCGCCCTGCATCAGCAGGCCGGCGCCGCCCCACAGCAGCCGGGCCGGCAGGTCGGCCGCGCCGCCCCCCAGCTCCCGCAGCGGCTCAAAGCCCAGCTGGCGGAAGTAGCGCACCAGGCGGCGGTGCTGGCGGTCGTCATCGCGAATCGCCAGCAGCTGCGCCCGGCGGCAGGGGGTGGCCTCCAGGGCCCAGGCGAAGCTGGCCGCCCAGATCAGTGCCCCCACCGCGGCGCTCTCCTCTCCCTGCACCCGCATCGTGTCGAGCCGAAGCCCAGCGGCCGTGGGCAGGGCCCAGCCCTTCAGCTCCCCCAGCAACACCAGCCGCTCCTCCTGGGCGCCCCCAGCCTGGCGGCGGGCCACCCCCACCCGCAAGCTCCAGCCCACGGCGGCCAGGCGCCCCACCTGCAGCCGCAGCAGCAGGCCCCGCTGGCGGGCCTGCGCTTCCAGCTGGGCCAGGCTCGGCAGATCGGGCTCCATTACGCCGGCTTGCCGCAGCTGGGGCAGTAGGGGAAGCAGGCGTAATGCAGCGCGCCGCACTGGCTGCAGTCGTGCTGCAGCTGCAGGCCGCAGTGCATGCAGTAGTTGGGCAGCACGCCCTCCCGCCGCGGCAGGCTGCGCTCGCAGCTGGGGCACTGGCTGCGCGCCAGCGACTGCAGGGCCTTCTCGTAGCGGATCGTGTGCTGGCGCTGCTCCTGCGGCGCCGCCTGCTCCTGCTGTTTGCGCGCCAGGTAGCCATTCAGCCAGCGGATCAGGGCCCGGCCCACCAGGAAGGTGAGCAGGGCACCCACCCCATAGCGGATGTAGGCGCCGAAGCTGGGCAGATAGGGCACCAGCTCCACGAAGAAGGCGAACAGGCCGAACAGCAGGAAGCCCCACACGAAGGGCCACTGGTCGCTGCGGCGGAAGCGGCGGAACTGCCACAGCGACAGCCCCAGCAGCGGCCCCACCAGCAACAGCCGGATGCCGAAGGCTGCAGTTCGGCCCGCTGCCGGGCCGCCTGGAAGCGCCCCTGGGCCTCGGACTGCAGCAGCTGCAGCTGCTGCCGGGGCACCGCAATCGAGGCCTGCACCTGCCGCAAGCGGGCCGCCAGTGCCGCCTGCTCGCCGCTGAGCTGCTGTTGCTGCTGCAGCAGCCCGTCGAGCTGGCGGGCCCGGGCGATCACCTCCGGGTTCTGGTCAGACTGGGCCGTGGCCGAGCGGGTGGAGCGCCAGTTGTCGAAGCTGGCCTTCTCGCGCTCGTAGCGGGCCTGGGCCTGCTGCTGGCGCTCGCCCAGGCGCTCGGCCTGCTCCTGCAGCGCCTCGCGGCGGCTCTGCAGCGGTTGCAGCTCGGCCTCCAGGGCCGTTTTGGCGGGCTGGTCGAGGAACTGCTCGAGTCTGGGCGGGCTGGAGAGCAGGGGCAGGTCGGCGATCAGCGCCCCGCCCACCTGGATCAGGAAGTAGGCGAACAGCAGGGCGATCAGCCACTGGCCGGCGCGCACCAGCCGTTCCGGACCTCGGGAGGGGTTCACCATCGTGAGCTCCGGCTTGGCCCATCCTCAGGGCACCAGGGCCAGGCCGCCAGCACCGCCGCCAGCGGCAAGGGCCCGTGCAGGTGAGGAAACAGCTCGCCGCTGTGCGGCGCCGGCTCCAGCCGCACCACCGCGCCCGCCGCCGCCAGCCGATCCGGGTCGAGCACCAGCAGCCTCAGCTCGGCGGGATCGAGGTCGGCGTAGAAGCGGCCATGGCTGGCGGCCAGCTGGTGGGCCTGGCTGAGGTGGATGAAGCCCTCCTGCTCCAGCGAGCGGCCGCGGGTGGAGCGGCGGTAGCTGCCGGCGGCCTGTGCCGCCTGCCACTCCTGCCGCAAGGCCAGGTGATAGAGCCAGCCGGGCGACCACCACCCCTGGCGGGCCGCCCAGGGCGGATCCAGCACCGCCGCCAGTTCCGCTCCGGCCAGAAAGCGGCCCAGCCAGGCCTGCAACGGCTGCAGCGCCGCTTCGGCGTCAAAGCGCTGCGGATCGGCCAGGCGGAACTGGCGCACAAACGGCAGCAGGGCCATGTCGGCCAGGGACGGCCGCTCGCCCAGCAGCCAGCCGCCGGACGCCAGCCGTTGGTTCCAGCGGCGCATGATCGCCAGGGCCGCCTGGCGGTGGCTCTCCTGCTCCCCCTCGGCACCAAACCGGCCGGCGTACTTGTAGCGGTCCAGGTGGTGCTTGAACGGCCCGTCGTTCTCCGCGATCAGCGCCTCGATGGCGGCGGCCTCGGCCGCGCTCCAGCCCTGCAGCCAGCCGTGGGGATCGCGGCGCGCCAGGGCCCAGCCCATCACCGCCAGGCTTTCCTCGATCACCCGCTCCCCCTGCACCAGCACCGGCACCGTGCCCTTGGCCGACGCCGCCAGCAGCTCCGGCGGCTTGGCCTTGAGGCTCACCTCCCGCAGCTCCAGATCCACGCCGGGCTTCAGCCCCGCCGCCGCCAGGGCCAGCCGCGCCCGGATCGCATAGGGGCAGCGGCGGAAGCTGTAGAGGATCGGCCGCGCTTCAGCCACCGCTGCTGGGCGGCACCGGAAAGCGCCGGCCGAGGTGGTCCTCGCCGCGCTGGCGGGCCAGCGCCATCTGGCGCTGGCGCTCGGCGTAGCGCAGGCGATCAGCGCTGTTCTGACGATCGACGCAGTGGCGGCAGCTCACCCCCTCGGCGTAGCTGGGCAGCTGGCGGTCGGCGGCGGTGAGGGGCATGCGGCAGCCGTGGCAGAGGCTGGCCTCGCCCGGCTCCAGCTGGTGATTCACGGCCACCCGCTGGTCGAACACGAAGCACTCTCCCCGCCAGCTGCTGCCCAGCTGAGGCCGTTCCTCAAGGTAGCGCAGGATGCCGCCATGCAGGTGGTGCACCCCCTCAAAACCCTGCTGCAGCAGGTGGGCCGTGGCCTTCTCACAGCGGATGCCGCCGGTGCAGAACAGGGCGATCGCCTTGGGGCGGCGCTGCTCCACCAGGGGCCGCAGCTGCTGCTCCACCCAGGCGGGGAACTGCCGGAAGCTGGTGGTGCCCGGGTCGATGGCGTCGTCAAAGCTGCCCAGGGCCACCTCGTAGGCGTTGCGGGTGTCCACCACCAGCGTGTCTGGATCGCGAATCAGGGCCTCCCACTGATCGGGCGCCACGTGGCGGCCCACCGACGCCGCCAGGTAGGGGCGCAGGGAGGCATCGCCCAGGGTGACGATCTCGCGCTTGAGCCGCACCTTGAGCCGGTGAAAGGCCTGCTGGGGCGCCTCGGCCCGCTTCACCTCCAGGGCGGCCAGGCGCGGATCGGCCCGCAGCAGCTCCAGCAGCGCCTCCACCGCCTCGGCTGGCCCGCTCACCGTGCCGTTCACGCCCTCCGGCGCCAGCAGCACCGTGCCCCGCACGCCGCCGGCCTCGCCGCAGGCCAGCAGGCTTTGGCGCAAGGGCGGCAGCTCCGCCGGATCGAAGGCGGCGAAGCGGTAGAAGGCAGCCAGGCTCAGGCCCATGGGGAGCGGCTCAGGCAGGGCACAGCGCCGCCGCCGCCCCCTCCACCGTCACGCCGGCGGCGGCGAGTAGGGCCTGGTCGGCGGCCACGTCGGGGTTGCCGGTGGTGAGCAGGGTGTCGCCGTAGAAGATCGAATCGGCGCCGGCCAGCAGGCAGAGGATCTGGGCCTCGCGGCTGAGCTGTTCGCGGCCGGCACTGAGCCGCACGCGGCTGCTGGGCATCAGGATCCGGGCCGTGGCCACCATCCGCACCAGCTCCAGCGGATCCAGCGGCGGCTGCTCCTGCAGCGGCGTGCCCTCCACCGCCACCAGGGCATTGATCGGCACGCTCTCGGGGTGGGGATCGAGGTTGGCCAGCACCTCGAGCAGCCCGGCCCGGTCGCTGAGTGCCTCGCCCATGCCGATGATGCCGCCGCAGCAGACGGTCACCCCGGCCCGCCGCACCCGCGCCAGGGTCTCGAGCCGCTCCTGGTAGGTGCGGGTGCTGATGATGCGCTCGTAGTGCTCCGGGCTGGTGTCGAGGTTGTGGTTGTAGGCGGTGAGGCCCGCCTCGGCCAGCCGGGCGGCCTGGGCGTCACTGAGCATGCCGGCGGTCACGCAGGCCTCCAGGCCCAGCGCACGCACGCCGCGCACCATCTGCAGCATCGCCTCGAAGGGCGCCCCGTCGCGGATCTCACGCCAGGCCCAGCCCATGCAGAAGCGATGGGCACCCGCCTGCCTGGCCGCCCGGGCCCGCGCCAGCACGGGCTCCACCTCGAGCTCCGGCCGGCCGCTCACATCGGCGCTGTGGTGCATCGACTGGGGGCAGTAGGCGCAGTCCTCCTCACAGCCGCCGGTCTTGACGCTCAGCAGCGAGGCCAGCTGCACCCGGTAGCCGGGGTTGGCCTGGCGGTGCACCTGCTGGGCCTGCCAGAGCAGCTCCATCAGCGGCGCCTCCAGCAGGGCCTGGATCTCGGCGCGGGTCCAGTCGTGGCGGTGGGTCACTGAGCGGGGCGGGGAAAGGGCAGGGTGGGAAGGGTGGACAGCCAGGGCGGAGGCCGCTCAGGGGGCCGGGTCCACACCGCCGAAACGGCGCTGGCGGTTCTGATAGTCCAGCAGGGCGGCGTGCAGGGCCTCGCCGTCGAAATCGGGCCACAGCACATCGGTGATGTGCAGCTCGGCGTAGGCCAGCTGCCACAGCAGGAAGTTGCTGATGCGGTGTTCGCCGCTGGTGCGGATCAGCAGATCGGGATCCAGCTGGCCGGCGGTGTGCAGTTCGGCGGCAAAGCACTGCTCGTCGATGCTGGCCGGGTCCAGCTCCCCTTCGGCCGCCCGCTGCGCCAGGCGCCGGGCCGCCCGCACCAGCTCCGCCCGGCCGCCGTAGTTGGTGCAGACGTTGAAGCGGATGCCGCTGCCGGCGGCGGTGCGGGCGGTGGCCTTGGCGATCAGGTTCTGCAGGCCCAGGGGCAGGGGCTCCAGATCCCCCAGAAAGCGGATGCACACCTCTTCGCGCTCGAGGCCCTCGATCTCCCGCTGCAGCACCCGCTCGAACAGGGCCATCAGGAAGTTCACCTCCTCGCCGGGCCGGTTCCAGTTTTCGGTGGAGAAGGCATAGGCCGTGAGGGCGCCCACGCCCCAGTCGCTGCAGAGCCGCAGGGTGCGCTTGAGCGCTTCCACCCCGGCCCGGTGGCCCACCACCCGGGGCAGGCCGCGCCGCTGGGCCCAGCGACCGTTGCCGTCCATGATCACCGCCACATGGGCCGGCAGCCGGGCGGGATCCAGCCCCGCCGGCAAGGGATGGGTCTGCCTTGTGCTGCTGGTCGCCAGGGCGCGACTCATCCGCGGGAATCCGGCGTGTCCTTGGTCACGGTACGCCCGCCGGCCTGGGCCAGCGCCCGGGTGAGCAGATCATGAAGACGGCTGCTGGTGATCGGCCTCTCCAGGCGGCCCTGGCAGGCCAGGGCCAGGGTGCCCGTCTCCTCGGACACCACGATCGCCAGACAGCGGTCGAAGCGCTCCGTGAGGCCGATGGCGGCCAGGTGGCGGGTGCCATAGCGGTTCATCCCCTGGCGCGAGAGCGGCAGGATCACGCCCGCCGCCAGGATGCGGTTGCCCTTCACCAGCACCGCGCCGTCATGGAGGGGGGTGTCGGCGGCGAAGAGGTTGAGCAGCAGATCCACCGAGAGCTGGGCGTCGATGGCCAGGCCGGGGCTGAGGAAGTCCTCAGGGCGCAGGTCGCTGCCCAGATCCACCACGATCAGGCCGCCGCGCCGCGCCTGGGAGAGGCGTCCGGCCGCCTCACTCAGCACCCCCACCGAGCTGGACATCAGCTGGTCGCGGCTGCGGTTGCCGAACAGCAGCCCCAGCCGGCCCGTGCCCAGCAATTCCATCAGCCGCCGCAGTTCCCCCTGCCAGAGGATCGCCAGGGCCAGGCTGCAGGCCAGCACCAGGGCATCCACCAGCTTGGTGGTGAGCGGCAGGTTGGCGAAGCGCTGCACCAGCCAGGCCATCGCCACCAGCAGCAGGTAGCCGCGCAGCAGCCACAGCGTGCGCGCCTCGGTGACCCGGCCCAGCACCACCATGCCGAGGGCCGTGGCGCAGACCAGATCAATCAACAGACGCCAATCCAGCAGCCGAAGCCAACCTTCCAGCCACGGCCCGGTCACGCCTGAACCCAATTCTCGGCGTCAGATTACCGGCGTCAGGCGCGCTGGCAGAACGTCGTAGCGCAGTAGGTCTTCCGGCTGCTCGCGGCGCTGCACCAGCTCCGCCTGACCCTCATGCACCAGCACCGCCGCCGGCCGTGGGATGCGGTTGTAGTTGGAGGCCATCGAGGCGTTGTAGGCGCCGGTGGCGAACACGGCCAGCAGGTCGCCACTGGTGGCCGGCGGCAGGGCGATCTCCGGCAGCAGCACATCGCCTGATTCGCAGTGCTTGCCCGCCACCGTCACGGTCTCACTGGCCTCAGCGGTGGGCCGGTCCACGAGCAGGGCGGTGTACTGCGACTGATAGGTGATCGGGCGGGGGTTGTCGCTCATGCCGCCATCCACGGAGAGGTAGGTGCGCAGGCCCGGGATGGCCTTGCGGCTGCCCAGTTCGTACACCGTGACTCCGGCGGTGGCCACCAGGGAGCGGCCCGGCTCACACAGCAGGCGGGGCAGGTCGAGCCCCCGCTCGCGGCAGGCCGCCGCCAACGCCCCGGCCACCGTGCTCACCCAGGCCTGGATGGTGGGCGGGTCGTCGCTGGCGACGTAGCGAATGCCCAGACCACCGCCCACATTGAGGTCGCTCACGGGGTGGCCGTGGCCACGGGCCTGGGCCAGGGCGTCAGCCATCACGCCGGCCAGGTCGTGGTGGGGCTGGAGCTCGAAGATCTGGGAGCCGATGTGGGCGTGCAGCCCGGTGAGGCGCGCCCAGCTGCAGCTGGCCAGGTGGCCCAGCACCTGGGGCAGCTGCTCGGGGTCGAAGCCGAACTTGCTGTCCAGGTGGCCGGTGCGGATGTACTCGTGGGTGTGGCACTCGATGCCTGGCGTGAAGCGCAGCATCAGCCGCACCGGCTGCGCCAGGGAGGGGGCCAGGGCGCTGAGCAGCTCGATGTCGCGCCAGTTATCCAGCACCACCGTGACGCCCGCCTGGGCCGCCAGGGCCAGCTCCTCGGGGCTCTTGTTGTTGCCGTGCAGCACGATGCGCTCGGGCGGCATGCCCCCGCCCAGGGCGGTGAGCAGTTCCCCGGCGGACACGGCATCGAGCCCCAGCCCTTCCTGCGCCACCAGGGCGGTGATCGCCAGGGAGCTGTTGGCCTTGGAGGCATAGAGGGCCAGGGAGGGGCCGGGGTAGGAGGCGGCCAGGGCGTCGCGGTAGGCCCGGCAGCTGGAGCGCAGGGTGGCCTCATCCAGCACGTAGAGGGGCGTGCCGTAGGTGCGGGCCAGATCGCTCAGGCGGCAGCCCCCCACCACCAGGCGCCCCTCGGCGTCGAGGCCGCTGCTGATCGGGGCCAGGTTGCGGTTGGGGCTGGAGGCATCGCAGCCGCTCTCGAAGGGCTGCTGGGCCAGCGCCGCCTGGGGCGCTGGCTCGGAGGCTGGCTCGGTCCCGGTGACGGGCTCGCTGGACATCACCATGGAAAGACCGCAGGTCGGGGGCGCGACGACACAGACGAATGTACGGAAACAACCGAGGCAGCAGGGGGCCCGGCGAGCCGGTTGAGGGCGGCCTGCGCCTCAGCCGGCTGGGCCCTGGGCAGCTGGCGGCCTGCCAGGACCTCGACGCCGCCGCCCTGGGCCAGCTCTGGAGCACCGCCCAGTGGCAGGCGGAGCTGGCCGATGCGGCGCGCCTGGCGATGGGCCTCTGGCAGGGGGACGCCCTGGTGGCGATGGCCTGCGGCTGGCTGATCGTCGATGAGTTGCACATCACCCTGGTGGCGGTGCGGCCGCAGCAGCGGCGCCGCGGCCTGGGGCGGCAGGTGCTGCAGGCCCTGCTGGCGGAGGGCCAGGGCCGCGGCGCCAGGGCCGCCACCCTGGAGGTGGCTGAGGGCAACCGAGCCGCCCTGGGCCTGTACGGCGCTCTGGGGTTCAGCAGCCGCGGCAGGCGTCGCGATTACTACCGCAGTGGCGAGGCGGCCCTGATCCAATGGCTGCCCCTCACGCAGCCGCGCCCAGGCGATCGAGCGGACAACACGATCGACCGGTGCGGATAACCGGCTTTTCTTATTGCACAAGAGCTGCAATTTGCTGGTCTGAATTGCACTGAAAAGCGGCCAGCCTCTTGCCATCACTGGCTTTAGCGAACTGAGCTCCCCGCAACCACACCACCCTTTCAACCCTGATAGGTTGGGTGAACTTGCACCAGGCCCCGCCCCATGTTCGAGCGGTTTACCGAGAAGGCCATCAAGGTGATCATGCTGGCCCAGGAAGAGGCCCGCCGCCTTGGTCACAACTTTGTGGGCACTGAGCAGATCCTGCTGGGTCTGATCGGCGAGGGCACCGGCGTCGCCGCCAAAGTGCTCAAGTCGATGGGCGTGAACCTCAAGGACGCCCGCGTCGAGGTGGAGAAGATCATCGGCCGTGGCTCCGGATTCGTGGCCGTTGAGATCCCCTTCACCCCCCGCGCCAAGCGCGTTCTGGAGCTGTCCCTGGAGGAAGCCCGCCAGCTGGGCCACAACTACATCGGCACCGAGCACCTGCTGCTCGGCCTGATCCGTGAGGGCGAGGGCGTCGCCGCCCGGGTGCTCGAGAACCTCGGTGTCGACCTGGCCAAGGTGCGCACCCAGGTGATCCGCATGCTCGGCGAGACCGCCGAAGTGGCCGCCGGTGGTGGCAGCAAGGGCTCCACCAAGACCCCCACCCTGGACGAGTTCGGCAGCAACCTCACCCAGCAGGCCTCCGACGGCAAGCTCGATCCGGTGGTCGGCCGGCAGAAGGAGATCGAGCGGGTGATCCAGATCCTGGGGCGCCGCACCAAGAACAACCCCGTGCTGATCGGCGAGCCCGGCGTCGGCAAGACCGCCATCGCCGAGGGCCTCGCCCAGCGCATCAACTCCGGCGACATCCCCGACATCCTCGAGGAAAAGCGCGTTCTCACCCTGGACATCGGCCTGCTCGTCGCTGGTACCAAATACCGCGGTGAGTTCGAGGAGCGCCTCAAGAAAATCATGGAGGAGATCCGAGGTGCCGGCAACGTGATCCTCGTGATCGACGAAGTGCACACCCTGATCGGCGCCGGCGCCGCCGAAGGCGCCATTGACGCCGCCAACATCCTCAAGCCGGCCCTGGCCCGCGGCGAGCTGCAGTGCATCGGCGCCACCACTCTCGACGAATACCGCAAGCACATCGAGCGGGATGCGGCCCTGGAACGCCGCTTCCAGCCCGTGATGGTGGGTGAGCCCTCCGTGGAAGACACCATTGAGATCCTGCGTGGCCTGCGGGAGCGCTACGAGGAGCACCACCGGCTCAAGATCGCCGACGAGGCCCTGGTTGCCGCAGCCACCCTGGGCGACCGCTACATCTCCGACCGCTTCCTGCCGGACAAGGCGATCGACCTGATCGACGAGGCCGCAGCCGGGTGCGGCTGATGAACTCCAAGCTGCCCCCTGCCGCCAAGGAGGTGGACAAGCAGCTGCGCGGTGTGCAGAAGGAGAAGGAGGAAGCCGTGCGCGAGCAGGACTTCACCAAGGCCGGCGAACTGCGTGACCGCGAAGTGGAGCTGCGCGATCAGATCCGCACGATCCTGCAGGCCCGCAAAGAGGACGAAACGCCCTCCCCTGAGGCTGAGTCTGCGGCTCCCGATCTGGGCACGGTGACGGCCCTGATCGGCAACGCCGACCCCGACCGCGCTCCGATGGTGTCCGAGGAGGACATCGCCCACATCGTGGCCTCCTGGCTGGTGTGCCCGTGCAGAAGCTCACCGAGAGCGAGTCGGCCAAGCTGCTGAACATGGAGGAAACCCTCCACCAGCGGCTGATCGGCCAGGACGAAGCTGTCAAGGCGGTGTCCCGTGCCATTCGCCGCGCCCGGGTGGGTCTCAAGAACCCCAACCGGCCGATTGCCAGCTTCATCTTCTCCGGTCCCACCGGCGTCGGCAAGACCGAGCTCACCAAGTCGCTGGCGGCCTACTTCTTCGGCAGTGAGGAGGCGATGATCCGACTCGACATGTCCGAGTTCATGGAGCGCCACACGGTCAGCAAGCTGATCGGCTCGCCTCCTGGCTACGTGGGCTTCAACGAGGGCGGCCAGCTCACCGAAGCGGTGCGGCGCCGGCCCTACACCGTGGTGCTGTTCGACGAGATCGAGAAGGCTCACCCCGACGTGTTCAACCTGCTGCTGCAGCTGCTGGAGGACGGTCGCCTGACCGACTCCAAGGGCCGCACGGTGGACTTCAAGAACACCCTGATCATCATGACCTCGAACATCGGTTCGAAGGTGATCGAGAAGGGTGGCGGCGGACTCGGCTTTGAGTTCTCCGGCGGTGCCGCCGAAGACACCCAGTACAACCGCATCCGTTCGCTTGTGAATGAGGAGCTGAAGCAGTACTTCCGCCCCGAATTCCTCAACCGTCTCGACGAAATCATCGTCTTCCGCCAACTCACCCGCGACGAGGTGAAAGAGATCGCCGAGATCATGCTCAAGGAGGTGTTCCAGCGCATGGATGACAAGGGCATCCACCTCTCCGTCACCGAGGCCTTCAAGGAACGGCTGGTGGAAGAGGGCTACAACCCCTCCTACGGCGCCCGTCCCCTGCGCCGGGCCGTGATGCGCCTCCTGGAAGACTCCCTGGCCGAGGAGTTCCTCTCGGGCCGGATCAGCGAGGGCGATTCCGCCCTGGTCGATGTGGGCGAGGACAAGCAGGTGGTGATCCGCAAGCAGAGCGCCCTGCCCGTGATGCCCGAACTCGCCGGCGCCGCGCCTGAGGCCTGCCGCCCCTGGCTGCCTCCCTGCTGAGGCAGCCGTCTTCAACCGCCCGGCTCAGCAGCTGGGCGGTTTTATGTTCATTACGATGGGTTGATGCGCCAGCGTTCCCGCCGGGGCTCTGTGGAGCCCACCAGCCCAGCCCGCGATCGGGCGGTTGCCGCTGCCTCGGCCCCGGCCACACCTCAGGCCCACCGCATCGCCCCCGCCGAGGTGCTGCGTGGTGAGGGGGCCTGGCAGCAGGCCCTGCCCCGCATCACCCGCCTCTGCCACCGCCCCCTGTTACTGGGGCGAGGGCCCGCCACGCTGCCGCTGCGGCAGAAGCTGGAGCAGAGCCTGCGCCAGGAGGGGCTGACGCCCCAGCTCGAGCGGCTGGAGCACGACTGCTGCGAGCTGGACCTGGAGCGCCTGGGGCGCAGCCTGGCTGACGGCGGCAGCGAGGGCCGACCCGATGCCGTGATCGCCAGCGGCGGCGGCAAGGTGCTGGACGCCGGCAAGCTGCTGGCTCACCGCCACGGCCTGCCCTGCGTCACCGTGCCCACCAGCGCCGCCACCTGCGCCGGCTGGACGGCCCTGGCCAACGTCTACAGCCCGGAGGGCGCCTTTCAGCACGATGTGGAGCTGCGGCGCTGCCCCGAGCTGCTCGTGTTCGACCATGCGCTGGTGCGCACCGCCCCGGCCCGCACCCTGGCCAGTGGCATCGCCGACGCCCTGGCCAAGTGGTACGAGGCCTCGGTGAGCTCCGCGGCCAGCAGCGACGGACTGATTCAGCAGGCCGTGCAGATGGCCCGGGTGCTGCGAGACCAGCTGCTGTTCGACGCCGAACAGGCCCTGCTGGACAGCAGCAGCGAGGCCTGGGTGCGGGTGGCGGAGGCCTGTGGCCTCACCGCCGGGCTGATGGGTGGCATCGGCGGTGCCCGCTGCCGCACCGTGGCCGCCCACGCCGTGCACAACGGCCTCACCCAGCTCAGCGCCAGCCATGGCGCCCTGCATGGCGAGAAGGTGGGCTTCGGCATCCTGGTGCAGCTGCGGCTGGAGGAAGTGCTGGGGGGCAATCAGCTGGCCGGCCAGGCCCGGCGGCAGCTGCTGCCCCTGTTTCGCCAGCTCGACCTGCCCGCTGATCTGGCCGATCTGGGCCTGGGCCAGGCCACCCTGGAGCAGCTGCAGCAGGCCTGTGCCTTTGCCTGCGCCCCCGGCTCCGACCTGCACCACCTGCCCTTCAGCGTCAGCGCCATCGATCTGATGGCCGCCCTGGTGAGCACCCGCTGCGGCGAGCGGGTCGCCGCGTGAGCGCCGCTGCTGAGGCCTGCGGCCCGCTTGAGCTCAGCTCCCAGGCCCTGGTGGAGCGGGCGGCCCGGGAGCTGCTCGATCCCCAGGGCCGCGCCCTGGCCCAGGCCGTGCAGTGGTGGCCCCTGCAGGGCCTGCCCGACCTCTGGCCCGTGGCGGTGCTCGGCCAGGGGCCACCGCTGCTGCTGCTGCACGGCTTCGACAGTTCCTTTCTGGAGTTCCGGCGCATCGCCCCACGGCTGGCCCAGAGCCATCAGCTGTTCATCCCCGACCTGTTCGGCTTCGGCTTCTGCCCCCGTCCCGCCCAGGCGGCCTATGGCCCCGCCGCCGTGCTGGAGCACCTCACCGCCCTGCTGGCGGCCATCGCCAGCCGCAGCCCGGAGGCCGCACCGCTCGGCCTGATCGGCGCCTCGATGGGCGGCTCCGTGGCCGTGGAGCTGGCCCGCCGCCACCCCGGGCAGATCAGCCGCCTGCTGTTGCTGGCCCCCGCCGGCCTCACCGGCCGGCCCATGCCCCTGCCGCCGCTGCTGGATGGACTCGGGGTGCGCTTCCTGGCCCGGCCCGGTGTGCGGAAGGGCCTCTGCCGCAGCGCCTTCGCCGATCCCGATCGGGATGTGGGCCCCGCCGAACTGGAAATCGCCTCCCTGCACCTCGCCGCGCCGGGATGGGGCCAGGCCCTGGGGCGTTTCGCCCGCTCAGGCGGCTTCGCCGGCTGCGGTGCTCCGCTGCCGCCCCAGCCGATCGCGGTGCTGTGGGGGGCCAACGACCGCATCCTGCGTCAGCCCCAGAAACGCGCCGCCCTGGCCCTGCTCGGGGAGCGGGTGCGGGAGCTGGAGCCGTGCGGCCACCTGCCCCACATCGACCAGCCGGAGTGCGTGGCCGCCACCTGGCTGGCCGGCAACGGCGCATGAGTGGCCCCCTGCTGCAGTTGCTGGCAACGGGCCTGCAGCTGTGGATTCGCCGCCAGTGTGAGCAGATCGGCGCCCTCTCGCTGGAGCTGGAGGGCCGGGATCTGCAGCTGCTGCGCGGCCGGCTGGCCGGGGCCCAGCTCCAGGCCCGGCAGGTGCGCTACCGGGGGCTGGAACTCGACGCGGTGACGCTCACGAGCGAGCCGATCAGCCTCCAGGTGGCTGGACTGCGGCGGGGCCAGGCCATCGAGCTGGGTCAGCCCTTCGGGATCAGGGGGGAGGTGCGGTTCAGCCCCGAGGGGCTGGAGCACTCCCTGGCCCAGGCGAGCTGGCAACCCCTGGCCGACCAGCTCGCCGGCCAGCTGCTCGGAAGCGCCGCCTGGCGGGGGAGCAGCCTCAGCCTCCGCCGGGAGCACCTGGTATTGAGAAGCCATGGGGCGCTGGAGCTGGAAACGAGCCTGAGCGCGGAGGCCGGCACGGTGCTGATCCGTGCCGTGGATGGCAGCGCCGAGCTGCGGCTGCCGATGGACCCGGCCGTGCGGATCGAGCGGGCCGCCGTGGAGAACGGCCGGCTGGTGCTGCAGGGCCGGGCCACGGTGACGCCCTGAAGCCCCTCAGGACTCAAGCAGCGGCAGCACCAGGGTGACCAGCGAATAGACCACCGCCGGCACGAACAGGTAGCTGTCGATGCGATCGAGGATGCCGCCATGGCCGGGGATCGCATCGCCGGAATCCTTCAGGCCCGCATCGCGCTTCATCATCGACTCGGTGAGATCCCCCACCAGGGCGAACAGGGCCACCACCGCCCCCAGCACCGCCCCGATCAGCCAGCCCCAGCTCCAGCCGATCCAGAAGCCCCCCACCGCCCCGACGGCCATCGCACAGGCCACCCCCCCCAGGGCGCCCTCCACCGTCTTGCCCGGCGAGATCGGCGAGAGCGGCCGCCGGCCCAGCCGCCGGCCGATGGCGTAGGAGCCGATGTCCGTGGCCACGATCAGAAAGCAGGCCAGCAGCGTGAGCTCGAGGCCGGAGTCGGGCAGATCGCGCAGCTTGATCCAGTGGCTGGGCAGAAAGCCCAGGTAGAAGAGGCCGAACACCGAGGCGGCGATGTCGGCGATGGTGCCGGTGACGGGCTGCAGCAGCAGCCAGCCGCAGATCACCGCGCCGGAGGCGGGCAGCACCGCCGCGGCCACATCGCCGGCCAGCCAGCTGTCGGTGCCGGCGAGCTGGGTGGTGGCCAGCAGCAGCTGCACCGCCACCAGGGTGGTCTTGGTGGCGGGCCGAATGCCCTTGAACTGGGCCATGCGGAAGAACTCCAGCAGCCCCAGATGCACGATCACGCCCACGGCCACGGTGAACCACCAGCCGCCGAGCATCACCACCACGAAGCCGAAGCCCCCGGCCGCCCAGCCGCTCAGCAGGCGCGGCAGTGATGTGCTGGTGCGGGGCTGTGGAATCACGGCCGCTCAGCGGCGATCAGGAACAGGGGCTCAGCCGCGGCCAGCTTGGCCTGGCTGCCGCGGCGCTGCATGCGGTGCACGGTGGCCTGCACCACCTGCACATCGCGGGCGGCGAGCTGCCCCAGGGTGTCGGTGGCATCCACCAGGCCCTCCAGGCTGGCGGTGCTGATCACCAGCCGCCCCGCCGGCTGCAGCGCCTGCCACACCACCCGCAGCACATCGCCGAGGGGCCGGCCCACCTCCAGCACCACCCGGTCGGGGGCGGGGGGCAGGGCCGCCAGATCGTCGGGAGCCGCGCCGGGGTGGATGTGGAGGTTGACAATGCCGAGCCGCTGGCGGTTCTGCTCCAGCAGGGCAATGGCTTCCGGGTCGCGCTCGAGCGTGTGCACCTGGCCCCGGGGCATCAGGCGGGCGATCTCCAGGGCCAGGGCGCCGGTGCCGCCGCCCACGTCCCACACCAGGGAATCGGCCCGCGGCCGCAGGTGGGCCAGCAGCATCACCCGCAGCTCCATCGGTGTGGGGCTGAAGCCCGGCGCCGCATCAAAGACGCCATCGGGCAGTCCGGGGGTGACGAAATCCCACTGATAGGGAGGCGTCGGAGACGCTGCAGTGGGGTCGTCGATCACCGGCGAGGCCTGTGGAGCGCGCAAAACAGGGGGCGTGGCACGCCGCTGGCGATCCCGCGTCAGCCCACCACAACCCTCACCGTATCAGCGATCAGGCCGGGCCAGAGGTGCCGTTGCCGCTGCAGCCAGTGGGCCCGGGCCGGATCGATGCGCTCTCCCGGAATCAGCAGTGGAATCCCCGGGGGATAGGGGCAGAGGGGCTCAGCAGCGATCCGGCCCGCCGCCGCCGCCAGGGGCACGGGCTCTGCGGCGGCCCGCCAGGCCAGGGCCACCGGCATCTCCGGTTGTGCCACCGCCGCCAGAGGCGGGGGACTGAAGGGCGGCAGCGGCGCACCGCCCAGGGCCTGGCGCAGGGCGGACAGCGCCCCAGGCAACCGCCGCACCACCCCGGCCGGAGGCACCACTCCCAGACAGAAGGTGAGGCTGCCGGGCTCCGCCAGCTCCGCGATCACCCCCCGCTCCAGCAACCAGCGATCGGCCTCCACCCCATTGAGGCCCATCGCGGCCGTGGGCAGCACAAGCCGCAGCGGGTCCTGACTGGCCAGCAGCGGCAGATCCAGGCGGCGGCAGCGGCGTGCTGCAGGTGGTGGGCTTTCCACCAACTGGGGCCCATCTGGCCCGAGGAGCAGGCCACCAGGGAGCCGATCCACCACACCATGCGCGGAGCTCGGTAGCTGCCGTGGGTGAGC
>NZ_JADEWM010000002.1:0-387539 GCF_015207615.1 Cyanobium sp. LEGE 06113 | reverse complement strand
ATCTGGTGAGCGTTGAGGGGAGCAGGCATGGCCCGGTGCCCTGCGCATGGCAACCGGATTCAGCTGATCCACTCCAGAGCGGTCAACCTGTTTGGCGCGACCCCTCAACCAGATTGTCGTCGGACAGTCGGAGCCGCCGTGGTTTCTGGGCACGATGTGATCCACCTCCAGGGCTCGCTGGTGCTCGTGTGCCCCGCAGCACTCGCAGCGGCCTCGGGCGCGGGTGAGCACCCGGTACTTGATCGAGCCGCTGATCGGCGTGCGGTGGCGGCTCCTGTGGGCGAACACCTCCTCGCCCCGCTGCTGGCGGAACGCATCGAGGCGCTGGCGGCACAGCTCCAGCAGCTGGTCGCGTTCGGCATCGCTCAGCTCGTCGCCGCCCACCAGGGCGTAGGTGCCCCTCTCGCAGCGGGTGATGCCGTTGCCCGTGAGCACCTTGCCCACCATGCGTTTCACGCGTTCCGTGTAGTAGTCGATCTGGGTCACGTCTTCCCCCAGGATCCGGCGGGCTACGTCCTGCGCCGGGGCGGGGCTGCGGCGCCCTAGGAGTTCCATGAGCATCAGCGGTTGGTAGATGTGGCTCATGCGCATGCGTTCGGCGATTTAGTGCCGCAGGCGCTCGTAGGCGGCGGAGGGGGGCGGGGGCATGGGGGGATGCTGGCTGGGGGGTGAACATGTAAGGGGAGACCCACCAAGGACCCATGTCAGCGCCAAATCCAGCCGATCGTCATGAGCCTCTGTGCCGCTTAGGCTGGAAAACCCAGGGAGCCGCCATGACAGACCAGCTTGGTCGCATCACCATCGACCCTGAGATCTGTCACGGGAAGCCAACGATCCGCGGGTTGCGTTATCCCGTGGAGATGATACTTGAATTGCTGTCTGCAGGAATGAGTGCGTCGGAAATTCTTGCCGATTACCCTGATCTTGTGGCTGCCGACATCACAGCAGTGCTGGAGTACGCAACTCAGCTGTCACGAGTTCAGCGCATTGAACTTCTCTCTGCATGAGAATCCTGCTGGATGCCCAGCTGCCTCGATCTCTTGTTCGGCCTCTGGAGGCATTGGGATGCGATGTTCTGCATACCCTTGATCTACCTGCAGGCAATCGCAGCTCCGATCGGGTGATTTCCGCCATCGCGAATCGTGATCAACGTGTTGTCTTCAGCAAGGATGCTGATTTTGTTCGCAGTCATCTGTTGCGCGGCACTCCAGCCAGGCTCCTGGTTGTCGCCACGGGCAACATCGGCAACCCGGATCTCACTGCGTTGCTGCTTCGTGCTCTGCCGGAGCTGATCCACCTGTTCGAAAGCCACGTCCTCATTGAGTTGAGTCGGAAGGCATTGGTTGTCAGGCTCTGAACCTCAGCTCGTCCTCCAGCCGCACCCGGCCGCTGCCCTCCAGCGTGCAGAACACACAGCCCGCCTCGCGCGGGATGGCGCTTGCCGGCATTGCAGTGGAAGCCGAGGGCCTGCAGGTTGCTGAGGTCGTCGGAACCGCCCTGGTTCCTGGGCACGATGTGGTCCACCTCCAGGGCCCGCTGGTGCTCATGGGCTCCGCAGCACTCGCAGCGGCCTCTGGCGCGAGTGAGCACCCGGACTTTGATCGAGCCGCTGATCGCTGTGCGGTGGCGGCTCCTGTGGGCGAACACCTCCTCACCCCGCTGCTGGCGGAAGGCATCAAGGCGCTGGCGGCAGAGCTGCAGCAGCTGGTCGCGCTCGGCGTCGCTCAGCTCCTCGCCGCCCACCAGGGCGTAAGTGCCCTTCTCGCAGAGGGTGATGCCGTTGCCGGTGAGCACCTTGCCTACCATGGACTTACCAGGATCCGGCGGGCCACGTCCTGCGCGGGGGCGGGGCTGCGGCGGGGGCGGGGGCATGGGGGCATCCTGGCTGGGGTGTGACGGGGGTGGCACCTGTCAGGAGGACAACAGCCCTCTGGACTCCTGGCCTGCTTCGTTTTGCTGACTGCATTGGTTCTAAAATCCATGCCATGCCCCTTTGGAGGCCTCGGCTGATGGCGGCGAATCTTCCCCTGGGCCAGATGAGTCTGGAAGACAAACTTGAGGCGATGGAACTCCTATGGGCGGATCTCTCCGCCACGCCCGATCAGGTCGTATCGCCTGCCTGGCATCGCGATGAATTACGGCGGCGCCGCAACCAGCTGGAGCAGGGTTCCGCCCGGTTTCAGTCTTGGAACGACGCCATGACTGACCTCAAGGCCGAGCTTCGTGGATATCAGGCTCCTTGATGCGGCCAGGGATGATCTCCGGAACGGTTGGTTGTTCTATTTGCGCTTTACGACGTGATGGAGGCGACGAGTATCGACATCTACGCCATCCTCGATTGTCGTCGCGATCCGATCTGGATTCGCGCTCGCCTTGGGGCGACTCGGCCTTCTCCATGAGGCCGAAGAACAGGGCCTGCAGCATGCCGATGGCCTCGGAATGCGTCGAGACGTTCCCAGCAGAGCTCAAGCAGTTCGTCGCGTCGTGGCTCCGCCACGATGGCCTTCGGCCAGGTACCGCCATCGCTCAACTCGTCGCCGCCGATCAGGCTGTCGTGGCCATCGTCATCGGCGGTGATGCCGTTGAAGGTGAACCCGGCCCACCATGCGCTTGCCAGGATCCGCCGGGCGGTGGTCTGCCGCAGGCGAAGGAAGGCAGCAGAGGGGCTGGAGGCCATGGAGCGATGCTGGCGGCTGCGGGGCGACCGGGCCAGGTTTTGTTTTGGGCGGCCCGTCAAGCAGGAGCCCCAGCTGGGATCCCTTCTGGCGTGGCTGTGATGCGGCTGCAGGGAGCCTGGCTCCGGGTGTGGCTGAGCTGCTCCAGTGCTGGACCTTCGCTCGCAGCACGCCTCGGCCAGGGAAACAAGGGCTCCAGCCACATCTGATGGTGGTTATGGCCTCGGAGACCACCCATCTCAAGGTGTGGAGCGTTGTCGCCAGAGCTTTGGGTCGCGGCCGCAATGCAGCACGGCCAGCACCACGATGCTGTTCTGCTCGGGAACCGGCAGGTAGATGACGCCGTAGGGGAAGCGCCGGATCAGGGCTCGACGGGTGCTGCGGTAGCCCACGGCGTAGGCCTCAGGGTTGCTGCGGATGCGATGGAAGGTCACGCGCACCTGTTCCAGAAAAAGCCGACCCAGGCCCTGCTCCTGAGCTTCGTACCAGCGGGCCGCAGCCTCGAGATCGAGCTGGGCTTCGGGGCGGAGCCGAAGCCTCATGTTCAGAGGGACTGCTCCAGGGAGTCCAGCACCGCATCTGCATCAAGGCCGGGGTCACCGTCCGCCAGGAAGCGCTCCAGCCGCTGATCGATCAGTTGGCGATCAGGTTCCGTGAGTTCTGGGCCGATCTGCTCGGCGGCGATGGAGTCCCAAAGGGTCTGCACCAGCTCCAGCCGTTGCGCCAGGGGCAGGGTCAGTAGGTCATTCACCACGCGCCGTGCCGGCAGGGCCGGAGACCAGATGGTTTCACCGTAGCGGGGGCCTGCAGATGCGTTGCTCTCGCAGCCCCCTGCGCTTGACCGGCAGCATGATGCCCCTGGCGTCTTGCCGCCGATCAAGCTGTCGTGGCCATCGCCGTAGGTCGTGATGCCGTTGCCGGTGAGCACCTTTCCCACCATCCGTTGCCCAGGATCCGTCGGGTCACGTCCTGCGCCGGGGCCGGGCATGGGGGTATCCAGGCGGGTGTGACGGGGGTGGCACTGATGTCTTGAGGACCCCTCTTCGGTTGGGCATGCCGGCCCCCTCAGGCCGGCCTTTGCTCACCAGCACCCCCGCCAGCCCTGAGTGTCTATACTCTGCTTCAGGCTGAACCATGGTTTTGCGATGGCTTCTGACCTCACCCCCGCCGTCGGTGCCGCCCTGCTCGCAGCAGATGCCCGCCTGCTCGCTCAGGAATACCGCCGCGTGCTGGCTCCATCGGGATCGCCTTCCTCTGCAGGCCCGTTGCGGCTTGGCTTTCGCGAGCTCCTCTACTTCCAGGTGGTCAGCAGTCTGAGCGCCGAGGGCCTGCAGCTCTCCCCTGACCAGAAGCGTGAGGTTTTCCGTGTGTTGACCGTGAAGACTCACCGGTTGCCTGAGGGCCTGCCCCGGCGACAGGTAGCCCAAGGGGGCTGGTCCCGTGGCCCCGGTGAGCTGCGCAAGACAGGTGCCGTTCCCTTCCGTTTCGACCTCCTCGGCGTGAGCCGGGACCTGCGTTACCGCTATCGGCTCTACAGGCGGCCCCATTCCCTGGTGGAGAGCGTTCCGGCCGTCTGTTCTGGGCAGCCTGTGTTCCGGGGCACAAGGATTCCCGTGGCCGTGGTTGTGGAGCAGCTTCGCTCCGGCGTCAGCCGCAGCACGCTGGAAGAGGATTTCCCCCAGCTCAGCCGGCAGGCCCTCGATTACGCGCAGATCCAGGCACGCTTGCCCAAGCCTCCCGGCCGCCCTCGGCGCCCCCTCGCCCTGCAACGCGGCTGAAGGATCATGCCTTGAGGCTGTTGATCGACGAAAATCTCAGTCCGCGCCTGGCCCGCTGGGCCTGTGAACAGGAAATTCCGGCAGAGGCGGCTGTGCATGTCGGTCTTGCTGGCGCCAAGGATGACGCGGTCTTCGCCCATGCCCTGGCCCGCGGTCAGATTGTGGTCACGGTGAACGTGGGCGATTTCATTCGCTTGGCCGCCACCATGGAGGTGCACCCTGGGGTGATCGCCCTCAGGGAGGCTGGCTTGAGTGCGGAACAGCAGTGGCTCCGGGTCCAATCAGCTCTGCAGCTGATCCAACACGGGAAAGACACTGATCTGATCAATCGCGTGCTTGAGATCCAATCTGAAGCTGTGTAGGTGTGGCATGAGATTCCAGCCATCTGAGTCAATCCCTGCCGGTGCAACTCTGAGACCAACGATGGCCATGGCTTGTCGGCATTGCAGCAGAAGCAGAGCGCCTGCAGGATGCTGATGATCGCCGCGATGCCGTTGCCGGTGAGCCACGTCCTGCGCTGGGGCCGGGCTGTGGCGGCCCAGCTGTTCCATGAGCATCAGCGGTTGGTCGATGGGGCTCATGCGCATCTGCTTGGCGATGGTGTGCCTCAGGCGCTCGTAGGTGGGGGAGGGGTGCGAGGGCATGGGGGCATCCTGGCTGGGGTGTGACGGGGGGTGGCACCTGTGGGGCAGAAGCCCTGCGGCGATGCCATGCCCTTTGTCATCCCTTCGGAAAGACTTGGCGAGTTGCCTACGATGAATCCACTGAAGGCAGCAGAGACTGTGCGTACGTTCTCCGCCGTGATCGAGCGCTGCGCGGACACGGGCCTGCTTGTGGGCTACGTCCCTGGCTTCCCCGGCGCTCATAGCCAGGGGGAGACCCTTGATGAGCTGCAGGCCAACCTCCAGGAGGTGATCACCATGCTCCTGGAGGACGGCGAGCCGGCCCTGGAAAGCGACTTCGTGGGCCTGCAGCAGATCGTGGTGCCGGCCTGAACGTGGGCTCAACCCCCGTCCTCAAGTCCTCTGAGGTGGCGGACATTCTTCGGAAGCTGGGCTTCGATGTGGTTCGCCAACGCGGCTCCCATCTGCAGTTTCGTGATCCTCGCGGACGCTGCACCACAGTTCCTGTCCACAGGGGACGTGATATCTCTCCCCCGCTGCTTCGTCAGATCGCCAAGGACATCGGCATGACCCTGGAGCAGTTCCTCAGCCACCGCTGAGCCCCGAATCGGTGATGTGGCGCAGGCGACGCAGTTCGTGGGTGAGTGGTGATCTCAGGCGAGTTGCAGCAGCCAGGCTTTGAGGGTCTTCTCCAGACACTGCTGCGCGGCCCAGCCCCAGCTGGCTTTCTCCACCTCTGGATCCTGCAGACGGCGGGCCATCCTGAGGTCGCGGCGGGCGATGCGCAGCAGCCGCAGCGCTTCAGGCCTGGCCATCGAGCAGAACGCCCTCTCGTAGGGCCTCATACATCAGGGAGCCTGGCTCCTTGGCTCGGCGGGCCACTTCGCTGCTCGAGTGGAGCACCAGGTCGACCGACAGATCCGGCTGGGCCACGGCACCCCAGAGGTCAGCGAGCAGCGCAAAGCGGTCGCGCTGCGCCAGCCAGGCATCAGGCACGGTGATCAGCAGGTCCACATCGGAGTCGGCCCGGCCATCACCGCGGGTCCTCGATCCGTAGCCGCAGGCTTCTCCGCAGGAGTACAGACGCACGTTGGCAGCAGGGATCAGCTCGCGAATGCCGGCAACCATGCCCGCCAGCCTCGGCTCGATCGGTTTGGAGGCTGTCGTGGAAGTCATGGGTCCATTCTGACGGCCACTGGCTTCGCCCGGTCGCAGGAACACCATCGCGGCGGTCTGGATGAACGCGCGCAGGCGCTCGTAGGTGGCGGAGGGTGGCCGGGGCATAGGCATCCTCGCTGGGGTGAGACGGGGGGTGGCACTGGTGGAGGGGAAGCCCTGCGGGACGCCCTTGCGTGCGTCGTTTGTACTAACGTTGTCGAGTGGCTCAATTGGGAGACGGTTCGCCATGGCTGCCATCGGAGCTTCGCCTCCTGCGCGCTCAGCCCGGCTCGGCCTGCGCGCCACGCCGGAGCAGGAAGCCGTGCTGCGCCGTGCCGCCGAGGTGACCCACAAGTCGCTCACCGACTTCGTCCTCGACAGTGCCTGTCTCGCTGCCGAGCAGGCGCTCCTTGATCAGCGCCTGTTCATGGTCTCGGGCTCCCAGGCCAAGGCCCTGATGGATCTGCTGGACCGCCCCGAACAGGCCAAAGAGGGTCTGCGTGATCTGTTCGCCCGACAGGCACCCTGGGACGCCCATTGACCTGGCGGCCGCCGCAGCCGCTGGCCGTCCAGCACCAGCTGGAAGGCTTTGCCTGCGGCAGGCCCGCAATGAATCACTGGCTACTGCACCATGCCCGCCAGGCCCAGACCAGTGGCTCAGCCAGAACGTTCGTCGTCGCAGGCGACGAGAATCACGTCGCCGGCTACTTCAGCCTCGCCGTGGGCCAGGTCGACACGTTGGAGGCCCCAGAGCGCATCCGTCAGGGCATGGGGCGATTTCCGCTGCCGGTGGTCATCCTGGCCAGGCTCGCCGTGTCAAGGGAGAACCATGGACGTGGCATCGGTGTCGGGATGCTTCAGGACGCGATCCGTCGGACGCTGGTGATCGCCGAGCAGGCCGGAATTCGGGCGATCCTGACCCATCCCATCGACGAAGACGCGGCACACTTTTACACCCGGTTCGGATTCACCCCATCGCCGCTGCGCCAGCAGCAACTGCTTCTGCTCCTCAAGGACGCGAGGAAGATCCTCCGGTGAGCAATGGGGGCATCCGGCTGGGTGAGACGGGGGTGGCACTGGTGGAGGAGAAGCCCCGGCGATCAGCCTGGCCCACGGATGCTCCCCCATACAGACCACGCGATCGTTGACGAAGCCAAGATCGACGACGACCTGCTCTCAGACACGCATCCAGTTGGTCGCTTCAAGGCCAGGGTATTTCGTTCACTCGGCTACACCGTTGAATCTGGGACACGACTTCGTGATGATCTGCTCCACCATGGGCAGACTGGGAAGGTTCAACGGATCGAGATGAGCGCCTATGGGATGAAAGTAGCCATCAGTGCCACTTTGAAAGGCCCCAACGGAGCATCCAGGCCATTCAGAACGGTCTGGCTGATCCCCGATCATTCCTGGCAGCCAAGGCTCGTCACCGCATTTCCGGAGGTAGTCATGTTCGTCTTGCACCAGACAGTTGCTCTCACCCACGACATACCTGATGCTGGTCTGCGGTTGGGCGATCTCGGTGCTGTCGTAGCTCTACACGACTCTGCTAACTACGAGGTTGAGTTTGTTGCCGCTTCGGGACGCACCCAATCGCTGTTGACGCTTTCAAGGAGCAGCCTCCGAGCAATTGGTGATCAGGATCTGATCGCTGTGCGTTCGCTGGCGACTGCCAAGCATTGAGTTTCGGACCTGCTACGCGATCCCAGCCATCCGCCCGGTGATGAGCTCCAGCGCGCAGAACACACAGCCTGCTTCGCGGTGGCCTTGCTGGCCTGCACACCGCGGAAGCAGAGCGCCTGCAGGTTTCTGATGGCGTCGGAGCCGCCCTGTTGTCACCGAGCCGGTGATCGGGCTGCGGCGGGCAAACACCTCTTCGCCGCGCTGCTCACGGAAGGCATCGAGGCGCTGGCGGCACAGCTGCTGCAGCTCCTCGCGCTCGTGTAGCTCAGTTCGTCGCCGCCGATCAGGTTGTAGGCGCCG
Organism: Cyanobium sp. LEGE 06113; assembly: GCF_015207615.1. Classification (NCBI taxonomy): domain Bacteria; kingdom Bacillati; phylum Cyanobacteriota; class Cyanophyceae; order Synechococcales; family Prochlorococcaceae; genus Cyanobium; species Cyanobium sp. LEGE 06113. The sequence continues at coordinate 379,322 of NZ_JADEWM010000002.1, read as the reverse complement.
TTGCCGTAGGCGGTGATGCCGTAGAAGCTGAACCCGGCCCACCAATGTGCTTGCCAGGATCCGCCGGGCCACGTTGTGCGCGGGGGCGGGGCTGCGGCAGCCCAGGAGTTCCATGGGCATCAGCGGTTGGTCGATGGGGCTCATGCACATGCGCTTGGGGATGAACTACCGCAGGCGCTGGTAGGTGGTGGAGGGGGGCGGGGGCATGCAGCCAGAGTGGCCCGTGGCCTTGGCGGGAGCCAGTGGCGGGCAGCAGAATGGGAGCCATGGATCCCAGACAGCCCCCCACGCTTCTGCGGCTCAGGCAGATGGCCCCCGAGCTGCTCGCCCTCACAGCCGCCCACGGTGGCCGGGATCTTCGCGTTTTCGGCTCCGTGATCCACGGGGCGGCAGGGCTGCAGAGCGACGTGGACCTGCTGGTGGATTTCCCCTCCAGCCCCAGTTTTGAGCAGTACATGGACCTCAAGCTGGCCCTGGAAGACCTGCTCAGCGCTCGGGTGGACCTGGTGACGCGCCGCGGACTTCGCCCTGAACTGCGGCAGCGGATCGAGCAGGAGGCCGTTGCTCTTGCCTGAAGGGGGGAGTGCCCGTAATTGGTCGCTGTTCCTCCAGGACATGCAGCTGTGCTGCTCCAAAGTGCTCCGATACAGCCAGGGGCTCACCCGCCAGCACTTTCTTGCTGACGAGATGGTGGTTGACGCCGTACTGCGCAACCTGGAGGTTCTTGGTGAAGCGGGAATGCAGATCCCGCCGGCGGTCCGCGAGCGGCACCCCGATGTGCCCTGGCGACGCATTGCTGGCCTCCGCGGTGTTCTGGCGCATGCCTATTTCGACCTGGAAGACGACACCATCTGGCAGATTGTTTCCGAGAGCATTCCAGCCCTGGCTAACCAGTTGGACCAAGTGATTGAGGCTGAGCTCTGATGGCGGCTGGTGCGCCGTTCGCGTTGCGCAGAGCCATCCCCAGCTGTTCAGCTCCTGATCACACGCAAACTCAACCCGGACTTTCACCGAGCCGCTGATCGGGCTGCGGTGGTGGGCAAACACCTCTTCGCCAGGCCACTTCCTGCGCCGGGGCGGGGCCGCCTCTTGGCAGGCAACACCGTGGCCCAGCAGTTCCAGGAGCATGAGGAGTTGGTCGATGGGGCTCATGCGCATCCCCTCGGCGATGAACGCGCGCAGGCGCTGGTAGGTGGCGGAGGGGCTGGTGTCAATGGAGCGATGCTGGCGGCTGCCGGGCGCCTGGGCCAGGTTTTGTGTTGGGCGGCCCGTCAGGCCATCGCCATTGATGGAATCCCTTCTGGCGTGGGAGTGCTGCGGCTGAAGCCAACACGGCTCCGGGGGGTGGTGTGCCGCCCCAGTCCCTTTGCCCAGTCAGGGGCGGCATCCCGCTCACCGCCGCAAGACTGGTGCCATTGGAGGGCGCTATGCAGGAAATCCTTTTCATTGTTGAGGAAGCGGAGGATGGCTCCTACCGGGCCAGCGCAGCTGCCGCCGCGAATGATCCGCGACGCGGTCGTCTGACACTTCGATCCCGGCGAGGCGTCACCCTTGATGCGACTCCACGTTGATACCGGCCTGCCGCAGAATCGCCCCGAAGGTGTCTTCCGGCCTGACACCAGGAAGGCCAGATCCAGCAAGATGATCACCCCGATGCTGATCAAGACACCGCAAGGGACGCTCCCTTCTTGCGCGTCTCGTCTTGCTCGTCTCGCAGTCGTGGACCCTCAGCGCCTATCCCACGCCACCGGGGCCGAGCGAGCGCAGCATGGCCCAGAGGCTGCCGCCGGCTTCGGGGCGCTCCACGCCACGGTTCAGAAACCACATGGCGCCTGCCATGGCGTTGAGCCCCAGCACGGCCAGCCACACCGTCCATCCTTCCGGCAGCTTCATGGCCTTCACTTCTGGCAACGGCACCCATCATCTCCGCTGGGGCTGACATGCCCCCCTTGGCTGGTCCAGCTCCGCGATGCGCGGCTGCCATCCAGCCAGGCTGAAGTTCCACCAGGCTGGCTACGGACCCCAGCCCCGCCCGATCCGATGGTCAGCCCGCCTACCCCCTCCGGCCTGGGACCTGACGGCGAGGTGTGGTGGATCCCTGCCCTCGATTGCGCCACGGAGGAACTGGAGATTCGCCAGGCCCTCAGCGATGTGGCCGGCATTGCTGAGCTGCGCTTCCAGCTGGCCAGCCACAGCCTGCTGATCCGCGCCGATGCGGCCGCCCTGGCCCAGGCGGAGCTGCTCCTGCAGCGTCTCGGCTACCCGCCCCAGCGGCTGGAGGGCACTGCGGCATCCACGCCCCGGGTCGCTCCGGTGCCCTGGGCCAGGATGCTTCTGGCCCTGCTGCTCGCTGCCGCCGCCGAGGCCGTGAATGTGCTGGTGCCGGGCTCCGCGGCGCAGCAGGCCCTGGTGCTGGGGCTGTCGGCGAGCGCCATTGGCCTGGCAGGACTGGCGGTGTACCTCAAGGGACTGGCTGCCCTGCGCCAGGGGCGGCTCAACATCAACGCCCTGATGGCTGTGGCGGTGAGCGGGGCCTTCCTGATCGGTCACTGGCCGGAAGCCGGCATGGTGATGGCCCTCTACGCCCTGGCCGAGGCGCTGGAGGCCCAGGCGGCAGACCGGGCCCGCCAGGCCATCGGCAACCTGATGCAGCTGGCCCCCGAGCTGGCCACGGTGGAGTTACGGCCTGGGGAGTGGGCCCGCACCGAAGTGGGCCACGTGGTGGTGGGGCAACGGCTGCGGGTGGAGCCCGGCGAGCGGATTCCCCTCGACGGGGTGGTGCTCAGCGGCCGCAGCGCCGTCAACCAGGCCCCGGTGACCGGCGAGAGCCTGCCGGTGGACAAGGCCAGCGGTGATGCGGTGTTTGCCGGCACTCTGAACACCGACGGCGCCCTGGAGATCCGCTCCACCTGCACGGCGGCCACCAGCACCCTGGCCCGGATCATTCACGCGGTGGAGGAGGCCCAGGCCTCACGGGCGCCCATCCAGCGCTTTGTGGATCGCTTCGCGGCGCGCTACACGCCTGTGGTGTTTCTGCTGGCGCTCTTGGTGGCCCTGCTGAGCCCGGTGCTGCTGGGGCTCACACCGCTCGAGGCGGTGTACCGGGCCCTGGTGCTGCTGGTGATCGCCTGCCCCTGTGCCCTGGTGATCGCCACCCCGGTCACCCTGGTGAGTGGACTCACCGCCGCCGCCCGGCGCGGCATCGTGATCAAGGGCGGCCTCCACCTGGAGCAGGCCCGCAATCTGCGCCTGCTGGCCTTCGACAAGACCGGCACCCTCACCACCGGCCGCCCCAGGCTGGAGGCCTTCGAGGTGATCGACAGCCGCATCCCCGCCGGCCAGCTGCGCCGGTGGGCCGCCTCCCTCGCCTGCCGTTCGGACCACCCCATCTCCCGCGCCATCGCGGCGGGGCTGGATGCTGAGCGGCTGCCGGTGGAGGAGCTGAGCGCCAGCGGCGGCCGTGGTCTGAGCGGCCTGGTGGAGGGTCGGCCCCTGTGGCTCGCCAGCCACCGCTGGATTCAGGAGCTGGGTCTGGACACCCTGGAGCTCAGCGACAGGATCAGGCAGCAGCAGCAGCGGGCCCGCAGCGTCAGCCTGTTGGCCGACGCCCAGGGCGTGCTGGCTCTCTGCGGCTCGGCCGATCCGCTTCGCCCCAGCGCCGCCAGGGCCGTGGAGCGCCTGAAGCACCTCGGCCTCAAGCTGGTGATGCTCAGTGGCGACAACGCCCTCACGGCTGAGCTGGTCGGCCGGCAGGCTGGCATCGAGCGGGTTCACAGCGGCCTGCTGCCGGAGCAGAAGCTGGAGCTGGTGCTCGCTCTGCAACAGGAGGGACCCACCGGCATGGTGGGCGATGGCATCAATGACGCGCCCGCCCTGGCCGGGGCGACGGTGGGCTTTGCCATGGGCGCCGCCGGCAGTGACACCGCCATGGACACCGCCGATGTGGTGGTGATGGACGACGACCCGAACCGTCTGGCCGACACCATCCTTCTGTCGCGGCAGACCTGGCGGGTGCTCTGGCAGAACATCGGCCTTGCCCTCGGCATCAAGGCGGCCTTTCTGCTGCTCACCCTCACGGGCAGCGCCACCATGTGGCAGGCCGTTGTTGCCGACATGGGCACCAGCCTGCTGGTGATCGCCAACGGCCTGCGCCTGCTGCGTCAGCGCTGGGCCTGAGCCTTGGACGCTGGCCGAGGTGTGAACCTTCGATCCTGGAGCTCGCTGGCTTCATCAAAGCCGAACATCTCGAGCCAGGTCTCCGCTGCGCGCCGCAGGGTGAATCCCTGGGTGGTCATCAGCCGTTGGATCTGATCCTGAGCCCAGGAACCGCGGCCCAGAGCAGGAACCTGCCCTGTGAGCTCATCGCAGACAGCATGGTTGTGACCGATCCAGTCACTGGTCAGGGCGCAGATGGGACATCCCGATAGCCGGACGGTTGGCTTGCTCCCACCAGTCCATTGCTGCGCCAGTGTCATGGCCATGCTGATCTCGCGCTCGACGGGGAAAGAATGTGTTGAAAAAGGGGGTGGGGTTCTGCTCTCTTGGATCCCCTAACGGTTATCGTTCCCCGTCATGGATGAAGGCACCATGGAACCCAATCCGTCAACGGATCCATCCCTCTGCCTGCCGCCCGGTCTGGTCTCGGGATTTCGCCGCGCTGGATCGGTTCTGGCGGGTCTCGCCACCAGCGCCCTGGCCCTGGCCCTCCCGGCTGCGGCGAACGGCGGCACGCTCTACAGCCTCACCACCCGCTGCCTCGTCGGGGATGAGGAGCAGCCTTGCCGCATTGAGGCCATCGGTGGCCAGGGCGTCACGGTCTACCGCCACATCATTGACAGCACAGTCACCTCAATCCGTCTGATCGACTCCCCTGAGGGGGCACAGATCTGGGATCACACCGCCAAGGCCTGGACGGGTCTGAGCGCGCTGAGCATGGATTTCGGCAACAACGAACTCTGTTTCCAGTCCAAGGACGCCGCCTCGATCTGCACCCTGAATCCCAATTACTTCGCCAGCCTTCGTGCCCAGTTTCCAGACCTCCAACGCGATGTGATCAAGGCCACCTTTGATGCCGACGGACGCATCGCGGCCATTTGCTACACGAGGGAAGCCTGCGATCAGGGGTTCTGAGATCTCCATGAACACCTTGATCAGCACCACCTCCGCCAGCCTGGCCCTGATCGCCGCTCTCCAGCCTGGAGCCCTCTCCGCCGGCCTCAGCCCCCGCCCTGAGCCTCAGGCTGAGCTGCGCGCCCAGTCCCAACGCCTCCGACGTCCCGATGGCGATGGTCGCGACCGGCGCGGAAGTGGCGAGCGGAGTTCGCCGAATCGTCCAGCCGACCCCCCCCGTCGGCCTTCTCAAGGCCGCAGCAATGAGCGCGGCGGTGGGCCCAGCTCTGGCCGGGCCAGCGGGCGCAGCAGTGGCCGAGGCAACGACCTGGTGCTGCGACCACCGAGGGGTCTGGGCTCCGGCAGCCAGAGACCAGCCGGCGGCTGGGTCGACCGCAACCCCGGCTCCGGCAACTTCCGCTCGTCCCGCAACAACGCCGTTTCGCTGCCGGCCCGCACCGGCCGCTCTGTGGCCACGGGATCCTCCCGCTGGCGCCGGCCGATCTATTCGCGGCCGGTGATTGCCGGCAACACCGTCAACGTCTCGCGCTCCACCTGGGTGGGACCGTCCTGGTCCAGCCGGCGGCCCTGGTCTCATGGCTGGTATGGCAGCGGCTGGTCGGACAGCCGCCCCAGCTGGTGGTGGTGGAACGGCTCCTCGGTGATCTGGGGGATCAGCCAGGTGGCTTCGGCGGCGATCATCGCCAACGCCGTGAACAATGCCGTGAGCACCAACAGTGATTCGATCCCTGTTTCGAACAGTGCCTACCGGTTGCGCTTCGGTTCGGTGCAACCCATCGGCAGCAAGGGCGTGGAGTTCCTGTTTGATTACGACGGACGCATCTTCTCAGCCACGGCCGACTGCCAGCGAGGGGAACTCAATGGGGAGCGCCCCTATACCCCGGCTGAAGCCGAACTGCTCAATGCGGCCTGTGCCGTGGCTTTTGCGTCGTTCTGAACAAGCCCCAAACTCTCAGGATGTTCACCGATGAAACTTCTATCAAGTCTGATGGCTTGCTTCTTCCGCTTCTGTGGCGAACACTGATTCGCTCAACCAAGCGCGCTAAGCGTGATGCGCTCCTGCATGTAGGCGATGGCTTCCGCCTCCACTCGCTGCAGCGGAATGCCCTTGAGATCAGAGACAGGCCGAAACCCGGCAACTCTGAGCTACTCCATTGCAGGCTGAATCGAAACCTGCGTTCGCCCATGGCGGCTGGAACGGGATGACGGTGAAGGGATGAGACTGCTGGCCCTGAATGACAGCGAGCTGACGGGGGGTGGGCAGATTGAGGGCGCTGATCAGGAGGCGGCCGCTGCTGGTGATCATGACGCTCAAAGCTTTCAAAGCTGAGCCGCATGGGGTGCATCTTTGGCCATGGGATCTGGGCGACGGCGCAGCAGTCAGGCCTGAGCCACGCCAGCCTGAATCTCGCCAGAGGGATCCAATCGGGATATGGGCTCACCGGCTGACTGCCAGCCGGCAAAGCTGGGCGGGAATCCCCTGACCTGATCAAATCCCTGCAACTGGAGTGCCATCACTCCCATCGCTGATCGGTAGCCCGTCGAGCAATACAACACCACGGCTTGATCCGTGGGGATGAGGTCGAGGCGGTGCTCGAGATCCTTGAGAGGAATGTTGATGGCTCCTGGGATATGTCCTGCCTGGTATTCAGAGGGCTGGCGCACATCAACCAGCAAGGCCTCGTCACTTCCGATCAGGCGCTTTAAGGCTGGAACTGTGCGAACAGCGTAATAGTCTCCCGGCATGGAAACGAGATAACGATCAACGGCGCTCTCCAATGTGGGCTCAGGTGGCGTGGAAGCAGCATGGCAATCGGCTGAGCTCCCACGCCAAGCAGAACGCAGGCCATCAGGATCAGGCCAACAACCGCCGTTCCAAGTGATATCCAGATGCGCTGGTGCCAGATGGGACGGTCTTGATCATGATCGTCTTGAAACGGTTTCATTGCTCTTGCCTGGCTCGGCCACGCCGGCCCCTGGAGTTGCAGGGTGAAACTCCTGTGCACATTGCACTCGTGCATCGCCATCCGTGAGGGAGGCAGGGAGGTTGTCGTCATCGTCAGACATGAGAACGGGATGGGCTGGAGCCGCAGGAGGCGCTGATGGACCCGCACCAGCGGGGGCTCGACCTGGCACCCGATCCTCCTGTTAACACAGTAGCGTTGAACGACGTTATGTTGCGATAGGCGTTATGGGCATTCCTGTTGCCGTGGATCGAGGGGCTGGCCGCCCGGGTCACTGCTGCTCGCCTTGGCCCTTGCTGAGGTCAGTGGCTGCAGCTGTTCTGCTTGCTCTGGTGTTGATGCTGCTGCCACTCCAGGCCACGGCAGCGGACGATCCGCTGCGCTGGAGCCTCACCGACTCCTCGGGCCATCTCTGGGGCCTGACCCTGTTTGAGCAGCCCGATCCCGCCTACCCAGCCGGCTGGCGCCTGCGCCTGAACGCCCGCTCACCCGGGCAGGCGGTGGATCACCAGCGGCCGCTGCTGCTGAGCGATGCACTCGGCGGCGACTGGCTGCTGCCGAACCGCAGTGGGGAATTGGTGGCCCTCGGAGCGGCGGATCTCCCTGAGACCTCGGCCCAGTTCGACGCCGACGCCATGGAACCGAGGCCGAGTGAGGTGCTGCCGCTGCGGCTGCAGGTGCCGACCGATGACCGGGAGGGCGCCGTGAAGGTGATGCTGCCACCCGACGTGGTGCAGGTCCTGCATGGCCTGCCTCCGCACCGCTGACATCACTGGGCTGAAGCCATGAGCTCCCCCCCCCCCCTGTTTCAACCAACCTCACGATGCCGAGCCACCTCAACGAACGACTGCAGAAATGGGGCTTCTCCTGGGAAGGTCTGCGGAACAACCGCCATGGCGAGTGGTGGGTGCTGGCCCAGATGATCCTGATCTCCGCCCACTGGCTGCCACCAACGCCTGCCCCGGCGGCACTGGGGATTCACTGGCCGCTGGCGATGCGACTGATCGCTGGGTTCACGATCCTGACCGGCCTGTTCATCGGCGGCCAGGGAGCTCTGAACCTGGGGGACAGTCTCAGTCCGCTGCCCGAACCGATCGCCGGAGCGCCCCTGGTCACCGAAGGCGCCTACGCCCGCTGCCGCCATCCCCTGTATCAGTCGCTGCTGCTCTGTTCCCTGGGGGTGACGCTGGCTCTCGGCAGCCTGCTGCATCTGGGCCTGCTGCTGGCCTTGGCGACCGTGCTCAGCCTGAAGGCCCGTCGCGAAGAACAGCGGCTGTGCTCCATGCACGCCACCTATGCCGCCTTCATGGCATCCACCCCGGCGATCATTCCCTTTGTTCCAGGTCTCGACTGGCGCTAGCCCCTGCCTGCAGCAGCCTCCGGTAGGCCAGCAACAACGTGGGGTTCCCCCGATTCCGTGGACACTGATCAGGGGTTCACAGGAGTGAGTGTACGGGCAGTGATGAACTGCTGCTCGTAGTCGATCGGACTTAGGTAACCGATCGTTGAATGGCGCCGTTCCCGGTTGTAGTAGCCCTCGATCCAGAAGGCCAGATCCCGCTGCAGCTGCTGGGGTGAGATCAAGGTGTCTCGATTGTCATCGAGACCGAGCTCCAGTTTCATGGTGGAGAAGAAGCTCTCCACCACAGCGTTGTCCCAGCAGCAGCCCTTGGCGGACATGCTGCGGACGATCTTGCGCTCCCTCAGCAGGTCGCCGTAGTCGGTGGCCCGGTACTGGCTGCCCTGATCCGTGTGCAGCAGCAGCTGCTCCGGTTCCACCTGCCGGTGGCCGAGAGCCCGGTTGAGGGCCTCAACCACCAGGGCGGCATCCATTCGCTGATCGAGCGCCCAGCCGACCACCCGGCGGCTGAACAGATCGATCCAGACGGCGAGGTAGCGCCAGCCGGCGGTGGTGCGGATGTAGGTGATGTCGCCCGCCCAGCAGCGATTTGGAGCCGGGGGCTGAAAGTCCTGCTGGAGCAGGTTCTCCACCACCCCAACGGCTCCTCTGCTGGCCCTGGAGCAGGGCCTGAACGGCTTGCGGGTCCTGGCCCTCAGCTCGGCCCGCTGCATGAGCCGGGCAACGCGGTGGCGCCCGATCCGCCGGCCTGAGGCCCGCAGCTCCTGGTGGATCCGGGGCGAGCCGTAGAAGCCCCGGTGCTCGCCGAACACCGCCTTGATCTCAGCGGTGATCAAAGCGTTCTCGGCCGCCCGCTTTCCCGGCGCCTCCTGCCGCTGCCGCCAGGCGTAGAAGCCGCTGCGGGCCACACCCAGCTGCCGGCACAACCAGGCCACCGAGTGCTGAGCGGCCAGCTGATCGATCAGGCGAAACCTCTCGGCGGCAGCTGCTCTTTCGCAAAGTGCGCTGCCGCCAGCCTGAAAAATCCTTCTCTCTCCTGAGCTCTCGAACCTCCTTGCGGAGCCGGCTGAGTTCAGCGCGCTCCTCGCTGGTGAGGAGGCCCTGGTCGCGGGGACCGGCCTGGCCTCGATCAATGCGGGCCTGCCGCACCCAGCGGGCCAGGCTGCTGGAGGGAAGACCAAGCCGCTCAGCGACGGCATTGCAGGAGAGGCCCTCCTGCAGGCAGAGCTCCACGGCCTCCGCTTTCTGCTGCGCCGTGAACCGACGCCTGGTTCTGGTGGGGTTGGTCATCGATGGACAGTCTGGTGGTCATGACGTGACCCTTACCGACCTGTCCTCAAAACCGGGGGAACCCCAACGCGACACAGGCAAGGCCATGGCAAGATTATGAGCTTAGGATCATAGGCACATGCTGGCGGGGTTTCTTCGCCTGAGCAAGTTTCCGTCGTTTCCCCTCGCCGATGCTCGCCACCTTTGATGTCGTGACCCTGTCGCGACTGCAGTTCGCCCTGACGGCGATCTTTCACATGCTCTGGCCCGTGCTGTCCACCGGCATGGCCATCTTTCTGGTGGTGCTCGAAGCCATCTGGCTGCGCACCGGCAATCCCCTCTATTACCGCCAGGCCCGTTTCTGGGCCAAGCTCTACGTGCTCAATTTCGGCATCGGCGTGGCCTCCGGGCTGCCGATGGAGTTCCAGTTCGGCACCAACTGGGCACCGCTTTCGGAGTTTGCCGGCGATTTCTTCGGTGCGGTGCTCGGCTTTGAGGGGGCGATGGCCTTCATGCTTGAGGCCGGGTTCCTCGGGATCATGTTATTCGGCTGGCACAAGGTGCCGCCGGTGATCCACTTCCTCTCCACTGTGATGGTGGCCTTCGGTGCCAACCTCTCGGTGTTCTGGATCCTCAGCGCCAACTCCTGGCTGCAGACCCCCGCCGGTGGCACGTTTACGGATGGACACTTCCACGTGCAGAACTATTTCGCCGCCATCAACAACCCCTTCATGGTCAAGAGTGTGATCCACATGGCCCTGGCCACAGTTGAAACCTCGATGCTGGTGGTGGCGGCGATCAGTGCCTGGTCGCTGCTGCGCAGGAAGGCGCCGGAGTTCTTCCTGTTCTCCTTCAAGCTGGCGCTGGTGATTCTGCTGGTGGTGGCGCCGATGCAGATCCTGGCCGGCCATGAGAGCGCCGTGCAGGTGGCCGAGCATCAACCCACCAAGCTGGCGGCGATCGAAGCCCTCTGGGACGACCAGGCCGCCGGCAGCTCCCCCGCCTGGAGCGTGCTGGCCGCTCCCGATGAGGCCAGCGGCGGTAACCGCTGGAGCCTGGAAGTGCCGGGAGCCTTCAGTTGGATCCTGGAGACGCGACCACGGCTCAGCCAGCCCGTGCGCGGGCTCAACAGCTGGCCCGCCGACCAGCGCCCCCGCATGGTGGGCCTGCTCTTCTATGCCTTCCGGCTGATGGTGGCGATCGGCCTGGCGGCGGCAGCCTGATGGCCCTCAGTCTGCTGCTGTGGTGGCGCGGTGGGCTCAACGCCGGCAGCTTTGAGCGCTGGCGGTGGTTCAGCTGGGCCTGGATCCTCTCGGCTCCCGCCGGCTATCTGGCCATCGAAGCGGGCTGGGTGGTGCGCTGCGTCGGCCGTCAGCCCTGGACCGTCTACGGGCAGCTGCGCACCGCCGATGCCGCTTCCGTGCTGCCGGTGGGCGAGGTGATCACCAGCCTGAGCACCTTCGCGGTGCTCTACAGCGTGCTGCTGGTGCTTGCGCTCTATTTCGGCTCCCGGATCATCGCCAAGGGGCCGGATCTCACGCTGGAGCCGCCCCATGGCCCCGGGGCCGACGCGGCCAGCCTCCCCACCCCGAGCGCCTGAGCATGGACTTTCTCGATGTGTTCATGCCCACGGTCTGGTTCGTGATCCTGGCGCTGTTCCTGCTGCTCTATGTGATTCTCGATGGCTTTGATCTGGGGGTTGGCATCCTCTCGCTCACCTCCCCGGGAGAAGAGCAGCGCACGATCCTGATGACCAGCCTCGGAAATGTGTGGGACGCCAACGAAACCTGGCTGGTGCTGATGGGCGGCGCCCTGTTCGGTGCCTTTCCACTGGCCTACGGCACCATCCTCTAGGCGCTCTACGCACCCATCTATCTCATGATCCTGGGGTTGATCCTGCGGGCGGTGGCCTTCGAATTCCGTGAGAACGCCGTCAACAAACGCCCCTGGAACCTGATGTTCGGGATCGGCAGTGTGCTGGCCGCCGCCTCCCAGGGCGTCTGCCTGGGCACGGTGCTGTCCGGCATCCCCACCGATGCCGCCGGCCACTTCACGGGCTCCGTGTGGATCTGGGTGAACCCCAGCAGCCTGCTGGTGGCGCTCACGCTCATCCAGGGCTATGTGCTGATCGGCTCCACCTACCTGATCATCAAAACCAGTGGCGAGCTGCAACGGTTGCACGTGCGCACCGCTCGCCTGGCGGCTGCAACCACGCTGCTGGGGGCTCTGGCGATCACATTCACGGCTCCGTTCGCCTCGGAAACCCTGCGTCAGCGTCTGTTTGATCCGGCCTTCCTGCCGTTCTTCGTGGTGCTGCCACTGCTGGGCGTGGCCCTGATCGTGCAGCTGTTCCGCAGCCTGGATTTGCAGCAGGAGGTGTGGCCATTTGTTTATACCGTGCTGCTCTTCATCCTGAGCTTCGCGGGGCTGGGGGTGATGGTGTTTCCGGCGGTTATTCCTCCATCGGTCACGATCTTTCAAGCCTCAGCATCGGTAACATCGCAGGTGTTCATGCTCACCTTTATCGGTGTACTGATACCCATCATGCTCTTCTACAACATCTACAACTACATCGCCTTCCGCGGCAAGGTTTCCACTGAATGAGCATCACCCTTCCCCGAGAGGGAAGCTGGCTGGCCCCCTGCGGGCGCTCTGACCTCCGGTTGGTATCGCCACGCCGCCTTCCGGTACCCAGCTGGCTGATCAACAGCCCGACCACCTCTGAACCATGGTGGGTGCAACATTGTGGGTGCCGGAAAGCGTTGCGCTGATCCCGCCTGTGTCAGGGACTGATGCGACCCACCGCCCTCCTGGCCTGGTTGAGGATGTTGCCCTCCAGGGGTACATAGCCGAGGCTGGCAGCCTGGTTCTGAGCCGCCGGGCTGAGCAGGTGGTTCATCGCCGTGCGGATCGAGTTGGTTTTGGCGCCGTTACCGCGCTGGTAGGCCAGGATCCAGGTGAGAGTGGAGATGGGGTAGCTGTTGGCGCCGGCGGGGTTGGGATTCTCGCCGGCGAGGTTGCCATCCAGCTTGATGTTGTTCAGCGCCGCTGCGCCGCTGGCACGGGTGGGCATCACGAACCTGCCGGCCCTGTTCTGCAGTGCCGCTGATTTCAGCTTGCCCCTCACGAAGGCCTGGTTCACGTAGCCGATGCCGCCTGGGGTGTTGGTCAGCACGCCGGCGACGCCCTCATTGCCCTTGCCGCCCAGGCCCACAGGCCACTTCACCGCCTTGCCCTCTCCCACCTTGCTCTTCCATTCAGGCGAGAAGGCGCTCAGGGAATTGGTGAAGGCGAACGTGGTGCCGGAGCCGTCGGAGCGATGCACCACGGTGATCTTGCCGCGACCACACCTGAGCTGCTCCCAGCTGGTGATCCTGCCCAGGAAGATATCCACCAGCTGCTTCTGGGTGAGATTCAGCTTGGCGCAGTCGGCTTTGTTGAACGCCACAGCGATGGTGCCGCCCACGGCGGGGAACTGCACCACACCTCGCTTCACCTTGGCCGATTCTGCAGACCTGATCGGCTCATCGGTGGCGCCGAAATCCACACTGCCGGCCACGAACTGACGCACCCCGGCACCTGAGCCCACCGACTGATAGTTGACGCGAACCCTGTTGGCCACACCGGCGAAGGCTCGCTGGTAGAAGGGCGCCGGGAAACTGGCGCCGGCACCGCTGATCGTGGCCTGGGCCAGGGAGGGATGGATCACGGCGGTGACTGCCGTCAGACCGGCAGCCGTGGCGCCGATGGCGATGCAGGCTTGCTTGGCGAACGTCATGGGTTGGGAGTGGACGGGGAAGTCACTCCCTTGTTAGCCGCATGAAATGGTCAGATCCCTATCGCCTGATTAACGAATGGTCAAGGCTTGGTGGCACGCCCAGATTCAGGTCTTCGAGCTGATCGCGGCGGGCGAAGATATCGGCGGGTGTGCCCTCCAGCACCAGCCGCCCGCCCTCGATCACGAACAGCCAGTCGGCCCAGCTGTTCAGGAACTCCATGTCATGGCTGGCCACCAGGATGGTGGTGCCGCTGGCATGAATCCGCTGCAACTGCTGCAGCAACGCCCGGCCATGGCCCGGGCTCAGATAGGCGGTGGGCTCATCGAGCAGCAGCAGCTCGGGCTCGAGCACCATCACATCGGCCAGGGAGAGGCTTTTTTTCTGGCCCATGCTGAGCATGTGGGTGGGGCGCTCCAGCAAGGCCTCCAGCCCGAAGGTCTCCGCCGCCTGTTGCATCCGGCGGCGGATTTCAGCCTCCTCCAGGCCCAGATTCACCAGACCGAAGGAGAGGTCCTCCTCCACCGTGGTGGCCACCAGCTGATGTTCCGGGTTCTGAAACACCAGCCCCACCTGCTGGCGCAGGCGGCGCAGGGATCCGCGCGCGTAGCGGATTGGTGCCTCTCGCCAGCGGAGTTGGCCCTGCTGAGGGCGCAGCAGGCCATTGGCCAGCAGGAACAGGGTGGTTTTGCCGCAGCCGTTGTCGCCGATCAGGCCGCAGCGCCACCCCTCGGGCACGTCCAGGCTGAGGCCGCTGATGCACGCTTCGAGGGCGCAGGGGTAGCGGAAGCCCACCGCCTCGAAGCGCAGCAGGGTTGTTGCCGGCTTGCCGCCATCGGGGGGCTGCGCTGGAGTCATCGCCCCAGCCCCAAGGACAGGGCACCGAGCAGGGCACAGCCGGCGATGGCCTCTCGCTGATGGCGCGGCGAGCCCCGGTGTCGCTCTGCAGCCAGCACCCGCAGCTCGCCGTCAAACCCCCGGGCCGCCAGGCCCATGGCGAGGCCCCGGTAGCTCGCCAGGGAGCGATGCAATAACTGGGCCACCAGCACCCCCAGACTCTTCAGTCGCTGCCTCCAGCCGCGCCTCCCGGCCCTGGCCTGCTGCGCCACCCACAGCTCGCTGGCGATGCCCATCAGGGTGAAGATGAAGCCATAGGTGAGCACCAGCAGCTCCAGCAGCAGGGGCGGCAGTCGCAGGCGCCGCAGCACAGCGATCAGCTCACTGAAGGGCGTGGTGAGCAGCACGAACATCAGACAGCTGCTGGCGGCCAGCGAGCGGCTGATCAGCAGCGCGGCCTGCCCCACCCCCTGCTGGCTCACATACAGCATCCAGCCGCCGGCCAGGGGCCGGGCCAGCTGCTGCCACACGTCCCCGCGAGCGGTGGCGGTGAAGGCGTCGAGCGGCACCGCCTGCAGCAGCAGGGCCGGCAGGCTGGCGATGGCGAACCCCAGCGGCAACAGCAGCAGCGGCAGGTAGAGCCGCGCCGGGATCGCGGCGTACACCACGATCCAGAGCGCCAGCCAGAGGCTGATCAGGCCCTGGACCAGCGGAGGTGCCACCAGCCCCAGCAGCAGCAGCACCGCCGCAAAGGCCAGCTTCTGGCCCGGGGGCAACCAGCGCAGCCGGTTGCCGTAGGCCAGGGCGTCAATCCGGTGACTCATCGCCCCTGTTCAGAGCGCGTCCTTTGTAGAGCCCGATCACGTAGCCGATCACACCGGCGCCAAGGGCCGCCTGGCTGGCGAACAGCAGGCTTTCCACCTCGCCGCTGGGCAACGCCACCACGGCGTTGAACCAGGGCCTGTAGCTGGGCTGGATCTCGCTGATGGCGTCCATGCCCTGGCCGTCGGCACCGGAGAATTCGCCGCGCACGACCAGCACGGGCAGGGCGCTCAGGGCCACCACGGCGAGCACCAGCAGCCAGTTGCCCTGGGGGCGTTGCTTTCCAGAATCGGTCATGGGGTCAGCTCTCCTGGTGGAGCAGGCGGAGGGTCTTGAGCTCGGGCTGGCCATAGGACTGCAACCAGTTCCACACCAGCACGGTGAGCAGGCCTTCGGTGATCGCCAGGGGAATCTGGGTGATCGCGAAGATGCTGCCGAATTTCAGGAATGAGGCCATCACCCCACCGCTGGCGGCGGGGAAGGCGATCGCCAGCTGGCCAGCGGTGACCACGTAGGTGGCCAGGTCGGCGAGGGCGGCGGCGGCGAACACCGCCAGGCGCCTGTGGCCGCTGCTGCTGAAGAGCTGAAAGGCGCCCCAGGCCACGAATGGCCCCACGATCGCCATCGAGAAGATGTTGGCGCCCAGGGTGGTGAGCCCGCCGTGGGCCAGCAGCAGCGCCTGGAACAGCAGCACGATGCTGCCGATCACGGTCATCACCGTGGGGCCGAACAGAATCGCGCCCAGGCCGGTGCCGGTGGGGTGGGAGCAGCTGCCGGTGACGGAGGGAATCTTCAGGGCCGAGAGCACGAAGGTGAAGGCGCCGGCCAGGGCCAGCAGCAGCTTCAGCTCCGGGTGGCTGCGGCTGATGCGCGTCAGCGACCGCAGCCCCACCGCCAGGAAGGGCAGCGAGATCAGCCACCAGGCCACGGCCCACTGCAGCGGCAGGAAGCCCTCGGCGATGTGCATCGCCTGCGCCGGGGCAGGCGTTAATAGAACAAGGCAGAAACTGAGCGCAGCCATCAACGACAGGCTGGCCAGCTTTGCTGGCATGGTCTTCACTCTGTACCTCGCAGGTAAGACAGTTGAGTTGTGAAGAACGGCAGGTGTTCTGACTGATCAGGGTCCTGGGACCCTGAAACACAGTTGCGGGACAGCGGCCGATTTCAACGGCACTTTCCCTGTTGCCTCCGGCGGCTGAACCCCGCCGGAACCGTTCTGAATCTGAGCATACCCACGGCGGCTCAGCTCTTTCTCGCCCCGCTTCAGGTTTCGTGTCCGATTTCAGGGCGGCCGGCGTGCTCAGTAACCTGGGTGTGCTCCGTGTTCCCCCCGCGTCCATGGACTTTTTCGAAGTGCTCTGGCACGGCGAGGGCATCGGTGATGGCGGCGATCTGGAGGAGGCCCTGATGGCCTATGCCCTGGTGAAGCCCGACGACGGCGACTGGGCTGCCGCCTGCAGCGCCCCCGGCGCCGCTCCCTGCATCCGTCGCTACGCCTCCTTTGACGCCTTCCTCGACAACGCCGATGAGCTGGAGACGATTCCGGTCACGGCGGCGATGATCGAGGCCTGCCTGGCGCAGCTGCCCTGAGTTCCGCCCCACGACGAGCCCGGCCGCAGCGCTGATCCCGCCTTTCACTGCGCCAGCACCCGTGGGATCGCCTCCAGCCGCGTGGTGGCGGCCCGGGAGAGCCTGTCGCGCCGCATCGCCCAGGGCGGTTGCAGTCCGCAGGCGGCCCACTGCACGGTGCCGCGCCCGTAGCGGCGGTTGAGCCGGTCCACGGCGGCCATCAGGGCAGCGCGGCGCTGCTGCTGCTCCGGCGGCAGCGGTTGCAGCAGGTGGTGTTGCAGCAGCTCCTCGCCCTGCAGCTGCAGCAGCAGCACGCCGGCCTTCTGCAGCGGGTGCTGGGGACGGAACAGGGCCTCGGCCAGGGGCAGGGCCGCCGCCAGCAGCACGGCGGTGTCATGGCTGGGCAGCGCCAGGGTGAGGGTGGCGCTGTTGCTGTAGAAGCTGGTGCCGTTGAACGGGTTGCTGCGCACGAACACGCTCAGGGCCCCGGCCCGCTGCCGTTGGCGGCGCAGCTTCTCGGCCGCCCGCACCGTGTAGGTGGCCACCGCCTGGCGCAGCTCCGCGGCCGTGCGCACCGGCTGGCTGAAGCTGCGGCTCACGCAGGTTTCCTGCTTCGGCGCTGGCACCAGGGTGAGCGGCAGGCAGCGGTGGCCCCGCAGTTCCTGCTGCAGCCGCAGGCCCACCACGCCGCACTTCTGGCGCAGCTCACCGCTCGGCATGTCGCGCAGGGCGAGGGCATGGGCGACGCCCCGCAGCCGGCACCAGCGGGCCAGGCGCCGGCCGATGCCCCACACGTCTTCGATCGCCACCTGCTGCAGCCAGGCGGAGGGGTCGCTGCAGGCCCCCAGGTCGAACACATGGCCATGGGCCGGTTGCCCCTTGGCGAGGCGGTTGGCCAGCTTGGCCAGCACCTTGGTGGGGGCGAGGCCCACCGCCACCGGCAGCCCCAGCTCCCGCTGCACCGCCCGCCGCAGCTCCAGCCCCCAGGCGGTGAGATCGCTGCCCGGCGGCCGGGGCAGCAGGCCGAAGGCCTCGTCGATCGAGTAGATCTCCAGCTCTTCCACCCAGCGCTCCAGGGTGGCCATCAGCCGCTGGCTCATGTCGGCGTAGAGGGCGTAGTTGGAGCTGCGCACCACCACGCCGAGGCGCTCCAGCTGGCGCTGCACCTGGAAGTAGGGCTGGCCCATGGCGATGCCGAGCCGCCTGGCCTCGGCACTGCGCGACACGATGCAGCCGTCGTTGTTGGAGAGCACCACCAGCGGCCGGCCCAGCAGGGCGGGCTCCAGCACCGCCTCGCAGGAGGCATAGAAGTTGTTGCCATCGATCAGGGCGATGGCCGTGCTGGTCGGCATGGCCCCCTCAGCAGCGGCGGATCACATGGGTGGCCACCCCCCAGATGCGGGCGCGGGATGCGGGTGCAGCGGCAGGGCCGGGTAGGCGGGATGGGCCGCCTCCAGCCACTGCCGGGTTCCGCGGCCGGCCAGGCGTTTCACGGTGAAGCCGCCATCGAGCAGGGCCACCACCACCAGGCCCGCCCGCGGTTCGAGCTGCCGGTCCACCACCAGCAGGTCGCCGTGCCGGATGCCGGCATCGCGCATCGAGTCGCCGGCCACCCGCAGCAGCAGGGTGGCGCCGGGGTGGGGCACCAGCAGCCGCTGCAGGTTGAGGCCTGGCTGGGCGGTGGCCTGGCCTCTGGCCTGGGCGCTGGCGTGTGAGCTGGCCTGGCTGTTGGGGCGGCGCCTGGAGATGTCGGCCACGCCGTGGGGATCGTCAATCCACAGACTAGTACAAATGTACTGAGTGGATGCGGTGTCAGGGGCGCTGTTCTTCATACCATGGGCTCAACACCGCAGCCGATCAACGGTGGCCACGGGGATGGGCGCAACCACGCTGAGGCTGGGCACGGCGGGGGCGGGGCTGCTGCTGGTGCTGTTCCTGCTGGTGCATCTGGCCGGCGTGCTGCCGGCGGTGCTGGCCCCCGAGCGCTTTGAGGCCTATGCGGCCGGTCTGCATCGCGCCGCCTGGCTGCCCCTGGTGGAGCTGGCCCTGCTGGCTGCGGCGCTGCTGCATCTGGGCCTGGGGCTGGCCAAGGTGATCGCCAACCGCCGAGCCGGCAACAGCGCCAGCCTCAGCAGCCGTCGCGGCCAGCCGCTGGCGGCCCTGGCGGCCCGAAGCCAGGCGATCGGCGGCGTGGGGCTGCTGCTCTTTCTGGCGGTGCATCTGGGCCAGCTGCGCTGGCCGCGCCCTCCGCAGGGGGCCGAACGGGCTGTCCTGGAGGCGGTGCTGCGCCAGCCGGCCATGCTGGCCCTCTACCTCGCCGCCGCCGCCGCCGTGGGACTGCATCTGCTGCATGGCTCGGAGGCCGCCCACCGCAGCTTGGGCCTGCTCGATGCCGGCAACGGCCCCCGCATCCGCCTGGCGGGGCGCCTGCTGGCCCTGGTGGTGGCCATCGGCTTCGCGGCGGTATCCGTGGCGCTGGCCCTCGGCCTGGGGCTGCCTCTGCAGCCGGGGCCATGAGCGGACTGCCCGATGCCCAGCTGCCCGGTGGTCCGCTGCCGCAAGCCTGGCAGCACTGCAAGGAGGGGCTGCCCCTGGTGAGCCCGCAGCGCAAGCGGCAGCTGCGGCTGCTGGTGGTGGGCAGCGGCCTGGCCGGCGCCTCGGCGGCGGCCACCCTGGCCGAACAGGGCTACCAGGTGCGGCTGCTCAGCTTCCATGACAGCCCGCGCCGGGCCCATTCAGTGGCGGCCCAGGGGGGCATCAATGCCGCCCGTCCCCGGGCCGCCGATGGCGACAGCATCAGCCGCCTGTTCGCCGACACCGTGCGCGGCGGCGACTTCCGCGCCCGCGAGGCGGGCTGCTGGCGGCTGGCGGAGATCAGCAGCGGCATCATTGATCAGTGCGTGGCCCAGGGCGTGCCCTTCGCCCGGGAGTACGGCGGCAGCCTGGCCACCCGCAACTTCGGCGGGGCCCTGGTGAGCCGCACCTTCTACGCCCGCGGCCAGACGGGCCAGCAGCTGCTCTACGGCGCCTACCAGGCCCTCATGCGCCAGGTGGCCGCCGGCCGGGTGGAGCTGCTCTGCCGCCGCGATGTGCTGGAGATCATCACCGTGGAGGGGGTGGCCCGCGGCGTGGTGGCCCGCCATCTGATCAGCGGTGAGCTGGAGGTGCACACCGCCCAGGCCGTGCTGCTGGCCAGCGGCGGCTACAGCAACGTGTATTTCCTCTCCACCAACGCGCTCAAGTCCAACGCCAGCGCCATCTGGCGGGCACATCGCCAGGGGGCCCTGCTCGCCAACCCCTGCTTCACCCAGATCCACCCCACCTGCATCCCCAGCGGCGACGCCTACCAGAGCAAGCTCACCCTGATGAGCGAGAGCCTGCGCAATGACGGCCGCGTGTGGCTGCCGCTCCAGCCGGCCGATCCGCGCCCGCCGGCCGAGATTCCCGAGCAGGAGCGCGACTACTTCCTGGAGCGTCTCTATCCCGCCTACGGCAACATGGTGCCCCGCGATCTGGCCTCCCGGCGGGCCCGGGAGCTGTGCCAGGCCGGCCATGGCGTGGGGCCCGGCGGCCGCTCGGTGTACCTCGATCTGCGCGATGCGATCAGCAGCCAGGGCGCCAGCACGATCGAGAGCCGCTACGGCAATCTGCTGCAGATGTATGAGCGGATCACTGGCGAGGATCCCTACACCACGCCGCTGCGCATCTACCCGGCGCCCCACTACACGATGGGCGGCCTGTGGGTGGACTACCGGCTGATGAGTTCGATTCCGGGGCTGTTCGTGCTGGGTGAGGCCAACTTCTCCGAGCACGGCGCCAACCGGCTCGGGGCCAGCGCCCTGATGCAGGGCCTGGCCGATGGCTACTTCATCGCGCCGCTCACGGTGACGGCCTGGCTGGCGGGCCATGCCACCCCTGCCATCGCGGCAGACCACCCGGCCTGCCGCGAGGCCCGCGCCCGGGCCGCTGGCCGCATCGCCGCCTTGCTGCAGGTGGCGGGCCCACGGCCCGTGGATGCCTTCCACCGGGAGCTGGGGGCGGTGATGATCGAGCGCTGCGGCATCAGCCGCGACGCCGCCGGCCTCAGGGCCGGGCTGGCGGAGGTGGCGGCGCTGGAGCAGCGCTTCCACGCCGAGGTGCGGCTGCCGGGCACGGCGGCGGGGCCCAATCCGGAGCTGGAGAAGGCGCTGCGGCTGGAGGATTTCTTCGGCCTGGCCCAGTTGATGCTGCGTGATGCCCTGGCCCGCGAGGAGTCGTGCGGGGCCCACTTCCGCGAGGAGCACCAGACCGCCGACGGCGAGGCCAGGCGGGATGACAGCCGCTTCGCCCACATCGCCGCCTGGGAGCACCGGGGCGGCGCCGACCCCGTTCGCCATGCTGAACCCCTGCCCTTCACCAGCCTCGAGCCCAGTGCCCGCAGCTACCGCTGAGCCCCACCCATGAGCAGTCGCACCCTCTGCCTGCATCTGCGCATCTGGCGCCAGGAATCAGCCCAGGCTCCTGGCGGTTTCTGCGACTACACCCTGGAGTCGGTGTCGGCCGATCTGTCGCTGCTGGAGGCGCTGGATCAGCTCAATGAGCAGCTGATCACAGCGGGCGAGCGGCCGGTGTCGATGGAGCACGACTGCCGCGAGGGCATCTGCGGCAGCTGCGGCTTCCTGGTGAACGGCCAGGCCCATGGCCCCCGCGCCGCCACCAGCGTCTGCCAGCTCTACCTGCGCCAGTTCAGCAGTGGTGAGCGGCTCACCCTCGAGCCCTGGCGTGCGGCGGCCTTCCCACTGCTGCAGGACCTGGCCGTGGATCGCTCCGCCCTCGACCGCCTGATCGCCGCCGGTGGCTACTGCTCGGTGAACACCGGCCAGGCGGCGGATGGCAACGCCATGCTGGTGGGGGCCGAACAGGCCCGATCCGCCTTCGACACCGCCACCTGCATCGGCTGTGGCGCCTGCGTGGCCAGCTGCCGCAATGCCTCCGCCAGCCTGTTCGTGGCCGCCAAGCTGGCGCACCTGGGCCAGCTGCCCCAGGGCCAGCCGGAGCGCGCCCAGCGGGCGCGGGCGATGCAGCAGCAGATGGATCAGGAGGGTTTCGGCAGCTGCAGCAGCCATCTGGAATGCGAGGCCGTGTGCCCCCAGGAGATCTCCGCCGACTGGATCAGCTGGATGCACCGCGAGGCGCGCCGAAGCGCCGGATGAAGGCAGCCAGGGCCATCGGCCCGCAGCGCCGCTGCCAGCCGACCTCACCGGGATACTGCCGCCAGCAGGAGAGGTGCACCCCGCTGGGACGCAGGCAGAGGAGGTAGCGGTAACCCGCCTGACGGCAGGCGGGATGGGCCTCCGCGGCAGCGATTGCCGGCAGGGGAGCAAAGATCTCGGCCAGTTCCGCCGCGCTGGCCGCCGGCTGGCCCGTGGCCTGCAGCGGCGCCGCCAGCAGGCCGGCGATCCGCTGGGGGAAGCCATCCCCGGCCAGCCACCAGTGGTGCTGGGCGGCACTGCGCAGATCCACCAGGGAGATCAGCGCTCCGCCGGACCCTCGGGGGTAAGAACCGGGGGCAGACGGAAGGGCGCTGGGCGGAGCAGCAGGTGAAGGGGCTGTCGGTGCGACGGCCTGGCGAAGGGGCACGGCGGAGCAGAAGCGATCTCCTGTTCAGTGCCCCGGGCGTCTCAACCGGGTTCAGAGCGCCACGGAGGGCTGGCAGAACAGCACGATCAGCCAGATGGCCCCCACGATGGGGATCAGGCTGAGCAACAGCCAGGGCCAGGGCTTGCCGATGTCCCGCAGGCGCCGCACACAGATCGGAATCCCCGGCACCAGGCTGGCGATGGCATAGACCCAGTAGAGCTTCTCGGAGACAACCTGGAGGACGATGCCCACAATCAGGTTGGCCAGCACAAACCACCAGTAGTCACCCCGATTGGAGCGACCGCTGTAGTCGAAGGAGCGACTCCAGGCTGAGGTGAAAGCTTCGATCAGGCGCATGGTGACAGCGGAACGCCGCCACTACTTACACGGAACAGTCCACAGTGGCCATGTGCTGCATCAGATCGATGCACTTGCAGCTGTAGCCCCACTCGTTGTCGTACCAGGCCACCAGCTTCACGAAGGTGTCGGTGAGGGCGATGCCGGCGCCGGCATCAAACACCGAGGTGCAGCTCTCACCGAGGAAGTCCGTGGACACCACGGCGTCTTCCGTGTAGCCGAGGATGCCGGCCATCGGCCCTTCGCTGGCGGCCTTCATCGCCGCCTTGATCTGGTCGTAGCTGGCCGGACGGGCCAGGTTCACGGTGAGGTCCACCACCGACACATCGGGGGTGGGCACGCGGAAGGCCATGCCCGTGAGCTTGCCATTGAGCGCCGGGATCACCCGGCCCACGGCCTTGGCCGCACCGGTGGAGCTGGGGATGATGTTCTGACCCGCGCCACGGCCACCGCGCCAGTCCTTGGCCGAGGGGCCGTCCACGGTCTTCTGGGTGGCGGTGGTGGCATGCACGGTGGTCATCAGCCCGCTCTCGATGCCGAAGCTGTCGTGCAGCACCTTGGCCATCGGTGCCAGGCAGTTGGTGGTGCAGCTGGCGTTGGACACGATCGCCTCGCCGGCGTAGCTGCTGTGGTTCACGCCCATCACGAACATCGGCGTGGCGTCCTTGGAGGGGGCGCTCATCACCACGCGCTGGGCGCCGGCCTCCAGGTGGGCCCGGGCGCTGGCCTCGGTGAGGAAGAAGCCGGTGCTCTCGAGCACGTAGTCGGCCCCGATCTCGCCCCAGCGCAGCTTGGCGGGATCCCGCTCGGAGCTCACCCGGATCGCCTGGCCATTCACGATCAGTTTGTCCCCCTCGACACTCACCTCGCCGGCAAAGCGGCCATGGGTGGAGTCGTGGCGGAGCATGTAAACCAGGTAGTCGAGGTCGATCAGATCGTTGATGCCCACCACTTCCACGCTGCCGAGACTCACGGCGCGGCGGAAGGCCAGGCGTCCGATGCGGCCGAAGCCGTTGATGCCGATGCGGAGGGTCATGGGTGACGGCGCAGCAGAAGGGAGCTCAGGATTCTGAGCCTACGGACTGAGCGGGCCGGGGCTGAACACCGCGCTCGGGCAGAGGCTGCTGCGGCCATCGGCGAAGGCCATGCCGATGCGCACGTTGCGATGGGCAGTGGCGCCGTCAGCTGGCTCGGTGAGCACGCCCATCAGCTGTTCGCTGTAGCGCTGCCGCTGCGTCGCGGTGATCAGGCCATCGCGTTCGAGGGCGCAGAGGGTGCGCATCGCCCCGTTGCCCTTGCCGAACATCAGCATGAACGACTCCTTCTGCGTGGCTCCGGTGCCTCGGGGGGCGCCTGGGCAGCGGCTGGAGTGCCAGCGAGCACAGCGATCGCCACGGCCATGAGCCTCACCAAGGCGGGAGCATCTGCTCTGGCAGGGGCCTGGAGGCGCTTGTGAATCAAGGCAGGGCTTCGTCGTCTTCCAGCAGCAGTTGCTGGAAGGCCGTGTAGAGCTCCTGATGTTCGCCGATCAGCCGGGGGTCGGGGCGGCCCAGACCCTTGCCGTTGCTGCTGCCGTTGCCTTTGCCGGGGCGCGACGGACCCCGATTCGGCGCCGCCATGGCCGTTGAGCCAGGCGATGCCGCTGGTGCCGGCTGACGCTTCAGGCGTGCGGCCTCCAGCGTCCGCAGCCGATCCAGCAGGTGCGGCGGCACGGTGCCATCGGCGCTGGCCTGCATCAGCTCAGCGAAGAGCGTCTCCGGATTGGTCTCCGTTTCCAGCTTGTGGCGGGGCTGGTCGGCCCTGGGTCTGCGGGCCGCGGGGGGCTCGGGGGCGGGCAGGGGCTTGGGCAGCGAACGGCCCAGCTGACGCAGGCGCTCCAGGCTTTGGGCGTCGAAACTCATGGCAGAGGTGAGGCGGATCGGGGTCGGCGCTCAGCCGCAGTTGAGGCTGTCGCGGGTGTCGCGCCCGGTGATCGGATTGGTGCCCCGGGCCGCCGCGCAGAGCACCTTGAGGGCATCACCGCGCAGGGGCACATTGGTGAAGTCGGCGCCGTCAATGATCACGTCCGTGAACTTGGCGTTGAAGGCGAAGGCATCCTCCAGCACGGCGTTGGTGAGATCGGTGCCGTTGAACACCGCTGAATCGAGGGTGGCCTCGCGCAGGTTGGTGTTGCTCATGTCGGCATCCTGCAATTTGGCGCCGTAGAGGCTCGCCCCCTGCAGATCGGAGCCCGAGAGGTCGGCGTCGCGCAGGTTGGTGAGGTTGAAGGTGCCGCCGCGCAGGTCCTGGCCGTGATAGTCGGCACCGATCAACACCTGCTTGGCCACATCCACGGCGGCGAAGGCCGATGCCGGACTCCACAGGATCAGAGCCAGCACCAGGCTGAGCCACACCCCGCCACGCCGGGGCCACCAGCCGGCCCGGCCGGGTGCGACGGCAGAGAGCGGGCTCTCAGGAGTGGGGGGCACGGCCATCGGGCTGATGCGGCCGCTGGCCGCTGGATCGGACAGCTCATGCTGATGCACGGCATCGGCTCCTGTGGCACCGGCTTGGCCAGCGGCTGTGGCAATGCTGCCGGGCAGGATCGGGCGCCGGCGGCCGGCGCCCCCAGCGGAGAGGGGAATGGCGGCGCGATCGACCCTGCAGCGGCGGGGAGACTGGGCCGAACAGCGGGCCCTGCGCCTGCTGGGCTCCCGTGGCTGGACCCTGCACTCGCGGCAGTGGCGCTGCCGCTGGGGCGAGCTCGACCTGGTGCTCAGCAAGCCGCAGCGGCTGCTGCTGGTGGAGGTGAAGGCCCGCTCCCGCTGCGGCCCCGACGGCTGGGGCCAGGCGTCCCTGGGGCCCCGCAAGCGGCTCAGGCTGCAGCGGGCCTGGAGCTGCTGGCTGGAGGCCCACCCCGCCTGGGCCGACTGCCCCGTGGAACTGGTCTATGCCCTGGTGGCGCTGCCCCCCTCGCGCCGGGCGGTGCGCTGGATTCACGTGAGCTTCTGAACGGGCGCCGCAGGCCAGGCCCCCTGTTCAGGGTGTGGCCTCCTGGGCGCCATCGCCGCTCGGCGAGGGGGCCGCGCGGTCGAACCACACGGTGCAGCGATAGCGGATGTTGCCGATTCCCACCTCAATCTCCTCACAGCGCTCCCGGGTCTCGGTGGCTCCGGCCGGCATCTGTTCGCGGGCCCGCTGCAGCGCATTCTCCCGGTTCCAGATCGACGAGGCGGTGGCACTGCCGGCCAGGGCTGGCGCGGCCCCTGCCAGAGCGGTGGCCACCGCAGCGGCCAGGGCAGCGGCCAGGGCGCAGACCGGAGCCAGGGGGGGAGAAGTGTGAGCCATGGCGCCAGCAGAAGGGCTACACCCTTACTAGCGGCGCTGGCGCCGGCGGACAGGCAGGCTGAGGTCCGTGCCCGCCCCACCATGACCTTCGCCGCCCATCGCGCCCGCAAGCGCTTCGGCCAGCACTGGCTGATGGACGGGGCCGTGCTGGATCGGATCGTGGCGGCCGCCGAGCTGGAGGCGGGGGAGGTGGTGCTGGAAATCGGTCCTGGCCGGGGCGCCCTCAGCGAGCGCCTGCTGGCCAGCCCGGCCGCCCGGGTGGCCGCCATCGAGCTCGACCGCGACCTGGTGGCCGGCCTGCAGCAGCGCTTCGGCGCCGATCAGCGCTTCCAGCTTCTGGAAGGCGATGCCCTGGCCGTGCCCCTGCCCGAGGCCCACAAGGTGGTGGCCAACATCCCCTACAACATCACCGGTCCACTGCTGGAGCGGCTCGTGGGCCGGCTCGATCAGCCCGTGACCCCGCCCTACCGGCGGCTGGTGCTGCTGCTGCAGCAGGAGGTGGGCGAGCGGATCCGCTGCCGGCCGGGCAGCTCCGCCTATTCCGCCCTCAGCGTGCGCATGCAGCTGCTGGGCGAGTGCCGCAGCGTCTGCGCCGTGCCCCCCCGTTGCTTCCAGCCCCCGCCGAAGGTGCATTCGGAGGTGATCGTGATTGATCCCCACCCTCCGCAGCAGCGGCCGGAGCCCGCCCTGGCCCGGGCCACCGAACAGCTGCTGCGCCGCTGCTTCGCCGCCCGCCGCAAGATGCTACGCAACAGCCTGGCGGGCCTGGCCGCGCCGCCGCAGCTGGATGCCGTGGCCGAGAGCGCCGGTGTGAGCCTGCAGCAGCGGCCCCAGGAGCTCGCGCCGGCGGCCTGGCTGGCCCTGGCGGCGGGCTTGAATCGGCCCAGTTGAATTGGGTGCCGTTGCCCGGGCGCAGCCATGGCTGAACTGATCGTGTGGTCCCCGGCCAAGATCAACCTGCATCTGGAGGTGCTCGGCCTGCGCGGCGACGGCTTCCACGAGCTGGCCATGGTGATGCAGACCATCGCGCTGCTCGACCGGCTGCGGCTCAGGCCCAGCGCCGATGGCCGGATCCAGCTGAGCTGCGACAACCCCAGCCTGCCCACGGACGGCGCCAACCTGATCGTGAGGGCGGCGGAGCTGCTCAAGGCCCGGGCTGGACTGCCCGAGCTCGGCGCTCACCTGCACCTCGACAAGCGCATCCCCGTGGGAGCCGGCCTGGCGGGGGGCTCCAGCAATGGTGCCGCCGCCCTGGTGGGGTTGAACCATCTCTGGGGGCTGGGCTACAGCGAGGCCGAGCTGGCGCTGATGGCGGCCGAGCTGGGCTCCGACATGCCCTTCTGCATCGGCGGCGGCACCCAGCTCTGCTTCGGGCGGGGGGAGCGGCTCGAAGCCCAGCCGGCGCCCCGGGGTGGCGGTTGGGCCGTGCTGCTGCTCAAGCATCCGGCCGCCAGCGTCAGCACCCCCTGGGCCTACCGGCAGAGCCGCCAGCAGCGGCAGGCGAGCTACCTGGAGGGCGAAGCGGCCTTCGAGCAGCGGCGCCAGGTGCTGCGGCAGGGGCCATTGCTGCGGGCGCTGCAGGGTCTGGAGGCGCTGCCGCCCCTGCGCAACGATCTGCAGGCGGTGGTGGAACCTGCCGAAGCCACGGTGCGCCAGGGGCTGGCCCTGCTTCGCCGCGCCGACGCGGCCCTGGCCGTGGCGATGAGCGGCTCCGGGCCCAGCCTGTTCGCCCTGTTCGCCGATCTGGAGGCGGCCCGCCGCAGCCAGGCCAGCCTTGCCTCCGATCTCGCCGCCGCTGGATTCGACAGCTGGACCTGCCCCCTGCGGCCGCAAGGTGTCAGCCTGGAGGCGTGACTGAGCTCCCTTCCCCATCCAACGACGGCCCCGCCGGTGCCGCCTCAGAGGCCCCCAGCGAGAGACCCCGGAAGGGGCCCCTCAGTTTTTTATCGGGATCCCTGACCGCAGGGATGCTGGGCTGGCTCACCCTGGGCCTGAGCCAGCGCGTGGTGCTGTACTACGGCGCCCACCCGCCCCACTACGACTCCGCCTTCGCCCAGAGCATCGCCACGGCGCTCAAGACGCTGATCATCGGCATGAGCTTCCTGGCCACCTTCACCTTCGGCTTCATCGCCATGGGTCTGGGCCTGGTGTTCGTGCGCAGCCTGACGCCTGGATCCCCATCCGCTCACAGCGGCGACACCGAAGCGGAGGAGGCCACCTAGCCTGCCGTCATGACACTGCACGATCTGGGCCTGCTGGTCACCCTGCTGCTGCCGGGCATGTTGCTTTCGGTGCTGATCCTCAGCACCTTTGCCGCTGGCGGCTGAGCGCTTCAGGCCGAGATGCGCCTGAGGCTGAGATAGGTTGGCGCCCAGTCGGTGCTTGCCAACGCGTGGCCGAAACGCTGCTGTTCAACGCTCTCCGCGAAGCCATCGACGAGGAGATGGCCCGCGATCCCTATGTCTGCGTGATGGGGGAGGACGTGGGCCAGTACGGCGGCTCCTACAAGGTGACCAAGGACCTCTACGAGAAGTACGGCGAGCTGCGGGTGCTGGACACCCCGATCGCCGAGAACAGCTTCACCGGCATGGCCGTGGGGGCTGCCATGACCGGCCTGCGGCCGATCGTGGAGGGCATGAACATGGGCTTCCTGCTGCTGGCCTTCAACCAGATCTCCAACAACATGGGGATGCTGCGTTACACCAGCGGCGGCAACTACACGATTCCGGCCGTGGTGCGCGGACCCGGCGGCGTCGGCCGCCAGCTCGGGGCTGAGCACAGCCAGCGCCTCGAGGCCTACTTCCATGCCGTGCCGGGCATCAAGATCGTGGCGGTGAGTACGCCCACCAATGCCAAGGGGCTGATGAAGGCGGCGATCCGTGACAACAACCCAGTGCTCTTCTTTGAGCACGTGCTGCTCTACAACCTCAGCGAAGACATTCCCGAAGGCGATTACATCTGCGCCCTCGACCAGGCCGAGGTGGTGCGCGAGGGCAGCGATGTGACGATCCTCACCTATTCGCGCATGCGACAGCACTGTCTCAAGGCCGTGCAACAGCTCGAGGCTGAGGGGATCGATGTGGAGCTGATCGACCTGGTCAGCCTCAAGCCCTTCGACATGGCCACCATCGCCCGTTCGATCCGCAAGACCCACAAGGTGATCGTGGTGGAGGAGTGCATGAAAACCGGCGGCATCGGCGCCGAGCTGCTGGCCCTGATCACCGAGCACTGCTTCGACGACCTCGACGCCCGGCCGCTGCGGCTCTCCTCCCAGGACATCCCCACCCCGTACAACGGCGGGCTCGAAAACCTCACGATCATCCAGCCCCATCAGATCGTCAAAGCCGCCCAGGACCTCACCAGCGGGTCGCTCTGAGATGGCACGACAACAGGGGTGGTTCGCCCTGATCCTGGCCCTGGCGATCGCCGCCTCGGCCCTGCTCTTCACCTTCCCGCTGCAGCTGGGCCTCGACCTGCGCGGCGGTAGCCAGCTGACCCTGCAGGTGATGCCCGCCGGCGCGATCACGTCGGTGGATCAGGAACAGCTCGAAGCGGTGAAGGAGGTGCTGGAGCGCCGCATCAACGGCCTCGGCGTGGCCGAGTCCACCCTGCAGACCGTGGGCAACGACCAGCTGGTGCTGCAACTCCCCGGTGAGCAGGACCCCAGCCGGGCCGCCAAGGTGCTGGGCTCCACCGCCCTGCTGGAATTCCGCGCCCAGCGGGCCGGCACCGAACAGGAGATGCAGGGGCTGCTGAGCCTCAAGCGCCAGGCCGAGGCCGTGCTGAACCTTGAGCGCCAGCGTCGCAGCGCCCTCAACAACCCCGCTGCGGCCGGCGCTGATAACGAGGCCGCCCAGCCCCCCGCCGGTTTTCCTGAAGACCAGCTGGCCCAGGCCCTGCGCCAGCTCGACATCGCCGTGCCCGCTGGCGCCAGCGAGATCGACCAGCTGGAGCTGCTGCTCGACGCGGTGAACACCCAGATCGTGGCGCTCTACGAGCCCGCCGCCTTCACGGGCAAGGAGCTGGTCACGGCCGGACGCCAGCAGCAGCAGAGCGGCAGTGGCTGGGAGGTGACGCTCAGCTTCACCCAGACCGGTGGTGAACAGTTCGCCAACCTGACCCGCGACATCGCCGGCACGGGGCGCCTGCTCGGCATCGTGCTGGATGGCCGTTCGATCAGTGAGGCCAGCGTGGGGCCCGAGTTCCAGGCCGCCGGCATCGCCGGCGGGGCCGCCAGCATCACCGGCAACTTCACGGCCGAAGAGGCGCGGGATCTGGAGGTGCAGCTGCGCGGCGGCTCGCTGCCCCTGCCGATTCGGGTCGTGGAGGTGCGTACCGTCGGCCCCTCGCTCGGCGCCGACAACATCCGCTCCAGCCTGGTGGCCGCCCTGCTGGGCCTGGCCCTGGTGGCGGTGTTCATGGTGCTGGTGTACCGGTTGGCCGGAGTGGTGGCCGTGCTGGCCCTGAGCCTCTACGCCCTGTTCAACCTGGCGCTCTATGCCCTGATCCCCGTGACGCTCACCCTGCCGGGCATCGCCGGCTTCATCCTCTCCCTCGGGATGGCGGTGGACGCCAACGTGCTGATCTTTGAGCGGATCAAGGATGAGCTGCGCTCGGGCAACACCTTGATCCGCTCGATCGAAACCGGCTTCAGCCTCGCCTTTTCCTCGATCCTGGATGGCCAGCTCACCACCCTGATCAGCTGCGTGGCCCTGTTTGCCCTGGGCACGGGCTTCGTCAAGGGCTTCGCCGTCACCCTGGGCATCGGCGTGCTGCTCAGCCTGTTCAGTGCCTTCACCTGCACCCGTACGCTGCTGCGGCTGCTGATGAGCTATCCGGCCCTGCGCCGGCCCAGCTACTTCCTGCCGCGGATCCAGCTGCCCGCGGCCACCTCCTGATCTCCCTGCCCCGCCCCGTGTTGTTCCCTTGGCGCCGATGACTCTTCTGAGCAGCCTGCTGGGTGTGCGGGTCAACCGCCGCCGCCGCCAGTTCTGGGCCATCTCCGCCGTGGCCCTGGCGCTGAGCCTGCTCGGTCTCGGACTCTCCTGGAGGGCCCCCAGCATCGGCGCGCCCTTGCGCCTCGGCCTGGATTTCACTGGTGGCACCCAGATCCAGATTGCCCGCCTCTGTGGAGAGCGCTGCGCTGAGCTCGGCAGCGACGCGGTGGAAGCGCGGCTGGAAAGCCTCACCCTGCCCGTTGAAGACGACGGGGCTCGGCCCCCCAGCCTGGGGGGCTCCTCCGTGCAGCTTCTCGACGGCGGAGAGCAGGTGCTGCTGCGCCTGCCCAGCCTCAGTGCCGCCCAGGGCCAGGCCGTGGTGGATGGTCTGCAGTCCCTGCTGGGCCCCACCGATCCAGCCGGTCTCGCCGTGGAGACGATCGGCCCCACCCTCGGCGCCCGACTGCTGCGGGCCAGCCTGATCTCCCTGGCCGTGAGCTTCGTGGGCATCTCCGCCTACATCACCTTCCGCTACGACCGCCTGTTTGCCCTGCTGGCCCTGCTCTGTCTGGGCCATGACGTGCTGATCACCTGCGGGGTGTTCGCCTGGCTGGGGTTGCTGGGCGGGGTGGAGGTGAACAGCCTGTTTGCCGTGGCCCTGCTCACCATTGCCGGCTATTCGGTGAATGACACCGTGGTGATCTTCGATCGCATCCGCGAAAAACGGGGTCAGCTCAAGGAGTTGCCCCTGGCCGATCAGGCCGATGCCGCCGTGTCCGCCACCCTCACCCGCTCCATTTACACCACCTTCACCACCCTGTTGCCGTTGCTGGCCCTGATTCTCTTCGGTGGCAGCACCCTGTTCTGGTTCGCCGTGGCCCTCAGCGTGGGCGTGCTGGTGGGCGCCTGGTCGAGCGTGGCGGTGGCGCCCACCCTGCTCCCCGTGCTGGCGAAGTCCTGAGAGCCATCCACCCCATGAGCTCCCTGCCTTGAAGCGCCCGATTCCGGCCCTGCCGATCCTGCTGGGCCTGCTTGCCCTGGTGGATCTGCGCTTCGATCTGCGCCTTCTGGCCGACCACTTCACCTTCACCACCCTCTGGAACACCGTGGTGCATCACGCCCTGGCGGTGCTGGTGCTGCTGCTGCTTCCAGACCTCTGGCGCCGTTACCGCTGAGCTGGGCTCAGCTGGTCCAGCGGTCCATCACCCGCTGCACCACCACGGTGCTGAAGAGCACCTGGAGCACCACCACCAGCGGCAGGGCCAGCAGCACCCCCGGCAGGCCCAGCAGGGTGCCCAGGCTGAGCTGAGCCATCAGGGCCACGGTGGGCAGCAGATTCACCGTGCGGCTGAGCAGGATCGGGGTGAGCAGGAAGGCCTCGCCGTTCTGCAGCACCAGGCGCAGCACCAGCACCTGCAGCACCTTGGTGGGCGACACCAGCAGCGCCACAGCCAGAGGCAGCAGGGTGGCGGCGGTGGGGCCGATCGTGGGCACGAAGGTGAGCAGGCCGCACACCAGGGAGCTGAGCAGGGCCAGGGGCACCTGCAGCAGGCTCAGGCCGGCCCAGGTGAGCAGAAACACCGTCACCGCTGAGAGGGTCATGCCCGCCAGCCAGCCCCCCAGGGCCTCGCGGCACTCCTCGAGCAGCTGCACCATCTGCGGGCGCCACTTGGCCGGAGTGATCGCCACCACCAGCTGTCGGTGGTGCCGGGGGTCGAGGGCCAGCAGAATCGCCAGCAGCACCATCAGCAGCAGCTGCACCGTGCTGTTGGCGGCTCCCCCTGCCACGCCGAGCAGCTGGGCGCCCACCGGCTGCAGGCCCTCCCAGCTGTTGAGCCGCTCCAGGGTCTGGTCGAGCCTGGGCAGCCAGGTCACCCGGGCGATCAGCTCGGCCAGCCGAGCCCCCACCTCCGGGATCAGTTGGCCCAGCTGGCTGATCTGGCCCAGCAGCTCCGGCAGCAGCTGCTGGGTGAGCCAGGCGCCCAGCACCAGCAGGATGGCGATCACCAGGGCCAGGGCCTGGGTGCGCTGCAGGCGCAGCCGCCGCATCAGCAGCGTGGTGGGCACATCCAGCGACACCGCCAGCACCACGGCGCCGAACAGCACCAGCAACACCCAGCGCAGGGCCCAGGTGAGCATGGCCAGCAGCACCAGCACCAGCACGCCCAGCACAGTGCGGGCATCCAGGCCCGTGCTGGGCCGGCGGCGCGGGCTCCTGGGCGGTTGGGCAGGAGGCACGTCTGCCATCAGCTGGCCAGGGGCGGCCGCTTCCAGCGGTCCAGCACATCGTGGATCAGCACCTCCTTCACCACCACCTGGAGGCACACCGCCAGGGGCAGGGCCAGCAGCAGCCCGAGCGGGCCGAACACCACGGTGAACAGCAGCTGGGCCGTGAGGGTGAGGCCGGGCAGCAGATTCAGCTGGTGCTGCATCACCGAAGGGGTGATCAGATAGCTCTCCAGGTTCTGCACCGCCACATAGAGCAGCAGCACGGCCAGGGCCTTGATGGGGCTGTCCAGCAGCGCCACCGACATCGGGAACACGGTGCTGAGCGTGGGGCCGATGTTGGGAATGATGTTCAGCAGCCCCGCCAGCACCGCATTGGCGGCCACCAGCTTCACCCCCAGCAGGCTCAGGCCGATCGCCGCCAGCACCCCCACGCACAGGGAGCTGATCAGCACGCCCACCATCCAGCCGCTGAGGGCATCGCCGCAGCTCACCAGCACCTTGCGAAACCGCCGCCGGTAGAAGGAGGGCACCAGCAGCACGGCGATCTCCCGATAGGCCAGGGGCTGCAGGGTGATCATCAGGCCACCGCCACCACGAACAGCAGCTGCAGCAGGCCCGTGCCCAGGCCGCCGGCCAGGCCCAGCAGCTGCAGGGCTCCACCCCTGAGGTTGCTGGGTTCACCGCCGCTGAACAGACCCTCGCGCAACCAGTCCAGGCCGCCATCACTGCGGCCGTAGAGCATCTGGCTGGCCCGGGAGATCAGGTCGCGGGTGAGATTGAGCAGGGTGGTGGCCGCTGCGGGCAGCTTTGACACCAGTTCCCCGAACTGCTCGACGAAGGGCGGGATCACGGCCGTGGCCAGCACCGCCAGCACCACCGACACCAGGCCGAGGCTGAGCACCACGGCGAGGGGACGGCCGCATCCCAGCCGCTGCCGCATCCAGCCGATCAGGGTGCAGAGGGCCATGGCCACCACCACGGCCGCGAACAGGGTGAGCAGGCTCTGGCGGAGGGTCCAGAGCAGGGTCAGGGCTGCCACCAGGGCCAGCAGGCCGAGCCATTGGCCGAACCGCAAGGTCTCAGTCCTCGCTGGGGGCATCGCTGGCGACTTCGCCCTGGTCAGCGGCGGGCTCAGCGCCGCCCCCGCCCGAGAAGCCCAGCTCGTGGCTGTCCGCATAGCGCTGGGCAAAGCGCATGAACCGCTCGAAATCGGTGGTGGTCTTCCAGGTGTAGGTGGCCTCGAGGGCGCTGGCCTTGCCGTTCACGAAGCGCGCCTTGACCTCCCGGGTCACCATCTCCCCCTCCTCATCCACCAGGAACATGCCGGTGATGTCTCCCATGGTTTCCGGGGCCAGGGCCTGGGGCTCCTCGAACACGAACATCGCCTGGCCGGTGCGCCCGTCCCGGGAGCGCGTCAGCCGAATGTCGGGCACGACCGGTTCATCCACACCACGGAAGAACTGAATGGCTGCACCCATGGGGAAGAGGCAAAGGTCAATCCTAGGCAGTGGCCCTGGAATGGCCCCACCATGCGCTCAACCTGTCTCCTGGCCTCGCTGCCGCCTGACATAGTGGAACCAGCGGGCCCTGCTCAGACACGCTCAATCCATGCTCTCCGGCGCACCGGTTTCCGCCAACGTCAGCCCTGAGGATCTGCTCCAGCGCTTCCAGGCGGCCACGGCCCGGCAGCGCCGCGCCCTGCTGGGCCCCGTCCAGCAGCGGGTCGCAGAACTGCGGCCGCTGCTGGCCGATCACCTGGCCGGCCTGGATGCCACAGGCGACGACTGGGCTGCCGGCGCCCTGATTCAGCTGCTGCTGGAGACCCCCAGCGCCGAGGCCCAGGCCTTTCTGGACCTCCATCCCCAGGGCTGGCTGGCCACGTCCAGTGCCAAAGGCATCGACTACGCCCCCTTGCAGCTGCAGCTGGCCCGGATGGCCTTTGAGGAGGCCGATCGCCTCACCAGTGCCATCCTGCGGGAGCTGGCCGGCGCCGCCGCGGTGACCCGTGGCTACGTGTATTACAGCGAGGTGCCTGCCATGCCGGCTCCAGACCTCGAAGCGCTCGATCGTCTCTGGGTCTGCTACTCACGCGGGCGCTTCGGTTTCTCGGTGCAGGGCCGACTGCTGCAGGCTTGCCAGGGGCGGTGGGAGCAGCTCTGGCCCCGTCTGGGCTGGAAGCAGGACGGGCGTTGGACCCGCTATCCAGGCTCCTTCGCCTGGTCCATCGACGCTCCTGAGGGCCACATGCCCCTGGTGAACCAGTTGCGGGGGGTGCGCCTGATGGATGCGCTGCTGAACCAGCCGGCCCTGCAACAACGCATCAACCGATGACGCCCCAGGCCTGTGGCACCACCCCCTGCCATCTAGGGTCAAACCAAGGCCAAGAACCTGCGGTTGATGGCGCTTCGCTGGTCTGATTTCATCACTCCCTCCACGCTGCAGCTGGCGCCTCTGGTGGAGTTGCTGCTGGAACCTGTGCGCTGCCTCCAGCTGCAGGCCGAGCTGCAGCTGGGGCTGCAGGAGGCTCTGGTGAACGCCGTGCGCCATGGCAATGGCTGTGATCCGGCCAAGTGTCTGCGCATTCGCCGGATCGAGACACCCCGCTGGGTGGTGTGGCAGGTGCAGGACGAGGGCCCTGGGGTGCCTGAATCGGCTCGCTGCTGTCAGCTGCCCCTCGCCCTGGACTCCTGCGATGGCCGGGGCCTGTTCCTGATTCACCACTGTTTTGACGACGTGCGCTGGAGTCCGCGCGGCAACCGCTTGCAGCTGGCCGTGAGGCGCGAGCGGCTACGGCCGGCGCTCAGCGCCCGTGGCTGGGGCAGCCTGGGTCGCTGATCTCGGCCCTCAACCAGAGCAGGGCGTGCTCCACCAGGGCGAGGGCCTCCTGCCTGGCCGGCGTGCTCTGACGGCTGCCGGGATTATCGCAGCTGGTGAGCTGCACCAGGGCGGCGGCCAGCTGTTCGGCGCCGCGGCGGCAACGCTGGGTCTTGAGGGCGTGCCAGTCGCGGTCACCGATCGTGAGCGAGCGATGCAGGCAGCGGGCCTGATCGGCGGCCCCGTCGGGCCAGCCAGCGCCTGCAGTGGTCGACGAAACCCCAGAGGGCCGTGTTGAAGCCGTGTCCACTGGACGAAACTGCATCGGCTGAACCATCCTGACGCTTCTGCCGCGCACCTGGGCTGGAACCACCGATGCGGACTCCGCCTCACCGTCTGCGCCGCCGCGGCGTCCATGGGCCTCGGCGACCCGTGGCCCTGCTGCACCATCTCGATGGCCTGCTGACCCTGGCGGCCATGGCGGCGCGGGTCAGCGGCGTTCGGCAGCGCCGCCAGCGGCAGCGGCTGGCCCTGGCCCAGCGCCTGCTTGATCCGCTGCCGGGGGAGCTGGCCTCGCCCCAGCGCATGGAGGTGTGGTTCTGGCGCCTGTGGCGCTGGGGCACCCCCGGCTTGCTGCTGGCCTGGTGGTTGAAGAGCTAAAAGGCTGTGCCTCAGTGCTAGTTTCTGCGCCGCAGACAGAGCGGCGGCTTGGGATGGGACTGTTCGATTCCCGGGATCGATTTCTGCAGTTCTGTGAGCCCTTTCAGCAGCTCACCAATTCCCAGAGCCTGCAGGATCTGTTTGCCCTCTATTGCCAGGGTCCCAAGCCAGGCTATTTCCTCGAATTCGGCCTCGCTAACGGCAGTCGCCTCTCCAACACCCTGCTGCTTGAGATCATGGGCTGGAAGGGTCTGGGAGGAGAGCCCAATCCCCTGTTGCGGCGCGATGCTGAGGCCCGGCGTTCGATTCCGGTGGTGGCTGAGGCCCTCTATTCCCGCAGCGGCGACACGCTGAGCTTTGCCTGCAACGGCCTCTACGGCGGCCTGGACGCCACGGGCGAGCGCCGGGTGATGGAGCCCCGTTCCGGTTTCACCGACACGATCGAAGTTCCCACGATCACCTTGGGAGACCTGCTGGATCGGCATAACGCCCCCAAAGTGATCGACTATTTCTCCCTGGATGTGGAGGGGGCCGAGCTGATGGTGCTCAGCCATCTCCCCCTGGATCGCTATCGCTTCCGTTGCTTCACGATCGAGCACAACTTCTCGCCGGAGCGGAAAAAGATCCTGCGGCTGATGCAGCAACAGGGATTCCGCCGGGTGTTCAAGCAGCTCAGTGGTCACGACGACTGGTACGTGAACACGGCGTCCCGTTTCCGCGGCTGGCCCACGCGGTTGCTGAGGCGCTCGATGACGAGCGCGGCCGTCTGCACCTGGCCCGCATTCAGGCGGGCGTGCTGCACGATCCGGAGCAGGCGATCGCCAGGCTCTACGCCGTGATCTTCTCGAAGGCCAGGCCCCACCCCCGCGGCTTCCTGGAGTTGGCCGCCCTGCTGGAGTCCCAGGGTCGCCCTCTGGAGGCAGCGGGCGTTCTCGAACGTGGCCACCGGCTTCACCCCGCCAATGCCCGGCTGGCCGGTCGCCTCTCGGCGGTCAGGGCCAACGGGGAAACCATGCCGAGAGATCCCGCCCCTGCCCTGGCCCCCGGCTCAGGCCAGGGCTCAGCCAGACACGAACTGTGAAGGAAAACCGGCGTTGGTATTGATGGCTACAGACCTGGGCGAGACTCGATGTATTGAAACGCCCCAAGAGATGTCATGGCTGCCCGTCCCCTGCCGATCCCGCTGCCACTGAGCACGCCTGGCGGGCCCCGACCCGATCCCACCTTCCTGGCCTGGGCCCAGCAGCACAGCCGCGAACGGCGTCGCCATGACGCCGAGCTGGCCCAGATCAGCCGCCATCCCGAGCTCAACCCCACCGCTGATGCGGCGCATCAGCTCAGGGCCTGGGCCACCCGCCACGCCCATCAGAAGCATCTGCACGACAGCGCCCTGGCCCAGATCCGCCCTCACGCGTCGTAGTACATCACGAACTCGTGGGGATGGGGCCGCTGGCGCAGCTGCTGCACCTCCTCGTATTTGAGATCGATCCAGTTGCTGAGGAAGTCGGCGCTGAACACGCCACCCTCCATCAGGTAGTGCTTGTCGGCATCGAGGGCTTCGAGCGCCCCATTCAGGGAGGCCGGCACCGTGGAGATCCGCGCCAGCTCCTCAGCGCTGAGCTCGAACAGGTCCAGGTCGGTGCCGTCGCCGGGGTCGATCTGGTTCTTGATACCGTCGATGCCGGCCATCAACATCGCCGCAAAGCCCAGGTAGGGATTGGAGAGGGCATCGCCGGAGCGGAACTCCAGGCGCTTGGCCCTGGGGCTCGGGCCGGTCAGCGGAATCCGCACGGCTGCTGAGCGGTTGCCCTGGGAATAGACCAGGTTCACCGGTGCCTCGAAACCGGGCACCAGACGCTTGTAGCTGTTGGTGGTGGGATTGGTGAAGGCGAGGAAACTGGGGGCGTGCTTCAGCAGGCCACCGATGTACCAGCGGGCCGTCTGGGAGAGGTTGGCGTAGGTGCCTTCACCGAAGAACAGGGGATCGCCTCCCTTCCAGAGGCTCTGGTGCACATGCATGCCGCTGCCGTTGTCGGCGAACACCGGTTTGGGCATGAAGGTGGCTGTCTTGCCGTATTTCTTGGCAACGTTGCGCACCACGTACTTGTAGATCATCACGTTGTCCGCGGCACGGATCAACTCGGCGAACTTCATGCCGAGCTCGTGCTGCGCCGTGGCCACCTCATGGTGCTGTTTCTCGATCGGCACCCCCAGACTGGCCATGGTGAGCAGCATTTCGCTGCGCATGTCCTGCATCGTGTCGTTGGGACCAACCGGGAAGTAACCCTCTTTCAGGGCGATTTTGTAGGCCAGGTTGCCCCCTTCCTCCTGACGGCCACTGTTCCAGGGAGCCTCGATCGAATCGACGCTGTAGAAGCTGCTGCCGTTGCCGGAGTTGAAGCGCACATCGTCGAACACGAAGAACTCCGGCTCGGGCCCGAAGTAGGCCATGTCGCGATGCCGGTGGAGCCCAGATACTCGAGCGCCTTCTGGGCCAGGGCGCGCGGGCAGCGCCCGTAGGGCTCACCGCTGCGCGGCTCCTGGATCGAGCAGATCAGGCTGAGGGTCTTGTGGCTGTAGAAGGGGTCGATCCAGGCCGTGGCCGGGTCAGGCACCATCGCCATGTCCGACTCATTGATGGCCTTCCAGCCGCGGATGGATGAGCCGTCGAATGCCACCCCACTGGTGAAGGCGTCCTCGTCGATCAGATCCCTGTGGACTGTGAGGTGTTGCCACTTGCCATGCAGGTCAACGAACTTGAGGTCGATCAACTCAATGCCGTCGTCCTGGATCTGACGCAGGACGTCCTGAGCGGTTTTGGCCATGGAGCAATGCAGGGGTGGTGCCGGCCCTTGGCGGCGTGGCCGGAAGGTAGGGAGCCCGCCAACCGTCAACCTGTAGCGCTTGCTACCGAAGTTCCAGGCCTGCTTGCGTAACTGTTTCTCTCAGATCGGCCAGATCGCGCCCTGCGCCTGGGTTCTGGCCAGTCATGAGTGCTAGCTTCCGCCGCAGGTGCGTCGAACTTTTCGAACCATGCGCGATGCCATCACCGGTCTGATCGGCCGCTACGACCAGCTGGGCCGCTACCTCGACCGGGATGCGATCGATCGCATCAATGCCTACTTCGCCGAATCGGCCCTGCGGCTGCGGGCCGTGGAGCTGATCAACCGCGAGGCCGCCGCCATCGTGCGCGAGGCCTCCCAGCGGCTCTGGCTCGATGACCCCGAGCTGATCCTGCCCGGTGGCAACGCCTACACCACCCGCCGCCTCTCGGCCTGCCTGCGGGACATGGACTATTTCCTGCGCTACGCCAGCTATGCCCTGGTGGCCGCT
This sequence comes from Cyanobium sp. LEGE 06113, assembly GCF_015207615.1. NCBI lineage: Bacteria > Bacillati > Cyanobacteriota > Cyanophyceae > Synechococcales > Prochlorococcaceae > Cyanobium > Cyanobium sp. LEGE 06113. The sequence goes on along the minus strand of NZ_JADEWM010000002.1, from coordinate 339,319 downwards.
GATGCCTCGATCCTCAACGAGCGGGTGCTCAACGGCCTCGACGACACCTACAAGAGCCTCGGGGTGCCTACCGGCCCCACGGTGCGCAGCATTGCGCTGATGGGCGATGTGGTGTGCGAGCTGCTGGCCGCCGAAGCCAACGCTGACCCCTCGGCCCTGGCCGCCGTGGTGCGCCCGCCCTTCGAGCACCTCTGCCGTGGGCTGGGTGCCAGCAACGTGCGCGCCCGCTGAATCCTCCCGACATCCTCCTGACGGTTGGCCTGCGGTGGTGCTTCGTAGGCTGACTGTCAGGATCTGAGTCCGAACGTTCCCCTTTTCCTCCCCCGGCCCCTTGTCTGCGCTGCCCTCCGTCAACAACTCCCATCGCCGTGCGCTCGGGCCCATTGCCACGCCCGATCGTCTGTTGCTTGGCCCAGGGCCCTCCAATGCCCACCCCACGGTGCTGCAGGCCCTGGCCCGTACGCCGATCGGCCACCTCGATCCGCTGTACGTGGAGCTGATGGGTGAGGTGCAGGAGCTGCTGCGCTACGCCTGGCAGACCGACAACCGGCTCACCATCCCCATGAGCGGCACGGGCAGCGCCGCGATGGAGGCCACCCTGGCCAACACCCTCGAGCCGGGTGACAAGGTGCTGGTGGCCGTGAAGGGCTACTTCGGCCTGCGGCTGGTGGACATGGCCAGTCGCTACCGCGCCGAGGTGGTGACCATCGAGCGGCCCTGGGGTGAGGCCTTCACCTACGAGGAGATCGAGGCGGCCGTGAAGCTGCACAGGCCGGCGGTGCTGGCCATGGTGCATGCCGAGACCTCCACGGGCATCTGCCAGCCGATGGATGGCATCGGCGACCTCTGCCGTTCCCACGACTGCCTGCTGCTGCTGGACACGGTCACTTCGCTTGGTGCCGTGCCCGTGTACCTCGATGACTGGAAGGTGGATCTGGCCTACAGCTGCAGCCAGAAGGGTCTCAGCTGCCCTCCCGGGCTGGGTCCGTTCACAATGGGGCCCCGGGCTGAAGCCAAGATGGCAGCCCGCCAGGGCAAGGTGCCCAACTGGTATCTCGATGTCACCCTGCTGAACCGCTACTGGGGCAGCGACCGGGTGTATCACCACACCGCTCCGGTGAACATGAACTTCGGCATGCGGGAGGCCCTGCGGCTGCTGGCCGAGGAGGGGCTGGAGCAGGCCTGGGCCCGCCACCGCCGCAACGCCGAGCGGCTCTGGGCCGGCCTGGAAGATCTGGGCCTCTCCCTGCATGCCCCTGAGCACCTGCGTCTGCCCACCCTCACCACGGTGCGCATCCCCGAGGGCGTGGATGGCAAGGCCTTCTGCCTGCACCTGCTCAACGCCCATGGCATCGAGGTCGGTGGTGGTCTCGGTGCCCTGGCCGGCAAGGTGTGGCGGATCGGGCTGATGGGCTTCAACAGTCAGCCGGAAAACGTGGATCGCCTGCTGGAGCTGTTCCGCACCGAACTGCCAGCCTTCCATCCTGGTGCGGCATCTGATCGGCCGGCTGCCGTCGCTGTCTGAACCAGCGCCGCAGCTGGCGGCCGGCAGCTTCGGCCTCCACGCCGGCCACCACGCGCATGTGGTGGTGGGCGCTCGGATGGCGCACCAGATCCAGGGCTCCTCCCACCCCACCGCGCTTGGGGTCCGGGGCGGCGTACACCAGGGTGCCGAGGCGGGCCTGCACCAGGGCTCCGGCACACATGGGGCAGGGCTCGAGGGTCACCAGCAGGGTGCACTGGTTCATTCGCCAATCGCCCAGCAGGCGGCTGGCCTGGGCAATCGCCACCAGCTCCGCATGGCCGAGGGGATCCTGGCGGTGGTGGCGGCGGTTGCCCCCCCAGCCGATGCAACGGCCGCCGGCATCGAGCACCACCGCCGCCACCGGAATTTCGCCGCTGGCCCCGAGGCGGCCGGCGCAGCGCAGCAGGCGCTCCATCCAGAAGCTGTAGTGCACCCGCATGTCGCCGGGGGCGTCGTGGCTGGCGCTGCTGGCCATTGCTGCTCCCGCAGGCCCTGGTTGCTTGTGGCTCCGCGAGCCTGCAGGTGAGAATGGCACGATCCGATCGTCCGCCGTTGGCTAGCGCGCCACCAGCCCCGAGGGCGATTCCGCCCCTGCCCTTCGCCAGCCCGCACCAGCTCGATCAGCGCCTGCAGGAGTTTCTGGAGCAGGCCTCGCAGCAGTTGTGCGCCTGGCTGGCCAGTGCGTCCAGCCGAGGGCCCCTGCCGGCGCTGAGCGTGCTGCCCGGCGTCGAACCCGAGCAGGGCGGTCTGGCGAACGCGCGGCTGCTGGCCGATCTTCAGCTGGTGATGGACGGCGCCTACAACCCTGCCCACCCCGGCGCCCTGGCCCACCTCGATCCGCCGCCCCTGCCCGCCTCGATCGCGGCCGACCTGATCTGCGCCGGCCTCAACAACAACCTGCTGGCCGAGGAGCTCTCCCCCAGCCTGTCTCGCCTGGAGCGCCACCTGGCCTCCTGGCTCGCCGAGCAGCTGGGCCTCGGCCCCGGCAGTGGTGGCGTGGCGGCCAGCGGCGGCACCCTGGCCAACCTGATGGCCCTGGTCACCGCGCGCCAGCAGGCTGGCCTCGGCTGCCGCGCTGATGCTGTGGTGGTGGCCAGTGCCGATGGCCATGTGTCCCTCAACAAGGCGCTCACCGTGATGGGCCTGCCGCCGGCGGCCCTGTGGGCCGTGCCCACGGCCGCCGACGGCGGCATGGACCCCGCCGCCCTCGATCACACCCTGCAGCACCTGGCGGCCCAGGGGATCCCGGTGATCGCCGTGGTGGCCACCGCCGGCACCACCGTGCGCGGCAGCGTCGATCCCCTGGCCCGCAGTGCGGCGCTCTGCCGCCGCCACGGCCACTGGCTGCACGTGGATGGGGCGATCGGAGCCGTGTTCGGCCTCAGCCCCCGCCATCGGCACCGGGTGGAGGGGCTGGCGCTGGCGGATTCCGTCACGATCAACCCCCAGAAGCTGCTCGGCATCACCAAGACCTCCTCCCTTTTGCTGCTGCGCCGGCCCGAGGCCCTTGAGCAGGCCTTCGGCACCGGCCTGCCCTACATGGAGCCGAGCTGGGGCGGCGGCCACGGCGGCGAGTGCGGCCTGCAGGGCACCCGCCCCGCCGACGTGCTCAAGCTCTGGCTGGGCCTGCGGCAACTGGGCCTCGACGGCATCGAGGCGGTTCTGGACGGCGCGATCCAGCGCCGCCGGCAGCTGGTGGAACTGCTGGGCAGCCTTCCCGCCCTGGAGCTGCTGCAGGGGAGGTTTCACCTGCTGGCCTTCACGCTGCGCGGCGCTGAGGCCAGCGCGGCCGAGACCTGGAGCCTCACCACGCGGCACCGGCTGCTGGAGCAGCAGCTGATGCTGTCGCGGCCCCTGCACGGCGGTCGCCATCACCTCAAGGCCGTGCTGGGCAACCCCCACACCACTGGGGCTGAGCTGCAGCGGCTCAGGGCCGTGGTGGCCGCCTCCCTGCCGGCCTGTTCGGGCCACCTGTCGCGGACCAGCCGATGACCCCTGACCCCAGTCCGCGCTCCAAGTGGGTGGCGATCATCACCGGGGCGATCTCGATCCTGGTGGCCGTGCTCTACCTGGGCCTGATCCTGGTGCTCGACAGCCGGGGCCCCTTGCAGCCGCCCCCGCCGGAGGCCCTGGGGTTAGGCAGCGTCGGCGCTTCGAGGCCGGCCGCCAGCCTCACGCCCCGGGTCTGGGGGGCAACTGCCGCTCCTGCTGCCGCAGGGGTTCCACCACACGCCTGAAGGCCTCGGCCAGGAAGCGGCGCAGGTCGCCGTCGCGACGGCCCAGGTCGTAGTGGCGCTGCACCACCTCCTGCATGCCGCCGTCGCCCCAGTCCTGGTCCCGCTCGAAGTAGGTGATGAAACTCTGGCCGGCCACCCGCGTCAGCCAGGCCGCACTCACCGCCTGGATCGCCCGGCTCACCACCAGGGCCGGCAGCGACAGGCTCAGGGCCGCACTCACCAGGCTCACGCCCCCCTTCACCAGCCCCAGGCCCGCCAGGGTGCGGCCCACCGACAGGGCCAGCTCCTGGGCGTTCTGGCGGCTGAGGTTCACCCCGTAGACCTTGGCGATCTCCACCACCATCTGGGCATTCACGGCCGCCGCGCCGAGCAGATCGACTCCCGGCAGGGGCGTCACCGCCAGCACCGCGGCACCGATCCAGCTGTAACGCTCCACCACGGCGTCGGCATCAGCCCGCCGCTGTTCTGCCAGCAGCTGGCGACTGGCCTCGCCCAGCTGCCGGCACTGCAGCAGCAGGTTGTCGGCAATCAGCTCCTCCCCCTCGGCGTGGAGCAAGGCGGCGAGCCGCCGCAACAGGGCCGCCACCTCCGGGGCGGGCTGCAGCGGCCGTCCCCCTGGCATCGGCACGCTCTGGGGAGCAGCGCTGGCCGGCAGCACATCCTCTGGCGCGAGCAGGGCGCTGCAGCGGCGGCGCAGCAGGGCCAGCAGGCGCTGCTCCTCCTGCTCGCCGCGCAAATCGCACTTGTTGAGCACCAGCAACAGGCGCTTGCCCAGGCCGGCCAGGGTTTCCAGCACCTGGAACTCCGTGGCCCGCAGGTCGCCATCCACCAGCAGCAGCAGCAGATCGGCGCGGCTGGCCTGGGTCCGGGCCAGCCGCTCGCGTTGCTGGCCGGCATCCCCCGCTTCGAGGATCCCGGGGGTGTCCACGAGCCACACGGCCCGCCGCAGGCCCTTCAGGCGCAGCCGGTAACGGCTGCTGCGCTCGGTGACCCCCATCGGCGCCCCCACCTCCCCCACCAGCTGCCGCAACAGGGCCCGGATCAGGGAGGTCTTGCCGCAGGAGCCGCTGCCGAACACCACGATCACCAGGTCTCCCCGCTCCAGCTCAGCGGCCATGCGCTGTTGACGCTCCTGGAGGGCCTGGCGCTCCACCGCGTCGCGCACACGCTCGAGGGTCTGATCGATTGCTTCCAGCTGGCGGGCTGCGGCTTCGCGGCGGTTGCCCGGCGGCTCAGCAGGGGGGCGGGCGCCGGCGGCCTGACCGGGCCCGCGAGCCCCGCCCCGGCCCAGCCCCCTCAGCCAGGGCCAGGCCAGCTGCGCCAGCAGCAGGGCCAGCGCCAGCAGCAGCAGGGCCACCACCGGCCCCACCAGGCCGTAGGGCAGCACGGCACTCAGCTGCCACACCAGCTGGTTGATGGCCTGCAGCACCACCCCCACCACCACCAGCGCCAGCAGCAGCAGGCCGGCGGCGATCCAGAGGCGGGTGCGCTGTTTCACCGTTCAGGAGGTGGCGCGCAGGATCTCGGCCCACAGCCCGGCAGCCAGGGCACTGGAGCCCCGGGTGGGACTGTTGTCGTCGTTGCCCAGCCACACGCCCACCACCCAGTGGCGCTCGGGAGCGATCCCGATGAACACCAGATCGCGGTTCTCGTTGCTGGTGCCCGTTTTGCCGCCTTCTAGGCCCCCGAGCCGCGCTGCCCGCCCGGTGCCGCTGGTCACCACGGCCCGCAGCAGCTGCTGCATGGAGCGCGCTGTCTTCTCGCTCACCACCCGCCGGCCTGGAGCGGTGCTGGCCGCGCTCTCGGCCGCCTCGCGGCGGCAACTGGCGGGATCCTTGCCCCGGCAGGTCTCGGCGTCCACGAGCCGCTTGATCGTGCTGGGGGCGTGCCAGGTGCCGTCATTGGCCACGGCGCCATAGGCGGAGGTGAGCTCCAGCAGGGTCACTTCGCTCTGGCCCAGGGCCAGGCCCGGGATGGGGCTGAGGGGGCTGGTGACGCCCAGATCCCGGGCCTGCTGCACGACGGCTTCGAGGCCCACCTTCTGGGCGGTGCGCAGGGCGGCGGTGTTGCTGCTGCGGGCGAAGGCGCTCAGCAGGCTGAGCTTGCCGCTGCAGTCGCTGCTGAAGGTCTGGCCACGCCAGCGCAGGGGCCCGCAGTTCACCCCATCGCCGGGTCCGGCGCCCCGCTCCAGAGCCGCCAGGTAGGGGAACAGCTTGAAGGTGCTGCCCTGGGAGCGCTGGGCCATCGAGGCCCGGTTGTACTGGCTCTGCTGGTAGTCGCGGCCGCCGGCGATCGCCACGATGCCACCGTTGCGCACATCGAGCACCACCACGGCACCCTCGCTCACATTGAGGCCACGACTGCTGTTCAGCCGCTGCCGCAGCACCCGCTCCACCTGCTCCTGGACGCCTGGATCGAGGTGGGTCTCGATCAGAAAATTGCCCTCGGCCGCCACGGCCGGACCCACCAGGCCCTGCAGGTCGCGGCGCACCTGATCGGTGTAGAAGGGCGCACCGCGCCGCTCGGCGGCCCGCTTGCAGGCCTCGGGCGCCACCTGCACCGGGCTGCGGCGGGCGGAGCGGCCGGCATCCGCACCGAGGCGGCCGGAGTCCACCATTTTGCGCAGCACCGCGTTGCGGGATTCCAGGGCGGCCTGGGGCGCCACACAGGGGTCATAGCCATTCGGCGAGGGCAACAGGCCCACCAGCAGGGCCGCTTCCTGCAGCTCCAGCTCGGCGGCGGGCTTGCCGAAGAAGTGCCGCGAGGCATCCTCAAAGCCCCAGCCCACGCCCAGATACACCCGGTTGAGGTAGCTGAGCAGCAGGTCGTGCTTGCTGAACAGGGCCTCCAGCTGCAGCGCCACCAGCAGCTCCCGCCACTTGCGCCCCAGGGTCTCCCCCTGGCCCACCTGGTCGGGATAGAGGCTGCGGGCCAGCTGCTGGGTCAGGGTGCTGCCCCCCTCCAGCACCCGGCCGCCGGCGAGGTTCGTCACCAGGGCCCGGGCCGTGCCCACCGGGTCCACGCCGGGGTGCCACCAGAAGCGAGCGTCCTCACTGGCGAGCAGGGCGTCCATGAGCACCGGCGGGTAGTCGCCCAGCTTGGCCAGCTCGCGGTGCTCCAGGCCCTGCACCGAGTTGATCGGCTTGCCCTGCCGGTCGTAGAGGGCCAGGGGCCCCCTCACCGTGGCCAGGCTGCCGCGGATCGGCCCCTGGGCCACGGACAGCGCCAGCAGTGCCAGGCCGCCGCTGGCCACTGCCGCCAGGCCGAGGGCCAGGCCCCGCAGCAGGCGCTGGGAGCGGGGTTGGGGGCGGCGCTGGAAGTCCAGCTCGGGCAGGCCTGGTTGGTGGGTGGGGCCGAACCGCACCGTGTCGCCATCGCGCAGCAGCAGGTGCTGGATGCGGCGGTTGCGCCACCACAAGCCGTTGGTGGAGCCGTTGTCGGAGAGCAGCCAGGCGCCGCCGCGCTGCTCCAGCAAGGCGTGCTGACGGCTCACCGCCGTGTGCTCAATCGGAATCTGGCCGTCGGCATCGCGGCCGATCCGGTAGGCCCCGCTCTGGATCGTCACCGTCCGGCTGGGCAGGCCAGGCACATGGATCTCCACCTGGCACTGGCCGGGTTGGCGCCAGCGGCGCCAGCGCCGGCGCAGGGTTTCAAGCACGCCGCGACCCCCTGTCGCCCAGCAGATCGATGGCCAGGCAGAGCACGGCCAGGTTGATGGCGATGTCAGCCAGGTTGAACACCGGAAAATTGATCGGCACCAGGGCGAGGAAGTCCACCACGGCCCCCAGCCGCCAGCGGTCGATGCCGTTGCCGACGGCGCCGCCCAGCAGAAAGCCGAGGGCCAGGCTGCGGGACAGTCGCATCGTCCCCTGGCGGGCGATCGCCACCACCAGGCCTGCTGCCACCGCCAGGCTGATCACGCCGAGGGCCTGGGTGGCGCCGCTGAACAGGCTGAAGGCCGCCCCCGTGTTCCAGGTGAGCAGCAGCTCCAGCAGCCCGGGCAGGAACGGGCGGGGCAGGCCGGGCTGCAGGGCCTGCTGGGCCCAGGCCTTGCTGGTCTGGTCGGCCAGCACCACCGCGGCCGCCAGCAGGTAGCTGATCCTCTGCAGGCGGCTCATGAGGGCACCAGCAGCAACTTGCGCAGGGCCACCGCCGCGGTGGCCACGGCACAGCACAGCAGCAGCTGGCTCAGCAGCGGCCCCACCGAGAAGCTCATCAGCAGCGGCAGCACGCCGCCGGGCCAGCGCCCGGCCAACGCACCGATCAGCAGGTTGAGGGCACCGCACACCTGAATCACTCCCACTCCCACCGCGCTGGCCAGGGTGAGGTTGAGCAGGTCGCCCATGCCGCGCTGCCGGGCCAGCCGGCCCGTGAGCCAGGCGGCGGGCACGAAGCCGGCCAGGTAGCCGAAGCCCGGATCCAGCAGATAGGCGCTGCCACCGCCGCCCTGAAACACCGGCAGCTGGAACAGCCCCAGGGTGAGGTAGGCCAGGGCGGCCAGCAGGCCGCTGCGGGGGCCGCAGACCACCGCCGTGAGCAGCAGGGCCGGCACCTGCAGCGTGATCGGCAGGGCCGTGAGGGCCCACTGCCCCTGGCCCACCGGAAGGGGCACGGCCGCCTGGATCAGGCCCCCCACCAGGATCAGCAACAGGCCTGCAACCGCTCCACTCCAGTTCGCCAGGGCCCGCAAATCGTCCAGGAATGGTGTGGCCCCAGTCTGCCGCGCCGTGGACACGCTGCCAGGGCACCATGATGACCAGGCCCGTCTGGGCGCACTGCCGGCGCCGCACCATGACCAGCACCCCCCAGCCAGAGCAGCAGCCGAGCCAGGAGCCCCAGTCAAGCCTGGAACCGGTTGAGCCGGCCTGGGCGATCGGCGCTGCAGTGTGCCTGCAGCACACTCCCCGCTATCTCAAGACTGCGGACCCCATGCCGATGCTGCGCCCCCCCGACCTGGTGGATCTGAATGAGGTGGGCACCGTGGTGGGCCAGCGCTCGATGGGGCAGCTGGCGGTGCGCTTCCGGCGCGGCACATTTCTGATCGCGGCCGCAGCTCTCGTGGCTGCCCCTGATGGCCAGCCCGCGAGCCCCTGAGTCCTGGCGTTTGGCCTGAGCGGCCCTGCTTCAGCCAGCCTTGCTGGCGCTGGGCCGCAGATTCTGCAGGCCGCTCAGGAACATCGGCACGAAGCGATCGAAGAACTGCTCCGGTTCCTGCTCCCAGACGCGCTTGGCCGCCAGGAAGCGGGACTTCTGCAGGTCAGGAGCCAGCAGGGTCTGGGGCAGGCGCTCCAGCAGGTAGGCGGGCCGTTGCCAGGCAGGGATGGTGCCGGCGATCTCCACCAGGTTGGAGAGGCGCCGCAGTTCGGCACCTGCGGTGATGTCCATGCCGGCGGCGTAGGCGGCGTGCTCAATCAGGGAATAGCGGTGCTTGGCCTCATCCACCCTGGCCCGATCGGCGGGGCTGCGGCTGGCAATGGCGTTGAGCCAGCGGTTGCCCCAGCGCACGTGGCCGGCTTCTTCCGGCAGGATTTTCTCCAGGGTTTCCCGGATCCTGGTGTTCTCCTCGCTGGCCGGGGCGCTCTTCAGGGCGTGAATGTGGGCCGAGAAGGTCTGGCAGCCGCGCTTTTCCGTGGCATTGATGGAGGCCAGGGCAGCCACGACGCCCTCGTCCTTGCGCCCGTCCGATGCGGAGCTGTCCAGCAGCCGGTTCAGTTCATCGATGTAGGAGGACGTGGGTGGATTGCCGATCGGCACATCCATCTCGAAGAGCAGGTCGGTGAGCCAGGCCGCGTGGCGGGCCTCATCGTTGACGTGGTGGGAGAGATCGCGCACCAGTTCGGCCGGCTCACCGTCAAGCAGCTCGATCAGGCTGGTGAGCTCCAGGCAGGAGCGCTGTTCGTTGAAGCGGTAGCCATTCAGAAACAGCACCTGAAGTTCGCGCTTCTGCACCACCTGAGCCATCACGTCCCGGGCGCTGAGATTGTTCGAGAGCTTCCGGGGATAGGTGACAGGCATTGCTGGCCAGAATCGTGGGATGACGTTAACGACTCCCTGAAGTCGCCGGCGGCAGCGCTGCCCTGCTGCTCCAGGAGCTCCACACGGCCTCGGCCGCCGCCACCGCCGTTGCCGCACCACACAGGCTGAGGCTGGGCTCAGCCAGATGGCGCCGCGCGGCAGCCAGCAGGTCATCGGCGCTGAGCTGCTCTGCCGCCAGCAGGGAGCGGGCGACGTAGCCGTCGCCCAGGCCATGGCCCATCACCAGCGCCTGACGATCGGCGATCTGGCCGCAGGTCTGGCGGCCCATGGCGTCCTGCCCCCGGAACTTGGCCCTGGCCAGGCTGAGTTCCGCGGTGCTGAGGGGCGTTTCCAGCTGGCGCTGCCACTCCTCCAGCAACGCGGCCATCGCTTCCCCAGCCCGCTCAGTGGAGCTGGAGCAGTGCCACACGAAGGGGCTCGGGCCGCAGCGGGCCGGCAGGTGCACGCCCACGTCGTAGGCCAGGCCCCGTTCCTCCCGCATCACCACAAAAAGTCGACTCGACATGCCGAGGCCGAAGTGGGCCTGCAGCAGGCGCAGGGCCAGGGCGTCCGGGTGGCCCAGAGGCACTGTCGCCGCCCCGAGCATCACCACCACCTGCTCGGTGTCCTGGCACAGCAGCACGGGATCCACTCCGGTCCCCGCCGCCGTCGTCGGCTGGGGCACGGGCAGGGCTGTCTGCCACGGTGTCAGGCCCAGCTGGCGGTTGAGCTGGCCCTGCAGATCGGCCGCCGCCGGCAGGTCGCCGCAGACGGCCAGCAGGGCTCCCTGGCGGCCGAGGTCGTCCACCAGGGGGGCCAGGGCGGCGGCCGTGAGTTGCTCGAGCTCGGCTTCCACCCCGAGCGGATCGTGGCCGTAGGGGCCGCTGGCGTAGAGGAGCTCCCGCAGCCCGTCATGGGCGAGCTGGAAGGGGTCCTCCCTCTGGCGTTGCAGGCTCTGCAGGTTGAGTTGCCGTTCCAGCTGAACCTGCTCCGGGGCAAGGCCGGGCTCGCGTGCCATCGCCAGCAGCAGCGGCAGCAGTTCCGAGGCATCGTCACTGGCGCACTTGAGGCTGATCACCAGGGCGTCCTCATGGGCCTCACAGCGCAGGGCGGCGCCGCGGCCCTCCACCAGGTCGGCGAGCTGTTCAGCTGTGAGAGCTCCGCAGCCACGGGTCATCACCCCAGCCAGGAGCTGCATGGCGCCCCGGCCGCCAACGGGATCGCGGCTGCTGCCTCCCCGGATCCAGAGCCGGGCTGCCACCAGACCCACGCCCGGTCGTTGCTGCAGCAGCAGCGGAAGGCCGCCAGCGAGCGACAGGCAGGTCCAGCTGCTCATGCGGGCACCGCCTCAAGCACACAGGCCAGGGCGGGATCGAGCAGGGGCACCAGCTGTCGCTGCAGGGCGTCCGCGGTCCAATCGTGCAGATGCTCCAGAGGCAGCCCCAGCTCCTGAGGCCGCCCCCAGAGCAGGTTGTTGCCGATGGTGCCGGCCACCCCAGCGGGTGACTCCAGCGAAAAGCGGTAGCCGTTGGCCACCAGGTGCAGGGCCCGCTGCCACTCCGGCTCGCCGATCGCCTCCTGCTGCAGCTGCAGCCAGGCTGCGTCGATGGCCTGACGCACCGCGCCGAGATCCTCGGGTTCGCAGATGGCCTCCAGCAGGGCGAAGCTGCCGCACTCCATCACGTGCAGATCGAGGTCGATGCTCTCCACCAGCTGCAGCTCCTCCCGAAGCAGGGCCACGAGCCGGCTGCGGCGGCCTTCCGCCAGCAGGGTGGTGAGCAGATCCGCTCCCATCACGGCGGCGAGGTCGCTGGCGGGAGGCAGGGCCCAGAGCATCAGCAGCCGGGCGGCTTCCAGCCGGGGCAGGGCCAGCCGGTGCGTGCCCGGCACCACGCCCATGGGCGAGCGGCGCGGCGGCTCATCCCGCCGGGGCAGGCCGGCCAGGGGGCTGGCGCCGATGCGGCTCTCCAGTGCTGGTGCGAGGCTCTCCAGGGCGCCGGCCACAGCGAGCACGCAGCGCTCAGCGCCGTACAGGCGCTTCTGGAAGGACGCCATGGCGGCAGGCGTGTGGGCCAGCAGGGCCTGGCGTTCCCCCAGGATCGGCGCGCCGTAGGCGTGGCTGCCGCAACCCAGCCGCAGCAGCCGCTGCAGGGCCACATCGTCCGGCTGGTCCTCGCTCTGGGCCAGCTCCTCGAGCACCACCTGGCGCTCCATCTGAAAGGGCTCGTCCACCAGGGCGGGCTCGAGCACCAGATCCAGCAGCAGATCCAGGGCCTCAAGGGCGGCCTCCGGGGGGATCAGCACGTGGTAGTGCACATCGTCGAAGCCCGTGGCCGCATTGCTGCTGCCGCCCAGGGCCTCGATCCGCCCATCGAATTCGCCTGGCCCCAGCCGCGCACTGCCCTTGAACACCATGTGCTCCAGGAAGTGGGCCAGACCGCTCTCGCCCGACTCCTCGAACACGCTGCCGGCCCGGCACCAGAAGTCGAGGCACACCAGGGGACTGTCAGCCAGGGGCAGCAGCACACTGCGGGCGCGGTTCGGCAGGGTGTGGATGTGCGGTGACGCCAGGCCTGGCAGCAGAACGGGGGTGGAAGCCAGGGGCAAGGCGAAGGGACGTGGCAGGATCTGCATTCTGCTGACTGGGGACACGGCTGTGAGCACCGTCGACGCCGGATCTGCCCGCAGCGGCGCCCAGTCCGGGGGCATTCATCCCCTGGTGGATGCCCTGGCCGGGCGCATCCGCGCCAGCTGGGGCCGCATGCCTGAACTGGCCCCCCTGGCGATCGACCCCGACCTCGAGGCCATCAGCGGCAGCCTCGATGGGGAGAAACTGTTCATCCGAAACGAGCTGCGCCAGTGCCGCGGCCTGCGCAAGCTGCACCTCGAGACCGCCCGGCTGGGGGCGGGGCTGCAGATCCTGCACTGCGTGCTCTTCCCCGACCCCCGCTTCGACCTGCCGGTGTTCGGTGCCGACATCGTGGCCGGACCGGCCGGGGTGTCGGCCGCGATCGTGGATCTCTCCCCCGTGGACGATGCCCTGCCTGGAGCCATCGAGGCGGCCCTCGCGGCTCGCCCCCGGCGCAGCTACGCCCAGGAGCGGGAGCTGCCCGGCTGGGGCTCGATCTTTTCGCCCCATGTGCGCTTCATCCGCCCCGTGGGTCCGGAGGAGGAGCAGGCGTTCATCGACGAGGTGGACGAGGTGCTGGAGGTGCTCACCGCCGCGCTGCGGGACACCCCGCCTCAGCCCCTGGACGACCCCGCTACCGTCGGTCGATGGAACGGCCAGCTCCGGTACTGCAAGCAACAGAAACAAAACGACAAGACACGGCGGGTGCTGGAGAAGGCCTTCAGCCCGGACTGGGCCGACCGCTACATCGAAGAGCTGCTTTTCGACGATCCACCGGCCCTGTGAAGCTGCTGGGTGTGGAAACCTCCCGGCGCAGGCTCCTTCTGGCTGTGGGCGGCACCGTGCTGGTGGTGCTGGTGGGTTGGGCCGTGGCGCAGCGGCTGAGGACTGCGTCCACGTCGATGCCGGCCCAGACCGCTGGCAGCGCTGAGCGGCCCGCCGCCCCGGAGGCGGTCGCGGCCCTGGGCCGTCTCGATCCGAGCGGCGAGGTGCGCAGCCTGGCCGCCCCGATCAGCGGCATCGGCGGCAGTCCTCGCATCACACGTCTGCTGGTGCAGGAGGGCGATGCGGTGAGCGCCGGCGACCTGCTGGCGGTGTTTGACACGGCCGCCCCGCTGCAGGCCCAGCGCCGCGTGGTGGAGGTGCGCATCGCCAATCTGCGCAGCCGCCTCACCGTGCAGACCCGCGACATCGCCCGCTACCGCTCCCTGAGCCGCCAGGGCGCCATTCCGAGCGGTGAACTCGACACCCGCGAAACCACCCTGCTCGAGCTCGAAGGTCAGCTGCAGGAGGCCCTGGCCGAGCGCGATCGCCTTGAGGCCGATCTGAAGCTCACCTCGCTCAGGGCCCCGATCAGCGGCACGGTGCTGCGGCTCCATTCGCGGGTCGGCGAGCGCCCGGGTGAAGACGGCGTGCTCGAACTGGGGGCGAACCAGCGCATGGAGGCCTTGATCGAGGTCTACGAGAGCGACATCAACCGGGTGCGGCTGGGGCAGGCCGTGAGCATGACCAGCGAAAACGGCGGCTTCGAGGGCAAGCTCAGCGGCGAGGTGGTGCGAATCAGTCCCCAGGTGCGCCAGAGGGCCGTGCTCGAGACCGATCCCACCGGCGACGTGGACGCCCGCATCGTGGAGGTGCGGGTGAAGCTCGACCCCGATGATGCCCAGCGGGTGCGCGACCGCACGGGCCTCAAGCTGATCGCCCGCTTCACCCCCTGATGTTGCAGCGCCTCTGGCAAGCGCGCCGGATTCCCCTGGCCTGGCTGCTGCTCTCCCGCCAGCCCCTGCGGCTGGCGGTGGCCCTGGCGGGCATCTCCTTCGCGGGGATCCTGATGTTCATGCAGCTGGGTTTCCGCGATGGGCTGTTCGACGCCAGCGTCACGATCCACAAGCTCTTCGACGCCGATCTGGTGATGATGAGCCCCCGCACCATGAGCTCGATCGGCATGGCTGGCTTTCCCCGGCGCCGGCTGATCCAGGCCATGGGGGATCCCGCCGTGCAGGGCGCCACCCCCGTGCACTGGAACCTGCTGCTCTGGCGCAACCCCGTGAGCGGCAACACCCGCTCGATCCTGGCCCTGGGCTTCGAGCCGGCCGATCCCCTGTTCCTCGACCCGGAACTCGCTGAGAAGGCCCGCAGCCTCACCCAGAAAGGGCGGGTGCTGTTCGATGAGCGCTCCAGGCCGGAGTTCGGCCCGATCGCCGAGTGGTTCAAGCAGGGCCGCACGGTGGAAACCGAAGTGGCGGGCACCCGGGTGCGGGTGTCGGGGCTGGTGACCCTGGGCCCCTCCTTCGGCGCGGACGGCAACATCCTCACCAGCCGCGAGACCTTCCTGCAGCTGCTGCCGGGCACGCCCCCGGGCAGCATCGAACTGGGCCTGATCCGGCTGCGGCCCGGCAGTGACATCGAGGCGACCCGCCAGCGCCTGGAGAGCAGCCTGCCCAGCGACGTGCGGCTGTTCACCAAGGCGGGCTTCGAGGAGTTCGAGAAGACCTACTGGCGCACCAGCACGGCGATCGGCTTCATCTTCACCCTGGGGGCCGCCATGGGCTTCGTCGTGGGCTGCGTGATTGTGTACCAGATCCTCTATTCCGATGTGAGCGACCACCTGCCTGAGTACGCCACGTTGATGGCCATGGGCTATCGGCTGCCGATTCTGCTGGGGGTGGTGGCGCGGGAGGGCCTGATTCTGGCGGTGCTGGGCTACCTGCCGGCCTATGCCGCCGGCCTGGGCCTCTACGCCCTGGTGCGCAACGGCACCAACCTGCCCGTGGCCATGAACAGCGTTCGGGCCACGGTGGTGTTCAGCATGATCCTGGTGATGTGCCTGGGATCGGCGGCCCTGGCCATGCGCCGCCTCGGTGACGCCGACCCCGCTGAGATCTTCTGATGGCCCGATCCCCGAGTGAGCCCCTGGTGGCCGTTGAGGGCCTGAGCCATTGGTATGGCGAGGCAGAGATGCGCCGCAGGGTGCTCCAGGACGTGACGCTGACCATCGCGCCAGGGGAGGTGGTGCTGCTCACGGGGCCCTCCGGCTGCGGCAAGACCACCCTGCTCACCCTGGTGGGAGCCCTGCGCAAGGTGCAGGAGGGCTCGGTGCGCCTGTTCGGCTGCGAGCTGCACGGGGCGGGTCGTTCGATCCGTCAGCAGCTGCGCCAACGCATCGGCATGATCTTCCAGGGCCATAACCTGCTGCGCTGCCTCACTGCCGAGCAGAATGTGCAGATGGGGGCAGACCTGCTGCCGGGCCTGGGCTACCGCGCCCGCCGCGATCAGGCGCGCGAGTGGCTGCGGGCGGTGGGCCTGGGCGACCACCTCAACAAGCTGCCCCACGACCTCTCCGGCGGCCAGAAGCAGCGGGTGGCGATCGCCCGGGCCCTGGCCGCCCAGCCCCAGTTGCTGCTGGCCGATGAACCCACCGCCGCCCTCGACAGCCAGAGCGGCCGTGAGGTGGTGGGGCTGCTGCGCCGCCTGGCCCGCGAGCAGGGCTGCGGCGTGCTGATGGTGACCCACGACCCCCGCATTCTCGATGTGGCCGATCGGCTGCTGCAGATGGAGGATGGCCGGCTGGCCGAGGCCTCCCTGGAGCTGGCGGGGGCCGTCGGCCCTTGAGGGAAGGGCGGTGAGTAGGATCCAGTCATCTCAACCCCCACGATGCCTCCCGTATGTCCAAGCGCAGGAATCTGAAGAAGGAAAAACAGGAACGCAACCGCGCCTACGCGCGCAAGTTCAAGAAGCGCAAGCTGCGCAACGATGGTCGCGGTGAAGGCGTGGGTAACGGCGTGACCGGCACGGCCAACAACGGCGGCGCCGCCGACTGATCAGTCGGCCTGGCTGGCGAGTGGCTCGGTGGCTGAACAGCTCTCCGCGCCAGAGCAGGGACCCCGAGGGGTCCCTTTCTCTTGGCCCTGCCCTCGAGCCTGAAGACCAGACCGTGATGCCCAGACCATGATGATGGTGGCCAGGTCATGGCGGCCGGTTCGGTGCGCTGCAGCGGGTTCATGTTTCTCAGCGTTGTCATCCCGACCTACAACCGCCTGCCGATCCTGCAGAAGTGCCTGGCGGCCCTGGAGCAGCAGGATTTTCCTGCCAGCGCAGGCGACTACGAGGTGGTGGTGGTGGATGACGGCTCCACCGACGCCACCGTGGCCTGGATCGAGGC
Organism: Cyanobium sp. LEGE 06113; assembly: GCF_015207615.1. Lineage (NCBI taxonomy): Bacteria > Bacillati > Cyanobacteriota > Cyanophyceae > Synechococcales > Prochlorococcaceae > Cyanobium > Cyanobium sp. LEGE 06113. The sequence continues at coordinate 322,751 of NZ_JADEWM010000002.1, read as the reverse complement.
CGAGGCGGCGGCCCTGCCGCACGTGCGCCTGCTGCAGCAGAGCCATGGCGGTGCGGCCGCGGGCCGCAACCGCGGCGTTGAGGCCGCCCGGGGCGAGGTGGTGGTGTTCATCGACAGCGACCTGGTGGTGACCCCGTGCTTCCTGCTCTGCCACACCCAGGCTCTGGAGCAGGCCTGGCAGCGCCTCGGCCACCAGCGCTGCTTCACCTACGGGGCTGTGATCAACACCTCCAACTTCAACGAGCCCACGGCGGAGCGCCACAAGCTGCGGGATCATTCCTGGGCCTATTTCGCCACCGGCAATGTGGCCATCGCCCGCGAGCTGCTGGAGCAGGCCGGGCTGTTCGACACAGGTTTTCAGCTCTATGGCTGGGAGGATCTCGAGCTGGGCGAACGGCTCCGGCGCCTGGGGGTGGCGCTGATCCGCTGCCCCGAGGCCGTGGGCTACCACTGGCACCCGGCCTTCCGGCTGGAGCAGATCGCCGACCTGATCCGGGTGGAGAGGGAGCGGGCCAGGATGGCCCTGGTGTTCTTCCGCAAGCACCCCAGCCAGCGGGTGCGGATGATCACCCAGTTCACCTGGTATCACCGCCTGCTCTGGGAGCTGCTCACCCTGGGCGGCCTGCTGAATGAGCGCAGCCTCAGGCCGGTGCTGGCCTGGCTGGTGCGCCGCGATCGGGCGGCCCTGGCGCTTGAACTCTTGCGGATTCCTCTCAATCGCCTCGGGGTGCGCACCCTGCAGCTGGAGGCACGGCGCCAGGGCCTGGCCTGAGCGCATGTTCCAGGGTCCGTGAGGCATCGCTTTGATAAGGTGCTCTGGTCCAACTTCATTCCGCACACCTGCGTGTTTCGGGTGATCACGGGCTCCAACCCAACCGGGGACGCCACCGCAATCGGTGCTGTCTGCGGAGAGTGGAGCGCTTCGATCCCTAGGCAGGTGGAGGCAAACCCGAAACCCCCCACACCATGGCTGTTGTCACTCTCTCCGAAATGATGGAGGCTGGCGCCCACTTTGGGCACCAGACCCGTCGCTGGAATCCCAAGATGTCGCGCTACATCTACTGCGCGCGCAATGGGGTTCATATCATCGATCTCGTGCAGACTGCTGTCTGCATGAATAACGCCTACAAGTGGGTCCGCAGTGCGGCTCGCAGTGGCAAGCGTTTCCTGTTCGTGGGCACCAAGAAGCAGGCCTCCGAAGTGATCGCCCTGGAGGCCAGCCGTTGCGGCGCCGCCTATGTGAACCAGCGCTGGCTGGGCGGCATGCTCACCAACTGGACCACGATGCGGGCCCGGATCGAGCGGCTCAAGGATCTGGAGCGCATGGAGGCCTCAGGCGCGATCGCCATGCGTCCCAAGAAGGAAGGGGCTGTGCTGCGCCGCGAGCTCGACCGCCTGCAGAAATATCTGGGTGGCCTGAAGAGCATGCGGCGCCTGCCCGATGTGGTGGTGCTGGTGGATCAGCGCCGTGAAACCAACGCCGTGCTCGAGGCCCGCAAGCTCGATATCCCCCTGGTGTCGATGCTCGACACCAACTGCGACCCCGATCTCTGCGACGTGCCGATCCCCTGCAACGACGACGCCGTGCGTTCGGTGCAACTGGTGCTGGGCCGGCTGGCTGATGCCATCAACGAAGGCCGCCACGGCGGCGAGCAGGGTCAGAACGACGAGGCCTGAGCAGACCAGCCTGAGCCGGAGCCCACGCTCCGCCCCCTGACTACCCTTTCACCCTGAGTTCCTCACCCATGGCTGAGATTTCAGCAAAGCTGGTCAAAGACCTGCGCGACAAGACCGGCGCCGGCATGATGGATTGCAAGAAGGCGCTCACCGAAACCAAGGGAGATGCCGACAAAGCGATCGAGTGGCTGCGCCAGAAGGGCATCGCCTCCGCTGAGAAAAAATCGGGCCGCACCGCTGCCGAAGGCGCCATCGGCTCCTACATCCACACCGGCGCGCGGGTTGGCGTGCTGGTGGAGGTGAACTGCGAAACCGATTTCGTGGCCCGCGGCGAAATCTTCCAGGAGCTGATCCGCAATGTGGCGATGCAGATCGCAGCCTGCCCCTCGGTGGAGTACGTGAACACCGATGCGATTCCAGTTCAGATCGCTGAGCGGGAAAAGCAGATCGAGATGGGCCGCGATGATCTGGCCGGCAAGAAGGAGGAGATGAAGGAAAGGATCGTGGCCGGCCGGATCGGTAAGCGCCTCAAGGAACTGGCCCTGATGGATCAGCCCTACATCAAGGACAACACCCTCAGTGTGGCTGAACTGGTCAAGCAGGTGGCCGGCAAGGTGGGGGAGAACATCCAGGTGCGACGGTTCGTACGCTTCAATCTCGGTGAGGGGATTGAAGTGAAGCAATGGACTTCGCCGCCGAGGTGGCCGCCATGCAGGCCTCCTGATCTGCTGGACCTCGACCCGATCCGATCCATCCCAGCGGACCGTTCCGCCCCCCCTGCCGTGGAAGCACTCCAGGATGCCCACCGCAGACTCGGCGCCATCAGGGCGGGGCTGGAGCAATCCAACCCCGAGCTCTACCGCCACCTGGCTCTCTACCTCCAGGTGCTCAGAGACGCTCTGCTGAATGCGATTCAGCAGGCCTGCTTTCATCTGGCCACCCAGATCGAGCCGGAGCGCTACGCCAATCTCTCCGCCCGGCAGCGCCGGCAGTGGCACCTGCGCATGGCCGACCTGGCCAGGCGGGCCAAGACCCTGCTGACGGTGGAGCAGGTGGCGGCCATGGCGGCCCAGATGGCACGGCTGCGCCAGCGTCAGGCCCAGGAGGAACGGGCCCGGTTCCAGGACTCCCTGGCCCAGGAGCCCGGCCGAACTGAATCCGGCACCCCCGAGGGCTCCAGCCGGTCGGGCCGCTCGATCGAGCTGGGTCTGGAGCCGCCGATCGATCTCCAGCGGCTGGGCTCAAGCGGCCCCGATCTGACAGGCCTGCTGCAGGGGCTCGGCCCAGGTTCGGGTGCTGGGTTCAATCCCGGATTCAGCCCGGATGTCAGGCCTGAGCCTGCCCACCAGAACTCCATCGAGCCCTCTCCCCCCGAGCCTGCGCCATCGGAGCCAGCCCCAGCCGAGCAGCCCCCAGCGGATGCGGGCCCGGCTCAGAGCCTCCAGGCCATGCTGCAGGCCTTCTCCGAGGCTCTCGAGACCGAGCGCCCAGAGGGCCCCGCACCGACCGATGCTGATGCCGGCGGCAGCGATGGCCACGGCGGCGCGGCGGGCCCGCCCTGGCAGCAGGCCGACCGTGAGCAGGACGCCCGCCACCCCTGGAGCGGCAGCCGCCTGCCCACCGACCCCATCGACCTGCTCATCTGGCTGGAGGGCTACGAGAATGCGCTCAGCCGGCGGCTGCGCAATCTCTCCCATGCCCTCAACGTCGATGGCCTGCGGCTGGGTGTGACACCGGGGTTGTTGCCCGTGGGCCTGCTCGATGCGGCCCTGCAGGGTGAGGTGGACGTGCTGCCGGCTCCCCCCAACCTGCTGCGCTTGCAGGTGCCGGCGGAGGAGAACGGCTCGGGACCCTCCATCGTCCTGGCGGCCGTGCTGCTGCGGCTCGCTGATCTGGAGTTGGAGAACCCTCGCCTGCGCACCTGCCGGCAGCGGCTGCAGCAACACGGCCTGGAGGTGCGCAGAATGGCGCAGCGTTACCGCCGGGTCCAGCGGCGGGTACGAATCCTGGAGGCGGAGCAGCTGTGGCTGGAGGACAACCGGGAGTCCACCGGTCGCCCCCCCCCGGGCAACCCCTAGACGCCACGCCTGGCTCGCCGGGCCCTGCCCCAGCCATCGAGTGGCTGCGCCTCCTGCAGCAGGCGTTGCTGCTCGAAAGTGAGCGTGGTTTCGCCGATCTGCTCGGGCGGCGGGAGCGGTTCAGCGGCTTTCTGGCCCGCAGCCTCCAGGCCCCGCCCCAGGAGATCACTGCCGGCCACTCCCGCTGCCTCGAACTCGCGGCTGCCTTTGCTGGCTACGCGGAGCTGAGTTTGGCGCGGCGCCAGAGCCTGGTGCGCGACTGCCGCCAACATCTGCACCAACTGCGCCAGGGCCTGGAGCCAGCCAGGCCGATGGGGCCGCCCCGGCTGCGGCTCATGGCTGCGGCACCGCCGCCAACGCCCACGGCTGCCGGCGGCCTGCTCCCCGACACGCCCCTGGGGGAGATCCGTGGCGTCGGTCCACGCACGGCAGCCCGGCTGGCTCAGCTGGGGCTGTTCGTGGTGCGCGACCTGGTGCACTACTACCCCCGCGACTACCTCGACTACGCCAACCTGGTGCGCATCGAGGGGCTGCGGGCTGGCAGCACCGCCACGATCGTGGCCACGGTGCGCCGCTGCCACGCCTTCGCCAGCCCCCGTAACCCCAACCTGGCGATCCTGGAGCTGCAGCTCAGCGATCCCACCGGTCGCCTGCGGGTGAGTCGCTTCATGGCCGGCAAGCGCTTCACCAGCCCGGGCTGGCTGAAGAGCCAGCAGCGCCTCTACCCGCCGGGCGCCAGCCTGGCCGTGAGCGGTCTGGTGCGCGAGACGCCCTATGGCCCGGCCTTTCAGGACCCGCTGATCGAAGTGTTGGAGAGCCCCCAGGCGCCCCTGCGCTCCGAGGCGATCGGCCGGTTGTTGCCGGTCTACGGGCTCACTGAGGGCCTCGGGGCCGACCGGCTGCGCCAGGCCGTGGCCAGCGTGCTGCCTCTGGTGGAGTCGTGGGGAGACCCCCTGCCGCCCCCTCTGCGCCGCGCTGAAGGGCTGATGGCCAGGCCTGAGGCCCTGCGCCAGATCCATGCCCCCCGGGATCAGGAGAGCCTCAGGGCCAGCCGCCAGCGGCTGGTGTTCGATGAATTTCTGCTGCTGCAGCTCGGCCTGCTGCAGCGCCGCCGCGCCCTCACTCAGCGGCCCTCCCCACCCCTGCAGAGCCCCAGCAGGAACAGCCTGGTGGCGAGGTTCCTGGAGCTGCTGCCCTTCCAGCTCACCGCGGCCCAGCGGCGCGTGCTGGAGGAAATCCGCGCCGATCTGGCCCGTCCCCAGGCGATGGCCCGGCTGCTGCAGGGGGACGTGGGCAGCGGCAAGACCGTGGTGGCGATCGCCGCCCTGCTCACCGCCATCGACGCCGGCTGCCAGGGGGCCCTGATGGCCCCCACTGAGGTGCTGGCGGAGCAGCATTACCAGAAGCTCTGCGGCTGGCTGCCCCAGCTGCACGTGACCTGCGGGCTGCTCTCCGGCTCCACCCCCGCCCGCCTGCGCCGCCAGCTGCTCAGCGACCTGACCCAGGGCACCCTGCAGCTGCTGGTGGGCACCCATGCCCTGCTGGAAGATCCCGTGGCCTTCGCCCGGCTCGGGCTGGTGGTGGTGGATGAACAGCACCGCTTCGGCGTGGCCCAGCGCAACCGGTTGCTGGCCAAGGGCCTCCAGCCCCACCTGCTCACCATGACGGCCACGCCGATTCCCCGCACCCTGGCCCTGTCGGTGCACGGCGACCTGGAGGTGAGCCAGATCGACGGCCTGCCGCCGGGCCGCACGCCGATTCAGACGCGCCTGCTGCGCGCCGGCGAGCGCCAGCTCGCCTACGAGCTGATCCGGGAGGAGGTGGCCAGGGGCCAGCGCGCCTACGTGGTGCTGCCCCTGGTGGAGGAGTCTGAAAAGCTCGACCTCCGCTCCGCCGTGGCCGTGCACCGCCAGCTCAGCGAGGAGGTGTTCCCGGAGCTGCAGGTGGGCCTGCTGCATGGCCGCCTGGCAGGTCCCGACAAGCAGGCCACTCTCCAGGCCTTTGCGCGGGGGGAGAGCCAGGTGCTGGTGAGCACCACCGTGGTGGAAGTGGGTGTGGATGTGCCGGAGGCGAGCGTGATGGTGGTGGAGCACGCCGAGCGCTTCGGGCTCGCCCAGCTGCACCAGCTCAGGGGCCGGGTGGGCCGGGGCGCGGCAGCGTCCCACTGCCTGCTCATCAACGACAGCCGCCAGGCCCTGGCCCGGCAGCGGCTCGATGTGCTGGTGCGCTCCAGCGATGGCTTCGAGATCGCCGAGATGGACCTGCGCCTGCGGGGGCCTGGCCAGGTGCTGGGCACGCGCCAGTCGGGCCTGCCTGATCTGGCCCTGGCCAGCCTCATCGACGACGGAGCGGTGCTGGAGCAGGCCCGCGACGTGGGGGGGCGGATCCTGGCGGAGGACCCATCCCTGGAGCGTCACCCCCGGCTCCTGGCCATGCTGCAGAGCCAGCGCGCCAGGCTGACTGCAGGAGCCCGGCTGAACTGAGGGCCGAGGCCCGCTGAACGCAGCGGCACGCCGTCAGGCCACACTGAAGGCTGCACTGGAGTGGCGATGCCGCGGCGTCCCTGGAATTCCGTCCCCATCGAGCCGCGGCGGGACCCCCTGGTTCCCCTGCCGCCCAACCTGTTGCGCCTGGAACCCCACCCCTACACAGCCCTGGGGGCTCCCTACGGCCCTGGAGGATCGCCCTTTCAGCTACGCCAGGAGGTGATCGACCGACTGCTCGACTCCCAGGAGGCTCTGCAGGAACAGCAGCCCGACTGGCGACTGGCCATCTTTGATGGCTGGCGCCCCCTGGCCGTGCAGGCCTTCATGGTGGAGCACACCATGCTTGAGCTCTGCCGCAAGCGCGGCGTGGATCCGGCCGAAACCAGCCCTGTCCGGGAGGCCCTGACGGCGGAGGTGGGGCGCTTCTGGGCCGATCCTGATGAGGATCCAGCTGCCCCGCCCCCCACAGCACCGGCGCAGCCGTGGATCTCACCCTGGTTGACCATCGGGGTTTGCCCCTCGACATGGGCTCGGCGATCGACGCCATCGGGCCTGTGTCCTCACCGGACCACTTCGAGGCTGTGGCCCAGGGAGCGGCCAAGCCGGCCCAGCGCACCTGGGCGCGGGGCTGCCACAGGCGACGGCGTCTGTTGCGTCAGGTGCTGCAGCAGGCCGGCTTTGCCCAGCACCCGAATGAGTGGTGGCACTTCAGCTGGGGCGATCAGCTCTGGGCCTGGAGCCGGGGCGAAGCCCAGGCCTGCTACGGAAGGGTGGAGCCGGAGCCGGGCTGAGCGGTGGCCGGCGGCGCGGAGGAGGATGCCGGCGCCATCAGCTCCAGGTAGAGCGCGTTGGCCTCATCGCGCTGCATCAGGCCCTTGGCCACGCAGCGTCGCAGGCTTGACGCCGTCATCTCCCCCTGCAGGGTCCTGAGCCGGGCGATCACGGCCGGACTCTGGTCGGCAAAGGGCTCCAGGTGGCGCTCGAACGCCTCGCGGATCGCCTCGGCTTGGCAGCTGAGCGGATCAGGGTCATAGATCGTCGGTGTGGAGGGGGGCGGCGCTGGCGACCTCCGGCCCTGGGCGGCCAGGGGGGTGACAGTGGCGGAGCTGAGCAGGGCCAGGGCAAGCGATGCGGCCCACACGGGGGGGGGGCCGCAGGAGCGGCCGCGCCGCGGAACGGTGCCCACGTCAGGCCGAAGCCAGCAGGGCCTGCACAGCAGGCCGTCCGCTTCTGGCCACGAAGTCACCGAAGCTCAGCCGGCCCCCGGCGTCCTGCCAGGCTCGCAGCAGCGGCTCGAGGGTCTGCTCCAGGTCGTCGAGGGGCATCTTCTCGAGATAGGGCTCCGCCAGCCGACTGAGGTTGGGGGTGCCGCCCAGCCACAGCTGGTACTGGTTGACGCCGCTGCCCACCAGCCCGATCTCCGCCATGTAGGGCCGGGCGCAGCCGTTGGGGCAGCCGGTCATGCGCACCAGCACCGGCTTGCTGATGGCGAGCCCCTGCATCAGGGTGTCGAGCCGGCCGATCACATCGGGCAGGATGCGCTCGGCCTCGGTGACGGCCAGGCCGCACAGGGGCAGGGCCGGGCAGGCCAGGGCATGGCGCTCCAGGGGGGGCGGCGCGTCCGGTGTCTCGAAGCCGAGGGCGATCAGCTCGGCCCGGATGCTGGCCTTCTGGGCGGTGCCGATGTTGCAGAGCAGCAGATCCTGGTTGGGCGTGAGCCGCAGATCCAGCTTGTAGGTGTCCACGAGGTGACGCAGGCCACGCTTGAGCTCGCCGCCGATGCGGCCGCAGAGCACCGGCAGGCCCACGAACCAGAGCCCGGGGCTCTGGCGATGCCAGCCCAGGTAGTCCTCCAGCCTTGGCTTGGGCTCCTGGCGCATGGCCTTGATCGGATGGGCGAAGTAGCGCTGCTGCAGCTCCTGCCGGAACCAGTCCACGCCCCGGTCGTGGATGAGGTACTTCATCCGCGCGTGGCGGCGTTGGTCGCGGTCGCCATGGTCGCGCTGCAGAGCCACGATCGCCTGCACCAGATCGAGGATGTGCTCGTAGGCCACTGACCCGAGCGGATCGGCGGTGCGGGCGAAGGTCTCCTCCTTGTTGTGGGTGCGGCCCATGCCGCCGCCCACGTAGACGTTGGCCGCCAGGGGCCGGCCCTGGGGGTTGCAGAACAGCACCAGGCCGATGTCCTGGGTGAGCAGATCCACCGAGTTGTCCCCGGGCACCGTGACCGCCACCTTGAATTTGCGCGGCAGATAGGTGCCGCCATAGAGCGGCTCGGCGGCATCGCCGCTGAACACGGCGCCCTCGGCCTGGCGGGCCTTGGCGCGGCGCACCGGCAGGTTCGGCTTGATGCGGTAGCTCAGATCGCCGTCCACCCAGAGGTCGAGATAGGAGCCCTCGGCGGCCTGGGGAGCCAGCAGATCGGCGATGGCGTCAGCGAGATCGCGGGCCGCCGGGTAGCCGCCCGTGCTGTAGGGGGCGGCGGGCGCCATCACGTTGCGGTTGATGTCCCCACAGGCGGCCAGGGTGGACCCCAGGGAGCGCACGATCGTGCCGATCACCTCCTTGAGGTTCTCCTTGCGCACCCCATGCATCTGGAAGGCCTGGCGGGTGGTGACCCGCAGGGTGGCGTTGCCGAGCCGATCGGCCAGCTCGTCGATGGCGAGATAGAGCTGGGCCGGAACGCGGCCAGCCGGGTTGCGCAGGCGCAGCATCATCTGCCACTCCTTGTCGTGGCCCTTCTGGCGCTTGTCGCGGTTGTCCTGCTGGTAGCTGCCGTGGAACTTGAGAATCTGGACGGCGCTGTCGGTGAAGTTGGGCGCCTGATTGCCCAGCTCGCTCAACAGCGGTTCGCGCAGGTGACCACTGCTGGCCTTGAGTTGTTCGAACTTCGTCGGCCCTGACGTCACGATTGCGGCAACCACCCAAAAGCCTGTTGACGGTAGCGAACAAGGCCCACCGGCAGCCTGATCAGTTGCAGACGGCTCCATACAGTTGGCGGTTGCTGTTGCGGTTGGCGTGTCCACCTTTCTTCTGGAGATCGGAACCGAGGAGCTGCCGGCCGATTTCGCTCGCCTGGCTGTGCCCCAGCTGCAGGCGCTGGTGGCCCGCGACCTGGACGACCAGCGCCTCAGCCATGGCCGCCTGGAGGTGACCAGCACACCACGGCGCCTGGCCGTGGTGGTGGACGGGCTGCCCGCCTGCCAGAGCGAGCGGCGGGAGGAGCGCAAGGGGCCGCCAGCCAGTCAGGGCTTCAAGGACGGCGTGCCGACCCAGGCGGCTCTGGGCTTTGCCCGGCGCTGCGGCGTCGAGCCGGCGGCGCTGGAGGTGCGCCCCACGGCCAAGGGCCCGTTTGTGTTCGCGCGGCTGCTGGAGCCGGGACGGCCCACCCGTGAGGTGCTGACGGAGTGCATTCCCGCTTGGATTCAGGGGTTGCAGGGCCGCCGCTTCATGCGCTGGGGGGAAGGAGACTTCCGCTTCTCAAGGCCGGTGCGCTGGCTGGTGGCCCTGCTCGATGCCGAGGTGCTGCCGGTGTGGCTGCCGGGCAGCGATCCAGAGGTGCGGGCCGGCCGCCTCAGCCGGGGGCACCGGCTGCACCCGCAGCCGGTGCCGATCGCCGCGGCGGACCAGTACGGGGCCAGCCTCGCCGCCGCCGGGCTGGAGGTGCACCGGCAGCTGCGGGCCGAGCGGATCAGCCAGGGCATCCAGCGGGCGGCCGAGGCGCTGGAGGGCCGTCCGGACCTGCCCGGCGACCTGCTGGAGGAGCTCACCGATCTGGTGGAGCAGCCGCTGCTCCTGCAGGGGGCGCTGGACCCCGCCTACCTGGCCCTGCCAGCCGAGGTGCTCTGCACCGTGATGCGGGCCCACCAGCGCTACGTGCCGCTCTACCGCCGCAACGCCGCGGTGGATCCCCTCGCCTTTGAAGCACGGGATGTGCTGCTGCCCGCCTTCCTGTGCGTGGGCAATGGCTCGCCGGACTCCCTCGACACCGTGCGCCGTGGCAACGAGCGTGTGCTGCGCGCCCGGCTCGCCGATGCCCGTTTCTTCCTGGAAGCTGACAGGGCCGTCTCCAGCCTGGAGCGGCGCGAACAGCTGGCCCGGGTCACCTTTGCCGAGGGACTGGGCTCCCTGCGCGACCGGGTGGAGCGACTCGAGTGGTGCAGCCAGGAGCTGCTGCAGGCCCTGGCGCTGCCCCCGGACGTCGCCGAGGCGGCCCTGCGGGCGGCCCACCTCTGCAAGCACGATCTGGTGAGCCAGATGGTGGGCGAATTCCCCGAGCTGCAGGGCATCATGGGCGCCAAATACCTGCTGGCCGAGGGCGAGCCGCGGGCGGTGGCCCTGGCGGTGCTCGAGCACTATCTGCCGCGGGGTGCCGCAGACGCGCTGCCCCACAGCGCTGCCGGGGCCGTGGTGGCTCTGGCCGAACGCCTGGAACTGCTGTTCAGCATCTTCGCCAAGGGTGAGCGGCCCAGCGGCTCCTCCGATCCCTACGGCCTGCGGCGGGCGGGCAATGGCCTGCTGCAGATTCTCTGGCAGCAGGGTTGGCGGCTGGATCTGCAGGGGCTGCTCCTGGCCGGCAGCCGCCGCTGGGCCAGTCTGTTTCCTGAATTCCGGATCGAGCCGGCGGCCCTGGCGGCCGACCTGGGCGACTTTCTGGCCCAGCGCATCGCCAGCCTGCTGGAGGAGGAGGGCCTGGCGGCCGACCTGGTGGCGGCGGTGGCGGGAGCCGGGCTGCCGAGGCAACGGCTGCTGGCCGATCCCGGTGCGGTCCGTCAGCGGGGGCTGTTGCTGCGCGAGCTGCGTCAGCAGGGGCGGCTGGCGCCGTTGCAGGCTGTGGTCACCCGGGCCACAAGACTGGCGGAGAAGGGAGCTCTCGATCAGCACACGCTCAGCCCCGAAGCCGTGGTGGAGCCGGCGCTGTTCGAGAAGCCCAGCGAGGCGGCCATGCTTGCCGTGCTGCAGCGGCTGGAACCACTCGCCAAGGAGGCTGCTCAGAAGGCCGCGTTGCCTGGCTTGGCGGCGCTGGCGGCGGCCCTGCAGGAGAGCGCTGCTGCCCTGGCCGCCTTCTTTGATGGCGACAGCAGCGTGATGGTGATGGCTGAAGACAGTCGCATCCGCAGCAACCGTCTGGCCCTGTTGAGCGTGCTGCGCAACCAGGCTTCGGTGCTGGCTGACTTCAGCGCACTCCAGGCCTGAAGCCTCGCTTCAGGCGCTCCGCTGGATCACTGGCCGGCCAGCACAGGTTCCCGTTCCTGATCGGCTGACTTGTCCTGGCTCGTGCCGGTGCCATTCGCCGGGCTGGCGGCTGCCTGGGCAGCCAGTTCACCGCGCATCTTGATGCCGCCCTTGATGGTGCTGACAGCCAGCATGGCGGCCACTTCATCGTCATCGCGCACGGCGCTGTCGACGGGTTTGTAGGTCTGGGGGGCAAGGGCATTGCCGCGCAGCACGGCGGCCATGGTGAGCACGGTGAGCTTGATCTGTTGCCAGGGGTTCATCGCCACCACCCGCTTGTAGAGGTAGCTGTCAAAGGTGAGGCGCTGCACATCTTTGTCATCGCACATCTCCACGAACGCTTCCCTGGCAGCGTCATTGGAGTAGAAGATGTTCTGCAGAATCTCAAGCACCTTGTAGGTGGCACCGTACTGGCGATCCCAGGTCTTGATGTATTTCTTGAGATCGGCCTGGGTCGGGATGCGCTGCCCTGCCTGGCTGCTGGCCACGATCTGCTCGGCGCACATGCGGCCACTTTTGGCTGCAAAGTAGATGCCTTCGCCGGAGCTCTTGGTCACGTAGCCCGCGGCGTCGCCCACCAGGGCCATGCGGCCCACCACGCGGCGGGGCCTGGGATGCTCAGGAATGGGGTGGGCTTCCACCTTGATCACCTCGCCATTGACGAGCCGCTTGCGGGCCCGCAGCCGGATGCCTTCCTGCAGACCCTTGATCAGAGACTGGTTGTTCTGCATGGTGCCGGTACCGACGGCCACATGGTCGTACTTGGGGAAGACCCAGGCGTAGAAGTCCGGCGAAACGTCGGTGCCGACGTACATCTCAGCGAGGTCTTCGTAGTAGCTCATCTCCTTGGCCGGCAGCCGGATCCGCTCCTGGAAGGCGATGGCCACATTGTAGTCGCCGGCATCCATCGCCTTGGCGACCCGGCTGTTGGCACCATCAGCGCCCACGATCAGGTCAACTTCGAGGGTTTTGCTCTCACCGGTGGCCTCGCCGGTGCCGTAGTCGGAGTAGGTGAGGGTGTACGGGCCCTGGCGGTTGACGCCGGTGTCGATCTTGGTCACCAGACCGTTGACCAGATGGGCACCGAGATCAGCGGCGCGGTTGCGCAGGAAGGAGTCGAGCACCTCCCGGCGGCACATGCCGATGTATTCGTTGTTGTTGTCCAAATGAATATCCACCTCCCGGTTGGAGGGAGAGATCATGCGCATGTTCCGAACCTTGCGATCGATGATCGAATCGGGAAGGTCGAATTCGGAAACCATGCAAAGTGGAATCGCCCCACCACAGGGTTTGGCGTTGTCGAGCTTGCGCTCGAAGATCCACGTCTGGATACCGGCCTTGGCAAGCACCTCGGCGGCACAGGACCCACTGGGGCCACCGCCCACCACTGCGACACGCAACATCAGTTGAATGCTCCGCCAAAAGAAAGCTGTCGGCCGAAACTAACACCGCTGCCTGGTCTGGCGGGGGGATTTCCGGTTTCGCCAAGGAGATTGTGATTTGCCGCCGGCAACAACGGGCCGACATGGATGCAATCGCGCATACCCCAGAGGCCGAATCGTGGCGCGAGTATGACGAAGCTGTAACAATTTAAGGCCTTGGCTTGGGGCGCCCGTCGGCCTGGCGCGCCTCACTGGCTCTTGGGCCCCGGGTCCGCTTGCATGGGTGCTGTGATGCCGCCCTGGCGTGGCGCTGAACCCCAGACTGCCCACCCACCGCTCCTCTGGCGTCGTGCAGCCCGATGACATCCCTGTGGCTCGCCGGCAGTTGCCTGCGGCAGCACCGACGCACCCACTGGCGCGGCTGGGGCGGCTGGGCCTCTCGCTGGTTCTGGTGCTGCTGGCCGGGGGGCTGCTGCTGCCCCAGAGCCGCCAGGCCCTGCAGCGGTGGCTGGCCCCCAGGCCGGTGGAGGGCCTCGATGCCAGCCAGACCGCCGATGGCCGCCTGCTGGGTCACTTTCCCTATGACGAGGCCGACCCCGCCGTCCTGGTGAGCGTGGCGCCGGGGCAGGAACTGCATCGCGACGCCGCCGAAGCCCTGGCCGCCATGCGCCGGGCCGCGGAGGCCGACGGCATCTCCCTGGTGCTGCTGAGTGCCTACCGCTCCAGGGCCCTGCAGCGGGAGATCTTTTTCGATGTGAAGGCGGAGCGCAACCAGAACGCCCGCGAGCGGGCCGAGGTGAGCGCACCGCCCGGCTTCTCTGAACACAGCACGGGGTATGCCATCGATCTGGGCGATGGCCGCATGCCCCAGACCCATCTCTCCGAGGACTTTGCCGCCACGCAGGCCTTCCGCTGGCTGGAGGACCATGCCCAGCGGTTCCATTTCACCCTGTCGTTTCCCGCAGGCAATCCCCAGGGCGTGAGCTACGAACCCTGGCACTGGCGCTTCGAGGGCACGGCCGAGGCGCTGAAAGTGTTCGAGCCCGCCCAGCGTCTGGCCCCCTGAGCCGGGATCAGCCTGGCAAGGGGATGGAGTAGTCTGTTTTCTTGGCTACAGACTGAACCGTAGGAATTCTCAATTTATGAGCGGCGCACATTCAGGCACGCCGATTCGCAATATTGCGATCATTGCCCACGTTGACCACGGCAAAACCACCCTCGTCGACGCGCTGCTGGCCCAGTCGGGCATCTTCCGCGACAACGAAGCGGTGCCCACCTGCGTGATGGACTCCAACGATCTGGAGCGCGAGCGCGGCATCACGATCCTCAGCAAGAACACGGCGGTTGATTTCGAAGGCATTCGCATCAACATCGTCGACACCCCTGGTCACGCTGACTTCGGCGGCGAGGTGGAGCGCGTGCTGGGCATGGTGGATGGCTGCCTGCTGATTGTGGACGCCAACGAGGGGCCCATGCCCCAGACCCGTTTCGTGCTCAAGAAGGCCCTGGAGAAAGGGCTGCGTCCGATCGTGTTTGTCAACAAGATCGACCGGGCCCGGGTGGATCCGGAGATCGCCGTGGACAAGGTGCTCGACCTTTTCCTCGAGCTCGGTGCCGACGACGACCAGTGCGATTTCCCCTACCTGTTCGGCAGCGGCATGGGCGGCTACGCCAAGCCCGACATGAAAACAGAGAGCGACACCATGCGTCCGCTCTTCGACGCCATCCTGCGCCATGTGCCGCCGCCGGTGGGGGACCCCGCCAAGCCGCTGCAGCTCCAGGTCACCACCCTCGACTACAGCGATTTTCTCGGCCGGATCATGATCGGCCGCATCCACAACGGCACCATCAAGGCGGGTCAGCCCGCTGCTCTCCTGCGCGATGACGGCAGCGTCAAGCGCGGCCGCATCAGCAAGCTGCTCGGCTTCCAGGGCCTGCAGCGGGTGGAGATCGCCGAGGCCAGCGCCGGCGACCTGGTGGCCGTGTCCGGCTTCGATGAGGTGAACATCGGCGAGACGATCGCCTGCCCGGACAATCCCGAGGCGTTGCCTTTGATCAAGGTGGATGAGCCCACCCTGCAGATGACCTTCGTCATCAACGACTCCCCCTTCGCCGGCAAGGAGGGCAAGTTCGTCACCAGCCGTCAGGTGCGCGATCGGCTGCAGAAGGAATTGCTCACCAACGTGGCCCTGCGGGTGGAGGACACCGACTCCCCCGATCGCTGGTCGGTGAGCGGCCGGGGTGAGCTGCACCTCGGCATCCTGATCGAAACGATGCGCCGCGAGGGCTATGAGTTCCAGGTGAGCCAGCCCCAGGTGATCTTCCGCACGATCGATGGCACCCCCAGCGAGCCCTACGAAACCCTCGTGCTCGACGTGCCGGAAGCATCCGTGGGTGCCTGCATCGAGAAACTCGGTAGCCGCAAGGCGGAAATGCAGAACATGGAAACCACCAGCGACGGCCGCACCCTGCTGGAATTCGTGGTGCCGGCCCGCGGCCTGATCGGTTTCCGCGGCGAGTTCATCCGTGCCACCCGCGGTGAGGGAATCATGAGCCACTCCTTCCTCGACTACCGGCCCATGCAGGGCGATGTGGACACCCGCCGCAGCGGCGTGCTGATTGCCTTCGAGGAGGGCACGGCCACCTTCTATGCCCTCAAGGGGGCCGAAGATCGCGGCCAGTTCTTCATCACTCCTGGCACCAAGGTCTACAAGGGCATGATCGTGGGTGAGAACAGTCGGCCCCAGGATCTCGAGCTCAACGTCTGCAAGGCCAAGCAGGTGACCAACATCCGCTCCGCTGGCGCCGAGGTGCTCGACACCCTGCAGTCACCTGTGCAGATGACTCTGGAACGCGCCCTTGAGTACATCGGTCCCGATGAAATGCTCGAGGTGACACCGGAATCGATCCGGCTGCGCAAGCTGCCCTCCAAAAAGGCGGCCAAGCGCTGAGCGTTCAGGTTCAGATCAAGGTCCGATCCAGGTCCAGCTCCATGCTCGATCCCGAAGAGTCAGCCCTGCTGGGCGATGCCCGCCTCGGCGCCGCCATCGCCCAATTCAATGCCGGCGACTGGTATGGCTGCCACGACAGCTTTGAGGAGCTCTGGCACGAGACGGCAGGCCCGACCCGTCCGGTGCTGCAGGGCCTGCTGCAGATTGCCGTGGGCCAGCTTCACCTCGAACGGGGCAATCGGCGCGGTGCCACCATCCTCACGGGTGAGGGGCTGGGGCGCTTGCGCGACTGCCCGCAGGACGCCCTGGGCCTGGATCTCGCAGCCGTTTGCCGCAGTGCCGGCCTCTGGCTGCAAGCCCTGCAGGGCCCTGAGCAGAACCCGAACCTGGAGCCGCCCCGGCTGCTTCCAGCCAGGGCAGCGTCGCAGCCCTCTGTAGATTGAATTCTGCGTTCAGGCAGCCCCGGTCCTTGCCCCTGTCTGCCTTCCATCCCGCCAGCGTTGCCCTGCTGGGTCTGGCTGCGTTTGGCCTCCCCGCCTCCTCCCTGGTGGCAGGAGCCAGGGCGCAGGAGATGGCCACGCCAGCGGCCGCACCCGAGACGGCCCCTCTGACCGGCGTGGTGACGATCGAATCCGACCTGCAGAGCGCCGACAACGCCACCGGAATCCTCTCCGCCAGCGGCAATGTGCGGATCGTCTACGGCGATCAGGGGGTGGTGGCCACGGCCCGCCAGGCCCAGTACTTCAGCCGTGAGGGTCGCCTGGTGCTGAGTGGCGATGTGGATGTGCTTCAAGGGGATGGCAACAGCATCCGGGCCGAGCGGCTTGTTTACTTCGTGGAGAACGAACGGCTGGTGGCCGAATCGGCCCCCGGCGAACAGGTGACCACCCTCTACCGCTTCCCCCCCACCCAGGCTCCGGACCCCGCCGCCCTGCCATGACGCTGGAGCTGAAGCAGGTGGTGCTGGCCATCGGCGGCCGGGTGCTGGTGGACCATGTCTCCCTGCACCTCGAACCGGGCGAGGTGGTGGGCCTGCTGGGTCCCAACGGCGCCGGCAAGACCACCACCTTTGGCCTGGTGACGGGCCTGATCCGCCCCGACGCAGGGGCCGTGCTGCTTGACGGCCGCGAGATCAGCAAGGTGCCGATGCCCCAGCGGGCCCGCCTCGGCATCGGTTACCTGCCCCAGGAACCGAGCGTGTTTCGCCAGCTCGACGTGCGCAACAATCTCAGGCTGGCCCTGGAATCCAGTCGCACCCCCAGGCCTCTGCGCCGCGAGCGGCTCGAACACCTGATCGAGGATTTTCACCTCAGCGCCTTTCAGCACCGCCGCGGCTACCAGCTCTCGGGCGGCGAGCGGCGCCGCACCGAGGTGGCCCGCGCCCTGGCGGTGGGAGCGGAAGGCCCCCGCTACCTGCTGCTGGATGAGCCCTTCGCCGGGGTGGATCCGATTGCCGTGGCCGATCTGCAGGACCTGATCCAGCAGCTGCGCGGCCGGGGCATGGGGCTGCTGATCACCGACCACAACGTGCGCGAGACCCTGGCCATCACCGATCGGGCCTACATCCTCTCGGAGGGCGCCATCCTGGCTTCAGGCACGTCCGAGCATGTGGGGAACGATCCCCTCGTGCGGCAGCACTACCTGGGGGAGGGTTTCAGACTGTGAGCGGCACCCCTCTGGCCCTGGATCGGCTGCAGCGCCAGGTGCTGGCGCCCTGGCGGCGGCTGCCGCTGCTGGATCGCTGGCTGCTGGGCGAGTTGTTCGGCCCGCTGGTGTACGGCGTGGCGGCCTTCACGGCGGTGTCGCTGTCGGTGGGGGCCGTGTTCGAGCTGGTGCGGCGGGTGGCGGAATCGGGCCTGCCGCTCGACGTGGCCCTGCAGGTGCTGCTGCTGGAGCTGCCCTCGTTTCTGGTGCTCTCCTTCCCCATGGCCACCCTGATGGCCACCCTGCTCACCTTCAGCAAGCTCTCCGGCAACAGCGAACTCACGGCACTGCGCAGCGTTGGGGTGCCCACCTGGCGGATGGTGATGGCGGCCGTGGCTCTCTCGCTGGTGATGACGCTGCTCACCTTCGGCTTCAACGAAGCGGTGGTGCCGCGCACCCTGAGCCAGGCCGAGGCCACCCTGAGCCGGGCGATCGGCAGGGCCGTGGCCGGCGAGCAGAAGGACAACGTGCTCTATTCCCGCTACGGCAGGGTCGAGCAACCCGATGGCAGCACCAGGCGCGGCCTCACCCACATCTTCTATGCCCAGCGTTTCAACCAGGGTGTGATGGAGGATGTGACCCTGGTGGACATGAGCCGTTCGGCCCATCGGGTGATGCTCACGGCCAAGCGGGCCCGCTGGAGTGATACTGAGGCCCAGTGGGAGTTTCTCGATGGTCGGGTGTTCGGCATCGGCGGCGCCGATTCCGACGCGATCACCTCCGCCCGCTTCGATCGCTACCTCTATCCGCTCGGCAACCAGCCGATGCGGGTGGCCAAGCTGCCCACCGACGCCAACGAGATGACCATCGGTCAGGCGCGCACGGCGGAACGGCTGCTGCGGGAATCGGGCGACGAGCAAGCGGCGCGCAAACTGCGGGTGAGGATCGAGGAGAAGTTCGCCTTTCCGGCGGTCTGTCTGGTGTTTGGCCTGATCGGCAGCAGCCTGGGGGCCAGGCCCCACTCGCGGCGCAGCCGCAGCCAGGGGTTCGGCCTCAGCGTGCTGCTGATCTTCGGCTACTACCTGGTGGCCTTCAGCTTCAGTTCCCTGGGCGTCAAGGGCACACTTGAGCCCCTGTTCTCCGCCTGGCTGCCCGTGGTGATCGGCCTGGTCACGGGCTTCGTGCTGTTACGGCAGGCCAGCCGCTGACAAGCTGACGCCATCACCAGCCAGACTGGGAGATGACTCTGCGCTGAAACCTTGCCTGATCTGCTCCACGATCCGGTTCTTGCCCTGGGCCTCGCCGCCTTCGCCCTGCTGCTGCTGGTGCTGCCTCTGGCGTTCTGGGCCCTGAGTGGCGGTCGCAACAGCTCCGTGGTGCGGGTGCTGATCGCCACGGCCAACCTCTGTCTCACCGCCCAGCTGGTGCTGCGCTGGATCGATTCCGGCCATTTCCCGATCAGCAATCTCTACGAGTCGCTCTGTTTCCTGGCCTGGGGCTGCACCCTCACCCAGCTGCTGGTGGAGCGCAGCTGGCCATCACCGCTGGTGCCGGCTGCCGCCACGCCGATGGCGCTCGGCTGCGTGGCCTTCGCCAGCTTCGCCCTGCCCGATCGGCTTCAGGAGGCCTCCCCCCTGGTGCCCGCCCTGCGTTCCAGCTGGCTGGTGATGCACGTGAGCGTGATCATGTTGAGCTACGCGGCCCTGCTGGTGGGATCGCTGCTGTCGGTGGCCGTGCTGTTCACCGACAGGGGCCGGGCCCTGGAGCTGCGCAGCAGCTCGATCGGCAGCGGCGGCTATCGCCAGGCCCAGCTGGCCTGCGATGGTCCGGGTGCCATGGCGGCGCCGATGAAGCTCTCCAGCGTGTCGATTCCGATCGCCGAGCAGCTCGATTCACTCAGCTACCGCACGATCACCGTGGGCTTTCTGCTGCTCTCGGTGGGATTGGTGAGCGGCGCGGTGTGGGCCAACGAGGCCTGGGGCAGTTGGTGGAGCTGGGATCCGAAGGAAACCTGGGCCCTGATCTGCTGGCTGGTGTATGCCGCCTACCTGCACACCCGCCTGATCCGTGGCTGGCAGGGTCGCCGCCCGGCGATCGTGGCCTCGGTGGGTCTGGTGGTGATCGCCGTCTGCTACATCGGCGTCAACCTGCTGGGCATCGGCCTGCACAGCTACGGCTGGTTCTTCGAGAGCTGAGCGCTGAGACACCAGATCTCCCCCTCTGGGGAGCCTGGCCGGTTCAGCTGTTCAGACCGCCACGGGGGCGGGCCGGCGGCTCTGACGGATGCCGGTGATGGCGTCGGCATAGCTGGGCTGGTTGAACACGCCCGAGCCGCTCACGATCGCGTTGGCTCCGGCTTCGATCACCTTCCAGGCGTTCTCGGCCTTGATGCCGCCATCCACCTCGATCCAGGGATCGACGCCCTTGGCATCACACATCCGCCGAAGGTCACGAATCTTGTCCACCTGGCTGTCGATGAAGCTCTGGCCCCCGAAGCCGGGGTTCACGCTCATGACGAGCACGAGATCGCAGAGTTCAAGGCAGTACTCGAGCGTGTCGATCGGGGTGCTGGGGTTCAGCACAGCACCGGCCATCTTGCCGAGATCGCGGATCTGGGCCAGGTTGCGGTGCAGGTGCGGACAGGCCTCCACCTGCACCGAAATGATGTCAGCGCCGGCCTTGGCGAAATCAGCCACATACTTTTCGGGCTCCACGATCATCAGATGAACGTCCAGCGGCTTGCTTGTGACCGGCCGCAGCGCCTGCACGATCAGGGGGCCGATGGTGATGTTGGGCACGAAGCGGCCGTCCATCACGTCCACGTGGATCCAGTCTGCACCGGCCGCATCGACGGCCCGCACGTCATCCCCGAGCCTGGAGAAGTCGGCGGAGAGGATCGATGGTGACACCACCAGGGACTTGCTGCTCATGGGACGGCCGCTGGGCTAGGGGAAATTCAGTGTAGTTAAGGCCCCGCCAGGCCCTTGGCTGCGCCCCCGGGCCGGCCGGGAGGCGCTGCCATCGCTGATACAGTGAGGCCCGCTTCCTGACTGAGATTCCGCACAGCAGCTGCCATCTCAGGCCCGATCACGAAGCCTCCTCCCCTCTTGCCGGACCACTGTGGATCGCACCCTTATCCAGGAAATTCTCGAAGTTGTCGAACAGGCCGCCATCGCCTCGGCCGAACTCACGGGCCTGGGCAAGAAGGACGAGGCTGACGCGGCTGCCGTGGAGGCGATGCGCAAGCGCATGGGCCAGATCGCCATGCAGGGTCGCATCGTGATCGGCGAGGGCGAGCGGGATGAGGCGCCCATGCTCTACATCGGCGAGGAGGTGGGCAGCGGCACCGGCCCCGGCGTGGACTTCGCCGTGGACCCCTGCGAGGGCACCAACCTCTGCGCCAACAACCAGCGCGGCTCGATGGCGGTGCTGGCCGCCTCAGACCGTGGCGGCCTGTTCAACGCCCCGGACTTCTACATGAAGAAGCTGGCGGCGCCCCCGGCCGCCAAGGGCAAGGTGGACATCCGCAAGAGCGCCACCGAGAACATCGAGATCCTCAGCCAGTGCCTCGGCATGGCCAAGAGCGACCTGGTGATCGTGGTCATGGACCGTGCCCGCCACAAGGACCTGATCGCCGAGATCCGCGCCACCGGCGCCCGGGTTCAGCCCATCTCCGACGGCGACGTGCAGGCCGCCATCGCCTGTGGCTTCGCCGGCACCGGCACCCACTGCCTGATGGGCATCGGCGCCGCACCTGAGGGCGTGATTTCAGCCGCCGCCATGCGCGCCCTTGGTGGTCATTTCCAGGGCCAGCTGGTGTACGACCCTGCCGTGGCCCAGACCAAGGAGTGGGAAGGGCTCACCCGGGAGGGCAACCTGGCCCGCCTGGCCGAGATGGGCATTGCCGATCCCGACAGGATCTACGAAGCCAACGAGCTGGCCTCCGGAGAGAACGTGGTGTTCGCTGGCAGCGGCATCACCGATGGCCTGCTGTTCCACGGGGTGAAATTCGAGAAGGACTGCACCCGCACCAGCTCGCTGGTGATCAGCACCCTCGACAACTCCGCACGCTTCACCGACACCGTGCACATCAAGGCCGGTGCCCAGAGCATCGCGCTGCGCTGAGCCGGCACCGATCAGCTCACACCGCGCTGCCACCATGCACATCGCCGTTGTCGGTCTGAGTCATCGCACGGCTCCAGTGGAGATCCGGGAGCGCCTCAGCATCCCGGAGCAGGCCATGGATGCCTCGCTCCAGCAGTTGCGAGACGACGATCAGGTGCTGGAGGCCTCCATCCTCAGCACCTGCAACCGGCTGGAGATCTACACGCTGCTGCGCCATCCGGAGCAGGGCATCTCCTCGATCGGGGCCTTCCTCAGCCAGCACTCCGGCCTGGCGGTGGATGAGCTCACCCCCCACCTGTTCACCTACCACCACGAGCAGGCTGTCGACCACCTGCTGCGGGTGTCGGCCGGTCTGGATTCGCTGGTGCTGGGCGAGGGCCAGATCCTCTCCCAGGTGAAGAAGATGGTGCGGCTCGGCCAGGAGCACCGCTCACTGGGCCCGATTCTGAACCGGCTTCTGAACCAGGCGGTGAGCACCGGCAAGCGGGTGCGCACCGAAACCAACCTGGGCACGGGTGCCGTCTCGATCAGCTCGGCGGCGGTGGAGCTGGCCCAGCTGAAGGTGGGCCAGGCGCGGGGGGTCGATGACCTGGTATCCCTCGATCAGGAGCAGGTTGCCGTGGTGGGGGCCGGCCGCATGGCGCGGCTGCTGCTGCAGCACCTGCAGGCCAAGGGATGCCGGGGTGTGGTGCTGCTCAACCGCACCGTGACCCGAGCCGAACAGCTGGCGGCCGATTTTCCGGTTCTGCCGGTGCAGTGCCGCCCCCTTGAGGATCTCGACCACTGCCTCAGCACCTGTTCGCTGGTGTTCTGCAGCACGGCCGCCGAGGACCCGATCATCAGCGCCGAGCGCCTGACCGGCCTCAACCGCCGCAGCTCCCTGATGCTGGTGGACATCGGCGTCCCCCGCAACATCGCCGCCGACTCCGCCGAGGTTCCTGGTGTGCAGGCCTACGACGTGGATGACCTTCAGGAGGTGGTGGCCCGCAATCAGGAAGCCCGCCGTGAGATGGCCGCCGAGGCCGAAGGACTGCTGCATCAGGAGTCTCGCCTGTTTCTGGAATGGTGGGACGGTCTGGAGGCGGTGCCCGTGGTCAACAGACTGCGGGTGCGGTTGGAGGACATCCGCGAGCAGGAGCTCCAGAAGGCCCTCAGCCGCATGGGGCCCGATCTGTCAGCCCGGGAACGCAAGGTGGTGGAAGCCCTCAGCAAGGGCATCATCAACAAGATCCTTCATACGCCGGTCACCAACATCCGGGCACCCCAGTCGCGCACCCAGCGGCGCTCGGCGATGCGGGTTCTGGAGGAGCTGTTTGAGCTTCAGGAGGACGATCCCAGGCCGTGATCTCCCTTTCCGTGACCTGCATCACCTGATCGAGGTGTTGGTCACCACAGTTGAAGCCGGGCCCGCGCCCGGCACTGCCCCGCCGGAACCCCAGTCCTGTACGGTCGCCCCATCAGAGTAGGAATCAGGAAACATGAAACGCGTTCTAGCCATCATTCTCGGGGGGGGAGCCGGTACACGCCTCTACCCACTCACCAAGATGCGTGCCAAGCCGGCGGTACCTCTGGCCGGCAAGTATCGCCTGATCGATATTCCCATCAGCAACTGCATCAACTCAGAGATCAACAAGATCTATGTGCTGACCCAGTTCAACAGTGCCTCCCTGAATCGACACCTGTCGATGAGCTACAACCTATCCGCCGGCTTCGGCCAGGGCTTCGTGGAGGTGCTGGCTGCCCAGCAGACCCCCGACAGCCCGAGCTGGTTTGAGGGCACGGCCGATGCGGTGCGCAAGTATCAGTGGCTGTTCCAGGAGTGGGACGTGGATCACTACCTGATCCTCTCCGGCGACCAGCTCTACCGCATGGACTACAGCCTGTTTGTCCAGCACCACATCGACACCGGTGCCGATCTCTCCGTGGGCGCCCTGCCGGTGGATCCTGTCCAGGCCGAGGCCTTCGGCCTGATGCGCACCGATTCCCAGGGCCACATCCAGGAGTTCCGGGAGAAACCCAAGGGTGCCGACCTGGAGGCGATGCGTGTGGACACCGAGAGCCTGGGCCTCTCCCACGAGGAGGCGGCGCTGCGGCCCCACCTGGCTTCCATGGGCATCTATGTGTTCAGCCGCCAGACCCTCTTTGATCTGCTGAACACCAATCCCACCGCCAAGGACTTCGGCAAGGAGATCATTCCCATCTCGTTGGCCCGTGGAGATCAGCTGCGCAGCTACCTGTTCAATGACTACTGGGAAGACATCGGTACAATTGGTGCCTTCTATGAAGCCAATCTAGCCCTCACCCAGCAGCCCAACCCTCCATTCTCGTTCTACGACGAAAGGTTTCCGATTTACACACGCCCCCGCTACCTGCCGCCCAGCAAGCTTCAGGACGCCCAGGTCACCGAGTCGATCATCGGCGAGGGTTCCCTGCTGAAGGCCTGCAGCGTGCATCATTGCGTGCTGGGGGTCAGGAGCAGGGTTGAAAACAACGCGGTTCTGCAGGACACCCTGGTGATGGGCTCGGATTACTTCGAGTCCTCCGAGGAGCGCAAAGCCCTGAGGCAGAGCGGCGGCATTCCGATGGGCGTGGGCAGTGGCACCACCGTGAAGGGCGCCATTCTCGACAAGAACGTGCGCATCGGCAAGGACGTGACCATCATCAACAAAGATCACGTGGAGGAGGCGGATCGCCCCGAACTGAACTTCTACATCCGCAACGGAATCGTGGTGGTTGTGAAGAACGGCACCATCGCTGATGGCAGTGTGATCTGAGGCTCCAGGGCCTAATCAGGCCAGGAGATGCTGACACAGGCGCCCGGGTTGTGACGGTTCAGCCCCGCAGGCCGGGGCTCTGGCCACACTGAGGGCACAGCCCTTTTTCCAACTGCATGGGTACGGCACATTTCGGTCTGATCGGTCTCGGCGTGATGGGCGAGAACCTGGTTCTCAATGCCGAGCGCAACGGGTTTTCGAGCGTTGTCTACAACCGCACCTACGCCAAGACGGAGGCCTTCCTGCAGGGCCGGGGCGCCGGCAAGGACATCGTTGGCGCCAAAACCCTGGAGGAGTTCGTAGCGGCCCTGGAGCAGCCCAGGCGGATCCTGATGATGGTGAAAGCCGGCCAGCCGGTGGATGACACCATCGCCTCGATTGCCCCCCTGCTGGCGGAGGGCGACCTGCTGATCGATGGTGGCAACTCCCTCTACACCGACACGGAACGGCGGGTGGCGGAGCTGGAAAGCAAGAGCTTCGGCTACATCGGCATGGGGGTGTCCGGCGGCGCCAAGGGAGCCCTGGAGGGCCCCAGCATGATGCCCGGCGGCACCCGCAGCGCCTACGACGCCATTGAGCCGCTGGTGCGCAAGATGGCGGCTCAGGTGGAGGACGGCCCCTGCGTCACCTACATCGGTCCAGGCGGTGCCGGTCACTTTGTCAAGACCGTGCACAACGGCATTGAATACGGCATTGAGCAGATCCTGGCCGAGGCCTACGACCTGATGAAGCGCTGCGGCGGCATGGGCGGCGACGCCATGGCCGATGTGCTGGGTCTGTGGAACAGCAGCGAGGAACTGGCCTCCTTCCTGGTGGAGATCACCGAGGTGTGTCTGCGCACCAAGGACCCCGCCAGCGGCGGCGATCTGGTGGAGATGATCGTGGATGCGGCCGGCCAGAAGGGCACCGGACTCTGGACGGTGGTGAGCGCCCTGGAGATGGGGGTGCCGGTGCCCACCATCTATGCGGCCCTGAATGCCCGGGTGATGAGCTCCCTGCGGCCGGAGCGCCTCGAAGCCGAGGCGGTGCTGCCCGCCCCGCCGGCCCATGCCGTCGATCTCGGCGATGCCGCTGCGGGCCTGCCCCCCCTGCGCGATGCCTGCATCGCCGCCTGCATCGTGAGCTACGGCCAGGGCATGGCCCTGCTGCAGGAGGCCTCCAAGCTGCACGACTACGCCCTCGACTTCGCGGCCATCGGCCAGATCTGGAAGGGCGGCTGCATCATTCGCGCCCGACTGCTGCAGCGCATCCAGGATGCCTACACCGCAGCGCCCGAGCTGCCGAACCTGATGCTGGATCCCTGGTTTGCCGAGCAGATCAACCAACGGCTGCCGGGGCTGCGCCAGATCGTGGCCGGGGCCGCCCTGGCTGGGATCCCTGTGCCCTGCCTCTCGAGCACGCTCGACTACATCGACAGCTACCGCACCGCTCGCCTGCCCCAGAACCTGGTGCAGGCCATGCGCGACTGCTTCGGCTCCCACACCTATGAGCGGGTCGATCAGCCAGGATCGTTCCACACCGAATGGATCAGCTGAGGCGCAACCGATGCAACCTGCCAGCACCCGATCGGAGGGCACGGCCTACAGCGTGGAGCGATGGGACAGTGGCGAGCAGCTGGCCCACCGCGCCGCCGAGCTTATCGCCACGGCCATCGACCTGGGCCTGGCCCAGCGGGATCGCTGCCAGATCGCCCTGGCCGGTGGCACCACCCCCGAGGTGGCCTACAGCCGGCTGGGGCAGGAGCGGCTGGCCTGGGATCGGGTGGATGTGCTGCTGGGCGATGAGCGCTGGGTTCCAGCCGATGACCCGGCCAGCAACACCCTGATGCTGCGGCGCTCGCTGCTGGCCCAGCCCCCCGGCAGCGGCGCCCGCCTGCACCCGGTGGCCACCGACCTGGCCAGTCCGGAGCAGGGGGCCAGGGCCTATGCCGAGCTGCTGCGCCTGCTCTGCCCCGGCGATCCGCCGATTCTGGATCTGGTGCTGCTCGGCCTCGGCGACGATGGCCACACCGCCTCTCTGTTTCCGGGCACCGGCGCCGCCCTGGAGCGCCAGCGGCTGGTGACGGTGGGCGAGGGCAAGGGACTGCCCCGGATCACGCTCACGGCGCCTGTGCTCTCGGCAGCGCGGCGGGTGATCTTCCTGGTGAGCGGTGCGGCCAAGGCCCAGGCCCTGCAGAGGCTGCTGGATCCGATGGACCTGCGGAGCGCACCCCGGCGCGGCTGGTGCAGCCCTCCACCACCATCACCGTGCTCGCCGACCACGGGGCGGCAGGGGCGCTGGCGTGATCGAGATCGTCACGGGGGATGGTTTCAGCGGCTGGCAGGCCCTGAACGACACGATCATGGGGGGCCGCAGCCAGGGGCGCTGTCAGGCCGGTCCTGGCGGTCTGCAGTTTCAGGGCGAGCTGGTGGAGGAGGGCGGCGGGTTCGTGAGCTGTCGCTCGCCCCTGTTCTCTCCGCCCCTGGATCTCTCCAGCGCTGAAGGCCTGGAACTGGAGCTGGCGGGCGGTGGGCGGCGCTTCAAGCTGGCGCTGGCCTGCGCTGACGGAGTGGCCGGACTCACGGAACTGATCCCCGGCGGTCTGCGCTGGGTGGTGGAGTTCGCCACCCAGGCCGAAGGCAGCACGCAGCTGAGCGTTCCCTTCAGCAGCCTGCGCCCCTCGGTGCGGGCCCGACCGGTGGGCCTGCCGCTGCGTTTCGATGCCTCCCGCATCAACCGGCTGCAGTTGCTGCACTCCCGCTTCGGCGATGACGGCAGCCCGAATGCGGGTTTCCGGCCCGGCCCGATCAGCTTCAACCTCCAGGCCATCCGTACCTATCCCTGACCCCAGCGACCTGCCCGAGGCCGACCTGGCCCAACGCGTGGCGGCGGCGGCCGATCTCTGCCGCAAGCCGCTGCGCCACGCCGTGCTGACCGCAAAGGATCAAGCTAAGCCGGACGCGCCCAGCCTGGAGCAGATGGCCGAGCTGCAGGACTGCTGCCTGAAGCTGGAGGTGCGCAGCCCTGCCGGAGAGCGCCTTCCTGAGGAAGACCTGGAACTGGAGCTCTACCGCAGTGGCGATGACCTCCACCTCACCCTGGCCTGGGCTGCGGACCCGGAGCTCCCCATGCTCTGGCAGGGGCGCCATCCGGTGTGGATGAGCAGCAACGGCAGTCGCTGCGAACGGCCAGGGGCGGGGCTGCCGCTGGAAGCGCTGGCGCGGCGGTTGCGGGCCCTGCTGAGGCCGGAACCGCCCGCTCCGGATCTGCTCAAGCCAGATCGGTGACAGCCCCGAGGCTGCTGCTGCTCACCAGGCGGGCGTACTTGCCCAGCACGCCCGTGCGGTAGCGGGGTTCGGGGCGCACCCAGGCCGCCCTTCGGCGCTCCAGCTCTTCAGCAGCCACGTTGAGCTGCAGCAGCAGCTGATCGGCATCCACGGTGATGCTGTCGCCCTCCTCCACCAGGCCGATGGTGCCGCCAACGGCCGCTTCCGGCGCCACGTGGCCCACCACCAGCCATAGGAACCCCCGGAAAAGCGACCATCAGTGATCAGGGCCACCGATTCCCCCAGCCCCTGGCCCACGATCGCGGCGGTGGGGGAGAGCATCTCGCGCATGCCGGGGCCGCCCACCGGCCCCTCGTAGCGCACCACCACCACATCCCCGGCATGGACGGCGCCGGCCAGGATCGCCTCCAGAGCACTCTCCTCACTCTCGAACACCCGCGCCGGCCCGGTGATCACCGGGGTCTTGACGCCGGAGATCTTGGCCACGGCTCCCTCTTCCGCCAGGTTGCCCTTGAGGATCGCCAGGTGGCCCTTGGCGTAGAGGGGCCGGCTGAGGGGGCGGATCACATCCTGGTCTGCCGGTGGGGTGGAGGGCACGTCGGCCAGCACCTCGCGCAGGGTGCGGCCCTCGATGGTGCGGCAGTCGCCATGGAGCAGGCCGGCCTCCAGCAGCAGCTTCATCACCTGGGGGATGCCCCCGGCCCGGTGCAGTTCCACCGTCACATAGCGGCCACTGGGCTTGAGATCGCAGATCACCGGCACCCGCTGGCGGATCACTTCGAAGTCGTCGATGCTGAGGGGCACGCCGGCCGTGCGCGCGATGGCGAGCAGGTGCAGCACCGAATTGGTGGAGCCGCCCACGGCCATGATCACGCTGATGGCGTTTTCAAAAGCCTCCCGGGTGAGCAGATCGCGGGGGCGGATGTCGGCGGCGATCGCCCGCACGAGCACTTCGGCGGAGCGGGCGGCACTCTCGGCCTTCTCCGGGTCTTCGGCCGCCATGGTGGAGCTGTAGGGAAGGCTGAGGCCCAGCACCTCGAAGGCCGAACTCATCGTGTTGGCGGT
Organism: Cyanobium sp. LEGE 06113; assembly: GCF_015207615.1. NCBI lineage: Bacteria > Bacillati > Cyanobacteriota > Cyanophyceae > Synechococcales > Prochlorococcaceae > Cyanobium > Cyanobium sp. LEGE 06113. Next base: position 294,068 of record NZ_JADEWM010000002.1, on the reverse strand, counting down.
GAACATGCCACCGCAACTGCCGGCACCGGGGCAGGCGTTCTTCTCGATGGCGGTGAGCTCGGCCTCGTCGATGCGGCCGCCGGAAAACTGGCCCACGGCCTCAAAGGCGCTCACCACGGTGAGATCGCAGGGCCCGAGTCTGCCGGGCTTGATCGTGCCGCCGTACACGAAGATCGCCGGGATGTTCATGCGGGCCATGGCCAGCATGGCTCCGGGCATGTTCTTGTCGCAGCCGCCCACCGCCAGCAGGCCGTCCATGCTCTGGGCGTTGCAGGCGGTTTCGATCGAATCGGCGATCACCTCGCGGCTCACCAGGGAATACTTCATCCCCTCGGTGCCCATCGAGATGCCATCGCTCACCGTGATGGTGCCGAAGGTCTGGGGCATCGCCCCCGCCAGCTGGGCGGCCTGCTCGGCACGGCGGGTGAGGTCGTTGAGGCCGAGGTTGCAGGGGGTGATCGTGCTGTAGCCGTTGGCGATGCCGATGATCGGCTTGGCGAAGTCGCCGTCGCCGAAGCCCACAGCCCGCAGCATGGCCCGGTTCGGGGAACGCTGAACGCCCTGGGTGATGGCAGCGGATCGGAGCATGGCCTCAGCGGAAAGTGCCTGCAAGCAACTTACCGAGAGCCCTGACGGCCAATGCTGAGGGTTTCCAGCTGACGGCGCACATCCTCGATGGCCTCGTTGAGCTGGTGCACCTTCTGGTGCAGCTCCCGGTCATTGCTGGCCGCCAGGGAGGCCGGTGCCGGCAGGCCCTCCACCGCCCCACCGCTCTCCTGCAGCCGCGAGAGCCGCAGCACCCGCTGCTGGCGCATGCTGCCGCGGCGCTGATCCGCTTTCGACAGCAGCCACCAGCCCAGGCCGGCCGCGCCGAGCACGGCTCCGGCCAGGGCACTGATCAGCAGGGCCGAGGAGTCGCCGGCAGCGGCGCCGGCCGCCGCACCGCCTGGGTGTCTCTGACCAGCCTGGCGATCAGCCATCAACAGTGCACAAGTGTTCCAACCCTAGGCAGAGGCAGCGGCCGGGACGACAGCTCCGTTTCCGGGGATGCCGAACAGCCTTTCAGCTACAGCGCCGATACCCGGCTCAATCGCCCCATCGCCGGTCAGATCAGGATCGATGCAGCCGGCGTAGAGGGTGAGACTGGGAAACTGCTCACCGATGGCCTTCAGGCCCGGCGAGGCCACCAGGGCCGTGATCACCCGCAGCCGGTCGCCCTCAACCCCCCGCTGCCGCAGTTGGTGCAGCAGCTCCAGCAGGCTGTGGCCGGACGCCACCTCCGGTGCGAACACCAGCACGCCGCAACGGCTCTCGATCTCTGCTGGCAGCAGGGTGCCGAGGCGATCCACGTGGCGCACACGGGCCGCCGGCAGCACCGCCCGGGCCCCATCCCAGAGCCCCAGCCCGGCCGTGAGCACGGGCAGGGCCAGGATCGGCACCTCCCCATCCACCACCCGACCTTCGGTGGCGCCCAGACAGCCCTCGATGGCGGTGTTGCGCTGGGGCAACCAGTCGCGCACGGCCTCGTAGGTGAGCCAGCGGCCCAGCTCAGCTGTGGCGGTGGCGTAGACGGCCGCTGGGGTGTGCCTGCTGCGCAACACACTGAGCCAGTGGCCGATCAGGGGGTGGGGGGGAACCACCACCCGCAGGGTCATCCCCATGGTTGCCATAACTTGATGCCTCACCGTAGTTGTGCGTCCATGGCCGGCATCCGCTCGCCGCTCCACCCCCTGTCACGCCTGCTGCTGGTCGGGGTGCTGTTGCTGGGGGTGCTGGTCGGTGGATCACCGGCGGCCCTGGCGATCACCGCCCCCGAGCTGCGCGGCCAGCGGGCCGTCCAGGATCTGCAGCCCGACATGCACGGCCGCAACCTGCGCCAGCAGGAATTTCTCAAGGCCAGCCTGGATGGTTTCGACTTCAGCGAGGCCGACCTGCGCGGCGCCGTGTTCAACGGCAGCTCCCTGCGGCAGGCGAATCTGCAGGCAGCCAACCTCGAAGACGTGGTGGCCTTCGCCAGCCGTTTTGACGACAGCAACCTGGAGGGGGCCGTGCTGCGCAACGGCATGCTGATGCAGAGCCGCTTCCGCGGCAGCCGGATCGACGGGGCCGACTTCACCGACGCCGTGCTCGACCTGCCCGAACAGAAGGCGCTCTGCGCCCGGGCCAGCGGCACCAATCCGCTCACGGGAGTGAGCACCCGCGAGAGCCTCGCCTGCCGCCCATGACCACCCAATCTTCCGTCCGTCTTCCCGTCACCGTGGTGACCGGCTTCCTGGGCGCCGGCAAGACCACCCTGCTGAGGGAGCTGCTGCTGCATGGAGGCCAGCGCCTGGCGGTGCTCGTCAACGAGTTCGGCGAGGTGGGGCTCGATGGAGCCCTGCTGCGCAGCTGCGGCTTCTGCCCTGAGGAGGAGATCGGCTCGCGCCTGGTGGAGCTCACCAACGGCTGCCTCTGCTGCACGGTGCAGGACGACTTCCTGCCCACCATGCAGCAGCTGCTGGAGCGCGCCGACCAGCTCGACGGCATCCTGGTGGAAACCAGCGGCCTGGCCCTGCCGGAACCGCTGCTGGCGGCTCTGGGCTGGCCCGAGATCCGCAGCCGCACCTGGGTGAATGGCGTGGTCACAGTGGTGGATGGGGCCGCCCTGGCCCAGGGGTCGGTGGTGGCGGATCCTGCGGCCCTGGAGGCCCAGCGCCTGGCCGATCCAAGCCTCGACCACCTCACCGCCATCGATGAGCTGTTCGCCGAACAGCTGGAGTGCGCTGATCTGGTGCTGGTGAGCCATGGCGATCAACTCGATGCCGCTGGTCTCGAGCGCATCCAGGAGCGGGTGACGCCGCTGGTGCGCCCCGGCACGCCGCTGCTGCCCATGGAGCGCGGTGGCATCGATCCGGCATTGGTGCTGGGGCTGGCCGCAAAGCAGCCTGACGGCTCGGCCGCTGAGCATCTCAGTGCCGATGACCACCCCCACGACGGCGACAACCACGACCATCACGACCACACCCATGTGGCGATGGAGTCGGTGGCGCTGGAGTGGAACGGCGAGTTGGAGCGCTCATCCCTGGAGGCTGCCATCCGCCGCCTCTGCCAGGAGAAGGGGATTGTGCGGGTGAAGGGCCGGCTCTGGATGCGCGGAAAGGACAGACCCCTGGTGCTGCAGGCGGTGGGCCCGCGGCTGGAGAGCTGGTTTGAGCCTGCCGCCCAGCCCCATGCCCCCGGGGTGGAGCTGGTGCTGCTGGGCTTCGGGCTCGACCGGCACCAGCTGGAGCAGGCCCTGATCCAGCAGCCCTGATCCGGGGCTAGCGCCTAATCCAGGGGGAAATCGCCCTGGGCGCAGACCCCGTTCCAGCAGAGGGCGGGGTCGTCTGTCCAGCGGGCCTCGACGGGAATCCAGACAGGCGATGGATTGCCAGGGCTGGGTCGCTGCATGGTCACGGCCCCGCGGCCGTCATGGCGGAACTCCAGGCGCTGATCGTCGAGCAGCAGACTCCAGCGCTCTCCCAGCCTCTCCACCAGCAGACTGCAGGCGCGCCACGGGCCTGAGCTCTGGCGACAGCGCAGGGGAATCGGCTCGAGTGGCCGCACAGGTTCACGCTCAGCATGGGACCCTTCGGCCTGCGTCCCACCAGCCGGGGGCCCTTCAGGTGGAGGGCTGGCCAACGCGGGCAGCAGCAGCAGCAAGGCCACCAGGCAGCCGTGACCGAGGCAAGCCAGCATGCGGTGCCCTGCACAACGACCCCTTCAACCTGTCCACGGGCCGGGGATGGGGGCCATTGGGCTGCCAAGATTTAACAAACAACGGCTGTGTCGTGCCCGTCTTCAGCGCTCGCGTGCAGGTCTCCCTGCGACCTTCGGTTCTCGACCCTGCTGGGGAGGCCACCAGGGCGGCAGCGGCCCGCCTGGGGGTGACCAGCCTGCGCCGACTGCGCATCGGCAAGGCGATCGAGCTGGAACTGGAGGCTGCCGATGCCACTGCAGCCAGGCAGCAGGTGGAGCTGTTGGCGCAGCGGTTGCTGGCCAACCCGGTGATCGAGAACTGGAGCCTGGAGCTTCAGGAGCACGGCCAGGTCCAACCCACAGGAGCGCCGCTGTGAGCGTGGGGATCGTGGTGTTTCCCGGCTCGAACTGCGACCGGGACGTGCGCTGGGCCCTGGAGGGGTGCCTGGGGCTCGAAACCCGTTTCCTCTGGCATGAAGAGCGCGACCTGGGCGGGCTCGATGCGTGGTGCTGCCGGGGGGCTTCAGCTATGGCGACTACCTGCGCTGCGGCGCGATTGCTCGCTTTGCTCCCGTGCTCGAGGAGGTGCGCAGCTTCGCCGAGGCCGGAGGGCCGGTGCTGGGCATCTGCAACGGCTTCCAGGTGCTCACCGAAATGGGCCTGCTGCCCGGGGCACTCACCCGCAATGGCCGCCTGCACTTTCTGTGTGAGCCGGCTCTGCTGGAGGTGAATCCCGGCCCGTGCCGCTGGCTGCAGGGCTACGGGGAGAAGGAGCGCATCAGCCTGCCGATCGCCCATGGAGAAGGCCGCTATCAGGTGGAGGCTGATGATCTGAAAGCCCTGGAGGAGCACGGCCAGGTGGCGCTGCGCTACGCCGCCAACCCCAATGGATCAGTGGGCGATGTAGCCGGCCTCTGCAACAGAGCCGGCAATGTGTTGGGGCTGATGCCCCACCCGGAGAGGGCCTGTGACCCGGTCCTGGGGGGCATCGATGGCAGCCGGCTGCTGCAGAGCCTGCTCAGCTGACGGCAGCGAAGAAGTCTTTCGACTTCACGGGGTCGGGGTTCATGGTCTTGTCGCCGGGCTGCCAGTTGGCGGGGCAGACCTCATCGGGGTGGCTCTGCACGTACTGGAAGGCCTGCAGCACCCGCAGGGTTTCATCGACGCTGCGGCCCACCGGCAGGTTATTGATCGTGCTGTGCATGATCACGCCTTCGGGATCGATGATGAACAGACCGCGCAGGGCGACGCCGGCGTCTTCGTCCAGCACCTCGTAGGCGCGGGCAATCTCCTTCTTGAGATCGGCCACAAGTGGGTAGCTGATGTCGCCGATGCCGCCATTCTTGCGGTCGGTCTGAATCCAGGCCAGGTGGCTGAATTCGCTGTCCACGGACACGCCCAGGACTTCGGTGTTCTTGGCGGCGAAGTCGCCGTAACGGTCGGAGAAGGCGGTGATCTCCGTGGGGCACACGAAGGTGAAGTCGAGGGGATAGAAGAACAGCACCACGTACTTGCCGCGGTACTGGGAGAGGGAGATCTCCTTGAACTCCTGATCCACCACGCAGTGGCGGTGAAATCAGGGGCCTGCAGGCCGACGAGGCGGGTCATGCGCAAGTGCGAGCGAAGGGGGCGGAGGACGCCATCGGGCTCAGCTGAGCGAACTCGATCCGACTTCCAGTTACATCCTACAATTTATCACAAGCTTCTGCAGGCCAGGCCATAGGCTGGCAGCAACTCGTGGAGTTGATGGAATGGGTTGGGATCCAGGCGTGCTGCGCAAATACAACACCACAGGCCACTTCCGCCTGCTGAGCCAGCTGCGCGGCGAGCTCAAGGCCCATCCCCTGGTGCGCCCCAAAGAGGGCCAGACCATCGGTGAAGTGAATCGCAGCAAGGGGCTGATCCGGGCGATGGAGGCCCGGGGCACCGGTCGCAGCCGCCGCGCCGTGGCGGCGGCCCAGGCCGCAGCGGCCTTCCCGGTGGTGGTGAGCGACGAGAGCCTGGAGGCCGCCCAGCGCGACCCTGAACTGGGCCTGTTGCCCAACGCCACCGCTCTCGACTGAGTCAGCTGGGGCTCAGCGCAACACGACACAGGTCTTGTTCAAAGACCCAAGAAACGCTGGTCGTGCCAGGAGAGGCCAAGGCGGCATGGCTCGGGGGAGACTTGAACTCCCGACCTTGGGGTTATGAATCCCACGCTCTAACCAGCTGAGCTACCGAGCCCTACTGGCCTCTCCAGCCGGCTGACTGTATCAGGCGCGGGGTGGCAGGAACTGGAGCGGGTTGGCTGCACCCCGGGAGGGGGGATGGATCTCGAAGTGGAGGTGGGGACCCGTGCTGCGGCCTGTGCTCCCCATCAGCGCAATCAGGGTGCCCTGGGCCACGTCCTGGCCGGCCGTCACCATCAGGCGGCTGTTGTGGGCGTAGAGGGAGCGGCTGCCGTCTGCGTGGGCGAGGGTCACCAGATAGCCGTAACCGCCGTCATGCCAACCGGAGAAGGCCACTCGGCCCCTGCGGGCCGCCACGATCGGCGTGCCCACGTTGTTGGCCACGTCAATGCCCTTGTGCATGCGTCCCCAGCGCCAGCCATAGCCGGAGGTGAACACGCCCTTGGTGGGCCAGATCCAGCCATCGGGAACAGGCTGCCTGCTGTCGAAGCTGTTGTTTTCCGTGCCGAGGCCAGGAATCTGGGGCCAGCTGAGGCCGCCGCTGGTGGAGGGCTTCAGGCCCAGGACTGCCCGCTGCCGGACCGGTTCGGCCTGGACCAGCTTCACTTCATTGCCGGCCACCAGGCGGGCGGTCTGCATGCCGGGGTTCAGCTTCAGCAGCTCAGCCATGGTGAGGCCGTAGCGCTGGGCGATGGCCATCACGGTGTCGCCGAGGCGCACAACGCCCTTGGACTGCAGCGGGGGAGGGGACTGAAGGGGAGGCGTGCGGCGCAGCTCAGAGGTGTCGACCGAGGCCAGCAGCTTCACGGCGCGGGTCTGCTGCGCCGGTACCACCAGCCACTCTCCGCGATCAAAGCGATGGTCGGTGTCCACGTCGTTCAGATTGGCCAGCCGCTCGCTGCCCATGCTGAGGTCGCGGGAGAGCTCATCGATGCTCACCGGCTGGCGTACCTTCACCCAGAGCTTCTGGGCGCTGGGGCGTGGCCGGGCCGCCAGCAGGGTGTCGATCGAGGCGTCATCCGACTCTGCGGGAGTGAAGGCCTGGGTGACGGCAGGCACGGTGGCCGCCAGGGCTGCAGAGAGAAGGATGGACGTTTTGATTGGTGACAAAGGCTTCAAAGGTTGTTCCCCAAAACGACAAAGCTCAGTAGAGAAGCCGAGATCCCTGAGCCGCGCAGACCGTAGCGGACGAGCCCCCCAGGATCAAGTGCGTCTCGACACGGAATCCATCGGGACGGTTGCTCCCGCCCGCTGCCCCGGGACCGCACCGGGCGGGGGCAAGCCTGCCTCAGCCTGGGATCTCAGCCGCTGATCGGCTCCTGCTGACGCAGGGCCTCGAACAGCACAATCCCCACCGACACCGACAGGTTGAGGCTGCGCACCCCGCCCTCGGGATGCTGGCGTGAGCGAGCCATCGGAATGGTGATGGCCTCGTCGGCCTGGGCCAGCACGGGGGGGGGCAGCCCATCGCTCTCGCGGCCGAACAGCAGCCAGTCGTCGGGCCGGAAGCGGATGGCGGTGTAGGGGGTGGTGGCGAGGGCGCTGAGGGCCAGCAGCCTTCCTCCGCACTGCTGGCGCTGACGCTCGAAGGCGGCCCAGTCGGCGTGGCGGCTGAGGGGCACGTAGGGCCAGTAGTCGAGCCCGGCCCGCCGCAGGCTGCGGTCGCTGATCTCGAAGCCGAGGGGCTCCACCAGATGCAGCTCCTGGGCCGTGGCGGCGCAGGTGCGGGCCACATTGCCGGTGTTGGGCGGAATCTGGGGCTGATAGAGCACGATTCGTGGCATGGGATCAGCGCGGCACAGGCTCACTGATGGCCTGCAGGTCAAGGGCCCGGCCGGCCACCACCAGCCAGGAGCGCTGGCAGCGGCGGGCCAGTTCCTGCTCCAGGGCGCCGAGCCGGTCGCGGAACAGGCCGCCGATTGCCGTGGGGGGGACCACGCCCCAGCCCGTCTGCTCACTCACCAGGATCAGCCGTCCCGGGCAGGCTTCCACGGCGCTGGCCAGGGCCTCCACACTGGCCTGCCAGCTGAGCGGCGGCTGCTCCAACCCCCAGGCCACCCAGGAGCCGAGCGCATCCACCAGCGCCAGTTCAGTCGGCTGCAAGTGGCTCAGGCCGTCCGCCAGCCCCTCCTGCAGCTCCGCCAGAGCCCAATGAGGCGGGCGGCGTTGGCGGTGGATCTCAAGCCGGGCCTGCCAGTGGGGATCCTCGAGATGGCGCCCGGCGGTGGCGACATACAGCACCGGTCCAGGATGCTGCCGTGCCAGGTGCTCGGCCCAGCGGCTCTTGCCACTGCGGGCCGGGCCGGTGACCAGCTGACGGCGGGGGGCCAGGGCCCCGCCGCTGGAGTCCGGAGAATCAGCCGCCACCATTCATGTTGCGCAGGGTGGCCACAGAAGAGGGCGACACGCGGTTGAGGTAGCGGAAGATCCAGTACTTGAACACCGTGGCCAGGATCACCGGGAAGGTGGCAATGAACAGCAGGATGAAATTCTCCTGGGCGGGAAGACCGAAGTGGTTGGCCACCCCATCCAGCAGCACGGTCCAGCCCTCGGGGCTGTGAAAGCCCACAAAGATGTCTGTGAACAGAATGATCGCAAAGGCCTTGGCGCTGTCGCTCAGGCCATACACCAGTTCATCCAGAAAACTGCGCAGCACCTGAAGGTCGCGGCGCCACACCACGCACACCAGCACGAAGCCCACCAGCCCGCCCAGGTCGGCGAGCACGTTCTTGATGGCGTGGGTGCTCTCCTGATCCGCCTCCTGTTTCAGCTCCTGGGCGCGCTGGGCCAGCTTGGTGTGCAGCTCGGTGGCACTGGGCAGCTCCTGGCCCCTGAGCAGCGAATCGAATTCGATTTCGGCCCGGTACACCCGCAGTTGCTCGACGGCCCGCTCCTCCAGCTGGGGTTTGGGGTAGCTCAGAAAGGCATAGTCGGTGGCGAAGCGATCCACCAGGGGCGACACCACATAGGTGCGGCTGATCTGCTGCACGAGCACAGGCACCAGCACCAGCAACAGCAGAATCCGCAGCGACACCAGGGTGGAATCGCGGCGCCGGCGGAAGCCGGCCACCATGTTGGCCTCAGCCTCCGGATCGAGCTGGCGGCGCACCTGGTTCACCACGCCCAGCAGGCTGCGGGGCAACACCTCGGGTGTGCGGCTGATGGCGGGCAGGGGATTGCGCCTGCCGTCGTAGCGCGCCAGCACCGATTCGATCAACTGCAGCTGGCGCAGCTCCTGGCCGACCAGCTCACTGCGATGCTGCCCCAGGCTCGCCAGGCTCTGCCGGCAGACCTCCAGGGCCGCCTGGAAACGGCGCAGCAGCTGCGCCTGGGCACCGGCGGGCAGGGGCAGCACGATTTCAGGACGCACCGGGCGGTCGTTGTAGTGCTCCAGCTCGATGGTCTGAATCAGCAGGGCAGCCTCATAGCCCCGCTCCAGGTCGTGGCTGAGGTCGAGCGCCTGGGCGCGGCGGAAGGAGCCGAGCCAGTTGGTGATGGCCATGGATGCTCAGCGGGAGAAGACCCACCAGGTGGCCATCGGCACCACCGTGCCCACCACCAGCAGCACGATCACCCAGGTGAAGGCCTTGCTGTCAGCGGTCTCCTCCCGGGTGGGCACATTGGTCGGCAGTGTGGAGGCCTCCACCTGCAAGGGCTCGCCGGGATCCTCTCCGGTGTCCAGCACGGTCTGCAGGCGGGCGATGCCATCGAGGCTGGCCTGGCGGAAGCGGGCCCCTTCGCGGATCGGCTGGGCCATGGTGGTGCGCGCCGTGCTCTTGAGCAGCTCGGCGTTGAGCCGGCTGTCGAGGGCCGCAGACGCCACCACGGCGGCGGCGTTGGTCTTGGTGTCGATCAGAAACAACAGCTGGCCCTTGTCGCTGCCCTGCACCGCCCAGCGCTCCAGCAACTGCTGGCCGAGCTGGCGCAGGCTGATGCCGTAGTCCAGCCGCTCCACGGTGACCAGATGGGCCTCCACCTGGGCTGCCTGCAGAGCATCCAGCTCCCGGCTCAGCTCGCCATTGGCGGCGCGGCTCAGCACCTGGGCCTGATCAAGCACCCGCTCCTGGGGCGCATCGGCAGGAAAACTCGCCGCCGACACAGCCAGGGCAGGGGTGGCGGCTCCGAACAGGAGCAGCAGGCTCACCAGCGCCGCCCAGCAGCGCCGCAGGCTGGGGCCGATGGGGCGTGGCTGGGACAGGGGCATCATCAAGGGCCTGGGCGCGCGTGCCTTTAGTTTGCCTGCTCTGGCCAGGCCTGGCTGAAGGTCGCCTGGTTCCCATCGCGCCGCCGCTGCCATGAGCCTGCCCGCGCCAGCGAAGCTGTGCCTCAGCTGCGGGCTGCTTGGCCTGGCGCTCACGGTGTCGAACCAGCTCACGGCCGGAAGCCTCAGCCCCCCCCTGGAACGGGCCGGCGTGCTGGCCAGCCTGCTGGCGGTGGGGCTGATGCTGGTGGCCGTGCTCTGGACCAGGGCCGTGCCGGAAGCGGCGGCCCGCGCGCCGCTGACGGGCCGGGAGGGGTTGGAGCTGGCCGAGGGGCTCTCCGCTGCCGTGGCCGAGGAGCTGGGCTGGGGCAGCCGGATGCTGCTCACGGCCACCCCCGCCGCCGTGGTGCTGGTGCAGTGGAAGCAGAACTGCCTGCTGCGGCGTGGCCTGTTGGCCGACACCCCCTTCACGCCAGGGGCCATCTGCCGCCAGGCCATGGCCAGGGGCCGGGTCATCTCCCTGGTGAACCTGGCGCTCTACCCCGGCCGGGAGGAATTTGCGGCCCTGTTGCCAGAGTTGCCTGCTGTGGTGGTGCAGCCGCTGGGGGAGGCGGGTGTGCTGGTGGTGGGGGGCTGGGCGCCGCGCTGCTTCAGCCGCGCCGACCTCACCTGGATCGAGGGCTGGAGTCAGCGGCTCACAGAGCGATTGGCGGGCGTTTGCGCTCCCCCCGGGGTGCCGCCGGATCCGGCCCCAGGGACGGAGCGCGGGGAACCTGCAGCTGGGTCCTGACGCGACCGGAGCCACCGCCCCCGAAGCGGACAAAGCCATTCTCCGCCACCTTGCCCGTGAGGCGATCGGCCCGGGTCAGCTGCTTGTTGGCCTCCCGGCGCAACACCACGCCACCGCTGGCCTCCACGGCCCCACTGTCCCAGTTCCACTGGCAGCGCTGGGCGGTGAGGCGGTCACCGGGTTGGCTGAGCTGGCAGCCGGAGCCCACCACGGCCAGGGAGGTGCCGAAATCGATGCTGAGTTGATCCCCCACCAGACGGGCTTCCCCCATCTGGGCCTCGAAGGGCGAGTCGGTGCTGAGCAGGCGGCGGGGGAGGTCGATGCGGGCGTCCCGGGCCGTGAGTGTGCCGTTGCGGTCGGGGTCGTCCACCCGAACGGGGCCCTGCAGATCGATGGTCTGGCGGCGGGTATCGGCGGTGAGCGACGGTGCGCTCAGCCGCTGGGGAGCGCGGTCTGGCAGCTGGCGCTCGCCCCGCACCGGCCCGCGGCCCTGCAGGGAGCCGGTGCGGGGCAGCCAATCGACGCCTTCCATGGCCAGGCGGAGGGGATCGGGCCCGCTGCGCACCAGGGTGGGAGCACCCCGCAGCTCCAGGCGATCGGCATCGATCAGAAAGCGCGCCCGCTGGCTGGTGAGCCGCAGGTCGGCCTGGGTGGCCACGGGGTTGCGGTCCAGTTCCATCAGCTCGCGGGCCGGATACCAGCGCACCCGCTGGGCGGTGATCACCAGGGGCTCGGCCCCATCCTCGAGCCGCTGCAGCCGGGTCGCTCCCTCCAGCTGCACCACCTCGCCGTCATTGAGCACCACGCCGTTGGCGGCCGTGAAGCGGTAGGCCGGCTTGCCGTTGCTGTAGAGCACCCCCTTGAGATCGCGTGACTGAGCCACCCGGCGGCTGAGGTCGTAGCGGGTTTCCGGGCTGGTGAGTTCCCAGAGGGGCCGCCCCTGGGCGTCCTGCTGGCGCAGGTTGAGGCTGCGGAACACAAACGGCTGGGCCGCCTCCGGTTCACGCGGGCGGCTGCGGCAACCAGCCGCCTGGACCAGCAGAGCCAGGCTGAGCAGGGCAGCGCCGAAACGCCTCACAGGGGGCCGTCGAGCTCGAGCCGCAGCATCACGGGCTCCGGTTCAGGCAGGGCCTGGCCTGGCTCCAGAACGCCCCAGCGCTGGGCCTTCAGCCAGGGGGAGGCCGCCGTGGCCAGCGAGGAACCTGGACCTGGGCCGGAGTCGGCGTCGCTGCCCAGGGGCTCCTGAGCCAGCTGGGCCAGCATCCGGCCGGAGAGCTCCGGCACCAGCGGCGCCAGCAGCACCGCCACCCAGCGGGCCGCTTCCAGCACGGCATAGAGATCAGCGGCCACCGCCGCCTCCTGGCCCGGTTGCTTCATCTGCTTCCAGGGGGCCTGATCGTTCAGATAGCCGTTGGCGGTGCCGGCCAGCTGCAGCACGGCCTCGGCGGCGCGGCGAAATTTGAGGGCATCGAGACCCTCGCGCACCTCGCCGGCGGCATGGGCAGCCGCCAGAGCCAGGGGGTGCTGGTCGCTGAGGGCGGTGCCGGCTGGTGGCACGGCAGCCGCGAACCACTTGCGGGCCATCGAACTGGTGCGGTTGAGCAGGTTGCCGATCGTGTTGGCCAGGTCGTTGTTGACCAGATCGCTGAAGCGTTGCTGCTGGAAGTCGCCATCGTCCCCGAATGGGATGTCGCGCAGCAGATACCAGCGCACCGCATCGCGGCCGCAGCGCTGCAGCAGCACGTCGGGATCGAGCACGTTGCCCAGCGACTTGCCCATCTTCTGCCCCTCCCGCGTCAGAAAGCCATGGCCGAAGACCCGCTCCGGCAATGGCAGGCCGGCGGAGAGCAGCATGGCCGGCCAGTAGACGGCATGGAAGCGCAGGATGTCCTTGCCGATCACATGCAGCTGGGCGGGCCAGCCCTGCTGCAGCAGCTGATTGAGGTCGGGTGGCGCCGCCCCCGGGGCTGGGTCCTCCAGCAGGGCCGACAGATAGCCCAGCAGGGCGTCAAACCACACATAGAAGGTATGGCCCGGATGGCCCGGCACCGGGATCCCCCAGGGAAGATCGAGGCGGGAGATGGAAAAATCGCGCAGTCCCTGGGCCACGAAGTTCTCCACCTCACGGCGGCGGCTGGCCGGTTCAATGAAACCGGGCTGGCGGATCAGGCTCTCAATGGCCTCCTGGTAGCGGGAGAGCCGAAAGAACAGGTTCAGCTCATCGCGCCATTCCAGGGGCTTGCGGTGGATGGAGCACTCCGGATCCTGGGCCTCGTGGGGATCGTCCTTGAACTCCTCACAGGCCACGCAATACCAGCCCTGCTGCCGGCCCTCCACCACATCGCCACTGGCCTCCACCCGGGCGAAGAACTGCTCCACCAGCTGGCGGTGGCGGGGGTCGGTGGTGCGGATGAAGCGGTCGTGGCTGATCTGCCAGCGCTGCCAGAGATCCCGGTAACCGGCACTCACCTGGTCGCAGTGGTCCTGGGGGGAAACGCCGGCGGCCTCGGCGGTGCGTTGGATCTTCTGGCCGTGCTCGTCGCAGCCGGTGATGAAGGTGACCCGCTCACCCCTCAGGCGCTGGTAGCGGGCCATGGCGTCGCAGGCGATGGTGGTGTACGTGCTGCCCAGGTGGGCGCGGTCGTTGACGTAATAGAGCGGGGTCGTGAGGGTGTAAGACATGCGGCGGGAAATGGCCCTGTGCCGGTGCCGGATCCTACTGAGCACTCCGCTGCCTCCTCCGCCGATCAACCCCATGCAAGACGAGCGGTTTCCCATCGTGGTGTGGGGCGGCGGCAGCGGCGGTGTGGCGGCCGCCCTGCAGGCAGCCCGGGCCGGCAGTGCCACCCTGCTGCTCACCCCGGGGGGCTGGCTGGGCGGCATGGTGAGCGCCGCCGGCGTCTGCTGCCCTGACGGCAACGAGCTCAGCCCCTGGCAGAGCGGCCTCTGGGGGGCCCTGCTGAGGGAGCTGGCCCGCCGCGAACCCGGTGGGCTCGATCACAACTGGGTGAGCTGCTTTGGCTACCGGCCGGCCACGGCGGAGGCGATCCTGCGCCACTGGGTGGCCGGCACAGAGGGGCTCACCTGGTGGCCCTGCTGCCGCCTGCGGCAGGTGGACCGCCAGGGTGACCGCATCAGCCGGCTGCTGGTGGAGCGCTCGGGCCCTGGGGGGCCTGATGGCGCGGGAGCCCCTGCGGACACCGTGGCGCTCCATCCTGAGCTGGTGATTGATGGCAGTGATCGGGGCGAGTTGCTGGCCCTGGCCTCGGCCGGTTTCCGCCTCGGCTGGGAGGAGCAGGAGCTCTGGCAGGAGCCCAGTGCCCCGTCGCGGCAGCGCCTCAGCAGCGAACCCTTCTTCCAGGCCCAGCCGGTGCAGTCGCCCACCTGGGTGGCGATGGGCCGCCTGCGCGCCCAGCAGGGGTGTCCCGCCGGCAAGCGCAGCCTGCCACCACCCTTCGCCGGTGCCACCAGCCGCTTCGGCCTGGAGCGCACCCTCACCTATGGCCGCCTGCCCGCTGATCTGGTGATGCTGAACTGGCCCCTGCACGGCAACGACTGGCACGGCCAGGGCCACTGGCCCAGTCAGCTGGAGCGGGCCTTCAGCCTTGAGGCGGCTTCAGATCCCTGCGCCCAGGGAGAGCTCGAGCAGGCGATGCAGGCCCATAGCCTCGCCTTCGCCGCCGCCCTCGAGGAGGCCAGCGAGGGCTGGCTGCAGCTGGCCGAGCTGTTTCCCCTGCACCCCGGCAGCGCCGACCTGGCGGGGCCGTCGCCCCTGGCCCTGATGCCCTACTGGCGCGAGGGCCGCCGGCTCAAGGGGCTGAGCACGGTGCTGGAGCAGCAGCTGCTGCCCCAGGCCGAGGGCGCTTCCATCGCCCCCCTGCCCTGGCGGCAGGGCCGCATGGAGGCGATCGCCGTGGGCAACTACGCCAACGACCACCACTACCCAGGCCCCGACTGGCCCCTGGCCCCGAAGAGCTGCCGCTGGGGCGGGCGCTGGAGTGGCACCCCCTTCTGCATGCCCTACGGCGCCCTGGTGAGCGCCGACACGGTGAACCTGCTGGCAGCCGACAAGGCCACCAGCGTGAGCCACATGGCCAACGGCGCCACCCGCCTGCAGCCCCTGGTGCTGAACGTGGGTCAGGCCGCCGGCCTGGCGGCGGCCCTGTGCCTGCGGCTGGGCTGTCGGCCGGCGGAGCTGCCGGTGCTGCAGCTGCAGCAGGCCCTGGTGCAGGACCCCCTGGCGCCGGCTGGCCCCCTGCCCCTGTGGGATACGCCCTGGCATCACCCCCACTGGCGGCAGCGCCAGCTGGCGGCCCTGGCGGATCCGGCCCTGGTGGGAGTCGATGGCGCCCTGGCCCGGGGCGGTCGCGCCGAACGCGGTGCAGATCTGGACCCCCACCAGGCCCCGGCCGAACCCCACGAGCAGATCTGGTCTGGCCTGTTGACCCCAACCGGCGACGGAGGATACGTGCTGGAGCAGGGAACCAGCCGCTGGCCCGTGATCAGCCTGGAGCCGGCCCTGCACGCCTGGCTGCAGGAGTTGTCCGGTCCTAGGCAGCTGAGCCTGGTGGCTGCGCCAACCCCTGGGGCCCCTGGTTGCGGGTGTCGAGGCTGGCGAGCTGATCAGCTCCTGGCGATCAGTCGCAGCTGGTCGCGCAGCGGATCCACCTGCTGCACTCTCACCAGCAGGGAATCGCCCGGCTGGGCCCCCGCTGGGCACTCCGCAGCCAGATCCATGGCCAATGTCTCCAGGTGCAGCAGACCAAGCCCGTCCTGGGGCCGAAGCCAGCGCAGGAAGGCCGCCTCCCACTGCTCGCTGCGATGGGCTTCGAACCACACCTGCTGCCAGTGGCGCTGATCGTCACGACTGATCTGGATGCCCTGGCGGATCGGCGCCTCGATCGCCTGCAGCACCTCCTGCAGGGCCTCGGCATCGAGGGTGGGCTCCCCCTGCTGCTGGGCCCAGAGCTGGCGCTGCACCAGCAGGTCGCCGTAGCGGCGGATCGGCGAGGTGGCCTGGACATAGGCCTCGAGGCCGAGGCTGAAGTGCGGGCTCGGCTGGCTGCCCGTGTGCCCGCGGCTGAGGCAGCGCTTGAGGGCGGCATGGCGCACCGGGCCGGCGGGCAGAGCGTTGAGCTCGGCGTCCGGTGGCAGTTCGGCCGGCAGCTGGCTGCGGTAGGGCAGGGCCAGCCCGTGCTCCTGCCCGTAGCCCGCCACCACGGCACCGGCCAGGATCATGGCCTCGGCCACCAGCTGCCGGGACGCCCCGGGCTCGGTGATTTCCAACTGGGGCTCGCCGTCAGACACCCGGATGCGTCCTTCCGGCTGATCCATCAGCAGCGCCCCCTGGGCCAGCCGCCACTGGCGACGCCGCTGCAGCAGCAGATCCAGATCGCTGAGGTCCGGGTCCTGCGGTGGCGCCAGCTCGATCAGCTCATCGGCGTCGGCATAGCTGAGCCGGTAGGCGGGCCGCACCCAGCTGCGCAGCAGGCGGCTGCTGGCCACGGCCCCTTCCTCGGTGAGTTCCACCCCCAGGCTCCAGGCGGCATTGCGGCAGCCGGCCCGCAGGCTGAGGGGCCCGGTGGCCAGGGCCGGGGGGAACATCGGCAGGGTGCCGCTGGCCAGGTAGAGGCTGCTGCCGCGGCGCCGGGCTTCCAGGTCCAGCGGTGACCCCGCGGACACCAGGCGGCCTGGGTCAGCCACGTGGATCCAAAGGCGCAGGCCGCCCTGCGGCAGGCGTTCGAGGGCGAGACCGTCGTCGATGTCCCGGGTGTCGGGGTCATCGATGGTCACGCAGTGCTGGTGGCTGAGGTCCAGGCGCTGGTCGTCGCAGGGCTGGGGCTCGGCGGCCAGGAGGATCAACCGCTCGGCTTCCGCCTCCAGCGCGGCGCTGAAGCCTGGTGCCAGCTGCTGGCCTGCAGGGAAGGCAGGCGGTGGCGGTCCCATTGGCCCAGGTCCACCAGCAGGTGGCGAATGCCGCCGCCATCGGTCGTGCAGCGGGCCGCGTGCAGGGCGCGGGCCAGCTCCACCGGCAGGGGGGTGTCCTGGTCGCCGCTGGCCCAGGCCAGCAGCAGGTCGAGTTCAGCCTGGTGCTCCAGCGCCAGCGCCTGGCGCTTGATGGGGGCCCGCCGCCGCAGGGCGTCATGCCACTGGGCCTGGCGCTGCTGCTGCCGGGCCAGGCGATGGCGCTCCTGCCTCAGGCGGCGCAGATCGTCGAGGGGTCGGGCGCTGATGCCCTGCTGGCGGCTGCGGAACCAGAGCTGGGGGCCCTGGAGCCACTGCCAGCAGGCGGCCATCACCTGGGGTTCGCGGCTGGAGGCCACCAGCTCGGCCCAGTCGTGAAAGGGCCAGAGGCCCTGGTCTTCGCTGAGCAGAAGCCAGGCGGCGGCGAAATCGCGGCGTCGCGGCAGGCTCTGCGCCACCTCGGCCTCGCTGAAATCCCAGGGGGCAACCCCCAGCCGTGGCGGCGCTGAGGCAGCACCGGCAAGGGGAAGGATCAGCTCCACCTGGCGGCGGGGGAGCTGCTGCTGGCGGTGGTGGAAGCCCACGCTGAGCTCCAGCCTGGATCCCTGGATCTGGAGCACCACAGCGAGGTGGGCACCCCGCTCGTCGCTCACGCCGACCAGATCGCCGGGATGGAGTGCGGCCTGGGCCAGAGGATGCTCAGCCTTCGGGGTTCACGAACGGCAGCAGCGCCACGATGCGGGCCCGTTTGACGGCGTTGGTGAGGTCACGCTGCTGCTTGGCGGTGAGGCCGGTGAGGCGGCGGGGAAGGATCTTGCCGCGCTCGGTGATGAACTTCTTGAGCAGATCGACGTCCTTGTAGTCGATCGGATCACCGGGCTTGATCGGCGATAGACGCTTCTTGAAAAATGAACTGGCCATGGGAGAGAACGAAGGGAGAGGGGGAAGAAGACAGGCAAGGCCGTTGCGTCACCTGGCCACGACCAGCGCGTGGCTCAGGTGGTCGGGTTCACTTGATTTCCTTGTGAACCGTCGACTTGTTGCAATGGGGGCAGAACTTCTTCAGCTCCATGCGTTCGGTGGTGTTGCGGCGGTTTTTCTCCGTGGTGTAACGGGAGACACCAGGAGACCGCTTGGCGGGGTTGGACCGGCATTCGGTGCACTCGAGAGTGATCACGATCCGGACGCCCTTGTTCTTAGCCATGAAGGACGTTGCGCCGCGTGTGCGATGCGAAGGGGACAAGGGTGGACTTTACCTTCCCGCCCCACTCCCGCCCGGCTTCCGCCAGTCAGCGGGGGCCAGCCGCCCGTGGCTCCCTAGGATCCGCCCCTGGCTGACGCAGAACGGGAACCATGCGGGTATCGCTCCAGTGGCTGAAGGAGCTGGTCCGCATCCCAGAGTCCGGCCGATTCAGCTGGCCGACGCCTGAGGCCTTGGCGGAGCGGCTCTCCGTGGCCGGCTTCGAGGTGGAGGCGATCGAGAACCTCGCCGAACGCGCCGCCGGCGTGGTGGTGGGCCTGGTGCAGGCGCGCGATCCCCATCCCGACGCCGACAAGCTGAGTGTCTGCCGGGTGGACGTGGGCGCCGCCGAGCCGCTGCAGATCGTCTGCGGGGCCGCCAACGTGCGCGCCGGCATCCACGTACCGGTGGCCCTGGTGGGCACCACGCTGCCGGCGGTGAACCTCACGATCAAGCCGGCTGAGCTGCGCGGTGTGGCCAGCAGCGGCATGATCTGCTCGCTCAGTGAGCTGGGGCTCGAAGGCAGTTCGGGCGGCATTGCCGTGCTTGAGGAGCTCGTGGCTGAGCTGCCGGCGCTGGGCAGCCCGGTCGGTCCGTGCCTGGGGCTCGACGACGTGGTGCTGGAGCTGGCGATCACCGCCAACCGCCCAGACGGGCTGGCGATGCAGGGCATGGCGCGCGAGGTGGCGGCGCTGCTTGGGCTCCAGACCTGCCTGGATGTGCCCCCCCAGGCCTGCGCTTCTGCGCCCCTGCCGGTGAGCCCTGCCAGCCGGCAGGTGATGCAGCGCGGCGGACTGTTCAGCCTCACAGCCCTCACAGGCCTGCAGGTGGCAGAGTCGCCAGCGTGGCTGCAGCGCCGCCTGCACAAGGCCGGCATCCGGCCGATCAACAACGTGGTGGACATCACCAATCTGGTGATGCTGGAAACGGGCCAGCCCCTGCATGCCTTTGACCGCGACCGCGTGGCTGCCCTCAGCGGCGGTCAGCCCGATCCGGCCCTGCTGGGTCTGCGCCAGGCCACGGATCAGGAGCCGTTCACAGCCCTGGATGGGGAGAGCCGCCAGCTCAGTGACGAGGCCCTGGTGGTGACCTATGCCGACCAGCCGATCGCCCTGGCCGGCCTGATGGGCGGCGCCGCCGAAGCCGTGGCGCCCGACACAACCGCCATCTGGCTGGAAGCCGCGGTGTTTGCCGCCCAGGACGTGCGCCGCTCGGCCCGCAGTGTGGGCCTGCGTACAGAGGCCAGCAGCCGCTTTGAGAAGGGCCTGCCCCTGGAGGCCACCCTGGCCGCCAGCGACCGGGCCTGTCAGCTGTTCCAGCAGCTCTGCGGCGCCCGGGTCGAGCAGCGCTGGCTGCAGCAGCGGCCCCTGAGCCCGGCAGCTCCCCTGCACCTGCGCCGCGATGCCCTGCACAACCTGCTGGGCCCGGTGCTCGTGGAGGGGCAGCCGCAGGATCTGGAGGACAGCCGCATCGAGGCAACCCTGGCCGCCCTGGGCTGCAGCCTGGAGCCCGACGACGAGGGCTGGACCGTGCAGGTGCCCTCCTCCCGGGCGATCGATCTACAGCGGGAGGTGGACCTGATCGAGGAGGTGGCGCGGCTGGTGGGCTACGACCAGTTCGCCAGCCACCTGCCCGACCCCATGGAGCCGGGCGGGCTGGAGCCGGCCCAGCAGGCGGAGCGGCGGCTGCGCCGAGCCCTCTGTGGCGCCGGCCTGCAGGAGTTGTGCAGCTTTTCCCTGGTGGCCGAGGCACCGGGCCGGTTGCCGCTGGCCAATCCCCTGCTGGCCGACTACGGCCATCTGCGCGACAGCCTGCACGGAGAACTGCTGGCGGCGGCGCTGCGCAACCTGCAGAGCGGCCAGCAGGGCTTCTGGGGCTTTGAGATCGGCGCCGTGTTCACGGCAGACGGCGATCAGCGCCAGCTGCTGGCGGGGGTGATCTGCGGGGAGCGCCGCTCAGAGCGCTGGACCAGCAGCGGCAAGCCCTGCCCCCCCGATTACTTCCGCGCCCGCGGGATCCTGCAGCAGGGGCTCGCGGCCCTGGGCCTCAGCACCGAAGACCGCCCCCTCGCCGACGAGACCCTGCTGCATCCGGGCCGGGCGGCCCAGATCGTGCTGGAAGGCCGCCCGGCCGGCTGGTTCGGTGAGCTCCACCCCGCCGAGGCCGATCGGCTGGACCTGCCCCAGGGCTGCCATCTGTTCCAGTTGGAGCTGGCTCCCCTGCTCGCCGCCGCCACCCGTGCCAACCGCTGGCAGCCGGCGTTCCGTCCCTTTGCCACCGTGCCGGCGGCGGAGCGGGACCTCGCCCTCGTGGTGCCGCTGGCCACCCGGGCGGCCGCCCTGCTGCAGGTGATGCGCAAGGCGGGCAAACCGCTGCTGGAGCAAGTGGAGCTGGTGGACCGCTACCAGGGCGCCCAACTGGGCGCAGACCAGTGCAGCCAGGCCTTCCGGCTGCGCTACCGGGAAGCCGGCCGCACCCTCACCGACGCCGAAGTGGAAAAGGCCCATTCCAAGATCCGTCAGGCCCTGGAAACCCAGCTCGGGGCACAGCTGCGCAGCTGAGTCGCCTGCCGGCGCCCTCAGCCGTGGGCGGGTGGCCTGGCATCGGATCGGCGCAGCACGGCCAGAGTTTCCACGTGGCTCGTCTGGGGAAAGAAATCCAGCGGCTGCAGCTGATCCAGTGCGAACAGCTCGCCTTCCAACAGCAGTGCCAGGTCGCGGGCCAGGGTGGCCGGATCGCAGCTGAGGTAGAGGAGGCTGGCGGGAGGCCGGTGGCGCAGCGCCTCCAGCACCGCCGGCTCCAGCCCCTTGCGGGGAGGATCGAGAAACACCGCCTGGCAGCGCTCCAGCCAGGCGGGCAGCAACTCGGCCACCGCTCCAGCCTCAAAGCTCGCCACAGCCTCGAGGCCATTGGCCGCCGCGTTGTGTTCGGCCAGCCGCACCGCCTCGGGATTGCGCTCGAGGCCGTGGACGCGCCAGCCGCAGCGCGCCAGCGGCAGGCCGAAGGTGCCGATGCCGCAGTAGGCGTCGATCAGCAGGCCGGGCGGCTGGCTGGCCAGGGCGTTCTGCAGCAGGGGCACCACCCGTTCGGCCTGGGGGGTGTTCACCTGAAAGAAGGTGTCGGAAGCGATGCGCAGCTCCAGGCCGGCAAAGCGCTCCACCAGCCAGCTGCGGCCCGCCACCAGCTCCGTGCAGGGCCCCAGCAGGGTGTTGGTGGCCAGGGGCTGCAGGTTGAGCGTCACCCCCACCAGCTCCGGCCAGCGCTTCAGCCAGCGGTCCGCCCAACGGGGCAGTTGATCCAGTTCCGCGTGGCTGCTCACCAGGGTGAGCAGCAGCTCACCGGTGTGCTGCCCCAGCCGCAGGGCCAGATGACGCAGGCCGCCACCGGCCTCCAGTTCCCGGTCCACCGGCCAACCGGCGTCGTCGAGATCGGCCTTGAGGGGCGCGATCAGGGCATCGAGCCGCGGATCGAGCACCGGACAGTGGTTCATGTTCACAATCCGGTGGGTGCCGCGGCGGTAGTAGCCCGCTCGCACCAGGCCATCCTCTCGCCGCTCCAGCGGAATGATCGCCCGGTTGCGGTAGCCCAGGGTGGCCGGCGCGGCCAGGGCTGGAGCCACGCTGCTCTGCAGCCCCCCCAGACGTTCCAGGGCCTGCTGCACCCTGCTGCCTTTCCAGGCCAGCTCCGCCCCATCCTCCAGATGCTGCAGGCTGCAGCCGCCACAGCGCTGGGCCAGGATGCAGGGGGACTGACGGCGCTCGGGGGCCGGTTCGATCACGCCCACCAGCTCGGCAATCCAGTGACGCCGGGCCCGGTGCACCAGCTGGGCAGCCACCATCTCGCCGGGCAGGGCGCCTGGCACGAAACAGGCCATGCCATCCACCCGGCCCACGCCCTGGCCGTCATGGGTGAGACCATCCACCCGGAGATCCACCCGTTGCCCCACCGTTGTGCTCACCACTGAGCCTCGACCCTAGGTCGTGCAAAGGGGCGTTACACCTTGAGTGCTGACCCGTACTGGACGCGCCGGAGTCGATACAGTGACGCCTGCATCTGGTCGCTGCAATGAGCGTCGTTCGGGATCTGATCCTTCAGGCAGACGACCAGCTTCGCTATCCAAGCGGCGGCGAGCTGCGATCGATGGTGGACTACCTCAGCGGCGGCGCCCGGCGGCTGGCGGTGGTGCGTTCCCTCACCGACAACGAGAAGAAGATCGTTGACGAAGCCGCCAAACAGCTGTTCAGCCGCAAACCCGACTACGTGGCCCCCGGCGGCAATGCCTACGGCCAGAAGCAGCGGGCTCAGTGCCTGCGCGATTACAGCTGGTACCTGCGCTTGGTCACCTATGGGGTGCTGGCTGGCAGCACCGAACTGATCCAGCAGATCGGCCTGGTGGGAGCCCGCGAGATGTACAACAGCCTGGGCGTGCCGATGCCCGGCATGGTCGAGGCGATGCGCACCATGAAGGATGCCGCCCTCTCCCTGCTGTCCACCGACCAGGCCGCCCTCGCCGGTCCCTACTTCGACTACCTGATCCAGGGGATGCAGACCCCCACCTGAAGCCTTTCGGCTCCGGCACTCAGCGACTCACCACCTCCCAGGCCCCACGATCTGCCGCACCCTGCAGCTTGTGGGGCTTTTTCGTGGCGAACGCTGCCGCTGCATTGGGCGACGCGTAGCGAGCCACTTTTCGCATCCAGCTCGTCCCGCCCTGGTCTCTCGCCGGGACCCAGAGCGAGTCCCAGGAGAGATGACCGAGCCACCCTCAAGGCCTCCACCCAGATCTGTCGCATAGGGGGACATCGGTAGCCAGCCAACAAGCCACGCATGTGTCCCCCGCCAGCAGAGCAGCTCAAGATCCTGAAAGCAGGCCCTGGCGCCGAGCCTGGAACCACTGGCCACCGAGGCTGCTCAAGCCATTGGACCAAGCCAGAGAAACCCTGGGCGCGCTCATGAAGACAGTCTCAGCGGTCGCGCGTGAGTCCCTATCACAGTCTCGCTAAGAGCCGTAACTGGGACTCTCTAGAGAGCCCAGCAGGTTGGCGACTTCCTTCCCTGCCAGCGACCCTGCGTACCTGCATTAGACACAGGTACGCAGGGTCAGAGAGTTCAGTGTCTGCAGTGTCTTTCAACAGCAGGGCCAGTTTCTGGACACGATGCGAGAGGCTGTCTGGACAAGGCAATCCTCGCTCCTGAGCCCATGCATCAGTGTTGAGCCGTCTCCATGCGCAGCTCACCAGGGCTTGCGGGAGTGGACGGGAAGCCGTTCAAAGCGTAACGACGAGTGTCTGCCGCGAGCGAGCAGCCGAGTCAAGGCTGGTTCCTCCAGGGTCCAACGGCCCGGAAAGCGCAGGTGAAAACACTGAAAAAACACGATCCCACTTGTCGCTCTCGGGTCCCAGTCGGGACGCACAGGTGGCCCCACATGGGACTGGCAAGAACGGCGTAAGGCGCAGAGGCGACTCCGCGCTCCAGCCGGGTGCTGTCTCCAGCCAATCAGGTTGAACTGCGTCTTTGGGCCCCCACGCACTCCGTGTGCGAAGTCGCCCGCCCGCAAGGCTGGACGGGCGCCCCCGTTTCTGCGCCAGCGAATTCGATGGCTTGTGACAGGACGATCGGGGGGCCAAGCGAGAGGCGCAGGCGTCTCAGTCAGGTCTCGGCAAGGGACCCATAGCGGGACTCGACCGGGTCGTGTGAGATGCCTATGTTCGATGCCATTCCCGCCTCTGACGGACATCAGCATCAGCGCGTGCGGTACAGCTCCTTGAGCAGCTGGTAGGCCTCGTTCAGGCGACGCATCAGATCATCCGACCCTCCCGCGTCTGGATGGTGGGCCAGGGCCATCTCGCGGTAGGCCTCGCGGATCTGGGGCAAGGTGAGTCGTTCGCCCGGATCCGTGGGCAGCTCCAGCAACTTCAGGGCCCCCAGCAACGTCATGGTGTGCTCCAGGCTCTGGAACGAAGTGCCGCTGCGGCGCTGGCGGAAACGGTGCACGAAGCGTCGGATCAGCGTGGGGATGCGGAGCTCGAGGGTGGCACTGCTGAAGGGGTCTTCCAGCACGCCGGCCATCACCATCACCTTGGCGAAGCTGGCCGGACCCTCAGGCCAGGACGGAGCCACCAGACGCATCACCTCCCGGCCCAGCGACCAGGTGAACAGCCGCCCCTCGCTCTGGTCACTCTGGGGCCAGATGTCCTGGGCGATCCAGAGCATCGCGGCCTCGAGCACCGGCGCCGAGGCGGGCTGGGCATAGAGCTCCTGCCAGTGCTGATCTGCCCTGGCCAACGCCAGGGTGAGGCGTTCAACCGGTACCTGGGGCATCGGCTCCAGGCGGGTGGGGGGGTGCTTGGCCTCTGGATCGAGGCAGCGCCGCAATTGGTCACTGCGGCGTTGCACGAAGCCCGGCAGGTCGATGCCGCGCCTGGACCGGCGGGAGCCTGAACCACCGCTGGACTCAGGGTCAACCCGCTCGTCGGCGGCGGGCTGATCCCGGCGTGACAGCTCCGAGAGGGGATCCACCAGCAGCTCTCCCGGTCGGCTGCCGGCCAGGAGTACAAGGGCGCCGCATTCATCGAAATCGCCGTTCTGCTCAGGCGACGCTGCGGAGGATCCTGCCGCCGCTGACAGCGGCGGGGCCAGGCTGGGCGGGTCACCTTCCTGGCAGGGGTGCTCCACTGGTGCCGCCGACACGACTGCCACGCCAGGCTGGGGCGGCTCCAGAGCAGGTGGATCGACGACTGACTGGCCGCCTGAGCCTGCCGAGGGTGCTGCGGCGTCGGCCCCCAGCTCCAACTGCTGTGGTGCCAGGGATGCAGAGCCATAGAGATCCACCTCCTCGCCCTCAGGACCGAGCAGGTGGTGCAGAAGCCGCTCCAGCACAGCGCCGCGACTGCGGCAGCCGAGTTCTGATTTGAGCACGTCGATGCGGCTCACCAGCTCGGCTGAGAGGCGCAGGCTGACCTGCTTGAAGTCCCTGGGGTCGTCGTCAGCCATGCCGCCCCGAGCCCGGGTGCCAGCTCACCGCTGCATCAGCTCACGCATGATCCGTCGCTGGGCATCGAGGGCCTCCTGGTAGCGATCGAGCAGATCGGGATTGACCGTGGTGGCGGCCTGTCCCCTTGGCAAAGCAGGTGGGCGGGTGACCGCAGGGCCGGGGCGCGCGGCCTGGGGAGCGGGCATGACGCGGGCGGGCGCGGGGTTGACTGCCCTTGGTGGGGCGGCCGCCCTGGGAGCCGGGGCCGGCTGGCGGGGAGCGGGAGCCACTGGCCTGGGGGCAGGAGTGGCCGGGCTGGAAGCGGCCTGGGCCTGTTGCCGCGCCTGCACCATGGCGAGCTGGCTGATCGGAACCACACTCAGCAGATGGCCGGGCGTGGCATCAGCGGGGTAGACGAGACTGACGCGCACCGGATAGCTGCTCCCCCCACCAGGAAGATTGAGCGTGGCGAGGGAGAGACTCTCGCCCGAGCGCATACCCACATGGACCTCCTGCAGTCCTTCGGGTGTGCGGATCTGAATCGAGCCGCGGAAGGCGGTGAAGGTGTTGACGCCCGGGATCGTGGGATGACTCATCACCAGCTCGTAGGAACCGGAACCTTTCAGGTTGAGATCCACATCGAAGCGCACGCCGTAGGTGCCGACGTTGTCGAGAGAGGAATCGATCATGCGGCTGGCCAGCTGGTTCACCTGCACATCACGGGTGCCGAAATGATGGCGGTCAGTGCTGGTGAGCGGCACATGCAGGGGACCTTGGCGCTTCAGGTCATGGGTGATGGAGGCCTGATATTCATCCCCCAGGGCCACCCCGCCGACCCGGGAAAACACCCGGCGATTCTTGATCGCGGCGAGCTGATTGAGATACACGCGCCCAGGTGCCAGGCGTCGTTGATCCAGAACCCTGACCAGATCTGCATCGCTGTAGGGATTGCTGGCAGCCACCACCGCCATCTGGAACGGCCCGTTGCTGCGTCCCCGCAGCAGGGCATTGGCGATGCCGAGGGCCGGCAACTGGGTGCGGAACAGCACCACGCGGCTGCGGGCGGGGATGGTGATCGTCTCACTGAGACCACGATCCAGACTGCCCCGCAGCATCTGGACCGCCGTGGCATCCCCGGGGCCGGTGTTCCAGGGGCGGACACCCAGGGGTTTGACGCCCATCAGGTTGTTGGCCAGGTAGGGCGCCTCGAAGCTGTTGCGAACGGCACCGCGATCAAAGCTGATCTGAATGGGCCGTTGGCCCGGGTTGATCAGGATCAGCCCAAGGGTGAGCTCGGTGCGGCGCTCACCGGGGCGGATCTGCTTGCGGTAATCCGGGAAATATTTGTGGTGCATGTGCACCCCGAAGTCACCGTTGAAGGTGAACTCAGCGTTCTTCAGGGCAGCGCCGTTTTCTGCCGCGTAGGTCACCCCTGGTTCCGTGGTGATCAGAATGCCCGGACCCTCCACCTCCTCGGGCTGGTTGGAGTGCAGCACCGGCACGCTGTTGAAGTTGCCATTGAGTGCCCTGGCCCGTTGACCGGCCATCAGGGCCACGGCCGCCTGGGCGGGCTGGGCAGCGACCCCCACCGTGGCAATGGCCACCACCAGGACCATGCGACAGAGGCCGCCTGGGTTGGGCAGCAGCCTTGGAGCAACCAACGATCTCAATCGTCTAAGGGGGGAGAGTGCTGTGGTGCTGCGGTGCCCTTGGACGGGTCGGCGCCGCAGAGAATGCCTTGGAGAGCAGAAGCCGTTCAGGGAGCAACCACGCAGGCGAGGGCCATGCAAGGACGTCCGCGGCGCTGCATCTGAGCGGGAGAATCCGGATCACCTTACCGGAGCCGATCCCCGCTGGGTTCAGCCGCTGCTCCGCCGGGGCATGGATCGAGGGCCCGCTCTCAGGCGGGCCTGGCCACCGCTAGAACCTTGTTCTACGACTCCACTTCCATGTTTCCCCCCTTCGGTTGCTGTGGCCCTGCTGAGGCCGCCGGCGATGGTCTGCGCCGCCACCAGGAGCGCAAGCTGCGCATGCTGCGCTTCTGGCGCGATGGCATCGAGCGCCAGCTGGCGGCGGTGAGCGCGGCGATCAGCACCCTGGAACAGCAGATGCAGCGGGATGCTGCTGAACCCCAGGGCTGAGCAGCCAGCCCCGCAGCTCGGCGAGCCCCTTGCGCAGCCGGCGTTGCACCGTCATGGGGCTCACCTGCAGGGCCGCTGCCGTTCTCCTGTAACTCCAACCCCCCAGGATCACCTTCTCCACCACGAGCCGCAGGGGTTCCTCCAGCCGGGCCAGCAGCAGCGCGGGAGCCTCCTGTGAGCCGTGGTCATGGTCCTCGTGGCTGGCGCCATCCCCGTGGCCGGCCTCAAGCTGCAGCTCCTCCAGCGAGGGCAGACGCACCAGTCGCTCGGCGGCCATCAGCTGCTGCCAACGGGCCTGGCTCAGGCCCAGCTGGCGGCGCAGCTCCTCCTCCGTGGCGGGGCGATGGTGGGTGGCGAACCACTCAGCTCTCAGCCGGGCCAGCCGCTGCCGCTGTTCATCGAGGCGCCGGGGCAACCGGATCGGCAGAGCCACGTCGCGGAGGTAGTGGAGCAGGGCCCCCCGGATGTGGGGCCGGGCGAAGGCCTCGAAGGGCGTGGCCATGGCGGGCCGGTAGAGCTCGGCGGCCCGCAGCAGGCCCATCAACCCCACCTGGATGAGGTCGTCGAGGGGTTCCGGGCAACGGTGGTGGTAGTGCAGGGCAATCGGCCGCACCAGGGCCCTGTACTGCTCCACGCGGCGGTTGCGGGCCGCGACGCCGCTGGCGCCTGGAGCTGGGGCGAGGCCAGCGACGGATTTGGAACGAGTGGCTGTAGAGGTTGTCATAGGAGGGTGCCAACGGAAGAGTGGCTAAGAGCAACCCCATCGGGCTGCCTTGTTTCCAGCGACGCCCATCCCCCGCTGCCCTGGCAACCGTGGAACCACTGAATCTCGGGGCCTGGGCCTCAGAGCGGTGTGGCCACCCGCCGCAGCAGCTCCCAGGGGCCGTGGCACAGCAGCCAGGAGAGATCGGAGCGCTTCGTGGCCAGCAGATAGCCGGCGAACCCGAGCCCGTTGACGCTGTAGCCGGCGCAGTGCTCCTGATCCCGCCGCACCGTCAGAAACCACTCGTCATCGAAGAGCAGGTTGTAGGGATGGCGTGGCTGGGGATCGTGCCGGGGATCCCCCAGGCCGAGCTCTTCCGCATGGCGCAGGTAGAGCGCTTGCAGCTCCGAGGGATCGTTGGGGCACTGGCGGGCACTGAGCCGGTAGCACCAGGGCCAGGCAGGGCTCTCCTGGCGGAGCTGGCTGCGGAACGTCTCCACCAGGGGGCAGCTGGCTTCGCCGGCGTGGCGGGGCAGCAACTGCAGATGGCGATGGGGCTGGCTGGCCCCCGCAGCGGCGCAGCTGTTGAAGAACCAGAAGCCCGCGGTGTCCTCGGCCAGGTAGGCCACGGCCTGCCAGTCGGCCAGGGCGATCCAGCCGGCCTGGGGCGCCCAGTCCTGCGTGATCACCAGCAGGTGGCCAGGCTGCACGGGGAACTTGTTGAGCAGCAGCACGTGGCTGTGGCCCAGTCGCTCCACCTCCAGCGCCCGATCCCAGGGCAGGAAGGGATTGGGCCGAGGCCCCTCCCGGCGCAGGTGCTTGGGAGTGGCGCTCAGCAGGCGGCGCAGCACGAAGGGCTGCAGGGCGGGCTGGGCCACCAGCTCGGTGCGCAGGGGCACCAGATCACCACTGCCCTGGGCGGCCTGGGAGATCTCCAGCGCCGCCTTCCAGAGCCGTTCAACCCGCACCGGCCTTCAGACGCGCCAGCGAGGCCCCCTGGTAGTAGTGGCCGAGGATCTGGTTGTAGCGGTACCCCTGCTTGGCGAGGTCCTGGGCACCGTGCTGGCTCATGCTGGCGCCGAGATGGCCGTGGGCTTCCAGGCTGATCTGTCGGTTGGCGGCGTAGAGGCTCTCCACGATCGCGCCCTGGTAACTGAGGATCAGGCCCGCGGTGGAGGCGGCGGCCTGGCGGGTCGGCTCGCTGACGCTGGCCATGCCTCGGTAGGCCTGCCAGCGGGTGGTGTCGCCCAGATGCCAGTGCCGGTCGGCGGGCCTGGCCATGTGGGCCAGGGCATAGGAGCGGGCCGCCACCGCCTGGGCCCGCAGGGCCTCCGGCGACCAGCTGCTGGGCATCTCCGCCCCTACCACCGAGGTGATGTAGGTCTCGAGGGGGAGGTGGTTCACCAACCGCAGCCGGCCCTGCTGCTGGATCAGCCGGATGCGGCCGGCATAGGGCTGACCGTTGACCAGCAGGGCTTCGCCGCTGGTCTGGAACCAGGCTTCCGGCACGGCCTGCAGCGCACCGGAGAGACGCACCCTCTCGCCGGCACCACCCTGCTGGAGCAGGGCCCCGTCGCGGCTGAGCAGTTGCCAGGGTCCCCGGGCCGAAAGGCTGGGGTCGGCGCCGGCCCGTAACAGGGCCACGCGGATCTCGAGGTCGAGGGGGGCGGCGGCGGCGGGCTCAGCCAGCCCCAGCGAAGGGGCCTCTGGGGTGGGCAGGGGGTCCATCCTGCGGGCCTCGAGGCTGCGCAGCTGGTCGGCGTCCGCATCCGTGTCAAGGGCCGGCGGTGGCACCGCCATTAGCGTGTCGAGCAGCTCCCCCTGAACGCTGCCGTAGGACTGGGGAGCCAGGGTCTGGGCGGCAAAGCCGGTGGCCACGGCCACGACGGCCAGGGGCGTGGCCACCAGCATCTGCCGGGTGAAGGGACTATTCAACCTCAGCCCAAGCGGCCAGGAAAGTCGTCTCCAGAACCGAGATGCACGTGTCCGTCCCAAAGGAGATGCCCCGATCCGCTCAAGCGGATCATGCCTGAAAACGCGGCCTCGCACACCATGCCGCCCGGCCTGGGGGAACACTGCCAGCCCGCCACCCTGGGCAGCTCCAGCTGCTGCAGCCACCAGGGCGCTACCAACGCATGGGCAGAGCCCGTGACGGGGTCTTCATCGATGCCCAGCCCGGGCGCCAGAAACCGGAGCTGGTAGCGGCAGGTCTCGTTGAGCACAGCCGGCGCCGCCGGCCCCTCAGCAGCGAGTGGCTGCATCAGCACCAATCCAGGGCGTTGGCCGGGCGGAATGGCGCTGGCCGGCAGAACGGCTGAGGCCAGGGGGGCCGAGGCCGGCAGCAGCAGGACCGTGTAGCCGAGAGGGGACGTCCAGTGGCCCTCAACGCCGCAGGCCAGCCATGTGCTCACCAGGTTGCCCAGTTCCTGGGGCAGCGGGGCAGGCACCAGGCCACTGCTGGGCAGCACGATCCAGCCGGCAGCCAGGCCATCCCGCGTCGTTGCGGGGCTGGTGAGCAGCCTGGCCTCCAGGGGGCCGCTGAGGCTGTGGAAGCGCAGCGTCGACCCCGGCGCCACCAGGCCCCAGTGGCCCAGGGCCAGCAGCGCCGCCAAGGTGGCATGGCCGCAGAGGGGCACCTCACAGGTGGGCGTGAACCAGCGGAGCTGCCACTCCTGCTGCTGCCGCCAGAGGAAGGCGGTCTCCGATTGGTTGAGGCTGCGGGCCAGCCCCTGCAGGCAGCTGTCCGGCAGCGGCTGGTTGACCAGCACCACAGCCGCTCCGTTGCCGCTGCAGGGCCCTGAGGCAAAGGCCTCCACCAGCACGGCGGGAAGCTTCATGGCTGCGCCCACGGCTGTGGCTGTGGCTGACCCTGGACCTCGGGCCGCAGCTGGCGCTGCATCAACGCCTGGGCCGCCTGGTCTGGACTGCAGCGACCATCCAGCAGAGCCACCACCTGGGCCGTGATCGGCAGCTGCCAGCCATGGCGATCCGCCAGCACCAGGGCCGCACGGGCCGTGCGCAGGCCCTCCACCGTGGCCCCGATGCTGCGCTCCACCTCCGCAGGGGCCAGCCCCTCCGAGAGCAGCCGGCCGCTGCGGTAGTTGCGGCTGAGGTCACTCGTGGCCGTGGCCATCAGGTCGCCCAGGCCAGCCAGGCCATAGAGGGTGGCGGGCTGGCCCCCGAGACCGGCGAGCACCACACCGATCTCCGCCAGGCCTCGCGTCAGCAGGGCAGCCCGGGCGTTGGCCCCCAGGGCGAGACCGTCGGCGACGCCGGCCGCCACGGCGATCACGTTCTTGAGTGCCCCTGCCACTTCGGTGCCGATCGGATCGGGATTCGTGTACAGGCGCAGGGTGCTGCTGCTGAGCTCAGCCTGCAACCGCTGGGCCAGCGGCAGGTCGTCGCTGGCGAGCACCGCGGCGGCGGGCAGGCCCTGACGCAGTTCCGCAGCCAGGTTGGGGCCGCTGAGCACCAGCAGCGGCACCGCGCCGAGCTGGCGGCGCCAGAGCTGGCTCGGAGTGGCCAGCAGGTCGAGGTCGAGGCCCTTGGTGCAGCTCAGCAGGGGCGTGCCCGAGGGCCAATGGGGCCCAAGCCAGCGGGCCAGGCCTTCGATGCCCGCCATCGCCACAGCCGCCACCACCAGATCGGCCCCAGGCAGCACCCCGGCGGGGGCGACCCCATCGCGCCGGGACCAGCTGCTGAGGCTGTGGCCCTGCTGCTGCCACAGCTCAGCCAGGGTCTGGCCCCAGGCTCCGCGGCCGAGCACGGCGATGCGAAGGGGCATGGGGCAGCGCGGCGAGGGAGCCGTCAAGGTTGGCACCATGGGGCCTCCTCGGCTCCCCCCCGGGCCCGCTTCTCCTGAGCCGCCATGGCCCGTGCCGATTCCGTCTTCCGCTCCTGGTGTGGTCGGGCCCTGGTGGTGGGCTGCGGCGGCATCGGCCAGGCCCTGCTGCGGGAGCTGGCCCGCCGTGCGCCGGCTCTGGAGTTGCTGGGGGCCTCCCGGCGCGACTTCCGCACGGCTGAGCCTGCCGTGGCCTGGCTGCCTCTGGATGTGACCTGTGATCACAGCCTGCAGCAGCTGGGCGAGTCCCTGGCGGAGGGGCCACCGCTACGGCTCGTGCTCAACAGCACCGGGCTGCTGCATGACACCGAGCTGCAGCCCGAGAAGCGGCTGTCCCAGGTGAGCCGCTCGACCCTGGAGCGCAGCTTCGCGGTGAACGCCTTTGCCCCGATTCTGCTGGCCCAGGCGATCGAGCCGTTCCTGCCGAAGCAGGAGCCCTTTCATCTGGCCAGCCTCTCGGCCCGGGTGGGCAGCATCGGCGATAACGGCCTGGGGGGCTGGTATGGCTACCGGGCGGCCAAGGCCGCCCAGAATCAGCTGTTGCACACCCTGGCCCTGGAATGGCGCCGGCGGCTGCCGCTCGGCTGCGTCAGCCTGCTGCATCCCGGCACCACCGCCACGGCCCTCTCAGGGCCCTTTCAGGCCAATGTGCCCCCCGAGCGGCTGTTCAGCCCCGAGCGGGCCGCTGGCCACCTGCTCGATGTGCTCGAGGGGCTGGGGCCGGAGCAGAGCGGGCGGTTCTGGGCCTGGGATGGAGCGCCGATCCCCTGGTAGCGACAACGGGCTGGGCACCAGCTCAGGCGGCGTGCTGACGCAGCACCTCCAGGGGGATCACCTCCAGGGTGCTGGCCTCGGTGGCCTGCAGCCGCACCGGTGGCGCCATGCCGTCTTCGTAGGCCTCCAGCCAGCGCGGTGCGCAGACGCACCAGTGGTCGCCGGCTCGCAGGCCGGGGAAGCCGTACTGCGGCGCCGGGGTGCTCAGGTCGTTGCCCTGGGCGCGGCTGTAGTTGAGAAAGGCCTCGTTGACCACACAGCACACGGTGTGGCGGCCCAGGTCGGCGCCGTTGGTGCGGCAGTTGCCGTCGCGGAACCAGCCGGTCATCGGCTCACAGCTGCACAGCTCCAGGGGCTCCCCGAGCACGTTCTGGTCGGCCACCGGCCTGGTACTGGTCTGGGTCACGTGGTCCAAACAGACTGCGTTGGCCAGTCTGGCGAATGTGACGGACTGCCCGCCATCTCGGCAAAGTTCGGCCAGATGGTTGACGGATTCCGGGGGGGAGGCGTTAAAGGTCGGAGAGCGCGATCCAACCGTCGTTCTGTGCGCCCCCCTACATGAGCTGGGAATTCACCGAGGATGCGGCCTTCCTGGCCCTCTGCGATGCCTACAAAGAAAGTGGTGAACCCTCCGCCATGGAGTTCCTGGCCCACGGGGAGGGGGCGTTCCATTTCCAGGAGCTCACCCAGAACGCTGCTGGGGAGGGCCTCGACCTCAGCGACTCCTCTGACCTGGAGCAGTTCCAGCAGGAGGTGATCGACAGCCTCGAGGAGATGTGCAGCTGAGGCCGGAGCCCAGCCCCGGCGCTCAGCCTCGCCAGCTGCTGTGATCAGGCGTAGAAGAAGGCGATCTCCTTGGCCTTGAGCCCCTCCCAACCGGCCGCCTTGAGGCGGGCATCGAGGCTGGCCTGGTCCAGATGCTTGGAGCCGGTCTTGACCACCCGGTTGCGCATCGATTTGGTCACGCCGCTGCGGGCCCGGCGGCTTTCGAGCTCCATCACCTCTCTGTAGAGGCTGAGCATGCCTGCGGGGATGGGTGAACCGTCCAGGTCCACTCCCGCCTGGATGGCGGCATCGACACCATCAGGACCGGCAATCGCCATGGAAACTCCAGGGAGGAGCCCCCAGGCTACGGGGCCTCCAGGGCCCCCTGGCGCGCCGTCAGGCACTGAAGTAGCGGGCTTTGCTGTGCAGGGCCACCAGGGCCGTGGTGCTCTGCTCGGGCTCCAGCTGGTCGCTCTCGTCCATGCTCAGCCCGATGCGCTCAGCGCCGAGCCACGCCAGTTGCTGGCGCGAGTCGGCCACGTTCGGACAGGCCGGGTAGCCGAAGGAGTAACGGCTGCCCCGGTAGCGCTGGGCGAGCACGTCGCGCAGTGCCTGGGGCTCCTGGGCCGCGAAGCCCAGCTCGCGGCGGATGCGGGCGTGGAGCCACTCGGCGAGGGCCTCGGCCATCTGCACGCCCAGGCCGTGGAAGTAGAGGTAGTCGGTGTACTGGTCGGCCGCGAACAGCTCCCGGGCAAACTGACTGGCCCGCTCGCCCATGGTCACCGCCTGCATCGGCATCACGTCGGTGGCCACGGGCTCGCCGGCGGGGCCGCTGGCCAGGTCGCGGTAGAAGTCGGCGATGCAGTAGCGGTTGCCGCCGCGCTGGCGTGGCAGTTCGAAGCGGCCCAGCTGCTGAGCGGGGTTCCGAGGGTCAAACAGCAGCACGGCATTGCCCTGGCGGCCGCAGGGGAAATAGCCATAGGCCACCCGGGGAGTGAGCAGCTGCTCCTCGAGGCAGCGCTGCTGCCACTGCTGCAGCACCGGCTCCGCCTTGGCGACCAACATGGCCTCGTAATCCTCGCGGCTCTGCTGCTGGGTCTTGCGCAGCTGCCACTGACCGGCAAAGAGGGCGTTGCGATCGAGATAGGCGAACACCTCGTGGAGGGGAATCTCGGCCGCGCTGAGCACGCGGCTGCCCCAGAAGGGCGGTTCCAGGGCCTGCTCCTCCGGCACGGTGTCGGAGCGGTGATCGTTGGGGCCCGCCTGGGCTTTCTGGAGGCTTCTGCCGGCGCCACCTCGGCACCTGTGGCTTCCCCGTCATCTGGCCGGGTGGACGGGCTGTCGCCGGGCTCCACAGCCGGGCCGTCACTGAGGCCCACACCCTCCGGGGTGCCGTTGAGAAACCCTTGCCGGTCGTCCCAGCCCTCGGCCGCCTTGGCCTCCATCAGGGCGTCCATGAAGCGCAGATCCGCAAAGGCATCACGGCCATACACCACTTGGCCCGCATAGGTGGCGCGGCAGTCGCCGTGCACGAAGCGGGGCGTCAGCGCCGCGCCGCCGAGAATCACCGGGGCAGTGATGCCCACCTCATTGAAGGCCGCCAGATTGTCCTTCATGAAGGCGGTGGACTTGACCAGCAGGCCACTCATGGCAATGCAATCAGCCTGGTGCTTCTGCTGAGCTTCGATGATGGCATCACAGCTCTGCTTGATACCCAGGTTAATCACTTCGTAGCCATTATTTGTGAGGATGATATCAACGAGATTCTTGCCGATGTCGTGCACATCGCCTTTCACGGTGGCGATCAGAAACTTGCCCTTGCTGGAGCTCTCGCCTTCGAGCCGCTCCATGTGTGGCTCCAGGGTGGCCACGGCAGCTTTCATGGTTTCGGCGCTCTGCAGCACAAACGGCAGTTGCATCTGCCCTGAGCCGAACAGCTCGCCCACCACCTTCATGCCATCGAGCAGGAAGGTGTTGACGATGTGCAGGGCCGGGTAACGCTGCAGCGCCTCTTCAAGCGAGCCCTCCAGCCCGATGCGCTCACCATCGATGATGTGCTGCTTGAGCCGCTCTTCCACCGGCAGATCAGCCAGGGAAGGGCCTGAGGCACGGGCCTCCTTGGCGCTCACTCCTTCAAACAGGGTGGTGAGCTCTGTGAGGGGGTCGTAGGTGCAGATGGCCCCCGGCTGGTCACTCTCGAAACGGCGCTCGTCGTAGATCAGATCACGGCACACCTGCTGGTGCTCCTCACTGATCTTGACCAGTGGCAGGATCTTGGCCGGGCTCACGATGGCCGCATCCATGCCGGCCTGGCAGCACTCGTGCAGAAACACCGAGTTCAACACAATGCGAGAAGCTGGTGAGAGCCCGAAGCTCACATTGCTCACACCGAGCACCACGTGAACACCCGGCAGGTTCTCGCGGATCAGGCGGATCGACTCCACCGTGGCCATGGCATTGCCCCGGTCTTCCTCGATGCCCGTGGAGATCGGCAGAGCGAGGGGATCGTAGAAGAGCTCATGGGCCGGAATGCCGAACTCCAGGGCATCCCGGTAGGCGCGCTGGGCAATCACGAACTTGCGCTGCGCCGTGCGGGCCATGCCTTCCTCGTCGATCGTGCCCACCACCACGCCAGCCCCATACTGGCGGGCCAGTTCAAGCACCTTGAAGAAGCGTTCGTCGCCGTCTTCGTAGTTGGTGGAGTTGAGGATGCACTTGCCACCGGCCACCTTCAGGCCCGCCTCCATCTTCTGCCACTCGGTGGAATCGAGCATCAGCGGCAGGTTCACATTGGTCACCAGCCGACTCACCAGGTCGTGCATGTCGCGCACGCCATCGCGACCCACATAGTCCACGTTCACATCGAGCACGTGGGCGTTCTCCTTCACCTGGCCGCGCGCCACCGCCACCAGGCCATCCCAGTCCTCCTCGGCCAGCAGCTCACGCACCTTTTTGCTACCGCTGGCGTTGAGGCGTTCGCCGATGATCAGGAAGGAATTGTCCTGGTGATAGGGCGTGGTGCCGTAGATCGAGGCCGCCGCCGGCTCCACCTGCAGCAGCGGCCGCGCGTGGCGGGTTTCGGGGGTACGCACGGCCCGTGGCGCCGGCCTGAGGCTGGCCGCCATCTCCGTGAGGGCGCCGATGTGGGCCGGGGTGGTGCCGCAGCAGCCGCCGATCACCTGCACGCCGAGATCCTCCACGAAGTGCATCAGCTGCATCGTCATCTCCACCGGCGTCAGCCGGTAGTGGGCCACGCCGCCCACGTTCTCCGGCAGACCCGCGTTCGGGATGCAGCTCACCACGAAGGGACTGTGGGCGCTGAGGTAGCGGATGTGCTCCTTCATCTGCTCCGGCCCGGTGGCGCAGTTGAGGCCCAGCACATCGATCGGGAACGGCTCCAGAATCGCCACCACAGCCGCGATGTCGGAGCCCACCAGCATGGTGCCGGTGGTTTCCATGGTGACGCTCACCATCAGTGGCCGGCGCTCACCGGTGCGCTCGAAGGCCACCTCGATGCCCTGCAGGGCGGCCTTGATCTGCAGCACGTCCTGGCAGGTCTCCACGATGAAGAGATCCACATCGCCGGCCAGCAATCCCTCGGCCTGCTCGGCGAAGGAGGCCTTCATGGCGTCGAAGTCCACATGGCCCAGGGTGGGCAGCTTGGTGGTGGGGCCCATGGAGCCGGCCACGAAGCGGGGCTTGTCGGGGGTGCTGTAGGCGTCGGCCACCTCGCGGGCCAGTTCGGCGGCGCGCTTGTTCAGCGCAAAGGCCTGGTCGGCGATGTCGTATTCGGCCAGCACCAGGGAGGTGGCCCCGAAGGTGTCGGTTTCGATCACATCGGCGCCCACCTCCAGGAACTGCCGGTGCACGGCCTGCACCGCATCCGGACGGCTGATCACCAGATACTCGTTGCAGCCCTCCAGGGCCGCACCGCCGAAGTCCTCGGCGCTGAGATCCATCTGCTGCAGCGAGGTGCCGGTGGCACCGTCGAACACCAGCACCGGGCGCTCAGGGGCGTGCAGGCGCTCGAGGAAGCCCAGGCGCTGGGGCTTGGATCCGGCCGTAGGGGCCTCAGCGGCCGGACTCGATGACAGGGCTGGGGTCATGGCGACGTGGTCATGGCTGGGGCGTCAGCTGTCGAGGCGAAGGCGGGTCACCCAGTGCTCATAGGCGGGATCGCGGCCTTCCGTGATCGCCACGAGCCGCTCGCGCAGCCGCTCCATCACCGGGCGCTCCGTGGGCAGGTCGGTGGTTTCCACCCGCCGTACCGGCGTCACCTTGGCGGCGGTGCCGCTCAGGAACACCTCCTCGGCGATGAACAGCTCGCTCTTGTCCACGCCGCGCTCGATCACCTCCAGGCCCATGGAGCGGGCCAGTTCGATCACGCTGGCGCGGGTGATGCCCTCGAGAATGTCCTGATCCACCCCGGGGGTGATCAGCTGTCCGTCCCGCACGAGGAACAGATTCATGCCACTGGCCTCGCTCACCTTGCCGCGGCTGTTCATCAGGATGGCCTCGTCGAAACCGCTCTGCACGGCCTCCGTCTTGGCCAGGGAGCTGGTGATGTAGGCCCCACTGATCTTGCCGCGCAGGGGCAGGGAGCGATCCTCCTGCCGCGTCCATGAACTGATCCGGCAGCTCACGCCCTCCGGCGACAGATAGTCGCCCAGCTCAAGCCCGTAGATCAGGAAGTTGGTTTCGATGTTGTGCAGGCGCGGGGCGATGCCGAGGTCACTGGTATAGACAAACGGACGCAGATACACCGGGCAGCTGGGCTGGTTGGCCTGCAGAAAGGCCACGATGGCCTCGTGGATCGTGGCCTCAGGCAGATCGGTGAGCAGCAGCCGTGCGCTCTGGCTCAGGCGCCGGGCATGGCGATCAGCCCGGAACAGCAGAATCTCCCTGGGGTCGGCCGGATTGGGCAGGGCGCGCATGCCGCCGAAGGCCCCCGTGCCGTAGTGCAGGGCGTGGGTGGCCACCGAGAGCGTGGCGTCCTCGAAGCGCACAACCTTGCCACCGAACCAGGCATAGGGCAGGAACTGATGCATGGGTGCGCGGGCTGCGGGTAGGGCCTGGGTGCCCCGATCTTCTCACTGCAGCCAGCAGGATGGGGGGCATGCACAGGCTGGCGGCGCAACCGGGGGGATCGGAACAGGCTGATGCTGGCGCCTATGTGGAGCAGCCCGCGGCCCCGGTGCTGCTGCTCACCAGCGCCGACACCGATCTGGTCAGCATCGAGCGGGTGCTGTCGGCTGAGCCGGCACTGGTGGGGGCTGAGCTGCGGGGCCTGAACCTGGCGGCCTTGGCCCACCCGGCCGTGATCGACCACTACCTCTCCAGCACCGTCCGCCACGCCCGGCTGGTGGTGGTGCGTCTGCTGGGTGGGCGCGGCCATTGGAGCTACGGGCTCGACCAGCTCAGGCTCTGGGCACAGGGGAGCCTGGCTCCGGGCGGCCAGGGGGGCAGCAGGCTGGCTCCACGGCAGCTGGTGGTGCTGGCCGGCACGGCGGAGGATGAGCAGGCGCTGGCTTGCTGCGGCACGGTGGACCCCGAGCTGGCCCTGGCCCTGGGGCGCTGCCTGCGCGAGGGCGGAGCGGCCAACGTGCGGCTGGTGCTGGCTGCCCTGGGTGCGCTGGCCCGGGGGCAGGTGCCAGCGACCCCAGTGCCCCAGCCGCTGCCGGACCCCACGCCCCACGACTGGCGCGACGAAGGCGGACCGCGGGTGGGGGTGATCGCCTATCGCGCCCTGCTGCAGGCCGGCGATGTGGACCTCATGGAGAGCTGCCTGGCGGCCCTGCGGCGCCAGGGCCTCTGCCCCCGGGGTCTGTGGGTGAGTGGTCTGCGCGAGCCGGCCGTGCAGCGGGGGGTGG
The DNA here is from genome assembly GCF_015207615.1 of Cyanobium sp. LEGE 06113. NCBI lineage: Bacteria > Bacillati > Cyanobacteriota > Cyanophyceae > Synechococcales > Prochlorococcaceae > Cyanobium > Cyanobium sp. LEGE 06113. The sequence goes on along the minus strand of NZ_JADEWM010000002.1, from coordinate 254,921 downwards.
CCGATCTGCTGGGCCGCGAGGCGGTGGAGGCCGTGCTGTGCAGCACCTCCTTCGCCTCGGTGCAGTTCGAGGAGGCCGGCCTGGGCGCGCCGCTGTGGGAGGCCCTGGCCGTGCCGGTGCTGCAGCTGCTCTGCAGCAGCCGGCCGCGCCAGGACTGGCAGGCCAGCAGCATCGGCCTGGCCCCCACCGATCTCACTCTGCAGGTGGCACTGCCGGAGCTGGACGGCCGCATCACCACCCGGGTGGGGGCCTTCAAGCAGACGCGCCGGGCCAGTGAGCAGCTGGCCTCCGCCCTGCAGGGGTACCACCCGGACCCGGAACGGCTCGACTGGATCGCCGCCCTCACGGCCCGCTGGGTGACGCTGCGTCGCACGGCGCCCCAGGAGCGCCATGTGGCCCTGGTGCTGGCCAACTACCCCACCCGCAACAGCCGCCTGGCCAATGGCGTGGGGCTGGACACACCGGCCTCCACCGCCCTGATGCTGCGCTGGTTGCGGGACGCGTGCCTCAGCCTTGGTGACGGCCCCCTGCCCGAGGACGGTGACGCCCTGATCCAGCAGCTGCTGGCAGGCCTCACCAACGACGCCGAGAGCGGCCACCGCCCCGCCCTCGACCAGTTGCCGTTGGAGCACTACGAGGCCTGGTATGGCGAGCTGCCGGTTGAGGGCCGCAATCGGCTGGAGGCGGTGTGGGGGCCACCCGGCCAGGACGCCGGCCTGGTGCCGGGCCGCAACGGGCGGCCGGCCTTTCCGATCCGGGGGCTGCGCTTCGGCCACGTGGTGGTGCTGATCCAGCCCGAGCGCGGCTACGACCGCGACCCCAGCCTCTGTTACCACTCCCCCGATCTGCCGCCCACCCACGCCTACCTGGCCCAGTACCTCTGGTTGCGGGAGCTTTTCGGCGCCCATGTGGTGGTGCATGTGGGCAAGCACGGCAACCTGGAATGGCTGCCCGGCAAGGGCCTGGGCCTCTCGAATCAGTGCTATCCGGAGTGGGCCCTGGGGCCGATGCCCCACCTCTATCCCTTCATCGTCAACGACCCCGGCGAGGGATCCCAGGCCAAACGCCGCAGCCAGGCGGTGATCCTCGACCACCTCACCCCGCCCCTGGGCCGGGCCGGCCTTCACGGTGAGCTGCAGCAGCTGGAGGCCCTGCTGGATGAATACTGGGAGGCCTGCCAGCTGGGCAGCGAGCGACGCGTACCGCTAAGGGCCACGCTGCTGGAGCGGCTGCAGTCGCTGGAGCTGCCCCTGGGGAAGGTGGAGGAGCGCAGGGAGTCGGAGCTGGAGGCACGGCTGGAGGCTGCCGACGGCTACCTGTGCGAGCTGAAGGAGGCCCAGATCCGCCTGGGGCTGCACACCTACGGCCAGCTCCCCGCCGAGGCGCCCCTGGCGGAGCTGCTGCTCTGCCTGGCCAGGCCCCCCCAGGCGGGGGTGGCGGGCCTCACCCAGGCCCTGGCTCGGGATCTGGGCCTGGAGCTCGATCCCTGGGCCGATCCCGAGGAGCTGCCCCTGCCCACCGGTGACGGCCAGCGCCTGCTGGCCCGCGCTGCCGGCAACGCCACGGCCATCAGAACCGTGGGCGATGCCGTGGCCTGGCTGGAGGAGCACGCCCTGGAGCTCTGCCAGCAAGAGCTGGACGATTCGCCCAACCGCGGCAAGGAGGCACCCCAGCCAGCGGTGGGGGGCCTCGTGATCGGTGAGAGCACTCAGGCGACCCTGCAGCACCTGCGCCAGCAACTCCTGCCACGACTGCTGGCCTGCGCCGACGCGGAGAAGCAGGCCTTCCTGGGGGGCATCGCCGGCGAGCGCATCGCCGCGGGCCCGGCCGGCGCCCCCACCCGCGGCCGGCCCGACCTGCTGCCCACCGGGCGCAATTTCTACTCGGTGGATCTGCGCGGCCTGCCCACCGAGGCCGCCTGGGACCTGGGCCGCCGCAGCGCTGAGCTGCTGCTCGAACTGCACCTCCAGGACGAGGGGGAGCCGCTGCGCCAGCTCGCCCTTTCGGTGTGGGGCACCAGCACGATGCGCAACGGCGGCGAGGACATCGCCCAGGCCCTGGCCCTGCTCGGGGTGCGGCCGGTCTGGGACGGCCCCAGCCGCCGGCTGGTGGATGTGGAGGTCATTCCCCTGTCCCTGCTGGGACGCCCCCGGGTGGATGTGACCCTGCGCATCTCAGGCCTGTTCCGCGACGCCTTCCCCCAGCTGGTGGCCTGGGTCAACCGGGCCACGGCCCTGGTGGCCGGCCTGGATGAGGACGGCAGTGCCAACCCCCTGGCGGAGGCGGCCCGGCGCGAGGGCCACAGCGCCCGGGTGTACGGCTCCGCCCCGGGGGCGTACGGCGCCGGCCTGCAGGGCCTGATCGACAGCGGGGCCTGGGAGCAGCGGAGCGATCTGGGGGAGGCCTTCCTGGCCTGGAGCAGCTGGCGCTATGGCCCCGCAGACGGCATATCAGGCGGGACCCCAGCTGCTGGCCTGCTGGTCAGCCCAGACCGGGGTGGCCTCGAGCAGCGGCTGCGGGCCGTGCAGGTGGTGCTGCACAACCAGGACAACCGCGAGCACGACCTGCTCGACTCCGATGATTACTACCAGTTCCAGGGGGGCCTCAGCGCCGCTGCCGAGGGCCTGCAGGGCCGGGCGCCGGCACTCTGGTTCGGCGACCACTCGCGCAGCTCACGCCCCCGCCTGCACCGGCTGGAGAAGGAGTTCGACAAGGTGCTGCGCAGCCGGGTGCTCAACCCCCGCTGGATCGACGCCATGCGCCAGCACGGCTACAAGGGCGGCTTCGAGATGGCCGCCAGCCTCGACTACCTGTTCGCCTACGACGCCAGCACCGGCCGGGTGCCGGACTGGGGCTACGGAGCGATCTGCGAGCGCTGGCTGCAGGATCCCGAGGTGCGCGCCTTCCTGGAGCAGCACAACCCCTGGGCGCTGCGGGACATGGGCGAACGTCTGCTGGAAGCCCACCACCGCGGCCTCTGGGAGGGGGCCAGCGACACCCAGCTCGCCGGCCTCAGGCAGTTGGTGCTGAGCAGCGAAGCCAGCATCGAGCAGGCCTGACCTCAGGTGTTGAGGTCCTTGACCATCTGGCGGAAGGGATCGATGGCGCCGGGCTTGCCCGTGGGCTGCTGGGTGATCTGGGGCTGGGCGGTCTTGGCGGCGGCGGCCTCCTCCTTCTCCTGCTTGATGGCAGCAGGCCCCCCGGGCACGTTCACCCCGGCGGAGGAGCCCTTCTTGCGCTGGTCCAGCTGGGCCGCGGACATCTGCTGGGGGAAGGTCTTCTTCACCGGCGTGGGCACGCCTCCGGAGAGGTTCAGCCGCTGATCAGAGGCGACACCGCCGGGCATGCCTTCGGAGATCCTGTCGAGCTTGGTCTCCATCGAGGAGACCTCCACCACCATCTCCTTGTTGCCGGGGTTGTCGGCGCTGCCTGGGAAGGTGTGGCGAATGGTGTTGGAGCGCTTCATCAGGTTGACGTCGCCCAGGCTGCTGGAGGCGTCGGCGTCCAGGAACATGGCCTCCGTCTTCTTGGCGGGCTGGCGCTTGGTGACTGGGGCGCTCTTCGCATCGGAGCCGGAAGAGAACAGGCGATCAAACAGACCCATCGACTACCAAGAGAATGCTTCTACAAACCCTAGCGGCCATGGAGGTGCAGGCCATGGGTATCCGTACCACAACTCATCAATAGGCCCCGGGCCAGCAGGTCTCTGGCGATCGCCTCGCAGACGAGCGGGGTGGGCTGCCAGCGGGGCTGCATGCCGTAGTCGTACCAGGCCTCAGCGCCATCGAAACCGAGCTCGCCGCCGCGGCGATCAGCCGCTGGAAGGGCAGCCGGTAACGGGCCGGATGGGCCAGCAAGGCCAGGCCCCCTGCGGCATGGATCGCCTCCACCACGGCGGCGGCCCGCAACTCAGGACCCACCACAGCCTGGCCCAGCAGGTAGGGCGCCAGGCTGGGATGCTGTTCGGCGAAGCCGAGGGCGAGCACATGCACCAGGCAACCCTCCAGCAGGCAGCTGATCTCAACCCCCCGCCAGAGGGTGGGGGCCCGGACCCCGGCGGCTTCTGCCGCCTGAAACGCCTCGAGCACCAGTGGGTAGGAGCCGAGGGCGTGGTGGTCGGTGACGGCCAGGTGCTCCAGGCCGAGGGCCAGGGCCTGCTCGGCGAGGCCACCCGGACTGAGACTGCGTCGCTGCAGGTGGTGTGGCAATGAAAGTTGAGCTTGCTGGGACAGCTGCCGGGCTCCACACCGGCCAGCACCGCCGCCAGGGGATGCTGCGATCGGATCAGGCTGCCGGAGCGCATCGCCATCACCCCGTTCAGGCCCCGCCGGCCAGCTGCTCAGCCCTGAGCCGCCGCCAGCGGGCATAGAACTGGATCGAGGCCGCCATGGCCACCACCAGGGCCACCAGGAACCAGGTGGCCGCTCCGGTGGGGAACTGGTTCTTGAACACCACCAGCATCACCACCACCACCAGCAGCAGGGTGGGAAGTTCATTCAGGGCCCGCAACTGGCGGCCGCTCCACTGGCAGTCCTGGCGCTGCAGCTGACCCATCAGCCGGTAGCAGAAGGCGTGGTAAGCCAGCAGCGCCACCACGAAACCCAGCTTGGCGTGCATCCAGCCCTGCTGCAGCCAGGCGGGATTCACCAGCAGCAGCCCTACCGCACAGACCACCGCCACGACCATCCCCGGGGTGGTGATGATGTTGGCCAGGCGCCGCTCCATCAGGCTGTATTGCTGGTGGAAGGCCTGCTGCAGGGGCGGCTCCAACGCCTCCGCCTCACGGTGGTAGATGAACAGCCGCACCAGATAAAAAAGCCCGGCGAACCACACCACCACTCCCACGATGTGGAGGGTCTTGAACCACAGGTAGGCCTCAGGAGGCCAGGTCATGGCGAGCAACATGCCGCACTGGTGGGGCTTGTTCAGGGTAGGGGGCACCACAGGCGGCGGCCGGTGGCCTCCGAACGGGTCAGCTGATCGCCAGCATGGAAGCTGTCTGGAGCGGGCCGTGGTACAGCCAGCCTCCCCGATCGTGCTGGTCTTCGATGGGGGTTGTCCCTTCTGCCGCCACTTCGCTGAACTGAGCGAGCTGCGCAGCGGCATCCCCCTCCTCGAGATCCGCGATGGACGGGCCGACACGGCCCTGCGCCGGCAGCTGGGCGCCCTCGGCTATCACCTGCGCGACGGTGCCATGGTGCTGGAAGAATCCAGGGTTTGGCATGGCGCGGAGGCAATCGCCTGGATCTGCGCGCGAATGGAACCCAGCGCGGCTCTGCTGCGGGTGCTGGCCCCGCTGATGGCCGACAGCCAACGCAGCCGCATGCTCTACCCGGGGCTGTTGCTGGCCCGGCGCCTCGCCCTCGGCTGGCGCGGCCTGCCGGTGGATCCAGAGAGCGAGGGCCTGGCCGAGAGCGGCTGAGGCCTCAGAGTGAACGGCCTCAGGAAGAAGCGCGGGCCTTGCCTGCAGCTGCGGCGGCCTCCCAGGCGGTGACGCCGGCCAGCACAAGAAACCCACCCAGGCCGATCAGCTGGTTGCGTTGCATCAGATCAGGCTGCAGAACCGGGTCGAATCCCTGGGCCTGCAGGGCCCCGGCCACGAACCAGGCCGTGGCCAGGGCTGAGGTGATCCAGTAGGCCTTCCAGCGCCGTTGGTAGATGTAGCCCGTGCCGAGCCCCGGCACCAGGTTCAGCACAACCGCCACCCAGAGGCTGCCGCTGGCCAGAATCTGCTGCTTGCTGAGGGGTTCCATGGGCGGCAGGGGGAACAGCCAGGCACGTTGGCCCCACCTCTAGCGCACTGGAATGGGTCTGGCGCACTGGAATGGGCCCTAGGCTCCACGCCAGCACAGGTCCAGTCCATGGTCACAGAGAAGATGAAGCAGTACATCCCGCCGGCGGGCTCCGAGGCGTTCAGCTACGAGCCGGTGGAGCGTTTCGGCGAAGGTCTCACCACCAATCGGCCCTGGAATGTCTCTGCCCTCAGCGGCGTGGAGCGGCTCAACGGCCGGGTGGCGATGCTCGGCTTCCTGGCCGCCGTGGTGGGGGAACGGCTCAGCGGCGAGGGCATCGTGGGCCAGCTGGCCGCAGTGCTGCGCTGGTATCTGGGCTGATGCTGGCCATGATCCAAGGCGTGCTCGCCGGCCTGGTGGCCCTGCTGCTGCTGGTGCCCGCCCCGGCCCTGGCCACCGACCTCCAGCTGGAGTTGCGCCGCATTGATGCCACGGGCGTGGGCGATCCGATCGGCAGCCTCAGCCTGCGCGACACGCCCGGGGGCCTGGAGATCCAACCCGCGCTGGCAGGCCTGCCCCCCGGGGAGCACGGCTTTCACCTGCATGCCCTCGGCAGCTGTGAGCCCGGCATGGGTGAGGCAGGGCCTGTGGCCGGCCTCGGCGCTGGCGGCCACTGGGATCCGGACGGCAGCGGCCACCATGACGGCCCCAACGGCAACGGCCACCGCGGCGACCTGAGCCGCCTGATCGTGGCTGCCGATGGCAGGGCCCACGAGGCGGTGCGGGCCCCACGGCTGCAGGTGAGCGACCTGGCCGCGAAGGCCCTGATCGTGCATGCCGGCGGGGACACTTACACCGACACGCCGCCGCTTGGGGGTGGTGGAGCCCGTATCGCCTGTGCGGTGGTGCCCGCCTGAGCCGGGCTGAAAGGTTGCACTCGGAGCCCTAGGGTGGATCCGGGTAACAGCAACCTTTGGGTGTGATCAACATGTTCACAATTGAAAAGGCCACCAGCATCTTTCCGGAGACACTCAAGGCGGATGTGGTGCCTGCCATCACCGCCCGCTTTCGTCTCCTGAGTGCAGAGGACCAGCTGGCACTGATCTGGTTCGCCTATCTCGAGATGGGGCGCACCATCACGATCGCGGCTCCTGGCGCCGCCAGAATGCAGTTCGCGGAAGGAGTGCTCAATCAAATCAAGGCGATGAATTTCGCCGAGCAGAGCCAGGTGATGTGCGATCTCACCAACCGCACGGATTCACCGATCTGCCGCACCTATGCGAATTGGTCTGTGAACATCAAGCTGGGCTTCTGGTATCAGCTTGGCGAGTGGATGGCCGCGGGCCTGGTGGCTCCGATACCCGAGGGTTACAGCCTTTCGGCCAACGCGGTGGCCGTCCTCAGCTCCCTCAAGGAAGTGGATCAGGGCCAGCAGATCACCCTGCTGCGCAACTTTGTGGTGGACATGGGCTTTGACCCGGCCAAGGGTGAAGGCCAGCGGGTGATGGAACCCGTGGTGGCCCCCACGCCCGAAGACAGCCGCAAAAAGGTGTTCATCGAGGGGGTGATCAACCCCACCGTGAACAGCTACATGGACCTGTTGAACGCCAACGACTTCGACAACCTGATCCAGCTCTTCCTGCCTGACGGAGCCCTGCAGCCGCCGTTCCAGAAGCCCATCGTGGGCACTGATGCCGTGCTGCGCTTCTTCCGGGAAGACTGCCAGAACCTGCGGCTGCTGCCTGAGCGGGGCTACGCCGAGCCCGCCGACGGCAATTTCACCCAGATCAAGGTCACCGGCAAGGTGCAGACCCCCTGGTTCGGAGCTGGAGTGGGCATGAACGTGGCCTGGCGTTTTCTGCTCGATCCCGAGGGCAAGATCTACTTCGTGGCGATCGACCTGCTGGCCTCACCGGCTGAGCTGCTGAAGTTCGCCCCTTGAGCCCATCGCTGTGAGTGGCACCAGTTGCAGGGGCTTGCTTCTCGCCGCTGGGATCGTGCTGGGCTGGCTGCTCAGCCTGGTCGCCCTGGTCGCCCTTGAAGCGCTGGGGCTGGCTGGGGGCCTGCTCGCCGTGGCGGTCATGGCCCGCACCCTGGCCCAGACGGGCCTGTTCATCGTGGGACATGACGCCATGCACGGTGTTCTGCTGCCGGAACATCCCCGTTGGAACGACCGGCTTGGAACCGCCAGCCTGGGGCTCTACGCCGCCCTTCCCTACGGCCGCTGCCACCGCAATCACCTGCGCCATCACCGCGAGGAAGCGACTCCTGGAGACCCGGACTTCCACCCGGATCCCCACGCCGGCCCGTTGCGCTGGTATGGCCGCTTCATGGGGGGCTACCTCTCCAGCACCCAGATGGCCAGGTTGTTGGTGGGCTGGATGGGGCTCACCGTGCTGCTGCACAGCCTGGCTGGGCTGGGCTGGGACCGGGCGGCCCACAGCGTGCTGCTCGGTTGCACCCTGCCCCTGCTGCTCAGCTCCCTGCAGCTGTTCCTGGTGGGCACCTATCTGCCCCATCGCCAGCAGCGTTCCGGCTCCGGTGGTGCCACCAGCCTGGATCTGCCGGTCTGGGCATCGTTACTGGCCTGTTATCACTTCGGCTACCACCGGGAACACCATGAGGCGCCCACCGTCCCCTGGTTTGCCCTGCCCCGGCGGCGACTCGCGTCGGGCGACGCAGGCTCGGTATCCTTGGACACAAGGAATTGCTCGGACCGCTTGCCGTGATAGAGACCACCCTGGAGGGATGGACAGAGACTGAGCAATCAATCGCCCGCGAAGCCTTTGATCGGGCCTACCGCCGCGCCATCGCCAAGCTGATCGCCAGGGTGAGGGCAAGTGTGGAGGAGTTGGAGAGCGCCGACACCGTATGGCGTCTGCACGACTACCTCAGCATTGAGCGCCACACCATGGAAGGTCGCTTCGACTTCCGCCTGCAGGGCATCCTGTTTGTGTTTGCCAGCCTGGTGAAGGATGGCCTGCTTGACCTCAGCGAACTCGACGGTCTGGAGACGCAGAAGCTGGCCAAGATCACGGCGATGTCGCGCTTCTGACCCCCCCTCTGACGGACCTGGGGAGACTCCCCAGAGCCCATGGAAGTGGCCTGATCAGGGCAGAAAACCCAGGTCCCGGAGCTGGGGCACCAGCCATAGGGGGATGCCATCCAACTCCCAGCGCCAGAAATCACCACGACCGAGGTAAACAGCCTCCCGACTGAGAAACGCCTGAGCGAGGGTGGCAAGGTCGATCTGCCGAAGCGCGTCCTCGCGGTTGGAGCGACGCAGCCGGGCTGAGGCTGACTGAGCTTTGGAGCGAGCTCGGCCAGGCCATCGGGTGAGTCCCTGCAGGTCAACGGCAGTGGTGCCTGTCATGGGCTTCCGGCTGACCCCGGTAGCTGAAGAGGCCCAAAGGTAACCGCACCTGTTCCAAAACGCTCACAGCTGCGCTGCCCAGTGCAACAAACCGCCCAACGGCAGAGAAGAACCCAGCCGACCAGAATGGCCCTATGACCCATGGCCATCTTGGTTTTGCCTCCCCCGCCCTGCTGCTCTGGTGCGGGCTTGTGGCCCTCAAGCTGGTGGGCTGGCAGCAGCGCTGGCGCCAGCATCAGGCTCGGCAGCTGGGCCAGGCCTTCCAGGTCGAACTGCGGCGGCGCCAACAAGCCAGGCCGGCTTACTTCTGGAAGCGCTGATCGGTTTCCAGCCAGCGTTCCAGGGCAGCCAGGCCCTCGATCGAGGCCCAGATGGTGAGACCGAACACCAGCACCCCACCGGCCGCCAGGATCGTGGCCACCAGCAGGGGAATGGCCGCCAGCGCCACCAGGGGGATCACCACCACGGCACCCACGGCAGCCAGGCCCAGCACAGGGGCCACGAGGGCCGATGGGGGACCATGCCGGAGCGATTGAAGCGAGGCCATGGCACCCTTAGCCCATCAATGGATCCATTCTGCTCTGCACTCCCCGTGGCTTGCGTTGCCCCTGGGACGGTGAACCGCACCGCCTGCAGGGCGGTGGCCAGGGGGCCTCAGGTGGGCAGGCTGTGGCGCAGGGTCTGCTCGAACTGCACCAGGTGGCGACGGTTTTCCTCACTGGGATCCTGCAGGTAGCGCTGGCGCAGGTCCTGCAACAGGGCCGCCATGCTCGGCGGCAGCAGCGGGTGCTGCCCGGCGGCATCCAGCCCCAGCAACAGCGTTTCCACGCCACAGCTCTCGAGCAACTCCGGCTCCTGGGGAGCGGGCCCATAGATCAGCACCGTGGCGCCGGCGGGGGCATGGAAGGTGAGCAGCTCAAAGGGGAAAATCACCCTCTCCAGGGCAAAGCCACCCGATCCGCTGCAGCAGAGCATCACCAGGTGGGAGCGCTCATTGCGGTAGCCACAGTCGAGCATCGGTTCGAGCATGGGTCCACGCGCCTGGTACACCACTGTTTCGGGTCTGCCCCAGGCAAATCCGTGGTAACGCGCACCGAATCAGCCCGATGAGCAACTGCACTCATGGGCAAACGGGCTGTTTGGTGGCAGCCCCACAGAGGGATGTGGTCAGTTCTTCCTGCGGCAGTAGCCACCACCCACGTTCATCCAGCCCTCCAGGCACGCCTTGCCGTTGGTGGGCGTGACCGTGTAGTTGAAGGCCCCCAGGTTGCTGCACTTGCCGTTGAACAGATCCACATAGCCCAGCGGGCAGATGGTGCCGATCTTGGGCACCACTTTCTGGGCCATGGCCGGAGGGGCGATCAGGGCCAGGCCCGAGCAGGCCAGCAGAGTGGCCAGGGAGCGAGGCAGGAGAGGTCGCAGCACGGGTCGCAGCAGCAAAGAAAGAACGTTGTCCTCAGCATGCCTCAAAGAGCCGGCCAGAGCACCTCAATCCAGCGATCACCGCTGAACAGCCCCTGCCCCCAGCGCTGCTCGAGGTCGGCCAGGGGCTTGGCGGCCACAGCCTGGTCGGCCCCGAGCCCCTGCTCTTTCAGGGCCGTCAGGCGCTGCTGGGCCGTGGCGAGCATGGCCCGGTAGGTGGCGAGGTCGTCGCGGCTGCCGACGCTGCCATGGCCCGGAATGATGCGAGTGTCGGGCCCGGCCAGGGCCAGGACCCGATCGACGCCGGCAATCGCCCCCGCCAGGGTGCCGCCGTTGCCGGCGTCGATGAAGGGATACATGCCGTTGAACCAGACATCCCCGGCATGGATCACATCCGCCTGCTCGAAGCGCACCAGCACGTCGCCATCGGTATGGGCCGCCGGCAGGTACTCCAGATCCAGCTGTTCGCCGTTGAGCGAGAGCTGCAGGCTCTGCTCGAAGCTCACCACAGGCAGGGCCTCCGCTGGAGCCGGAGCGGTCACCAGGTTGAAGGCCGGAATGCTGGAGCCCTCCGCCAGGCGGCGACGCACGTTCTGGTGGGCCACGATGCGGGCGCCGGTGCGAGCGAAGCCGGCATTGCCGTCGGTGTGATCGAAGTGGAAGTGGGTGTTGATCAGCCAGGTGGGGTCGCTGCCTCCCAGGGCCCTCACCGCCGCGCGCACGGCGGTGCCCAGACGCTCGAACTTGGCATCCACGAGGAGAGTGCCCTCGGCTCCGGTGAGCACGGCGATGTTGCCGCCCTCGCCGCCGATCACCGCCACTGCCCCCCGCATGGGTGAGGCCAGAAAGGGTTCGGCTGCTGCGCCATGAGCACTGCGCAACCAGGGACTGTGCCATGGACTGAGCAGCCCCACGGTCAGGGCCGCACTGAGGGCAAGGACAGGCAGCCAGCGGGAGCGGGGCGGCACGGCTGTAAGACAGAGAGCAGCACCATTCTCCCGGCGGCCGGACTCCGCAGAGCTGCGGCCGCCGGGGCTCTGCGATTTCAGGCCCAAGCTTCCTCCCGCAGGGCCTGCCATTGGGTCTGCAGCGATTCCGGCACGCGCCTGGGCAGGTAATCACGGGGATCGCTGGGGCCGTGACGCAGCACAGCGTTCACCAGCAGAGCTGGGGTGCGCCCGCGGTTGATGGCGCCGTGGGGAACACCGGGGGGGATGCGCACCCAGACGCCTTCGTCTTCCCGCAGACTGATGCGTCTCAGGCTCCTTTCCTGGAGCACCACCAGGTCGATGCAGCCGCGCAGCACCATCAGCTGATCGGTCTGCTGTCGATGGCAGAAGAGCTCACAGGCCGCCTGGGGGCTGATCTCGGCGATCAACGTTTCATCACAGGGCTGGGGTCTGGAGAGAAAGGCTTGGCCGGAACGGCTGCCGGCGAAGGGCAGGAGTTCCACCTGGCGCGCAAGGGACATCAACGAAATCACAAGTGCGTGAAGTTTCGCGACCGGTTCGGCCTTGATGTCGCATTAGCTGATACCCAATGGGCCAACTCCCCTGGCCTGTGACGGTTTCCACACGGCGGGGGAGCGGGCCAAGCGGGCGCTCAGGCCATGTCGAGATCGGCATGCAGCAGATCCATCGCCGCGTGCACCGGGATCGTCACGGCGTCGCCCAGCTGGAGTGTGGCGGCCAGGTTGCTGAGGATGTTGCGCTCGTCGTCTTCCAGGGGGCCATCGGAGCGCATGATCTCCGCCGCCACGGCATAGGCGGTGGCGCGCTGGCCGGCGTTGAGCACCTCAGCGGCACGCACCATCAGGTGCTGGGGACCATCGCGGCGCAGGGTGGCCATCAGGCCATCCATCAGGCCCACCATCTGCTCAGGGGTGTAATCGCGGTAGGGATGGCGGTAGTCGAGCGCATGCCGCAGAGCCCTGGAGCCGGCCATGGTGAGGCTGCCGTCCCAGGAGACAGCCGCCAGGGCCAGGGCCACGAAGGCCACGGCGGGATAGAGGGGCGCTGTGGTGTCCAGGGCCGTGGGAGAGCTGAGCGTGGAGGTCATGGGGAGCGACGGCGAAGGGCCCTGGTTCCAGGGAGAACTCCAGCCAAGACCTGGGCCACAGCCCTTGGCGGTAGCGATGCAGACCATGCCGCCACAATGAAGAGGAATACTCAGCCCACCCCTCGACCCGGCGCTGCATCGTCCGTGGGGCCGTCGACCCAGCCCTGGTAGAACGCCTCGATCTGGCCGGAGCGCAGCATCCGCAGCAGGCTCACGTCCAGGGGCTTCTCCAGGGGGCTGTTGAGCGGCATGGCAAAGCCGTAGGTCTCCTGGGCCAGGCTGAACGGCGCCAGCTTCAGATCCAGCCGGGGATTCTGGCTGAGGTAATAGCGCAGGGCTGGCGAGTCGTAGATCACGGCATCCACCTTGCCGGCCGCGAGCTTGGCCACCGCCGCCTGCAGGGTGGGTTGCTGGCTGAGGCTGGCCCCGCTCAGACGCCCCCACTTCTCACTGGTGGTGCCCTTGACCACGGCCACGGGGCGGTTGCGCAGGCCCTCCACCGACTGGATGCCGCCACCGGGCACCCGGGCCAGGGACACCGTGAAGGCCGAGGCCAGGCCGGCGGTGATCGAGGACACGGCCAGCAGAGTGATCATCATCCACACCGCGGCAATCACCCGGCCCAGACGCGTCACCGGGGCCCGGTCGCCGTAGCCCACCGTGGTGAGCGTGACGATCGCAAACCAGAGGCCGTTGCCCACCCCGTGGAGGTAGTGGGGTGGGAAATGCTCTGGATTACGGCGCCGCTCCGCCAGCCAGATCAGGTTGCCCACCACGAACAGCGACAGCAGCAGCAGCCCGATCGACGACAGCGCCGCCACCTGAAAGAAGGGCTTCACTCGCGCCCACAGCCCCCCATCCCGCAGGGGCACCAGCACGCCCACCTGGCCGAAGAAGTAGGGCTGGGTGAACTCGATGGCCCCACTGCTGAGGCGCTCAGGGGTGATGCTGATCGGGCCGATCGCCAGGTCGAGTTCACCGCGCTCCAGGGCCTTGAGGTTGGCGGCGGTGTTCGCCTTCGGTACGAGCTCGGCCTGGAAGCTGTTCTCCTCCGCCACCACGCGCCAGAGATCAGGTGTGATGCCTTCCAGCACATCCCCCCGCCGGATCAGGAAGGGCGCGTTGCCGCTGATCCCCACCCGCAGGGGCCTGGCTGAGGCAGGTTGCAGCCCCAGGGCGGTTGGCAGCAGCAGCGCGGCGCCGACCAACGCACGACAGAGCAGGGAGGCGGCGCGGCCGGGGATGTTCAACACAACAACTGTCGCGACCCTGGCGACCCTAAGGGCCGCGAGCCGGCTCAGCAGCGGCGCTTCAGCGGCGGCCGGAGCGCATCAGCGAGACCACCAGCCACACCCCCAGCACGTTGGCGGCCACGAACAACCCCTGGCTCAGCTGGCGCAGCACCTGCAGTTCCGACTGGGTGGCCATCACCGTGGCACTCATCAACAGAGCGGCCACCAGGATCGCCAGGGCAATGCGGCGCGACAGCACGTCCAGGTTGGCCAGCAGCCGATCCAGGCCCTGCAGCTGGAAGGCAAACACCAGCTCATCGCCGCTGAAGCGCTGCAGCAGGCCGCTGAGCTGGCGCGGGGATTCGAGCAGGAGGCTGCGCAGATCGAGGCCGAACTGCATCACCCGCTGCTGGGGCAGCAGCAGGGCTCGCGCCATCAGCCGGCTCACCAGAGGTTTCATCGCCTCGCTGAAGTTGAACTCCGGCGTCAGCGCCCGCCCCACCCCCTCCAGGTTGGTGATGGCCTTCACGAACAGGCCGAGGTTGCCAGGCACCTGCAGGCCCGAGTTGCTGGCGATCTGCAGCAGATCGGCCAGGAAGTGGGCAAAGTTGAGCTGCTGCAGCGGCTTGGCGAAGTTGGCGCGGATCAGCTGGTCGAGTTGCCGCCGCAGGCCGCGCCGGTCCGCGGTGCTGGCCTTGGGCGGCGCCAGCTGCACCAGCAGATCGGTGGCGCGGGCCGGATCCTCGTTGAGCAGGGCCAGCACCAGATCCAGCACCAGGGTGCGGGTGCGGGGGTCGAAGCTGCCCACCATGCCCAGATCCAGGATCGTGATCGTGCCGTCGCTGGCCACCATCAGGTTGCCCGGATGGGGATCGGCGTCGAAGAAACCCTCCACGAAGAACTGTTCCACGAAGGCCCCGAGCAGGGCATCGGTGGCGGCCTCGACACCCCCGGCGCGCTGTTCCAGGGCAGAGCGCGCCTCCTGGCTGAGGATCGGGTCTCCCGTCAGCCACTCCAGCACCAGCACCGCCGGGCCGCTGAACTCCCGGAACAGCCCCGGCACCCGCAGCCGGCCATCCCCCACGAAGCTGGAGCGCTTCAGCACGTCCGCCAGTCGTTCGGTGTTGCCCGCCTCGCGGCGGAAGTCGATCTCGCCCTCGAGGGAGGCCACCAGTTGCTCCGCCAGGCCCGGCAGGTCGTAGCTCGACCCCAGCGGCGTCTGGGCGGCGAGGGCGGCGATCTGACGCAGCAGCTGGCCGTCTTCCTCCACCTGGCGCTCGATGCCGGGCCGCAACACCTTCACGGCCACGGAGCGGCCATCGGCCAGCTCAGCCCGATGCACCTGGCCGATGCTGCCCGCCGCCAACGGGGTGGTGGCAAAGCTGGCGAACATCTCGCTGGGCGGCCGTTGCCACTGCTCCAGCAGGCGCTGCTCCACCTCGCTCCAGGGGGCCGGGGGCACGGAACTCTGCAACCGCGCCAGGGCGCGCACATAGGGGTCTGGCAGCAGGTCCGGGCGGGTGCTGAGCAGCTGGCCGACCTTCACGAACACGGGCCCCAGCTCGGTGAGCATGCGGCAGAGCACCTCCGGAGCCGGCAGGCTCGGCTGGGTATCAGCGGCGGTACCGAGCTGGGCGCTCAGCAGACCGAGCAGATAGTCCCACTGGTGCTGGGACACCACCTTGACGATCTCGATGGCGCGGGAGGAGCCGCTCAGCATGGGGGCTTGGCCGACACTGCCGCCATGGTGGCGGCTGGGAGCAGGCTGGAGAGCCCGGGCAGGCCTGCGATGGGCGAGGCATGATCGAGCGCCAAGCTGATGGCGGCAGCGTCAGGGCTCCAGGCCTGATCCGGCCGCTGGCTCCCCGGGACATTCCCCAGGTGGTGGCCTGGGCCCGCGCGGAGGGATTTTGTCCCGGCCAAGGAGATGTGGCCAGCTTCCGCCACACCGACCGCCAGGGACTGTGGGTGAAGGAGCTCGACCAGCGGCCGATCGGCTGCATCGCCGGCGTGCGCTACAACGCCAGCTACGGCTTCATCGGGCTGTTTCTGGTGGATCCGGCCCAGCGGAGCCGGGGCCACGGCCTCGACCTGTGGCGCACCGCCATGGCCCACCTGGCTGCCCTGCCCTGCATCGGCCTGGAGGCGGCGCCCGAGCGGGTGGAGGACTACCGCGGCTGGGGCTTCCGGCCGGCCTCCCCCACCCGGCGCTGGCAGGTGATGGCGACGGGAGACGAGCGCCCGATCGATCCCCACGACGGCCTCGACCTGGTGCAGGGGAAGCGGTTGCCGCGGCGGGCCGTGCAGGCCTACGACGCCCTGCGCGAACCGAGCCCACGCCCCCACTTTCTGGCCGACTGGCTGGGCCAGGAGGCCGGCAGCGTGCTGGCCCTGATCGACGGGCAGGGCCAGTGCCACGGCTTCGGCCGGATCCGGCCCTGCCTGCTACGGCGGGGAACGGGCTGGCGCATCGGCCCCCTGCTGGCCGACAGCCCGGCGCTGGCCGAACGCCTGCTGCTCGGCATGCTGGCCCGTCACCCCGGCGTGGTGCTGATCGATGTGCCTGGCGCCAATCCCCACGGGGATCCGCTGATGCGGCGGCTCGGCTTCCAACCCCTGAGCACCGTGCTGCGCATGTACCGGGGGGAGCCACGGCGGGTGGGACTGGGCGACGTCTACGGCCTGGCCTGCCTGGAGCTGGGCTGAGACAGCCGCTGCCTGCCGCCAATCCGCCACGCGATTCCGGCTGTAGACCAGAGACAGGATTCAGGGATCACCATGCCCCGGCTCAAGATGGGATGGCCACTTCTGGCCTCACTCGGCGCCGGCCTGGCTGGGCTCCTGGTGCTGCCGCTGCTGATGCCAGGCCAGCTGCCCCTGCGCCCCGGTGCCGCCAGCGCGGCCGCCCTGCCCGATCCGGCCCTGGATCCGGGCCGTCGCCCCGGCCCCGACCAGACAGCCGTGCTGGCGGGTGGCTGTTTCTGGGGCATGGAGGCGATCTTTGAAGAGGTGCGGGGGGTCAGCAGCGTCGAGACCGGCTATGCCGGCGGCTCCGGCGCCACGGCCCGCTACGCCGAGGTGAGCCGGGGCACCACCGGCCATGCGGAGGGCATCCGCATCACCTACGACCCGGGCCAGGTGAGCTACGGGGAACTGCTGAAGGTGTTCTTCGCCGTGGCCCACGACCCCACCGAGGTGAACCGCCAGGGGCCCGATGTGGGCGAGCAGTACCGATCGGCGATCTTCAGCGACGATCCCCTGCTGCAGAACGTGGCGCGGCAGTACATCGCCCAGCTCAATGAAGCCGGCAGCTTCGCGAAGCCGATTGCCACCCAACTGGAGAGCAGCGCCCGCTTCTACCCCGCCGAGGACTACCACCAGGACTTCGTGCGGCGGAATCCACGCCACCCCTATGTGCTGGTGCACGACATCCCGAAGCTGGAGACGTTCCGCAGCACCTTCCCTGAGTTACGGCAGTAAGGACCGGTGGCCGGGGCCGGCAGCTTCGGGTGCATGGTGGGGTCCACCACCCCATGCACCAGCACCCCGATGAGCCAGCCCAATGAGCCGCCCTGGCAGGGGCTGAACCAATCGGCGCTGGTGCGGTTCCTGCTGCTGCTCGCCTGCGGCTGGGCGCTGGTGCAGCTGGTGGCGTTCTTTCGGCCGGTGCTCACCCTGTTCATCGCCGCCGCGGTGCTGGCTGTGCTGCTGGAGTACCCGGTGCGGCGGCTGGTGGGCCTGGGGTGCAGCCGGGGCCTGGCGATCCTGATCACCGGCCTGGCCGCCTTCGGCAGCGGCAGCCTGTTGGTGGCTGTGCTCGGCTTCCAGCTGGTGAACCAGGGCAGCAGCCTGCTCAACGACCTGGTGCTGGGGCTGCAGCGCCCCGATCTGCCCTTCCACGACTACTTCAGGACGATCCAGCTCGCCCAGGTGCTGGACCTGCTCCGCGACAGCCTCGGCAGCGGCCTGGGAATGATCGGCGGGGCCTTCTCGAACCTGTTCGCCGGCGTGATTCTGCTGGTGATTGTGATCTACATGCTGGTGGACAACGGCGCCACCTGGAGTCAGGTGCTGCAGCTGTTGCCTGAGGAGGTGCGCGGGCGTTTCGACCGCAGCGTGCAGAAGAATGTGCTGGGGTTCCTGCGCGGCCAGATCACCCTGATGCTGTTTCTGAGCCTGGCCAGCTTTCTGGTGTTCGCCCTGATGGGGGTGAAGTTTGCCCTGATCCTGGCGATCGTGGTGGGAGTGCTGGATGCCATCCCCGGCATCGGCGCCACCCTGGGCGTGATCGCGGCCAGCAGCGTGGTGTTCCTCACCCAGGGCCAGTGGCTGGCTCTGCAGGTGGTGATCGCTTCGGTGGTGCTGCAGCAGATCCAGGACAATCTGATCCACCCACGGGTGATGGGCCGGGCCCTGCAGATCCGCCCGGTGGTGCTGTTCTTTGCCCTGTTTGTTGGAGAGCGGCTGGCGGGCCTGCTGGGAGTGTTCCTGGCCATTCCCGTCACGGGGATGATCCTGGGCTGGGGTAAGGAAGAGGAGCAAGACTCCGCCTCCAGCCCTCAGCGGGGTGGCCCGTTGTAGATCAGTTCTTCCACGACCGTTCCATCCGGAGAGATACGAATCTCCGTTTCCAGGCTGGGGGCAAGATCTCGCTCCTGCCAGGCCGGTGGGCCGCCCATGAAGCTGAAGACGAAACCGTCGCTGTCGCTGCTCACGAGGCAGGGATTATCGAGGGCTGCGGTGGCGAACATGCAGCTCGCCGGGCGGTAGACCTGAAGCCCTCCGTTGATCTTCACGCTGCGGGTGCGGGCCGTGTTGATGGCGCGGACAGCCTCAATGGGCACCCGGTCCTGGGCCTTCAGGGGCGGAGCGGCGCCCAACAGGGCGGAAAGGGCGCCGAACACCATGAAGGCACGGGCAGCGCCTGGCATCGGGATCTGCATGACGGGCAATGGCGGTTTGGTCCGATCTAGTTCCTGACCCGGTGGAAGGCAAGACTGCAGCGCAGCTTCTTCAAGACCCACCCAGCTCAGGGAATAGGCATCTCAGGGGAAAGTCTGCTCAGGGCGGGGTCTGCTGAAGGCGGGGCCAGCGTGACGCGCCGGAGGAAGGCTTCGGCTGCAGCAGCCAGGCCATCGCGACGCTGGCGATCCATGCGATCCAGCAGCCGCACCATCATCGAGAGGCGGGGATTGGCCTGGAAGAAGGCCCGGTGGCGCTCGATGAAGCGCCAGTAGAGACCATCCCAGATGTCACACCAGGGGCCGCGTTTGACATCGCTCATCTTGAGGATGTAGTTGGAGCCGCAGATGTAGGGCTTGGTGGCAAATAGGCCACCGTCACTCATCAGGCCCATGCCGTAGACGTTCGGCCCCATCACCCACTCGTAGGAATCCAGGTAGCGCTCCATGAACCAGCGGTGCACCTCCAGAGGCTGGATCTCGCAGAGGAGCATCAGGTTGCTGATCACCATCAGCCGCTCGATGTGGTGGTTGTAGCCCGTGCGGTTCAGCCTTCCGATCGCCGCATCCAGTGGTGGCAGGCCGGTGCTGCCATCGCTCCAGCAGGGGGCCAGCCGGCGCTGGTGATGCCAGAAGTTGCTGGCGGCCTGGCGCTCGCCGTGGACGCGATCGATGCCGCGCACGAACTCCCGCCAGCCGATCACCTGGCGCAGGAAACCCTCCAGCGAGGCGATCGGTACCGGCGCGCCGGCGGCATCCCGGCGGTGCGCGTGGGTCAGGGCGGCCTGGATCACCCCGGCCGGGCTCAGCAGGCCGATGTTGAGCAGGGGAGAGAGCAGGGAATGGTGCAGGCTGCCCCGGCTCTGGCTGAGGGCGTCCTCATAGGGGCCGAAGGCATCGAGTCGCTCCTGCAGGAACCGCTGCAGCCAGGCCTCGGCGCCGTCGTGATCGAACGGGATCCAGAGGTCTCCCAGCTCGCCGGGGTGAGTGGCGAAGTGGGTGGCGATCAGCTGCCGCACCGCCGCTTCATGCGGGCTGGCCGCCACGGTGGGGAGCGGTGGCTCCTGATAGTTCTTCGGCAGCCGGCGGCGGTTCTCGCTGTCGAAACTCCAGCGGCCGCCGCTGGGGGTGCCGTCGGCCTCGAGCAGCAGTCCCAGGCGACGGCGCTGCCGCTCGTAGAAGGTCTTCATGAACGGACGGCGCCGGCCTTCGAACCAGGCGCGGCTCTGGGCCACGGATTCGAGGAAGGCGGGTGAGGGCAGCAGGGTGAGCTGCACCCCTCGCTCCCGGCAGAAGGCCTGCAGCTGCTGCTCGAAACCGCGGTCAGCGATCTCGGCCAGCCTCAGCTCCCGGTCTTCGCACAGCTCCGCCGCCAGCCGCTCCCAGAAGGAGCAGCCCTCCGAGGCCGGCAGTTCGAAATAGCGCACCGCCAGCCCCCGGGCGCTCAGGGCGTCGCGGAAGCTGCGCATCGCCACAAAGGTGTGCAGCAGGCGCAGCTGGTGGTAGCGGTAGGCCGAGGCGACGGCCAGGTCTTCGATCATCAGCACCCGGCTGGCGGGGGCGAGCTGCAGGGGTGAGGCACGGAACCAGTCGCGGTGCAGCTGGTCGCCCAGGATCAGGGTGAGGCCCATCAGCTTCGCCCCGGCGACTCCAGGCCATCGCCCGGGGGGCCCTCGCCGGCCAGACGACAGGCGCGGCGCGCCACCGCCGCCGCGTAGCCCCTCTCCACCGTGCCGCGCTCGGGGCTGAGGTGGCCGTCACGGCAGTCCACCACCAGCCGTTCCCGATGGCCCCGCTGGTCGTCCACCCGCAGTCGCAGCTGCCAGTGGTGCTTGGCACTGCGGGTGATCTCATCGGCGCACACCGGCCCCACGCAGAGGCCTGGGGCGGCCAGGGCCGGCGCCGCCCCCAGCAGGGTGACGAGCTGGAGCAGGCCGCCCAGCACCAGGGCCAGCAGCTGGAGCCAGGGCCGCCCTGGGACACGCTGAGCGCTGAGCTCCCTCAACCGGCCAGCTCCAGGGGCTGGTCAGCCTCCCGCTCGGCCGGCGGCTCCCCCTTCACGCCGCTTTCCGCCTCGCCCTGGGGATGGAAGTACTCCCACACCTGGCGGGCCAGGGCCGGCCCCATGCCGGGGGCGGTGGCGATCTGCTCGGGGCTGGCCAGCTGGATGGCATCGATCGAGCGGAAATGGGCCAGCAGGTCCTTGACCCGCTTGGGGCCCAGACCGGAGATGTCGGAGAGCCGGGAGCGCGTCATGCGCTCGCCGCGCTGCTGGCGGTGGAAACTCACCGCGAAGCGGTGGGCCTCATCGCGCAGCCGCCGCAGCAGCTGCAGCCCCAGCTGTTCGGGCTCACTCTCGAGCGGGCTGGTCGCCCCAGGCACGAACACCTCCTCCCGCTGCTTGGCCAGGGAACACACCACCAGGTCGTCGTGGAGGTTGAGTTCCCGCAGGGCCTCCATCACGGCGGAGAGCTGACCCTTGCCGCCATCGATCATCACCACATCGGGCCAGTCGTTGAGGCCGCCGGTGTGCAGGGCGGTGCCGGCCTGACGGCGCAGCTCCAGCAGGTCGGCGCCCTCGGCCTTGGCCTGGGCCCAGCGGCGGAAACGACGCCGCATGATCTCGGCCATGGCCATGAAGTCGTCGGAATGGCCGGCGCGGATCGAACTGCTCTGGATCCTGTATTTGCGGTAGTGGTGCTTGGCCGGCAGGCCGTCGATGAACACCACCTGGGAGGCCACCGCATCGCTGCCCTGGATGTGGCTGATGTCGTAGCCCTCCACCCGGCGCGGCGCCACCGTGAGCTCCAGCAGCTGGGCCAGATCCTCCGTGGCCAGCAGGTTCTGTTCGCTGGCCCGCTCGGCCCGCAACAGCTCATAGCTGGCGTTGCGCACCACCAGATCGATCATCTCGGCCTTCTGCTGGCGCTGCGGCACCGCCAGCCGCACCTTGCGCCCCCGCTGCTCACTCAGCCAGCTGCTGATCAGCTCCTGCTGGGGCAGGGGGAACTGCAGCAGCAACTCCGGCGGGATCTCCACCGACTCCACCTGGCTGTAATGCTCCTCCACCACCCGTTGCAGAATGCGTCCCAGGGCGCCCTCCTCGAGGGCTGGCAGCTCCGTGACCTCCGCCATGTAGCCCAGCCGCCCCACCAGCTTGCCGGCCCGCACCTGGAACAGCTGCACCGCCGCCACCCGTTCGCCGGCGGCCAGGGCGACCACGTCGCGGCTCACCGAGCTGTCGCCGCTGCTCATCTTCTGGTCGGCGGTGAGGGTGTCGATGCCCTGGAGCTGATCGCGCACGCGGGCGGCACTCTCGAAATCCAGCCGCTCGGCATAGCGCTCCATCTGGCCCTGCAGCAGGGCCAGCAGCTCGTCGTTGCGGCCCTGGAACACCATCGCCACCTGGCGCAGGGTCTGGTGGTAGTCCTCGGAGCTGATCTTCTGCTGACACACGCCCGGACAGCGGCCGATGTCGAAATTGAGGCAGGTGCGGTCGCGGTACAGGGGCCGGGGCCGCTGGCGCAGGGGGAACACCCGCTTGACCACGGCGAGGGTGCGGCGCAGCAGGCCCACGTCCACGTAGGGGCCGTAGAAGCGATCCAGGGGGGAGCGAAAGCGGCGCTGGCGGGTGATGAAGATGCGGGGGTAGGCCTCGCTCCAGGTGATGCAGAGGTAGGGGTATTTCTTGTCGTCCTTGAGCAGCACGTTGAAGTGCGGCTGATGGTGCTTGATCAGGTTCGACTCGAGGGCCAGGGCCTCGGCCTCACTGTCGGTGACGATGAACTCCAGCTCGCAAACCTGGCGCACCATCAGGGCGATGCGGGGGCTGTGGCCGTGGCCGCTGCCGCTCTGGAAGTAGCTGCGCACGCGCTGGCGCAGCACCTTCGCCTTGCCGATGTAGAGAATGCGGTCGTCGCTGTCCCGCAGCAGATAGCAGCCCGGCTCGGAGGGAACCTCCTTGAGCCGGGCCGCCAGCCGCTCGGGTTGCTGGATCAGGGGCGAAGTGCTCACCGCCGGCGCCGCCCTGGCGAGGGCCTCAACCGCCGTACTTCCAGCCCGTGCTGCCCAGCTCCAGGGCATCGCCGTCACGGTGCAGGGTGGCGGCCTTCACCTCGCCCACGAACACGGTGTGGTCGCCCAGGGCCACCTGGCCCACCAGCTCGCACTCCACGGCGCCGAGGGCGTTGTCCAGGATCGGCAGGCCCAGCTCGCCCATCTGGAAGGGAGCGGCATCGAAGCGGCCACCCATCCCCTTCTGGGGCTTGAAGAACACGGCAGCGAGATCCTTCTGGTCGGCGGCGAGCACGTTGAGGGCGAACTTGCCGGTGCGCTGGATGATGCCATTGCTGGTGCTGTCGGCCCGCACGGCCATCACCACCAGGGGGGGCTCGAAGGAGCCCTGGGTCACCCAGCTGGCCGTGAAACCATTCACCTCCTCCCCCTCGGCCACCCCGCAGATGAACACCCCGTGGGGGATCTTGCGCAGCAGGGTCTTCTTGGCTTCAGCGTTGAGGGTGGAGGTGGCCATGGCGGACGGGAGGCCCCGGGGGGGCACATGGAACGATCCCAACTCTAGAAACCCGGCAGGGGCAGGCATGGAGCTGGCCTCACCCATAGGCTGGCCGGATGCGCGCCCTCTACCCCGGCAGCTTCGACCCCCTCACCCTCGGCCACCTCGATCTGATCGAGCGGGCCAGCCGCCTGTTCGATGGCGTGGTGGTGGCCGTGCTCCAGAACCCCGGCAAGCAGCCGGCCTTTCCGCTTGAGCAGCGACTCGAGCAGATCCGCACCGCCACGGCCACGCTCAGCGGGGTGGAGGTGGGCAGCTTCGACGGCCTCACCGTGGAGTGCGCCCGTCGCAATGGCGCCCAGGTGATCCTGCGCGGCCTGCGGGCCCTGAGCGACTTCGAATTCGAGCTGCAGATCGCCCACACCAACCAGAGCCTTGAGCCCCGGGTGGAGACGCTGTTCCTCGCCACCGCCGTGCACCACAGCTTTCTGAGCAGTTCCGTGGTGAAGGAGGTGGCCCGCTTCGGCGGTGATGTGCACCACATGGTGCCGTCTGGAGTGGCGGAAGACCTCTCCAGGCTTTTTAATCGGAAGGAATGCGGGACGTCCAGCCATGGCTGAAGCCAATATCACGGTGCTCGATCAGATCGACCAGATCGAGGATCTGCTGCTGGAGGGCACCCGGGTGCCGTTCAGCGGCGGCCGCCTGGTGAATGAGCAGGACGCGATCGAGGTGATCGATGCGGTGCGGGAGGCCCTGCCCAGCCAGCTGACCCAGGCCGTGGGTCTGCTGCGTCAACGGGAGGACTTCATCGCTCAGGCCCGCAAGCAGGCCGAGGAGATCGTGGCGGTGGCCAGGCGGGAGCGCGAACAGTTGATCAGCTCCGCCTCCGTTCGGCAGGAAGCAGAGAAGCAGGCCGCCGAGATGCGGGAACAGGCCCGCCAGCAGGGCGACCACCTGATGATGCAGATCCGCCAGCAGGCCGCCAGCGCCGAGCAGGAGCAGCAGACCCGCCTGGCCCAGATGGAGAACCAGTTCGCCACCAGGCGTCAGCAGCTGGAACAGGAGGCGGCTGAGCGCAACAAGGTGCTGATCGAGCAGCACGAGCGCAACCGCCAGCAGGCGATGGCCGAGCTGGAGCAGGTGCGGCAGGAGGGCCTGCGCGTTCAGCGCGAAAGCCAGGCCGAAGCCGAGCGGCTCCACAACGATGCTCTGCAGTTCCGCCAGCAGACTCAGCAGCAATGTGACGCCGCCATTGCCCGCACCCGCCAGGAAGCCGCCGGCATCAGCGAGGGCGCCAACCGCTACGCCGAACAGGTGCTCGGTGAACTGGAAGGCCGGCTGAAGGAGCTCAACCAGGTGGTGGTGAGTGGCCGGCGCGAGCTGGTGCGCCTGCAGACCCCCGACATGCAGCAGGACACCACCAAGGCGGCCGCAACGGCCGAGCCCACGGCGATCGGCGGCGGTGGTCGCCGCCGCCGGCTTGCCAACCGCCTGGGCCAGCTGGCCGGCTGATCAGGCCGGGCAGAGTTGGGTCTGCTGCGCCTGGCGCAGCAGCTGGCCGATGCGGGTGTTGGGGTTGCCGGATCCATTGCTGATCGCGCTCACGTAGCGGGGGCCTCGGCTGGTGAGCAGCACCCCACTGATCGAACGCACGCCCCTGAGGGTGCCCGTTTTGCCGAAGAACTGGCCCTGCAGGGGGGTGCCCTTGTAGAGGTGCCGCAGGGTGCCGCGCTGGCCGGCCACCGCCATTGAGGCCAGGTAGTTTCTGCTGTAGGGGTGCTGGTCCATGCGCAGCAGCAGGGCCGTCACCGAACGGCTGGTGAGGCGATTGGTGCGGTCCAGGCCGCTGCCATCGGCAACGCGCACGCCCTGCATGGGTACGCCCTGCTGGGCCAGCCACTGGGTGGTGAGCTGCTGGGCCTGGGTGAGGTTCCAGCTGCCGGCGGCCTGACGCATCAACACCTCGGCGGTGAAGTTGTGGCTCTCGGTGTTGGCCAGGCTGAGCAGATTGTGCATGGGCGCCGAGTTCTCCTGGTGCAGCAGCACGGCCTCGGCGGGAACCGGGTTGGTGGCGGCCACAAACACCACCTGGAGGCTGCCGCCCTGCTGGCTGGCGCTGCGCTGCATCAGGGTCTGGAGCCGGGAGGGTGGGTTCAGCACCGAGTCGTGGATGGCGTTGCTGGTCACCGCCAACCGGGTGATCGGTGCGCCGTAGGCGTAGTAGCGGTCATCGACGCTCCAGCCCCGCGGCCACCAGGCCTGCTTGGGTTCCTCGGCCACCTGCAGGCGCACCTGAGAGCCCGGTTGACCACTGGAGCCGCCGGAGCCCATGGCCAGTTTCGTGAGCCGCTGCAGCTGGGGCAGGGCCAGATCGGGGTCGCCCTCGCCGGTGAGCCGCAGGGAGCCATCGGGAAGGCGCCAGAGGCGGGTGGCGAGGCGGTAGTCCGGCCCCAGCCGATCGAGGGCGTAGGCGGTGCTCACGAGCTTGGCGTTGGAGGCGGGCACCCGCGGCCGCAGGCCATTCACATCGGCCAGCAGCTGGCCTCGGCCATCGGCGATCGTGACGCTCCAGACACCGGCCTCGCCACCCAGCACGCTCTGAACCCGCTGCTGCAGGGCTGGACAGCTGACCTGGGTCTGGAGCTTGGGCAGGCCGATCGGCGGTGGCGCCGCCGGCAGCTGGGCCAGGGGGGCCGGCTCCAGCTCGAAGGCCCTGATCGCCGGCCTGGTCTGGGCCTGGGCGGCGCTGGCCAGCAGGGGCAGGCCAAGGCTCAGGGGCAGGGCCAGGCCCGGCGCCAGGCGGGTCAGACGGCGGTTGAAACCAGGCATGTCAGCCCTCCTCGATGGCGATTCCGGTGACGTTGCCGTTGACCCGGTAGCCCTGGCCCTCGATCTCGATCGGAGCTCCGACCTTCACGGTCTGGTTGCCGAACACCACGCCGCCGCTCGCCTTGCGGCCCTGGGCCTTGAGCACGAAGCGGGCGTCGAGGTTGCTGAAGTCGCGGCCGGTGGGATCAGTGGCCGTGACCACGGAGCCATCCGGCTGAACGGCCAGCAGGCGCCGCTGCAGGGGCTGGATGCGCTCGATATCCACCGAGCCGTGGGGTTGGTTGCGGATCACGATCGCCACCTTGCCCTCGGCCCTGGCGGCCTCAATCAGGCCGGCAGGGTCGGCCACGGGCACGCCGCGCACATCCACCAGCACCGTCACAGGCACCACATCGCCAGTGGCCTGGGCCACGGCCCCGGAGAGCTTCGGGCTCCAGATCACGCCCGCGGCGGCAAGCACCACGGCAGCCAGGGCAGCGGCATCCACCACACTCCAGCGACGGGGCCTGGCGGCAGAGGTCTCGGGGCTCATCGGCAGGCGCAGCGTTCGGCGCACTGTAAAGACGTTGGCCAGCCCGCACCAGTTGGCCCTGAACGGTGGGGCGCCGCTTCAGTTCTGCAGGCCTTCGATGAGGCTGTCCAGGGCCTTGAGGCTGCCGGCCATGCCGGCACCGCCCTCACCCGCCAGGGCCTCGGTGCGCTGCTCGGCATCGGGTTTCTGCTCAAAACCGGCCACAAAGCGATGGCCGTCGGGGTCGCGGCGGTAGAGCTCCCAGGCGGCGGGGTAAGCGCGCCGCAGCGCTCCATCGCCCAGGGGAATCAGCGCGTAGGCGCTCTGCCAGCCGGAGAGGAAGCCCTTGCGGCGTTCGCGGGCCACGCTGCCGATGCCCACAGCGGCATCCTCCAGGCTGCCGTTCAGCATCAGCACCAGTCCCCGGTGCAGGGCGCACACCTGCTCCACCTCCTCGTAATCGGCCGGGGTCGGCGCCACCAGAAGGATCACCCCCTCGCTGCCGCCATCGGCCTGCTGCAGCCGCATCTGGTCCCGCAGGCTGCCCAGCTGGGGGGCCAGGTCAGGGGCATCGCGCTTGGCCAGAGCCGTGGCGCCGGCGTCTGGGAACAGCATGCGGAGGTCATCGCGACCCTGGCCGAGGTTCGCCAGCAGGCGCAGGGCCACGGGCATCAGCCTCAGCCCCTCGAAGCGGAGCTCGGCGGTCCAGAGGCCTTTGCTGGCGCTGTCGAGGGCAGCCTGAATGGCCTGCAGGGCCTCGGCCTCGGCTGTTCGCAGATCGGCAGGGAGCATGGTCAGGCCGGGGGTTCCACGGGCCGGGAGTGGGGCGACCTTAACCAGGGCATCGCTGATCCAGCTCCCTCCAGGCTGCCGCCAGGGCCGGCGGCACCAGCTCCAGGCTGGCGGCATCAAGCCAGGGGCCCAGGCTCAGCCGCAGGCCCGCGGCGGCCGCAGCCGTGGAGTACCCCATCGCCCGCAGCACCGGGCTGGCCCCCAGCCCGGTGGCGCTGGAGCCACTGCTGCAGGCCGAGCCACTGCTGGTGGCCAGGCCATGGCGCCACAGAGCCCGCACCAGTTGCCGTCCCGACAACGGCTCGCCGCCGCTGCCGCGGGCCAGCAGGCTGATGTGGTGCGGCAGCCGCTGCAGTGGGGCCTGGCGTGGATCGACACCGGTGAGCTCCAGGCCAGGCTGCCGCAGCAGCGCGGCCAGCAGCTGATCGCGCTGGGCAGCCAGCGGGTCCTGGCCGTCGTGCTGCCGAAGGCGCTCCTGGGCCAGCTCCAGGGCCGCTGCAAACCCGGCCACCAGCGGCACGGGCTCGGTTCCGCCGCGGCGGCCGCCCTCCTGGCCGCCACCGCGCATGGGCGCAACGAAGGGCAGCCCTGGCCGCACCAGCAGGGCTCCCACGCCCCTGGGCCCCTGCAGCTTGTGGGCAGCGCAACTGAGCAGATCGACCGGCAGTTGGTCGAAGTTGAACAGCCGGTGGCCCACCAGCTGGACCGCATCCACATGCAGGGGCACCCCGGCCTGGCGGCAGCGGGCACCGATGGGCTCGATCGCCTGCACCGTGCCCACCTCGCTCTGGCCCCAGATGATCGACACCAGCCGGGTGGGCGGCTCCAGCAGCGCCTCGAACGCCGCCAGGTCGAGGCGGCCGGCACGGTCCACCGGCACCGTCTGCACCTGCCAGCCCCGCTCCTCAAGCCGTGCCGCCGCTGCCGTGGTGGCGGGATGCTCCACGGCCGAGAGCAGCAGACGACCCGGCGCCAAGGGAGCCGCCGCACCGAGCAGGGCCATGTGGATCGCCTCGGTGCCCCCCGAGCTGAACACGAGGCGTCGGCGCCGCAGCCGAGGCCGGCGGCGATGCGCATCCTGCAGCGCTCCAGCAGGTCGGCGGCCTCCAGGCCGAAGCCGTGCAGGCTGGAGGGGTTGGCCCAGGCGGTGCGCTGGGCCGCCGCCATGGCCGCCAGCACCTCCGGCGCCGGCGGAGCGGTGGCGCAGGCATCGAGGTAGAGCGGTGCCGGATCAAGCGGTGCCAGCTCAGCCACCACCGCGTCAGCCGCCGAAGCTGGAGGGGCGTTCAGCGCGGGCGCGGGTGCGGTCCTCCAGAGACGTGGTGGCCAGGTTCACCAGGTCGTCGAGGGAGCTGGAGCTGAGCAGGGCCGCCACTCGGGCCCGGGCCTGGGCGGAGGGGCAGGCCTCCGGGCGGATGCAGCCCTGGGCGCACACCGTGGCGCAGTCGATGGCGGGGGGCTGGTCAGGGGCAGCAGGCGGCACGGTGGAGTCGGCCAGAGGCTCAGAAGCGGCAGATGCTGCCTCGGCGGTGATCTCTGCTGGGGTAACGGCCTGGTCCCAGAGGGAGGGGGCCAGCACCGCATCGAACACCGCCTCGGCGGGACCGGTCATCAGCAGGTGGTCGCTTGCGGAGTCCCACGCGATCAGCAGCGGGCCCCCGGGCAGGTCGAGACGGGCGCGCCGATCGGCCAGGCCAAGGCGGTGGCACACCACCAGGGTGGCGCAGGCGCCGGTGCCGCAGGCCAGGGTGGGGCCAGCGCCGCGCTCCCACACCCGCATCACCAGATGGCCGGGATCGAGCACCTGCACGAAATGCACGTTGGTGCGGGCGGGGAAGGCGGGATGCACCTCCAGGGCCGCGCCAAAGCGCTCCAGGTCGATCGCCTCCACATCCGGCACCGGGATCACCACGTGGGGGTTGCCCATGCCCGCGGCCCCCACCGCGAAGCGCTCGCCGGCGGCCTCCAGGATTCCGGCGGGGATGCCGGCCTCGCCGCGTTCCAGGGTGGTGGGAACGGCATCTGGCTCCAGAAAGGGGGCCCCCATGTCCACCCGCACGCTGCCATCGGCCTGCAACTCGGGAACGATGGGACCCGCCAGGGTTTCGATCTGCCAGGAGCGGCCAGGGAGGTCGCCGTCGCTGTCGGCGAGAAAGCGGGCCAGGCAGCGGATGCCGTTGCCGCACATCTCCGGCTCGCTGCCGTCGGCGTTGAAGATGCGCATCCGCAGCTCGCCGCCCTCTCGGGGCGGCAGGGCCAGGATGAGGCCATCGGCGCCGATGCCGAAGCGCCGATCACAGAGCAGCTGAATGCGCTCCGCTGTCAGCCCGAAGCCGTCATCGCTGCTGGCGGCCTCGCGTGCATCGAGCATCAGGAAGTCGTTGCCCAGCCCTTGGTATTTGCTGTACTGCAGCACGATGGGAGGTCCCCAACCTGGTGTGAATCCTATGCAGAGCTTCCTCGAAGCCCGCTCCAGCGTTCTCGACACCTCCCTGCCCAGCGTCCGCCACGTGCAGGACCTGATCCGCCGGCGCCAGACCGTGGCGATCCAGGTCAGCGGCGGACCGGCACTCGAAGGGTTGATCCGCTGGCAGGACGTCCACGCCATCGCGCTGCAGCAGAGCGGCGATCCCCCCGAAGGACCGCCACTCACCCTGATCAACCGCGACCAGGTGAGCCTGATCCGCTCCCTGGGCTGAAATCGACGCTCCCCAGGCCTGTGGCACGATCACAGCTGGGATTCCGACCTGCTGACGTGAGCGAGAGCAACCGCTACCAACCGCAGGTCATCGAAGAGCGCTGGCAGGCGTTCTGGGACGAACAGCAGGCCTACCGCACCCCCGAGCCGCAGCCCGGAAGCGGCGCTGACGCCGACGGAGGCGGCGAGCCCTTCGTGGCCCTGTCGATGTTCCCCTACCCCTCGGGGAACCTGCACATGGGCCATGTGCGCAACTACGTGATCACCGATGTGATCGCCCGGGTGCAGCGCATGCGCGGCAGGGCGGTGCTGCAGCCGATGGGCTGGGATGCCTTCGGGCTGCCGGCGGAGAACGCGGCGATCGAGCGGGGCGTCGACCCCGGCTCCTGGACCGACCGCAACATCGCCGCCATGCGCAGCCAGCTGCAGCGGCTGGGCCTCTCGATCGACTGGGACCGGGAAGTGGCTACCTGCCACGCCGAGTATTACCACTGGACTCAGTGGCTGTTCCTGCAGTTCCACGCCGCCGGCCTGGCCTATCAGAAGGAGGCCACCGTGAACTGGGACCCGGTGGACCAGACGGTGCTCGCCAACGAACAGGTGGACGGTGAGGGCCGCTCCTGGCGCTCCGGCGCCTGGTGGAGAAGCGTCGCCTGCGCCAGTGGTTCCTGAAGATCACCGCCTACGCCGACCAGCTGCTCGACGACCTGCCCAAGCTCACGGGCTGGCCGGAGCGGGTGCGCACGATGCAGGCCAACTGGATCGGCCGCAGCACGGGCGCTGAACTCAGCTTTGCCGTGGTCGATGCCGACGGCCGCGACAGCGACCAGCGCATCCGCGTGTTCACCACCCGCCCTGACACCCTCTACGGCGTGACCTATGTGGTGCTGGCGCCGGAGCATCCCCTGGTGGCGCCGCTCACCAGTCCCGAGCAGGAGCTGGCGGTGACGGCCTTCTGCGATCTGGTGAGCCGCCAGAGCGACCTGGAGCGCACGGCAGACGACAGCCCCAAGCGCGGCATCCCCATCGGCGCCCGGGTGCGCAACCCCGCCAGCGGCGCCCTGATCCCGCTCTGGATCGCCGACTACGTGCTGGCTGACTACGGCACCGGCGCCGTGATGGGCGTGCCCGCCCACGACCAGCGCGATTTCGTGTTCGCCCGGCAGTACGAGCTGCCGGTGCTGCAGGTGATCATCCCGGAGGGCAGCGACGAGCACGCCTACGAGGGCGGCGCCTGGACCGAAGCAGGCATGCTGATTCACTCAGGCCCCTTCACCGGGCTCGCCAGCGCCGAGGCCAAGGCCGCGATCACCGCCGCCGCCGAGCAGCAGGGCTGGGGTGAGGGCAAGGTGCAGTTCCGTCTGCGCGACTGGCTGATCTCCCGCCAGCGCTACTGGGGCTGCCCGATCCCGATGATCCACTGCGAGAGCTGCGGCGTGGTGCCGGTGCCGGCGGAGCAGCTGCCGGTGGAGCTGCCCCGGGATGTGGCGATCAGCCGCAAGGGCGGCTCACCCCTGGCCCAGCTGGAGAGCTGGTGGCAGGTGGACTGCCCCAGCTGCGGCCGGCCGGCCCGCCGCGAAACCGACACCATGGACACGTTCATGTGCTCCAGCTGGTACTACCTGCGCTACAGCGATCCCCACAACAGCGCCCTGCCCTTCAGCCGTGAGGCGGTGGACCGCTGGCTGCCGGTGGACCAGTACGTGGGCGGCATCGAGCACGCCATCCTGCACCTGCTCTACGCCCGATTCTTCACCAAGGTGCTGCGGGACCGCGGCCTGCTGGGTTTCGATGAACCCTTCCAGCGGCTGCTCACCCAGGGCATGGTGCAGGGCATCACCTACAGGAACCCCGGCAGCGGCCACTACATCGCCCCGGCCGATGTGGCTGACCCCACCGACCCCCGCGATCCGATCAGCGGCGAGGTGCTCGACACCTACTACGAAAAGATGTCGAAGTCGAAGCACAACGGCGTCGATCCAGCCCGGGTGATCGAGCGCTACGGCGCCGACACGGCCCGCATGTTCATCCTGTTCAAGGCACCCCCGGAGAAGGATCTCGAGTGGGACGATGCCGACGTGGAGGGCCAGTTCCGCTTCCTGCAGCGCCTCTGGCGGCTGGTGGAGGCGGCCCAGGCCAGGGGCCTGCGGCTGGCTGGGTTCAGTTCGGAGGGCCCTTCCAGCGGCCTCGGCAGCGCTGACCCGCCGCAACTCAGCCCAGCCGAGCGGGAGCTGCGCCGCGCCGTGCACACGGCCATCGCGGCGGTGAGCGACGACCTCGACGGCGATGTTCAGTTCAACACCGCCATCGCCGAGCTGATGAAGCTCAGCAATGCCATGGCCGAACACCTGGAGGCCAGCGGCACCGCCGTGGCCCGGGAGGCCCTGGCCAGCCTGCTGCTGCTGCTGGCACCGTTTGCTCCCCACCTGGCCGAGGAGCTCTGGAGCCAGCTGGAAGGCGGTGGCAGCATCCACGGCCAGGCCTGGCCCCAGGTGGATGCCACGGCCCTGGTGCGCGACACGATTCCCCTGGTGATCCAGGTGAAGGGCAAGGTGCGCGGCAACCTCGAGGTGCCGGCCGATGCGGACAAGGCCACCCTGGAGCGGATCGCCCTGACCAGCGACATCGCCGCCAAGTGGCTGGAGGGCAAGCCCCCCAGCCGGGTGATCGTGGTGCCGGGCAAGCTCGTCAATCTGGTGCCGTGACAGCGTCGCTGCCGCCCCGCAGCTGGCCGGCATGGAGCTGGCCCGCATAGGGGCCCCGGCCATCGAGGCAGGCGCTGCCGCAGTGGCAGCCCAGGCTGATCGCCAGTGCCGCCTCCCAGCCCGCCGCCAGGCCGGCGCTCACTCCGGCGGCGAAGCTGTCGCCGGCGCCGTAGCTGTCGAGCACTGGACGCTGCCGCGGGGGCGCCAGAAAGGCCCCGAACGGCCAGGCCTCGCCGCCGGCTGCCCCCGCGGTGGCGATCCGCAGGGTCGGGGCGGGATCGAGGGCCCCCGGCGGCACCTGCTCGGCTGGATCGAGGCCGCTGCCGATCAGGGCGTCGAGCCGCACCCCGGCCTGCTGCAGCACCGGCAGCCGCACCCGGGGCGTGGCCGCCAGCAGCCGCGCCGCCCTGGCCTGGCGCAGGGCCGCGACATCGGCGGCCGTCACGAACACGCCATCCAGCCCGGCCAGGCTCTCCCAGGGCAGGGGATCGGCGGCCTCGGGACTGAGCCGCTCGCCGATCACGGTGATCGTGCGCTCGCCGCTGCGATCCACAAAGGTGAGGCCGCGGCGGGTCGGCGCCTGACGCCAGGCGACTTGGAGGTCGAGGCCGAGGGCCGTGAGCGCCGCCGCCGCCTGCTCCCCCACGGCATCCCTGCCCAGGGCGGTGAAGAAGGGCACCGGCCGCCCCAGCAGCCGCGCCAGCTGCACGGCCACCACGGCGCCGCCCCCCGCCGGCAACTCCAGGGCGGAGGGGCAGGAGAGGATCTCGCCCGGCCGGGGCAGGTGCTCCACCTCCAGGAACGTGACCACCTCCACATGGCCCACCACGGCCAGCTGCAGCGGCGGCAGCGGCGGCAGGGCCTCCAGGGGCAGGGGCGCAAAAGGGCTGATCGGCGCAGTGGACAACGGCATCGACGCGGCCGGGCCGTGCCCGGCGACCGCAGGCTCCACAATGGCGGTCAGTGAGGGCTCCGCGGTGCGGCTGCTGCACACCTCCGACTGGCATCTGGGCCGCAGCTTCCACGGCCACGACCTGCTGGCCGCCCAGGCCGAGGCCATGGACCGGCTGGTGGAGCTCAGCCGCGAGGCAGCGGTGGAGCTGGTGGTGATCGCCGGCGACCTCTACGACCGCGCCATCCCCCCGGCGGAGGCGGTGCGCCTGTTCACCGACACCGTGGCCCGCCTGCGCAGCAACGGGGCGGCGGTGGTGGCGATCGCCGGCAACCACGACTCCCACGTGCGCGTGTCGGTGTACGACGAGCTGCTTTCGGCGCTGGAGGTGACGATCCGGGGCCGCTGGCAGCGCTCCGATCAACCCGTGCTGCTCAGCCCCCGCTCTGGCGGCAGCCCCGTGGCCATCTATCCACTGCCCTACCTGGAGCCGTTGCTGGATGGGCCCGGTCTGCAACAGAACGCGGAGCAGCCCCTCACCAGCCAGCGCCTGCGCCACCCGGAGGTCACCGAGCTGGCCCTCAACCGCATCCGTGCCGACCTGGCCCGCCGCCCCGGCAGCCGCTCGGTGCTGGTGGCCCATGCCTTCGTGGCAGGCGGCAGCAGTTCGGAGTCGGAGCGGGAGCTCTCGGTGGGCCATGCCGAAGCGGTGCCGGTGGCCATGTTCGGGGGCTTCCACTACGTGGCGCTCGGCCACCTGCACCGCTCCCAGCAGCTGGATGGTCCGCGCCTGGCCTACAGCGGCACCCCCCTGCCCTACTCCTTCTCGGAGGAGAGCCATGTGAAGTCGGTGCGGCTGGTGGAGCTCGCCGCCGATGGCAGCCCCAGTGTGGAGGCGGTTCCCCTGGGGGTGGGGCGGCCCCTGCGCAGCCTCAGCGGCGACCTGGAGAAACTGCTGCGGGATCCCGAGCTGGCCTCTGCCGAGCAGGCCTGGGTGCGGGCCGAGCTCACCGACCCGCTGCTGCCCCAGCAGGCGATGGCGCGGCTGCGGCAGCGCTTCCCCCATGTCGTGGAACTGCGGCACCGGCGTCCCGAGGGCGAAGGCCTGAGCAGCAGCGCCCGCAGCCAGCGGATCCGGGCCGCCAGCAGTCCGGAACAGCGCCTGCTGGCCTTCTTCGCCGATCAGCAGGGCCGCCCTCCGCTGCCGGCGGAGGAGCAGCTGCTGCGGCAGGCCCTGGCGGCAGCCGGCAGAACGGGGGAGCGATGAGGCCGCATCAGCTGGAGATGCAGGCCTTCGGGCCCTACGCCGAGGCGGTGACGATCCCCTTCGATGCCCTCTCCCGCGATGGCCTGTTCCTGATCCACGGCAGCACCGGTGCCGGCAAGACCTACCTGCTCGATGCCCTCTGCTTCGCCCTCTACGGCGACGTGAGCGGGGAACGCAGCGTCAAGGGCCTGCGCTCCGACCATGCGCCGCCCCAGGCCATTCCCCAGGTGGCGCTGGAGTTCTCCGCCGCCGGAGCACGCTGGCGGGTGGAGCGCCAGGCCGCCTGCGAGGTGGCCAAGAGCCGCGGCGAGGGCACCACCAGCAAGCCCGCCCGGGCCAGCCTCTGGCGCTGCCAGGGGGAGGAACGGCAACCGGTGGCCTCTGGGATCGCCGAGGTGGGGCGCGAGGTGGGGCGGCTGGTGGGGCTGGACGCCGCCCAGTTCCGGCAGGTGATCCTGCTGCCCCAGGGCCGCTTCGCCGATGTGCTGCGGGCCAGGCCCGAGGAGCGCGAAACCCTGCTCAAGACCCTCTTCGACACGGCCCTCTACCAACGGGCCACGGAGTGGCTCTCGGAGCAGGCCAGGCAGGCCCGGGACCAGCTGGAGCAGCGGCAGAGCCAGCAACGGCAGACCCTCAGCCAGATCGCCGAGGCCTGGGCGCCCTGGCAGAGGGAGTGGCCGCAGCAGCTGGAGCTCACCGATGGTGGCCCCCCCGAGCGCGCCGCCGTGCAGGCTGCGATCGAGGGCCTGCTGCGGCAGGCCAGGGAGCAGCTTTCAGCGGCAGAGGCGGTCTTCAGCGGCCGCCAGAGCGCCCTGGGGGACTGCCGCAGCCAGCTGGAGCAGTGGCAACGGCGTCAGCAGGCTCGCCTGCGGCTGCAGGCCCTGGAACAGGAGCTGCCGGCGATCGCGGCCCTAAGGCAAGTCACTCAGCGCGCCGAGCGCGCCGAAGCGGCGCGCCCCAGCCTGGAGGCCGCCGCCGCCGCCCAGCAGCAGCTGGAGCAGGCCGCCAGCAGCTGCGCTGAGCAGCTCAACCAGTTGCGGCAGCAGCGGGATCGGGCCCAGCAGCTGCCTGAGGCCGTAGCCCAGCTGGATCTGAAGCAATGCCCCGAGCCCCGGCTCCTCAGCGGCTGCCTCAATCTGCTGGCCACCCGGGAGCGGGAGCTCGAGCAATTGCTGGGGCTGGCCCGGGAAGCTCACCAGGCCCGCCAGGCGATTCAGGAGGTGAGCCTGGCCCTCCAGGAGGCCATGGACCGCAGCCGCCAGGGCGAGGAAAAGGTGGCCGAGCAGGAGCAGGGCCGCAGTGGCCTGCTGGAACGGCTGCAGGCCTGCCGTTCCGCCCGGGATGGGCTGGCAGGGCTGGAACAGAGGGCCAGGGCGGCCCAGTCCCTCACCCAGACCCTGCAGCAGTGGCAGCGGGCCCAGCAGCAGCTGGGGAGCACTGCCGGGGCGGCCCTGGCAGCGGAAGCGCGGCAACAGCAGGCGCGAGGCCACCAGCTCGACCTGCGCGAACGGCAGCTCCAGGGCATGGCCGGCCGCCTGGCCACTGGCCTGCAGGCCGGCGAGGCCTGCCCGGTGTGTGGCTCCCTGGACCATCCCCAGCCGGCGGCGGCCCAGGCCGATGCCGTGGCCGATCAGGCCATGGAGGCGGCGGAGCGCCAACTGGAGCTGGCCACCCAGGCTCTTTCCGAAGCGCGCGCAGGCCAGGCGCGGCAGCAGGCGCTGCTGGAGGGCCTGGAGGCCCAGCTGCGGCAACTGGGCTGGGGCGACAGCCCTGTGACCGGGCCGGCCATGCAGACCTCCCCGCCAGCCCAGGCAGCCGAGGCCGCACAAGCGGCGCAAGCGGCCCTCACCAAGGCCCAGCAGGACGCCAAGGCACTGCCGCAGCTGGAGCAGGACGTCGCCAGCGTCGATCAGCGGCTGCAGCGCTACCGCAAGCGGCTGGAGGAGCTGCGGGAGGAGGGCGGCAGCCACCGTGAGCGGCTGGCCCAGCAACAGCAGCACGCGGCCACGTTGCAGGCGCGGCTGGAGCAGGGCCTGGGGGGCGACCACGACCCCAGCCCCCTGCTCGAGGAAGCCCAGGCGCTGCGGGCGGGCTTCGAGGCCCTGGCGGAGGCGGCCCGGCTGTGGAGCACGGCGGCGGCCCGGGAGGCGGAGGCGCGGCGCCGCCTGGACACCGACCTGGTGACAGCGGACTTCGCCGATCGCCGCGCCCTGGCCGAGGCCCTCGCCGCCTCGGAGCAGCGTCAGACCTGGACCACCCGTCTGCGGCAGTTCGAGCTGGACCTGCAGCTGCAGCAGAAGGTGCTCGCCGAGCCGGCCCTGCAACAGCTCCCGGAACCCAGCCCAGACCTGGCCGGCGCCGAGGCGGCCCTGGCCGCCAGCGATGCGGCCCGAAGAACGGCCCTGGCCCGCTTCACCCGCGCCGAAGGCGCCTGCGCCGCCATCACTGACCTGCTGGCGCGGCATCGGCAGGGGGAGAACGAGCTCGCCGCGGAGCTGACCCACAGTGACCTGGTGCAGGGGGTGGCGGCCCGCTGCCAGGGCAGGAGCGAACCGAACATCTCCCTGCAGCGCTGGGTGCTCTCCGCCTACCTGGAAGAGATCTGCGGCTACGCCAACCAGCGGCTGGGCCAGATGACCGCTGGCCGCTACGAACTGCGGCACTCCGATGCCAGCGGCCAACGGCGCGGCAGCCAGGCGGGCCTCGGCCTGCGGGTGCTGGACGCCTACACCGCCGAGGAGCGGGAGGTGTCGAGCCTGTCGGGGGGTGAGACCTTCCAGGCCTCCCTGGCCCTGGCCCTGGGGGTGGCGGATACGGTGCAGGCCCACAGCGGCGGCGTGGCCCTTGACACGCTGTTCATCGATGAGGGGTTCGGCAGCCTCGATGCGGACAGCCTGCAACTGGCCATGGATGAACTGGATCGCCTGCGGGAGGGCGGACGCATGATCGGCCTGATCAGCCACGTGGGCGCCCTGCGGGAGCGGATCCGCTGCGGGCTTGAGGTGATCGCTTCGGAGCGGGGCTCCCGGGTGGTGCTCGGTACGGTGACGTCACCATGAGCAGCCCTGTCCGTCTGCGCGCGCTCCAGGCTCTGCTGGCGGGGCTGCTGGCCCTCGTGCTGACCCTGCTGCCCCTGGGCCCGCTGCGGCCGGGGCTGCAGGCGATGCCGCTGCGCCAGGGCAGCCCGGAGCGGCCCCTGCCGGAGAGCAGTGAAGCCCTGGCCAACCGTTCCCCGTTCAGCCAGAGCGCCTACTACCCCCTGGCCCTGCAACCGGATCGGCAGCTCTACCGGCCCCATGCCGACTGGATGGGACAGCTGATCCTGCCCTCGGTGGAGGAGAAGGCCCTGCGCCGCGGCGACTGGGTGTGGCTGGATCTGGAGCAGGCGCCACCGGGCCAGGAGGCCCTGATCGGCCAGCGGCTCGGCCTCAGCTGGGCCGACCAGCCCCGCCTGCAGGCGATGGTGGAGGCCGTGAGCACCGATGTGCGCCTGGGCCAGGCCGCCCGTGACGCCGCTGCCGCCGCCAACGTGGTGCCCACCCGCCTGGATGGCCGCCTGGCCGTGGGGCCGCTGCAGTCCCTGGCCGGAGCCCGCCCCCAGGACAGCGTCAGTGTGCGGCTGGAAGGGGTGAGCCTCGAGGGCGACACGCTGCGGATCAGCAAGCCGCCGCTGCAGACCACTGGGCGCTGGCTGGGGCTGGTCACCGTGCTGGGGCGCGACAGCAGCAGCGGCGATCCCCACCGCTGGCGGGTGCGGCACTACGACCGCTCCGACGCTGACTTCTCCGGGGTGGAGGAGTCGATCAGGATTCCGAAGCTGCCGCCGGATCGCTTCGGGCGGGTGATGCTGGATCCGAGCGGGCTGGTGGCCTCGGAGCTGAACCCCGAGGGCTGGCTGATCAGCGGCGCCCCGGGCCCCGATGGGGTGTTCACCGTGCAGGCGCTGCAGCCGCGGGCCCTGCTGGGCCTCAAGCCCACGCAGGTGGTGCGAGGCACGGCCGCAGGGCTGAGGGAGATCGACCGCGAAAACTGGGCGAAAGCAGCCCTGCGCGGGGGCACGCTGACCAGCACCGCCATCACCTCGAAGCCCGAGGAGCTGCCCCTGGCGCAACCCGGGCAGCGGGCCCTGCTGATCCATCTGTTCGGCGGCATCGGCGGACGCGATGGCGAACCTTCCCCGGCCTGGACCACCACCGGCCATCTGGCCCTCGGCGAGGCCGAAGTGGTGCTGGATCCATTCAGCGGCGAGCCCCAGCTCGATCTGCGCTACCACCAGATCTATGCCAACAACCCCAACGGCATCGTCTCGGGCAGCCAGGACTGGAGCGCCTACGCCGGCAACCTGCAGCGGGGCTGGCTGGGCACCCGCCCCTTCTCGGATGTGCTCGTGCCCCTGGACGGGCCGCTGCTGGATGCCCTGGCCCTGCAGGCGGAAATCATCAGTGCCCGCTACCGCACGGGCGATGGCCACGGCGTGGCGCTGGTGACGCCTGCCACCTCCTGTGTGCAGGATTCCAGCCAGGCCCTCTGGATCGCCCTGGATCAACTGCGCGCCGAACAACGGCTGGCCGGGATCGCGCCTGATCCGGACAGCCGCCTGAGTCGCCTGGGGCGGGGCCTCGAGGAGCTGCTCACGCCCTTCGGCATGGTGCGCCCCGACTGGCGCCACAACGCCCAGGTGACCGCCATGGCCGGCACGGGGTTGCGCCAGGACTCCCCAGGCGGGGTCGCCCAGCCCGCCTTCATGGCCAACCAGGGGCCGGTGGCGGTGCTGCTCAGCCTGCGCTCGATGCTGCCGCGCCGGGCCCATGACGGCCTCGCCACCGTGTTCCTGCGCCAGGGGCTGCCGCTCTGGATCCTGCGCACCAACCAGATCCCCGGCAACAACCCCGCGCTGGAGCCGGTCGCCCCCACCACCGTGCTCGGGCATCTGCCGGTGGTGGGCACCCTGGTGCCGCGGCTGATGGATGGCCTGGTGCCACCGTTGCTGGGGGCTCCCCTCGGCTTTTCGGTGCTGGTGCTGCTGCTGTATGGCGCCCTGGCCCTGGGGATTGGATTCGCCAGCGGCTTCCTGAACGGAGCCTGGCGCTGGGGAGGGCAGGGCGGGGCAGGCTGGCCCGGCCTGCTGCGCCGCGCCGCTGCTCTGCTGGTGCTGCCGGCGCTGGTTGAGGAGCTGATCTTCCGAGGCCTGCTGCTCCCCCATCCGCTCGAAGGGGTGCCTGGCCCCGCCATGGCGGCCTGGGGGGCTCTGAGCGTGGGTCTGTTCGTGGCCTACCACCCCCTGGCGGCCCGCCTCTGGTACCCCCAGGGCCGGGCCGTCTCTGACGACCCCCGCTTCCTGTTGCAGTGCACCCTGCTGGGCAGCGCCTGCGTGCTCGTCTACGGCCTCACCGGCTCGCTCTGGTCGGCGGTGGGGTTGCACTGGCTGGCTGTGGTGGTGTGGCTGGAAGCCCTGGGGGGCCAGCAGCGGCTGGGGCCCAACAGCCTGGACTGACCAGCCGCCATTCCCCTCGTGCAGCGCCCAGAGCTCAGTCGAGCGGCACCTCGACAAACTCCACCAGCCCCTCCCGCAGCAGCACCTCGGCGATGGCCGGGCCCGTGGACACGGCGCGGATGCGCTCGCTGACGCGATCGAGGGCCTGCTGGGGATCGCTGCCCTGGGGCAGGGTGGCCAGCACGTCGGGCAGGGCAAGCTGGCCGATGGCGATCACCGGCTGACCGGCCACCATGCCGGCCTGCAGGAACTCCGTGAGGGTGAGGATGCCCAGGGGCGAGGCGGTGCCGGTGGCCAGGGCCAGGTTGGTGAGGCGGGTGGCGATGCTGGTGCAGCGGTGGGCGATCGATCCGGCACCCACGGCCCCGGTGATCTCAGCCACCGGGGCCAGATTCGTGGAGCTGAGGGCCGGCACCGCCATCGGGTTCGTCACCACATTGAAGGAGGGTTTGGGGATCAGGCCGAGGCCGATCCAGTAGCTCCCCTCAGCTTCGACACAGCCAAAGCCGTAGACGGCCTCACCGCTCAGGCGGGCTACGCCGGGTTCACCGGCCCCGGAGGCGGGCATGGCAGCGGCGGCGGCAGGCAGGGCCAGGGGCAGGCCGACGGCCAGGGCCGCGCTGGCCAGCAGCTGGCGCCAGCGCCGTGCGGCCGGGTCAGGGGAGAGGGCGGTCTTAGGAGCAGGCGGATAGGGGGCTGGGCGTGGCTCAGGCATGGGCTGCTGGGGGATCGGCAGCCCCCATGATTGCCGCAGCAGGCCCCGCTGGCAGGGCTTCGTCGCCATCGGCCGGGATCCGCTCCGCCAGGGCCAGGCAGGCATCCATCTCCTGCCAGAGCAGTTCTCTGCGCTCCGCGGTGACGGCATAGGAGCGGTGATGCAGATCCCGCCCCATGTAGATGAGGGCGGCGCGGACCCGGCGCCAGTCGTCCGGGCCCAGGGGCGAAGCCGGCGACGGGCCCGCTGGGCTGGCCCCGCTCATGCCACCAGCACAGGGGCCGGGCGGCGACGGGCCCGGGGGGATGACGGCCGGGCAGGTCCAGCCACCAGGCGGGCCTTGCCATGGGCAGCGCTGCTGACAGGGGCCGTGGGGCGACGCCTGAGGCCCTGGCGCAGAGCCAACCAGCCATCGACCAGCCAGACCACGGCCATCAAAACCAGAACCAGGAGCTCGGGGGCTGACGTTGAGGTGGCCGGAGCTGAGGTGGCCGGAGCTGAGGTGGTCGGAGCTGAGGTGGCTGGGGTTGGCTGCGCTTCCACGGCAGGCTGGACCAGAGCCAGAGTCTGGAGGGCCACCGGGGTTTCCAGCAGCGCGTCCCAGGGGGCCGCCGGATGGGCCCGGAAGAAGCCATCCGAACGCCTGCTCAGCAACCGTTCCGAGAGGGTGGGATTCATGGGCGCCCTGGCGCTGCGGCGCCCAGCTGGTCCTCCTGTCTTAACGCCCTTTGGCCCAGCTGCCAGTGGCAAGGGAATCGGCCTGGCCCGGGTCCGTTCCAGCGGTGGCGTCAAGCCGAGGCGGCCAGGCGCTGGCGCAGCAGGGGCAGTTCCCGATCGATCAGCTCCCGGGCCTCCTCCAGGTTGGAGACCTGGCCGAGGGGCACGCCGCTGCCATGGGTGATGCGGAACAGCGGCGGGGCCGAGGGTTCGGCGGCCAGCTCAACGCTGCAACCGCGGTGGCTCCAGGAGGCAAGGGCTGGGGGTCGGTCCATCACGCTCTCCCTTGAGTCTCATGCCTTGATTCCACTGAAGGGGAAGGGTCTTGGTTTGGCAAGGCCGCGGTGTGCGCCTGCGCACCGGGCGGGGGCGAGCGGGCAGGATGGGCCCACTGACGGATGGACCATGGAAGCGAGCTGGAAAGGTGCCGTGATCGCCAGCAGCGACGACATCGTGATGGTGGAGGGGAACGCCTACTTCCCCGCCGAGGCCCTCAACAGCGCCCTGGTGCGGCCCTCCGAGCACCGCAGCGTCTGCGGCTGGAAGGGGGAGGCCCACTACTACGACGTGGTGGTGGACGGAGCGGTGAACGCCAATGCCGTGTGGACCTACCCGGAACCGAAGGAGGCCGCCCGCCAGATCCAGGGCCGCGTGGCCTTCTGGAAAGGCGTCAGCGTGCGCTGAGCAGCGCCGCGATGCCTGCCGATCCGGCCGTTCTCGACGTTGACCTGCTGCGCTTCGAGCGGGGCGATCAGCGTGCCCGTGAGGCCGTGGTGGACGGGGTGCGCCGCAGCCTGGCCACCGGCTTCGTGACCACCAGCCACGACCTGCCCCTGGACCTGCTGGATGAGGCCTATGGCCTGCTGGAGCAGTTCTTCCAGCTGCCCCAACCCCGCAAGCAGGCCTTCCGGGTGGAGGGCGCCAGTGGCCAGACCGGCTACACCGGCACCCTGGTGGAAACCGCCGCCGGGGCGTCCCGGGCCGACTGGAAGGAGATGCTCAACTGGGCGGAGCCGATTCCGGCGCACCACCCCCTGCGTCGGCGCTACCCCCTCCTCTACCCGGAGCAAGGCCTGCCGGAGGCCGCGGTGCCGGGCATCAGCGCGGTGCTCACCGCCTTCCACGCGGCCATCGCCGCGCTACAGCGCCGTTTCCTGCGGGTGATCGCCGTGGGTCTTGGGCTGGATGAGGCGATCTTCGAGGCGATGGTGGCCGAGGCGCCCACCCTCACCCGAGCGGTGCACTACCCGCCCATGCCCCAGGCACCTGCGGGGGGCCACCTGTGGGCTGCCCCCCACGCCGACATCAACCTGATCACGGCCCTGCCCCGGGCCACAGCGCCGGGGCTGCAGGTGTTGGTGGGGGAGCAGTGGCTGCCGGCCACGCCGCCCGAGGGCCATGTGATCCTCAACAGCGGCCTGATGCTGGAGCGCCTCAGCAATGGCCTGATCCCCAGCGGCTGGCACCGGGTGATGGCCGATCCCGCCGCCAGCG
The DNA here is from genome assembly GCF_015207615.1 of Cyanobium sp. LEGE 06113. Classification (NCBI taxonomy): domain Bacteria; kingdom Bacillati; phylum Cyanobacteriota; class Cyanophyceae; order Synechococcales; family Prochlorococcaceae; genus Cyanobium; species Cyanobium sp. LEGE 06113. Next base: position 211,513 of record NZ_JADEWM010000002.1, on the reverse strand, counting down.
GCTCCCGCCTGAGCGTGGTGCAGTTCTGCCATCCGCGACCCACCACGGTGCTGCAGCCCTTCAACGCCTGCTGCAGCGCCGAGCGCCCCCAGCGCTGGGCAGGGGAGCTGGCGGCTGATGTGCTGGAAGACACTCTCTACCGGATCAATCTGCTGACCGCTGATGGTGACGGGGGCAGCCAGGCGACTGCTCCAGCCGCCTAGCCACGCTGGTCGGCATGCTGGAGCCCTGATCCCACCCCCTCGCGATGGCCTGTTCCAGCTGCGGCAGCTGGTCGGTGAAGGCAGACCGCAGCCTGGCCGGCCGCTTTGTGTGCGGGCGCTGCGGGCGCCCGCTCGGCCTCAAGGCCGAGAAGCAGGTGAGGCGCCGCAGCGGAGGCTCGGGGCGGCGCCTGCCCCGCCCACGGCTTTGGTGGCTGCTGGGTCTGCTGGCGCTGGGAGCCCTTCTGGCCAGTCTGGAACCGGGCCGACGCAGCCCCAGGCCGTTGCCGCCCTCAGGCTCCCAGCCACCGGGACGGGCGCTCTGACCCCCTGAAGCCAGCAGCTAGCGGGAAGCGGAGCCACGGGCTGCCGCCTGGTCGCCATCCCACTGGAAGCCATCATCGTTCCAGGCGCTGGGATCCTCGATCGGCTCCAGGTGGGTCAACACATGGCTGCGAGGCAGGGCAGCGGCAATGTCGTGCTCCAGGGCGGAGCAGAAGTCATGGCCCCGCTGCACGCTCCAGTGACCCGGCACCAGCACGTGCAGGCTCACGAAGCGGCGGGAGCCGGCCACCCGGGTGCGCACGGCGTGGAAGGCCACCTGATCGCCGCTGCGGGCTGCCAGCAGCCGGGCGAGCCGCTGCTGATCGGGCTCGGCCAGGGAGCGATCCATCAGCCCGGAGGCCGTCTCACGCAGCAGCTGCCAGCCCGTGAACAGGATGTTGGCCGCCACGGCGATCGCCACCAGGGGATCCAGCACCGTGAGGCCCGTGAGCGGCACCAGCACCAGGGACACAACCACCCCAAGGGAGGTCCAGACATCGGTGAGCAGGTGCTGGCCATCCGCCCGCAGGGTGATCGAATCAAAGCGCCGCGACGCCCGCAACAGCAGCACCGCCACCAGGCCGTTGAGGGCCGTGGCCAGCAGCGACAGCATCAGGCCCAGGCCCACCTGCTGCAGGGGCTGGGGGTTCAGCAGCCGGCCAAAGGCGCTCTGCAGGATCAGCAGCGCCGCCAGCACGATCAGGGCGCTCTCGAGGCCGCTGGAGAAGTATTCGGCCTTGAAGTGGCCGTAGTTGTGCTCGCGATCGGCGGGCCTGGCCGCCAGGGTGAGGGCCCAGAAGGCCCCCAGCGCCGCCGCCAGATTCACCAGGGATTCGAGCGCGTCGGAGTACAGGCCCACCGATCCCGTGAGGCGCCAGGCCGCGAGCTTGATCACCATGGTGCTCACGGCCGCCCCAACGGACAGCAGGGTGTAGGAGCGGGGCGAACGAAAGCCGATCACAGGACCCTGGCGGGCTCGCATTGTGAAGCCCCCCGGAGCCTGGCGGCAGTCTGCTGGGCGACCGTGGGCCAGGCGAGGGCCTAATTTGCGGGCCTTGGTGTCGTCCGTTCACGCCCCTCTGCCCATGCGGTTTCTGGCCCTGCACCTCGAACCCGGCAGCGACGTGCGCCAGTCCCTGGAGCAGCTGGCCGCCCAGGAGGGCGGCCATGGCTTCGTGCTGAGCGTGGTGGGGAACCTCACCCAGGCCTCCTTCCAGTGCCCCGGCGAGGCCGGCCCCACCGTGCTGACGGGAGAGCTGGAGATCATCACCCTGCAGGGCACGGTGGCTGCCCAGGAGGTGCACCTGCACCTGAGCTTCTCCGACAACGCCTGCCAGGTGTGGGGCGGCCACCTGGAGCCCGGCACGCTGGTGTACAAGGGCGCCGACCTGCTGGTGGGGCTGTTCGATGCGGAGCCGGGCCCCGAGCAGCAGAGCGCTGAACCCCTGATGGTGCCCCTGGCCCAGGCCGCCACGGTGCCCCGGGTGGAGGTGGCGGTGCTGCCGGGCTGTCCGTTCTCAGCGCGGGCGCTGCGCATGCTGCGCACCCTTGGCATTGCTCACCGGGTGATCGAGCCCAGCCAGCCGGGCAGCGTGCCCCAGGTGTTCATCGACGGCGCCTTCATCGGCGGCTATGACGCCCTCGCCGAGCTTCACGCCCGCGGCAGCCTCGATGGCCTCCGCGGCGCCTGAAGGGTTGTGTCCGCTCAAGCCCGCCTGTTGCCATGACCCGCCTGCAGCTGCAAACCCAGGCGGGCTGCGGGCTGGCGATCGGCCGCTACCCACGCTTCCGCTACGACGCCCGGGGCGGCAGCGGCAGGCCAACCTGCACCCCTGTTGACGACAGGCTGGAGATCGTCTTCGACCCAGCCGACCTCAGCATCCCCCCGCTGAACTGGCGCACAACGCAGGTGCTGGGGCTGCCCCTACCGCCGGGGCTGCAGATCGCCATCGAACCCCTCACTCTCGCCGGCCAGCTCGTGCCGGCCAGCGGCGCCGTGACGCTGCGCTTCGAGGCGCGCTTCCATTGCAGCTGGGCCGGGCTCTACCGTCCGCCGCCGCTGCTGGTGACCACGGATCTCAGCACAGGATCGGTGGCTGGCCAGCGCCACCACGCCAAGGGCAGCCCCCTGGATGCACGCGGCCAGGGTTGTCTGGTGGGCGTGGCGCGGGTGCCCCCCAGCGGCGATCCCTGGCTCGACGGCTTTCTGGGCCTGCCGGATGACGCCCTGGCGGTGCTGCGCTGTGGGTTTGATGGGTTGAAGGGGGAAAGGAGTGCAATGGATGCCGCAGACCTTCCATAGCCAGTCGTGTGATTGACATCATTTCGGGCCGGATGCGGTTTCCCGAATCTCCATTGAGGACTACAGCCGGGATCTGCAACTAGGAACTGCAGCTGCAACGCCACCTACAGGAAGCCATCGAGATCACCAGCCGGGGAGTGAGCTTTGTGGTCAGCTCGGACACCGGTTCAGGGCAGTCAATCGGCTTGCTCATGCCGATCGGCACTGGACAGGATCAAGAGATCCGAAGGTGATCGATGATGCCCAGGGCCTGGAGATCCCGGTGCTCGGGGTGCGACTGGAACCGGAAGTCGAGCGCCAGCTCGGCAAGAGCCACAGCACCTGCATGCGCGAGGCTCTGCACCACTACCTGCAGCGCTTCGGCAACGCCGAGGAGGCCAGGCGACAGTCCCAGCTGCTGGCAGCCCAGGAGCCTCAGGGGCATTGGAGCGAGCAGCTGCCGGATTGGGGCGACTGGACGGCATGACGGCAATGCTCTTGCGCCGCGGCGTCGTGGTGACGGTGGCCAGTGCTGGGGTGTACTCCTCCAAGCCCAGGCCTGCAGTGGTGGTTCAACCTGATCGCTGGCTGCAGGCGCACCCCAGCGTCACGCTCTGCCCGCTCACCAGCACCCTGGTGGAGGCCCCACTGGTGCGCATCGCTGTGGCACCGAGCGATCGCAACGGCCTGCGCAAGCCATCTCAGCTGATGGTGGACAAGTTGTTCACTGTGCCGGTCGTTGCCATCGGCGGCATCCTGGGCCAACTGGAGCCCCAGGGGCTCATCGAGCTGGACCTGGCCCTGCGTGGCTGGCTGGAGCTGCCCTGAGGTAGCCAAAGCTCGCTCGTTCGGTTTGTCATCCCCAGGCCCGGCTTGGTCGTGAAGGTGCTGGCTGGGCCCGGCCCTTCCACCACCTGGATTCGCCATTGGCCTTGGAGCAGATCGCTGAACGGCTGCTCCAACAGGGCAAGATCATCAATCGTTCCAAGCCAGTTCGCTATGCACGCAATCCCTCTTCAAGCTGAGGATTCAGCAGCCTCGCCACTCAGCCCTCCAATCTCGGCCTGGTGCCGCTCGGCACCACCGTGAGCCCGATCGGGGCCAGGGCGATCAGCGCCAGCTTCACGTGCTGGATGCCGAAGGGGATGCCCACGATGGTCACGAAGCAGGCCAGGGCCGAGCTGAGGTGGCCGATGGCCAGCCACCAGCCCGCCAGCAGGAACCAGATCACATTGCCCACCAGCCCCAGGGGGCCGGTGCCGAAGTCGGAGCGGCCGGTGAGTTCCTGGCGGCTGATCGCCTCCTTGCCGAAGGGCCAGAAGGAGAAGTTGCCGATCACGAAGCAGGCCCGGGCCCAGGGAAGCCCCACCACGGTGAGGGCCGCCACCAGGCCGGCCAGCCACCAGCCCAGGCCCATCACAAAGCCCCCCAGCACAAACCAGAGAACGTTCAGCAGAAAACCGAGCATCCCTTCACCTCTGCGCAGCAGTGTGGCGCTGGCGCAGCTTCAGCCTGCCCCGGCTGCCCTAGTTTGACCCGGTGGCCCTGGCCCTGGCGCCTGACGCTGCCCCCCATGTTCTTCCGGATCCACCACACCCTCCACTACCACTACGACCAACCCGTGTTCCTGGAGCCGCACACGCTGCGGCTCACCCCCCGGCAGAGCGCCACGCAGCGGCTGCTGAGCCACACCCTCACAGTGCGGGAACCGCCTGCCGGCAGCACGCCAGTGGAGGAGCCCGGCGGCGCCGACACCACTGAGATCTGGTTCACGGGCCTGCGCCAGGAGCTCTGGATCCACACCACCGCCGTGGTGGAAACGCTGCGCCGCAACCCCTTCGACTGGATCCTCACCGATCCCAGCGCCCAGACCCTGCCCCTGCGCCACCCCCCCGCCACCGCGGCGGCCCTGGCCCCCTTCCTGGGACAGGCCGAGCCGAGCGTGGCGGCCTGGGCCGCAGAGCTGGCGGCCCAGGCCGGCCAGCGCAGCACGGACATGCTGCTGTTGCTGGCCGACCGCATCCACCACGGCTTCGAGCACATCGGTCGCTTCGACGGCGAACCGATGGCGCCCGCTGACACCCTGGCCCAGCGCCGCGGCGCCTGCCGCGACACGGCCATGCTCTACGTGGCGGCCTGCCGCAGCCTCGGCCTGGCGGCCCGCTTCGTGAGCGGCTACTCGATGCACCACCCGCCAGAGGTGAGTGAGCACGAGCTGCATGCCTGGGCGGAGGTGTGGCTGCCCGGCGGCGGCTGGCGCGCCTACGACCCCAGCCTCGGCCTGGCCGTGGCCGATGGCCACGTCACCCTGGTGACGGCCGCCGATCACCACCTGGCGGCGCCGGTGAGCGGCCACTACCGGGGCACCGGTGTGGGCTCCCACATGCACTACCGGGTGCGGGTGGAGGCGGGGCCTGATCCCGAGGGATTCCAGCCGCGCCAGGGCCTGGCCGTGCTGGCCGACCCACGGCTGAACCGCGACACCGCCTTCAGCCCCGAGGAGCGGCGCAGCCTGCAGCTGGAGGCCCGGCTGCCCGCGGCGGTGGAGAGCCTCGAGCAGCAGGTGGAACGGGTGTGGCAGGGCTTCGCTGGCCTGCAGGGCAGCCTCGAGCGCTTCACCTACCTGGACCGGCTGCGGCGCAGCAACCGAACCCTCTTCCACGCCTTTCTGCAGGAGCACATCGAGGCGGCCCTGCCCGTGGTGTACACCCCCACCGTGGGGCGGGTGATCCAGGGCTTCAGCCACAGCCACCAGCCGCCTGACCTGGGCGCCTACCTCACGCCGGAGATGGAACCGCGGCTGCCCGAGCTGCTGCGCCAGGCCGCCGAAGGCCCGGTGGATCTGATGCTGATCACCGATGCGGAAGGAATCCTGGGGCTGGGCGACCAGGGCGTGGGCGGCATCCACATCTGCCAGGGCAAGCTGGCCGTCTACACCCTCTGCAGCGGCCTCCACCCGGGCCGGGTGCTGGCGGTGGCGCTCGATGTCGGCACCGACAACGCCGCCCTGCTGAGCGATCCCCTTTACCTCGGCAGGCGTCAGCCGCGGCTGCGGGGCGAGGCCTACGACCGCTTCCTTGACGCCGTCGTGGCGGCGGCCCAGCAGGTGTTCCCGGGCGTGTTTCTGCACTGGGAGGACTTCGGCAAGCTCCAGGCCCGGCGGGTGCTGGATCGCTACCGCGAGCAGGCCCCCAGCTTCAACGACGACATCCAGGGCACCAGCGGCGTGGCGGCGGCGGCGGTGCTGGCGGCCTGCCGGGGGCTGGGCACCGGTCTGGCCGAGCAGCGCATCGTGATCTTCGGTGCCGGCACAGCCGGCTGCGGCATCGCCGAACGGCTGCTGAGGCTGCTGCAGGCCGCCGGCCTGAGCTCCCTCCAGGCCCGCCAGAGGATCTGGGGCCTCGATCGCCGCGGGCTGATCGTGGCAGCGCCTGGATCAGACCCCACCGCCGCCCTGGCCCGGCCTGCCGAGGAAGCAGAGCGGTTCAGCCGCAACGGCCAGGGGCAGATCGGGCTGCTGCAGGTGGTGCAGCAAGTGCGGCCCACCGTGCTGATCGGCACCTCCACCGTGGCCGGCGCCTTCGACCAGGCAGTAGTGGAGGCGATGGCCACCGGCACGGAGCGCCCCGTGATCCTGCCCCTCTCCAACCCCACCAACCTGGCCGAGGCCAGCCCCGCCGATCTGCTCGCCTGGAGTGGCGGCAGGGCCCTGGTGGCCACCGGCAGCCCCTTCGCCCCGGTGCCCTGGGACGGCCAGGAGCGCGTGATCGGGCAGTGCAACAACTGCTTCCTCTACCCCGGCCTGGGCTTTGCCTGTGTGGCCGTGGGCGCGACCCGGGTGAGTGAGGCCATGATCGATGCGGCCCTGGAAGCCCTGGCGGCCACCATTCCCGCCGCCCGGGATCCGCTGGAGCCGCTGATGCCACCCCTCACCCGGGTGCAGGCCGTGTCCCGGGCGGTGGCGGAGGCGGTGGCCCTGATGGCCGTGCAGCAGGGGCTGGCGGAGCGGGCCAGCACGCCGGCCGAGGCGCTCCAGTGTCTCGATGCAGCCCGGTGGGAGCCCCGTTACACCGCCAGCTCGGCCGTGGGGTAGGCCCGTGGCGGCACCAGCCGCTGGGACCGGGCGGGGGCGGTCAGCTGGATCGGCACCAGGCTGCGCCGGAACCAGTCGTCGGGGGGAATAGGGCTGAGCAGACGGCCCAGCACCGCCAGCAGGGCCAGTGGCTCAAACGGCGCCCGCCGGTGGGGCCAGAGGCCGCTCTGGCGGTAGAGCCGCTGCTGGAGGGTGCGCTGCTGGCGGGGGCTGAGGCCACTCCAGAGGGCCCCAAGGCGATGGCCGCGGCACGCCGCCAGCTGCAGGGGCCAGCACTCCTGGCCCCAGGTGAGCTGCAGCAGTGAGGCAGGGCCAGCCAAGGGGAGCGCCACCTGGCCAGCCTGCCGAGCGGCCGGAGCCAGGGCCAGCTCCACCCCCTCCTCGCTGATCGCCCGCAGCAGCACCGGCTGGCCATCCAGGCAGGCGGGTTCACGCACGGCGAACCAGGGCAGAGCGGAACGTCGCGGACGGTCCCAGCAGCAGCGCAGGGCGAGCAGCAACAGCAGGGCGTTGATCAGGCTCCAGCTCACCCCCAGAGCCAGGCTGGCAGGGGTGACCGGCGCCAGCGCCGGCCCAGTGGGATCCTGCGCCCAGCCGAACAGATTGAGCAGGGCCAGCAACTGCAACAGCAGCAGCACCAGCAGCGGCAGCCAGAGGCGGGGATCGGCGGCCTGCCTGCCGGCTATGGCCAGAGCCTTGGGGGTCACCTGGAAGCGCAGCGGGCGCTGCAGGGCCCAGCGGCAGATCGTCGCCACCAGCGGGATCAACACGATCCAGCGGTACAGCTCAGGCAGCAGGCCGGTACGGGCCTGGTTGCTGAACCAGCGGGCCAGCAGCAGCTGGGCGCCAAAGAAGGGCAGGGCATAGCGCAGCAGGCCTGCGGCGGTGATCTGCAGAGGCAGCACGCCCAGCACGCCGATCATCAGCGGCATCAGGGCCAGCAGCAGCTGCGGCAGGGCGTTGAACCAGTGCAGGATGCCCTCCAGAAAGGCAAGCCGCTGCAGGGGCGTCAGCCCGGCAATGCGCAGCGGACTGGCGCCGGTGCGCAGGGTCTGGAGGGTGCCGCTGGCCCAGCGGCAGCGCTGGCGCACCAGGGCCGAGGCCGTGAACGGCGCCAACCCGGCGCTCAGCTTTTCGGGCAGATACACGCACTCCCCACCCGCCGCCGTCAGCCGGATGCCGGTGGCCAGGTCCTCCGAGGAGGTGCCCGTGTCGAAGCCCCCCACGGCCAGCAGGGCCGAACGGCGCACCAGGAACGACGTGCCGGCGCACACCACCGCGCCGACGCCCTGGCGCACCGGTTCGATCCAGCGGTAGAAGCTCTCCTCATCGGGCATCAGCCAGCGCTCCAGCCGCAGGTTGCGGATCACCGGATCGGCGCTCATGTAGGTCTGGGGCGACTGCACCAGCGCCACCCGGGGCTCATCGAACAGCCCCACGCTGCGCAGCAGGAATGTGTTGAGCGGCACCACGTCGGCATCGAACACGGCGATCAGCTCGCCCTGCAGCAGGGGCAGCACGTGGTTGAGGTTGCCGGCCTTGGCATGCTCGCGGCCGGCGCGGGAGCTGTAGCGGCAGCCCAGGCGCCGGCAGAGCTCCTGCAGCTCAGGACGAGCGGCGTCATCCAGAAGCCACACCTCGGCCCGGGGGTAGGTGAGCGCCAGACAGCCCCGCAGGCAGCGCTCCACCAGCTCCAGCGGTTCGCCGAAGGTGGGAATCAGCACATCCACCCAGGGCAGGGGCACCGAGACAGAACCCGCCGGTTCCAACCGCCGCTGCACCCGGGCGGCCGCCCGTTCCGCCCGAGGGGCGATGCGCGGATCAGGGGCGAGGCTGAAGGCTAGCTGCAGGAAGCTGTGGGCCAGCAACCAGGTTTCGGCGAGCAGCACCAGCACACTCATTGAGGTGCTGAGCCAGTCGTCCAGCACCAGGGTGCTGGTGAGGCGCCACCACCAGTAACGGCCGGCCAGCAGAGCCAGCAGGGCCACGGCCCAGGGAAGGCGCATCAGAACACGTCAGGGCTGGGGCGCCGGAGCGGGCGCCGGCGGTGGGCACACCTTGTTGGTGAAGTCGCAGGCGTAGACAACCGACTTCTGCCAGCTGAGCGGAATCTCCAGCAGATCCCGCGGGCCGCTGATGCCCTGGGCCACGAAGATCAGTGCCGCGATCACATTGGCCGTGATGTGCAGCCGCCGCCAGCGCAACTGGCGCAGGATCTCCGGCCGGGCCGCCACCGAGAACAGCATCAGACCGGTGAGCCCCATGCCACCCCAGAAATGGGATTGCCAGAAGGCCGGATCGAGGGGGTTGTCACTGAGGCGCCACACCTCGGGCTGCAGTCCCAGACCAATCACACCAGCCCAGCAGAGCAAAGCGAAGCTGGCCCGGTAGATCGCCTCCTTGGCCCGCCAGAGCGCCACCAGCGCCGCCACGGTGCCAGCCAGCACGAGCAGCAACAGGCCGCTGCGGCCGGGCGTAAGTGCCGAGGGCTGCTTGGTGCTGATCACCACCACCATCGCCAGCAGTTCGATGCCCACCACCGCCGCCGCCAACCAGCGGCCGAAGTCCACATGCTCGCCGCCCACGCTGGGGGGCAGCTTCAGTTTCTGAACGCGCCGCTGGCGGGTCTGCTGAGCCAGGCGCAGCACCAGGCCGAGCAGGGGGTACACCAGCACCACCGCCAGGGCGGGGTGTATGACCCAGAGCCAGTCCGTCGTTGTCATGGGCGTAAGGGCGCTGAGCAGAAGCTGCTTGTCAACTACAAGCTAGGAAGCGGATTGGATTGGGCACGATCGTCAACACCTGCTGACGACCACGCGATGACGGGATCAATCGACCAGGAGCAACAGCTGCTCACCATTCACACCACCGTGGCCAACCTGGACGACGCCAGGCAGCTGGCGCGCCGGGTGGTGGCGGGAAGGCTGGCCGCCTGCGCCCAGCTGCAGCCGATCGACAGCCTCTACTTCTGGAAGGGCGAACTGGTTGAGGAGCAGGAGATCCGCATCAGTTTCAAGACCAGCAGGGGTCATCAGCCGGCCCTGATGGAGCTGATCCGGGAGGCACACCCCTACGAGCTGCCGGAGATCTCCACCACCCCGCTGCAGGATGTCGATCCGGCCTATCGGCGCTGGCTGATCGAGCAGGTCCAGCCCTCAGGGGCGCCGGCTCCAGCGCAGGAACCGAAGAAGGAGCCGGAGCAGGAGCCAAAGAGCCCCTGGCAATCCGATCCCATCGCCGAACGGTAGTCATGGATACAGGCACGCCCTTGGCAGCCTGTGCTCCCTTGCGGAACAAACCATGACGACTCTCCTCCAATCCCTGGCCCTGGCTGTGGTGCTGGCCGGCTCCTTCGGCGGCCTGGCCCAAGCCGAGCAGCGCGGTGGCCCCCATTCCGGTGGCTACCGGCCGCTCTCCCCTGCTGAACACGCCCAGATGAAGGACGACTGCGCTGCCCCCAGCGCCCCCTGCGGCTGGTGATCCCAGCCTCTGGGCAGCACGGCTGAACTGAAGCGCCATTGCACCCCGCTTCAGCCCGGCCTTCACTGGAGCCGGCCAGACAATCCGGCTCCTGGCCGTCGCCATGCTGCTCTCGTTGCTGCTGATCGCCCTGCTCACCGGGGCTGGCTGGTGGCTGGCCGAGGCCACCGCGATCGGCCGCCAGCTGGGCACCACCCTGTTGGTGCTGTTCCTTGGCCTGCTCACCACCAACCTCTTCGGCTGGAAGGCCGAGGCGGCGGCCGAAGCCCTGGTGACAGGGCCGCTCACCTCCCTCGCCATCGCCCTGTTGCTGCTGGCGGTGGATCTGCGCCGGGTGTGGCCCGGGGCGCAGCGGCTGCTGCAGCCCTTCGCCACGGCGGTGCTGGCGGCCGTGCTGGGCACCGGCCTGGGGGCATGGCTGCTGGGCGGGCGGCTCGGTGCCGATCTGCCGGCCCTCAGCGGCCTGTTCACGGCCACCTTCAGCGGCGGCAGCCTCAACTTCGTGTCGGTGGCCCGCACCCTGCAGCCCCCTGAGGGCCTGGTGCTGGTGGCCACCGCCGCCGACCATGTGGTGTTCAGCCTCTGGTTTCTGATCAGCCTGGCCCTGGGGCGCCGCCACAGAGCTCACCCAGCCGAATCCCTCAGCGCCACAGCCGGCGCCGAGCCCTCGGCCAGTTCTGAACAGATCGCCAGCTCCGCAGCCTGGGACCCCGCCAGTGCCCGTCCCCGCGACCTCCTGAGCCGGGCCGGCGGCGTGGCCCTGCTCTGGGGGGTGGTGATCGTGGTGATCAGCGAGGCGGCCACAGGCGTCCTCCAGAACTGGTGGCCCGGCGCCCCCGGCATCCTGGTGCTCACCAGCATCGCCCTGGCGGCGGCCCAGCTACCGGCCCTGTCCCAGTTGCGGCTCAGCTATCCGCTGGGGCTGCTGCTGATCCAGCCTTTCTTCACCGTGATCGGTCTCAATTCACCCGTGCAGGGCCTGCTGGGGGAAGGCCGCTGGGTGTTTGCCCTGGCCAGCCTGATCGTGGCCGTGCAGGCGCTGGTCGTGCTGCTGGTGGGCCGCTGGCGGCACTGGGGACTGGCCGACAGCCTCGTGGGCTGCCAGGCCGCCGTGGGTGGCCCCAGCACCGCCCTGGCCCTGGCCGGCGCCCTCCAACGCCCCGATCTGGCCCTGCCGAGCGTGGCGATCGGCCTGCTGGGCTATGTGGTGGGCACCTACCTGGGCCTGGTGATGGCCGGCCTGCTGGCGGGCTAGGGGATTGGCCGCCGCCGGGCCTGCCGTTGCTGCCATCGGGCCCCCAGAATGCCGACCGGTTCGGAGGCGCGGCGATGCCGATCATCGACGTGCGCCAGTTGAGGAAGCATTACCGGGTGGCCGAGAAGCGCCCGGGGCTGCGCGGCACCCTGGAGCACCTGGTGCAGAGGCGCCACCGGGATGTGCCGGCCGTGCAGGGGGTGAGCTTCCAGATCGAACCCGGCGAGATGGTGGGCTTCCTGGGCCCGAACGGCGCCGGCAAGACCACCACCCTCAAGATGCTCACCGGCCTGATCCACCCCAGCGGCGGCTCCGTGCAGGTGGCGGGCTGTGTGCCCTTCCAGCGCCAGGAGCGCTTCCTGCAGCAGATCACCCTGGTGATGGGCAACCGCCAGCAGCTGATCTGGGATCTGCCGGCCCTGGACAGCTTCCGCGTCAATGCCGCCGTCTACGGCATCGATGACAGCACCGCCGAGCACCGCATCGCTGAGCTGGCCGAGATGCTGGAGCTGGGCAGCGAACTGCGCCGCCCGGTGCGCAAGCTCTCCCTCGGGCAGCGGATGAAGGCCGAGCTGCTGGCGGCGCTGCTGCATCGGCCGGCCGTGCTCTTTCTCGATGAGCCCACCCTCGGCCTCGACGTCAACGCCCAGGCCCGCGTGCGGGAGTTCCTCGCCGACTACAACCGCCGCACCGGTGCCACGGTGCTGCTCACCAGCCACGACATGGGTGACATCACGGCGCTGTGCCCGCGGGTGCTGCTGATTCACCAGGGCCGGCTGTTCCACGACGGCTCATTGGAGCGGCTCACCCAGGAGCTTGCCCCCCACCGCCAGGTGCGCCTGGAGCTGCAGCAGCTGCAGCCGGCCGGCTGCTTCGAGGCCTACGGCCTGGTGGACGAGCACCAGGGCCACCATGTGCGGCTGCGCATCCCGCGCCAGCAGCTCACCGAGCAGGTGGCCGCCCTGCTCAGCCGCTTCGAGGTGAGCGATCTGGAGGTGGCCGACCCCCCGATCGACGAGCTGATCGGCGGGCTGTTCCGCCGCGAGGCCGGCCGATGAGGGGCCTATGGCGCCCGCGACGGACCTGGCGCATCGCCCGGGCCCTGCTCGTGACCCAGTACGCCTACATGCTCGAGTACCGGGCCGAAATCGCCCTCTGGGCGCTCTCGGGCGTGCTGCCGCTGATCATGCTGGGGGTGTGGAGCGGCGCTGAGGCCAACGGCGCCTCCGGGCTGGATCCGATCCAGCTGCGCCGCTATTTCCTGGCCGCCTTTCTGGTGCGCCAGTTCAGCGTGGTGTGGCTGATCCACGTGTTCGAGGAAGACACCCTGCAGGGCAAGCTGTCGCCCCTGCTGCTGCAACCCCTGCTGCCGTTGTGGCGCTATCTGGCCGCCCACGTGGCCGAGCAGGGCACCCGGGTGCCCTTCGTGGCCCTGATGCTGCTGCCCCTGGCCCTGCTGCTGCCAGGCGGGCTGTGGCTGCCTCCGGCGCCGCAGTTGCTGCTCGGCCTGCTGGCGATCGGGGCCGCCTTCCTGCTGCGCTTCCTGCTGCAGACCGTGGTGGCGATGGCCTGCTTCTGGACCGAGCGCGCCGCCGCCCTGGATCGGCTGCTGCTGATTCCCTACCTGTTCCTCTCCGGCCTGGTGGCCCCCCTCGACAGCTTCCCTCCGGGCCTGCGACGGCTGGCCCTCGCCACCCCCTTCCCCTGGATGGTCGACTTCCCGGCCCGGCTGCTGGCGGGGTTGCCGGTGTCGGCCCCACTGGGCTTCGCCACCATTGCCGCCTGGTGCGCCCTGTTGCTGCCGATCGCCGCCTTCCTCTGGCGCCGGGGATTGAGGCGCTATTCCTCCATGGGGGCCTGATGACGACACCCCTGCTCCCCTCCAGGCTCGGGCGCTACCGGCGCAGCCTGGGCCGCTTCTGGGCCACGGCCCTGAGCGCTGAGCTCGAATACCCGGCCAACTTCTGGATCGAGGCCCTCTCGGTGCTCGGCAACCTGGCCGGCAGTGTGTTCGTGCTGGGGCTGCTGTTCGGAGGGCCGCAGCGGCAGAGCACCGCCAACCTGGGAGGCTGGAGCTGGGATGAGGCCCTGGTGGTGCTGGGCCTCTACACCGTGCTGGATGGCTTCACCACCAGCCTGCTGCAGCCCAACCTGAGCCGCATCGTGGGGCATGTGCAGAACGGCAGCCTCGACTTCGTGCTGTTGAAGCCCCTGGACAGCCAGTTCTGGCTCTCCACCCGCATGATCTCGCCCTGGGGGCTCCCGGGGATCCTGGCCGGCTTCGCTCTGTGCGGCTGGGCAGCCGCCCGGGCCGGTGCCAGTTGGAGTCCCCTGGGGCTGGCACTCAGTGCCGCCCTGCTGGTGGCCAGCGCCGTGATCCTCTACAGCCTCTGGTTCGTGCTGGCGGCCCTCAGCATCTGGTTCGTGAAGGTGTGGAACGCCACCGAGGTGCTGCGCTACACCCTGGTGGCCGGCCGCTATCCGGTGACGGCCTACCCCCAGGCCCTGCGGCTGGTGTTCACCTTCGTGCTGCCCGTGGCCTTCCTCACCACGGTGCCGGCCGAGGCGGTGCTCGGGAGAGGAGAGCCCCTGTGGGTGGTGGGCGGCCTGGCCATGGCGACGGCCACCTTCCTGGGCAGCCGCTGGTTCTGGCGCTACGCCCTGCGCCACTACACCAGCGCCTCCAGTTGATCGGGCTGGGCCACCACGAGATCCTCGGGGCGGCCCCAGTCGCCCTCCACGACGTAGCCTGGCTGGTTGGCGCAGAGGTGGCGCAGGATCCAGAACAGCGGCTCGGCGGAGGGCACCTCCAGGGCCTGGCGCATCTGCTCCAGGCTGCGGGGCTGGCCATCGGCGAGCAGCTCATGCAGGCGGCCCTGCAGTTCCAGGATCGAGGCGGCGGCCAGCTTGCCGGCCTCCACGCCGGGTTGGTCGTAGGCGTTGATGTTCACCAGTTCGGCGTAGAAGCCCACGGCGCGCTCGAACAGGGCCACCAGCACGCCCAGGCTGCGGGCATCGAAGCGGCGCAGGGTGATCGAGAGGCTCTGGCGGCCGCTCTCCATCAGGGCCGTGCGAGTGCCCTGCAGGAACCCCTCCAGCACGTCCCCGGGGCACTCGCCGTTGAGGGCGGGAAGGTCAGCGGGGTCGTCGAGGGCCTCGATGAAGGTCACGAAGAAGTTGTCCACGCCATCGCGCAGCTGCTGCACATAGGCGTGCTGGTCGGTGGAGCCCTTGTTGCCATACACGGCGATGCCCTGGTTCACCACCTGGCCGTCGCGATCGAGACGCTTGCCGAGGCTCTCCATCACCAGCTGCTGCAGGTAGCGGCTGAACACGGCCAGCCGGTCGCGGTAGGGCAGCAGCACCATGTCGCGCTGACCACGGCCATGGCCGGCCACGTGCCAGGCGGCCGCCATCAGGGCCGCGGGGTTCGCCTCCAGCTCGGGGCAGCGGGTGGCGGCATCCATCTGGGCGGCGCCATCGAGGAAGGCGCGCAGATCGGCCCCCACCAGGGCGGCGGGCAGCAGCCCCACGGCGCTGGTGATGCTGGTGCGGCCCCCCACCCAGTCGAACATGTCGAAGCGGGCCAGCCACTGCTCCTGCACGGCAAGGCTGTCCAGACGGCTGCCCACCATGGTCACCGCCACGGCCTGCTGGGCCCAGTGGCCGCCGAGGCTGCCCAGCCGTTCCCGCACCTGCTCCATGGCGATGCGCGGCTCGGGCGTGCCGCCGGACTTGCTCACCACGATCACCAGGGAGGTACGCAGGCGCTCCCCGAGCCGGGCCAGGGTGCGGCTGATGCCCTGGGGATCGACGTTGTCGATGAAGTGGAAGGGCAGCCCGCAGCCCTCCTGCTGCAGGGCCTCGATCACCAGCAGGGGGCCAAGACCCGAGCCGCCGATGCCGATCCAGAGCACATCGCTGAAGGGCACCCCACCGGGGGCCTGCAGGCTGCCGGAGAGCACCCCGGCCCCGAACGCCTCGATCTGGTCGATCTCGGCGGCGATGTGATCGGCGGTGGCGGCATCCGGTGCCAGCTCAGGGGCCCGCAGCCAGTAATGGCCCACCATCCGCTGCTCATCGGGGTTGGCGATGGCGCCCCCCTCCAGGGCCGCCATCGCCGTGAAGGCCGAGGCGAAACCTGGCGCCAGGCGGCTGAGGTCGGCCTGGTTCAGGGCCATCCGACTCACATCGAGCCAGACCCCCAGGCCAGCGTGGTACCAGAGCAGGTCACAGAAACGGCTCCACTGGGTGGCGGGGCTGGAGCCATCGAAGTCGGCAGGCATGGAGTCGGCTGGGGTTGCGCCCAGGGGCGCCGGATCTGACGCCCAGAAACTAGGGCTGATCCCGGCGAGCCCCTGTATCAAGTGCCGGCCACAGGACCGTTCGGCTCCGGGATCAAAGGCTGGACAGGCTTCTTAAAATGAACTTTGGCTTTGTTGTGCTGCCTGTGCCCCTGCCTCTCGCGCCCGAACTCCGCCCTGCAGGGCAGTCGTGTCGCCGCCGTGCTGGGCTGTGATCGATTGCGCCCTGCCGGCAATGAGGCCCCTCGGGGGAGGGGTGCGGCTGAGGCGGCGGTTCGGCGTGCTGGCGGCCCTCGGCTTGGCCCTGCTCAGTCCGGCGGGGCGCTTGGAGCCCCAGTCGCCGCTGCTGATCGATCCGGGCCTGAGCGGCAGCGTCAACACGCCCGATGGCGGCACCCAGGCCGATCCGTTGCAGTTTTCGGCCAGTGAGCTGCAGGAGCTGCAGCGCCGTTTCGGTGTGCATGGCCCCCAGCCCCGCCTGGCCCAGCTGTTCACCGAGGGCATCGACCAGTTCGAGCCCCTGCGCAGCCATGCCCTGGGGAGGCTGGAGGAACTGCGGCCGGTGATTCTGAGCGAGTCGGCCCGCCACCACATCAACCCGATGCTGGTGACGGCCGTGTTGTTCGATGAGATGCGCCACGCCAAGCCAGGGGAAGATCTGCCCCTGGCGGCCCACTCCGGCCTGTTCAGCACCCATGGGCCCGCTCAGCTGGGCCTCGGCGAGATGGTGCACCAGGGGCTCCTGGAGGCCGACGCCTCCGACGAGCAGGTGATGGAGGCGCGTCGCCAGTTGCTCGATCCAGAACAGAACGTGCGCCTGCTCGTGGGCAAGTTCGCCCGCCTCAGCCACGATCTGGACTTCCCCACCGACCGCGTGCTCCAGGCCAGTGCCAGTCCCCGTGAGGCCAAGGCCCTGGCCACCCTCGCCTACCTGCACAACGGCAAGCTCGACTATCACCGCCGCATCCTGCGCTCGATGCAGGATCCGGAACTGCACGCCCTGCTCTACGGCCAGCGCCGGCCAGCCCTCTCCCCCCTGATCTGAATTCAGCTGCGGCTCAGGTCAGTTGAGGGCCGTGGTGGTGGCGGGGCGGTCACAGAAGGCCTGCAGAGCTGAAAGCCGCGTCTTCAGGGCCTGCCAGTCGAAGCTGCGGGGATCCATCCGCTCGCCGCCCAGATCCACCGCCTGGTGGGTGGTGATGTGGTCAGGGGAAATGGGGAAACGCTCCATCCAGTCGGCCAGCAGCACCGCCAGGGCGTCGTATTGCGCCGGCGTGTAGCCGCTGTGGCTGGGGCCGGTGTCCTCGCCATCGAGGGGAGTTTCCAGGCTCACATGCAGGGCGAAGTTGTTCACCGAGCCGTTGAAGTCGGGATTGGTCACGACCACTGGCCTCGGAAGGCGGAGTTGCCCGCCCCGAAGGCACGGGAGCTGGGGTCGAGCAGCAGCACCGTCTTGCCATCCAGGCCGATCACGGCGTGGTAGCTCACCTGGTCTTCGTCGCGGGGATGGGGAGTGAGGAAGGTGTTGATCGCCGAGCCGATGCCGAAGACCGTTTCATGGAGGATCACCACCCGGGGGGTGGGATCGAGGGGGTTGCCGAAGGCATCGCGGTTGAAGCGGGTGCCGTAGTTGCTGGGGTCGATCCTGAGCCGCAGGGGTGCGGTGCGCAGGCGTTCGAGCTGGGCCCGCAGCCGCGGTGAATCGGCTGAACCCGAGCCGGCACAGGTGCCGCCCGCCAGGGGCGAAGTCCAGTCGCTGGGAACGGGGGGAGCGGGGGCATTGCGCCGGCCCGCCCGGGGCGCCATGGGGGGCGAGCGCACCTCCTCCAGCAGTTCCATCAGGGTGGCCTGGCTGGGGTCTCCAGCCGAGGCACCGCCCAGGGTGGCTGCGAGCCAGCCGATGCCGGCGAGAAGAAGCACACCCGAGGCCGCGACGCCGGCCACCATGTAAGGACGCTGGCGCAGGTTCACGGCAGCTCCAGGGACAGCCAGCGATGGCGGCGGTCCAGGCTGGCCGCGTCCGCCTCGGCGTCTGGCTTGAGGTCCCAGGCCTCAACGGCGGGGGAGGCTGGTCTCAGCAGGGTGGTTTTCACCTGGCCATCGCGGGCATAGAGCAGGGGGATGCCGGCTTCAGCCGTGCTCAGGGCAGCCTCGGGCTGCAGCAGCTGGGCCACGTCGTCTGGTTGATGGAGGCGCCACCCGTGCAGGGCCAGCAATTCATCGCCCACCATCAGTCCAGCCTGCTGGGCAGGAGAGTCCCGCACAACGCGCTGCAACGTCAAGCCCCCTGTGCCACTCTTCAGCTGCCACCCCACCCAGGCGCCACTCTGGCTGCGGGGCTGGAGGCTGAGTCCCACATCGGCCAGATAGGCGGCCAGGGGGGGATCCTCCAACCCCTCCAGCCACGCCGGCAGCAGGGTCTGCAGATCCGGGGCCTGGGCGGCGAAGGCCTCCAGCAGATCGGTTTCGTGGTAGCCCCGGCCCACGCAGCCGAGCCGGCGCCAGAGCTGGCGCAGCACCACCGGCAGCCCACTGCCGACGCGGCGCAGGTGCAGGTCGAGCACGAGGGCCAGCACCGCCCCCTTGAGGTAGTAGCTGATCTGATTGTTGGGGGCATCAGCGTCAGCGCGGTAGAGCTTCACCCAGGCCTCCTCGCCGCTCTGACGCAGGCTCTGCACGGCCCGGCCCGGGGTGAGCAGATAGCGGCTGAGATCGGCGCCGAGATCGTCGAGCACCTCAGCGGCGCTGCACAGCCCGGCGCTGTGGGGCAGGAGCTGGTCCACGTAGCTGGTGATGCCCTCGGCAAACCAGAGCGTGGGGATCACCACAGCCTGGCCGTAGTCGTAGGGACTGAGCTCGGCCGGCCGCAGCCGCCGCACGTTCCACTGGTGCAGGTATTCGTGGGCCACCAGCTGCAGCAGCTTGCGGCGCCCCGCAGGCTGCGCCAGGCGGCGCCGGCCGAACTGCAGCACCGTGCTGCTGTCGTGCTCGAGGCCGCCATAGCCATTCGCGTTCAGATGAAGCACGAACAGATAGGCAGCGGCGGCAGGCCGCTCCACCCCCATCAGGCGGCAGCAGGCCAGACACACCTGTTCCACATCCCCCAGCCAGCGGGGGGCCGGCGAGGGCAGATCCTCCCCGGAAAGAGTGCGGCCCCAGCTCACCCAGCGATGGGGGACCCCGGCCACGCTGAACTGGTGACAGCGGTGAGGCCCCACCTCCACCGGCGTGTCCACCAGCTGATCGAAGCTGGTGGCCCGCCAGCCGCCGGAGGGGTTCTCAGGCAGGGGAACAAAGGCCTGCCACTGCGGCGGCAGCCGCAGCTCCAGGGTCTGGGGGCTCCAGCGCTCCCCCTCCAGCTCGAGCACCACGGCGGCCAGGGCCAGAAAGCCGTGATCGCCGTCGAGGTGGCAGGTGCGCACCGTGAGCTCGGTGGCCAGGATCCGGTAGCGGATCTCCACCGGCTCCAGATTGGGCAGCGCCACCTGCCACTGGCTGGTGCCGACGCGGCGCAGAGGCAGGGCCTGCCCCCCCTGGTGCAGCTCCAGACCCTCCAGCTGCCGCACGTAGTCGCGAATCAGGTAGGAGCCGGGCGTCCAGGCCGGCAGCGCGAAGCGCAGCTGCGGGCGCCGGGGCGTGTGCTGCAGCCTCACCCCCACCAGGTGGCTGCTGGGCTGACTGAGATCGAGCTGAAAGCGAGGGCAGGCTGGGGCAGGCGACGACACAGGCTGGTTCAGGTGCTGACGCTCACCTGGGCATCGCTGAAGTGGAGCGCAGCGTCCCTGAGGGCCATCCGGGCGGCGTAGGCGCGGGTGAGCCGACCCAACAGCCCCTGCAGGGAGCGGCTGCGGCTGAGGCGCTGCAGATCGCCCACCAGAGCCAGGGAGTTGTCGGGCTGGCGGCGCCAGCCCAGGCACAGATCCGCCTCCACCCTCACCTGCAGCGCCACGGACTGGCGCTCATCGGCGAAGCCCCGCAGCACCCCGCCGTAGCTGGGGGTGAGCCCGAGGGCCTCAAGGCTGGCGGCCAGTCCCTCAACGTCGCGGAACTGGGTGGGCAGGATGGAGAGATGGGACATGGAGCCGAGGCCCGCTTTGTCTGACCCTAGCGATCACTGGCCCAGCATCCAGTGGCCGTTGCCACCCCAGGCCGCTGTCGGTGGCGGCCAGGGGGACCGGCCGTTGCGCCTCGGCGTGATGGCCTCCGGGGCAGGCAGCAATTTCGAGGCCCTGGTGGAGGCCACCCGCCGCCCGCCTCCGGCCCTGCAGGCCGAGGTGGTGCTGCTGGTGGTGAACAACCCGGGCTGCGGTGCCCAGCAGCGGGCCGAGCGGCTGGGGGTTCCCTGCCAGCTGCTCGATCACCGGCTGCAGCCCAGCCGCGCCGCCCTCGATGCCGCCCTGATCGCAGCCTTCGATCAGGCCCGGGTGGATCTGGTGGTGATGGCCGGCTGGATGCGGATCGTCACGCCCTCGTTGATCAATGCCTTTCCGCAGCGGTTGGTGAACCTGCATCCCTCCCTGCTGCCCAGCTTCCGCGGCCTCGATGCCGTCGGCCAGGCCCTGGCGGCGGGGGTCACCCTGAGCGGCTGCACCGTGCACCTGGTGAGTGAGACGGTGGATGCGGGCAGGATCCTGGTGCAGGCGGCGGTGCCGGTGCTGCCGGGCGACAGCCGCGAGCAGCTGGCGGCACGCATCAGGCCGCTGGAGCATCGCCTCCTGCCCCTCGGGGTGTGCCTGGCCGCCCAGGCGCTCGGACTGGCGAACTAGGGGTAGAAGGGCAGCAGGGGCAGGCCGGCAGTGGCCTCCAGGCCGGCCATCAGATTGAGGCACTGCACTCCCTGGCCCGCCTGGCCCTTCACCAGGTTGTCGATCGCGCCCATCACGATCAGCTGGCCCGTGCGCGGGTCGGCCTGCACCGAGAGCAGGGCACGGTTAGTCTGCCGCACCCACTTGGTGGAGGGGTAAGTGCCCACCGGCAGCACCTGAACGCAGGGGCTGTTCGGGTAGGCGGAGCTCAGCACCGTGCGGCAGTCCTCCGCGGTGAGGCCGGGGTCGCGCAGGCGGGCGTAGAGGGTGGCCAGCAGGCCCCGCACCATCGGCACCAGGTGGGGAGTGAACTGCAGCTGGATCGGTTGGCCGGCCACCTGGGTGGCGATCTGCTCGATCTCGCTGGTGTGGCGGTGGCCCACCACGCCGTAGGGGGCGATCGCCTCGGCGGCCTCAGCCAGCAGCAGGTTTTCCTTGGCGGCGCGACCGCCGCCGCTGGTGCCGGTCTTGGCATCGATCACGATGCCGCTCGTTTCGATCAGGCCCTGCTTGAGCAGGGGCAGCAGACCCAGCAGGGAGGCGGTGGGGAAACAGCCGGGGGCGGCCACCAGGCGCGCTGTGGCCAGGCGGCGGCCCTCCCACTCGGGCAGGCCGTAGACCGCTTCGGCGCAGAGGTCGGCATCTGTGCGGGGCACCGCCTCGGCCTCGGCGCTGTACACCGCCTGCCAGGCCTCCAGGGAGCGGTAGCGGTAGTCGGCGGAGAGATCCACCACCCGCACGCCGCGCTCCAGCAGCGGCGGCACCAGCCGGGCGGCGAGGCCGTTCGGCAGGCTGAGCACGGCAAAGTCGGCGGCGGCGGCGATCGCGTCGGGGTCAGGGCTCTGCACCAGCGGATCGCCCGGCAGGGGCAGGAAGGGCGTGATCGCGCTCCAGCGTTTGCCACTGCTGCGCTCGCCGCCCAGGAAGCTCACCTCAAAGCCGGGATGGCCCTGCAGAAGCCGCAGGGTCTGGAGGCCGCCATAGCCGCTGGCACCGATCACCGCGACGCGCTTTCTGGCCATGGCGGAGCCCCGATGGAGAGGTGGTGCGGGCTTTATAAAGGATGATTGCACCGGGCCCCTGGGTCCGACCGCCCCCGTTGACCGCCCTGAGCAACCCATCCGTCGCCAGCTCCGAGGCGACCGTGACCGGTGCCATCCGCTTCGATGCCATCGCCGATGCCCTCGCCGCGATCCGCAACGGTGAGTCGATCGTGGTGGTGGACGACGAAAACCGCGAAAACGAAGGCGACCTGATCTGCGCCGCCCAGTTCGCCACCCCCGAGCAGATCAACTTCATGGCCACCGAGGCGCGGGGCCTGATCTGCCTGGCCATGGAGGGCGAGCGCCTCGATGCCCTCGATCTGCCCCTGATGGTGGATCGCAACACCGACGAGAACCAGACGGCCTTCACCGTGAGCGTCGATGCCGGCCCGGAGAACGGGGTGAGCACTGGCATCTCGGCCGATGACCGGGCCCGCACCATCCAGGTGGCCATCCATCCCGGCAGCCGCCCCAGCGACCTGCGCCGGCCGGGCCACATCTTTCCGCTGCGGGCGCGCCAGGGGGGCGTGCTCAAGCGGGCGGGCCACACCGAAGCCGCCGTCGACCTGGCCCGGCTGGCCGGCCTCTACCCCGCCGGAGTGATCTGCGAAATCCAGAATGCCGATGGCTCGATGGCGCGGCTGCCCCAGCTGGCCGCCTACGCCCGCCGCCATGGTCTGCGCCTGATCAACATCGCCGATCTGATCGGCTACCGCCTCGACACGGAGCGCTTCGTGCGCCGTCAGGCCGAGGCCGCCCTGCCCAGCAGCTTCGGGGAGTTCCGGGCGATCGGCTACCGCAATGAGCTCGATGGCAGCGAGCATGTGGCCATCGTCAAGGGCCATCCCGAGCAGGCCAGCGCGCCCGTGCTGGTGCGGGTGCACAGCGAATGCCTCACCGGCGATGCCTTCGGCTCCCTGCGCTGTGACTGCCGGCCCCAGTTGGAGGCGGCCCTGCGGATGCTGGAGGAGGCCGGCGAAGGGGTGGTGGTGTATCTGCGCCAGGAGGGCCGGGGCATCGGCCTGATCAACAAGCTCAAGGCCTACTCGCTTCAGGACACGGGCCTGGACACGGTGGAGGCCAACGAGCGGCTGGGCTTCCCCGCCGACCTGCGCAACTACGGCGTCGGCGCCCAGATCCTCAGCGACCTGGGCGTGCAGCGGCTGCGGCTGATCACCAACAACCCCCGCAAGATCGCCGGCCTGGGCGGCTATGGGCTGGAGGTGGTGGACCGGGTGCCCCTGGTGATGGATCCCGGCACCCACAACGCCGCCTACCTGGCCGTGAAGCGCTCCAAGCTCGGCCACCTGATGGGAGACGGGCCGAGCTGCCCCCTGGGGCTCACCGCCGTACTGGCCTGGAGTGGCGTCGCCGACGAGTCAGGCGGACTACCGGACGCCGCCCGGTCGGAGCGGCTGGACCATCTGCAGGCCTGGGCCCTGGAGCAGGGGCTGCTGCTGGGGCGCGAGGAGCACCCCCGCCTGCTGGCCCTGCTGAACCAGCCCGGCCTGGCTCTGCTGCTCAGTTCTGGGCGGGGGGCAGACGGCCTGCGGGAGCAGGGCATCAGCGACCTTCTACGCCGGCTGGCCGCCTGGCCGCACACCGAAAGCGTGGCGCTGCTGCTCACTCCCGATGCCCAGCGCACGGCCCATCCCAGCGCCCAGCTGCAATGCCAGCACCGCCCCCTGGCGGAGCTCCAGGGGGGCGGTGTGGCGGGGCTGCCGCTGCAGGCCGAGGCCTTTCTGGTCTGGCGCTGAGCCCGGCAGCGACCGCAGCGGATCGGTCGCGCGGCAAGCTCAGTCCTGAATGGTCAGCTTGTTGATCTTGCTGCCGTTCTTGAGGGCCTGCACCACATCCATGTTGGTGGTGTGGCCGAACACGGTGTGCACGCCGTCGAGGTGGGGCTGGGCCTCATGGCAGATGTAGAACTGCGAGCCGCCGGTGTTCTTGCCAGCATGGGCCATGGCCAGGGTGCCCGACTTGTGCTTCTGGCCGTTGATCTCGCAGTCGATGTGGTAGCCGGGGCCGCCGGTGCCGGCCATGCCGGGGGCACCATCACGGCTGTTGGGGCATCCACCCTGGGCCATGAAGCCCGGGATCACGCGGTGGAAGGCGAGGCCGTCGTAAAAGCCCTCCTTGGCCAGCTTGGTGAAGTTGGCCACGGTGTTCGGGGCGTCGGCATCGAAGAGCTCGAGCTCGATGCTGCCGGCATCCGTCTCCATCAGGGCTTTGGTCATGGGGGGATGGCAGAAAGCACGACTGTATGGGGCCGGCACGACAATGGGGCCGGTTTGCGCCGCCCGCCAGAGCGCGGCTCCCACCCGAAGCCCCCGATGCCAACACCCCCCATCACCACCACCCCCGCCCCTGCCGAGCAGGCCCCCACCAGCGCCGCGCCCGATCTGCGCCGTGCCCGCCTCGGCGTGCTGGGGGGCAGCGGCCTCTACGCCATGGACGGGCTGGAGGACATGCGCGAGATCAGCGTCGAGACGCCCTTCGGCCCCACCTCCGACAGCCTGCGGCTTGGGCGCATCAACGACCTGGAGGTGGTGTTCCTGGCCCGCCATGGCCGCCACCACAGCTTCACGCCGAGCGAGGTGCCCTACCGGGCCAACCTCTGGGCCCTGCGCTCGCTGGGCGTGCGCTGGATCCTGTCGGTGTCGGCGGTGGGATCCCTGCAGGAGCAGTTCCGGCCCCTCGACATGATGGTGCCCGATCAGTTCATCGACCGCACCCACCAGCGCCCCCTCACTTTCTTCGGCGAGGGAGTGGTGGCCCATGTGACCGCGGCCGATCCCTTCTGTGGCGCCCTCAGCCGCCTGCTGGCCGATGTGGGCGACAGCCTGATGCCGCCGGGCCGCCACATGCACCGCGGCGGCACCTACCTGTGCATGGAGGGGCCGGCCTTCTCCACCAGGGCCGAGTCCGAGCTCTACCGCAGCTGGGGCTGCGGCGTGATCGGCATGACCAACCACACCGAGGCCCGCCTGGCCCGCGAGGCCGAGATGGCCTACGCCACCCTGGCGATGGTGACCGACTACGACTGCTGGCACCAGGAGCACGCCTCGGTGACGGTGGAGCTGGTGATCGACAACCTGCGCTCCAATGCCGCCCTGGCCCAGCAGATCGTGCGGCTGGCGGCCGAGCGGGTGGGCGAGCTGCGACCCAGCAGCAGCTTTCACCAGGCCCTGCGCCATGCCCTGATGACGCCGGCCGAGCAGGTTCCCGCCGAAACGCGCCGCCGCGTGGACCTGTTCACCAGCCCCTACTGGGGGCCGTTCAGCGGCTGATCGCCCCGGCCGCTGCAGGGTCTGCTCAGCCCAACGTGGCGCCCAGGGCAGCGAGGGTGCGGCGCAGGCTGGGCCCATGGGTCGCCAGGGCCTCGGCTGCAGCGGCGGCCTCCAGCCCAGCGGCCTGCATCAGCAGGGCCAGTTTCACGGAACCGCCGGAGCGCTCCAGCAGTGTCATGCCTGCGCTGCGCTCCACCCCGGCCAGGTCGCGCAGGATGCGCAGGGCCCGGTCCTCCAGCTTGGCGTTGGTCACCGCCACATCCACCATGCGGTTGCCGTACACCTTGCCCAGGCGCACCATCACGCCGGTGGAGAGGATGTTGAGCGCCATCTTGGTGGCCGTGCCCGCCTTGAGGCGGGTGGAGCCCGCCAGCAGCTCGGGGCCGGTGAGCAGGCGGATGTCGATGCTGCAGGGCATCGGCACCTGGTCGGCGGGCACGCAGGCCATGGCGATGGCCAGGGCGCCGATGGCCGAAGCATGGGCCAGGCCGCCGAGCACATAGGGGGTGGTGCCCCCGGCCGCAATTCCCACCAGGCAGTCGCCGGGCCCGAAGCCCAGGGCCTGCAGATCGCTGCGGCCCGCGTCTTCCAGGTCTTCCAGCCCCTCGGAGCTGCGCAGCAGGGCCGGCGCGCCGCCTGCCAGCACCCCCTGCACCAGCTCCGGCGGGCTGCAGAAGGTGGGCGGGCACTCCGCCGCATCCAGCACCCCCAGCCGTCCGGACGTGCCGGCACCCAGGTAGAAGAGACGCCCCCCGGCCCGCAACCGGGCGGTGATCGCCTCGATGGCGCTGCTGAGGGCAGCGGCGGCGGCGGCCACCGCTCGCTGGGGTTCGAGGTCGTTGTCGATGAACAGCTCCACGAGCTCGGCGGTGGGGAGCTGATCAAGGCTGGCGCTGAGGGGATTGGCCTGTTCGGTGAGCAGATGGCCCCGATCGGCCCCCGTGGCGGCGGCCGGACTCACAGCAGGCCCTCCAGCTGGCGCCGAAAGGCCTCAAGCTCGGGATCGCCGCTGCTGATCGGTTCGGCCGGGGTCTGCTCACCGGCAGGATCGGCACCTTGCTGGCCGGAGGCTTGGGGGGCCTCCGAGGCGGCCACGGCGCCGGTGGCGGCGGTCTGCTCCTGCCAGGTGGTCACGTCCATGTTGCGCTCCGGCGGCGCGATCAGCAGCCGGTCCTCCGGGCTCTGGGGCAGGAAGCCCACGGGCACGAAGCGGGCCTCATAGCCCGATTCCTGGCAGAACTGCTCCATCTCAGGTCGCTCGAGGGCCTCCACACAGGGCACGGGGAAGTCCTGGGCTTCCAGCAGACCCGCATAGCGCTCGGCGTCATCGCGGGCCTCGAACAGCAGCACCACCGTGCGGCCGTTGATCTCGAGGGAATGGATCCCCTCCTGATCGGTTCCGGGATCGAAGAGCAACACGTGCACCGGCATGGGAGGAGCTGGGAGGAGGGGCGCAGGAGCTCCACTCTCTCATCGCCCGCCTGATTCCTGGGAAGCCTCCTGAGCGGGCTCCTCGGCAGCCTGGTCGGCCAGCTCCTGGAGGCGGCCATAGAGGGCTTCTTCCGCATCGGCCAGTTGATCCGGCAGCACGATGCGCACCTCCACCAGCTGGTCGCCCCGCTGGTCGCCCCGCTCCATTCCCCGGCCCCGCAAGCGCAGCAACCGACCACTGGACGAGCAGGGCGGCACCGTGAGTTTCACCGGCCCGCGCAGGGTGGGCACCACCACCACACAGCCCAGGGCCGCTTCGGCGGGGGTGAGATCAAGGCTGTACTGCACCCGCAGGCCATCGATGCGCAACCCCTCCTCCGTGCGCACCCGCAGCTGCAGAAAGTGATCCCCACCGCCGGGGGCGACGCCCTCCAGGCGCAGCCGCCAGCCATCGCCCGCCATGGCCGGTGTCCACACCTCCACGGCGGTGCCGTCGGGCAACTCCAGCTCCACCCGCTCCCCGTGCAGCGCCTGCTCGGGGCTGAGGACCACCGTGCTCTCGGCATCCGTGCTGGCCTGCACCGGAGGCGGTGGGGCTGGCGAAGGCGTCACGGAGCCGCCCGGCCCTCCCCAGTCACTCGCCGGGTCAGCGCTGCCGTCGGCATCGCCTCTGCCGCTGTGGGCATCGAAGCCATCCTCCGCAAACGGCTCCTCCTCGAAGGGTTCCGACGACGTGGCGTCAACACCCGATGCCCCGTCATCGAACGGAGTGGAGCGAGAGCGCTGCCGCTGCCCGAAGAGCGCCTCGAGGTAAGTCTCGAAACGCGGAAAGCCGCTGGCGAAGGGATCCGTGGGCACCGCCGTTCCGGAGCCTTCGCCTCGCTCCCAGGCCGCTCGGCGGCGGGGGTCGGAGAGCACCGCATAGGCCTCGTTGACCAGCTTGAAGCTCTCCTCGGCGCTGGGGTCGTTGCCGTTGAGATCGGGGTGAAAACGCCTGGCCTGGGCGCGGAAGGCACGCTTCAGGCTGGGGAGATCGGCACCCGGGTCAAGGCCGAGCACCGCCCAGTAGTCCGATGGGGCCGAGGAACGCACTGCCACAGGAGTCAGCCGTCAGCCCAGGGATCGTCATCGGACACCCGGGAGATCGACCTTCCCTGGCGGGAGGCGCCCTGGAAGGAGCCCCGGCCAGTGGGGGCCGCTGGCTCGGCAGGACGCGAGCGGGGCCGGTTCAGATCGAGGTCTGGATCGTCTGACCGACCACCCCTGGCACCATCCCAGCGATCCTCATCCCAGCGGTCGTCATCCCTCTGGACGTCGGCCCTCTGGACGTCGGCCCTCTGGTCGTCCAGGTCAAGTTCATCGGAGCCTGGGTAGTCCATCGGCTCCTCACCACGGGAGTAGCCCCGATCTCCATAGGCGCTGGCGGCAGAGCTGCGGTCGCCGTAACCGGGCTCGGCGTAGCTGCGGTCGGTGTAGCTGCGGTCGTCGTAGCCGGGTTCGCTGTAGCCGTAGCCCCGATCGCGTTGATTGCGGCCTGGCGAGCCCAGGTTGTCGTAACCACCACGGGAACGGCCGGCGGGCATGGCCCAGGGGTCACTGCCCGGCCGACTCCAGTCATCCCAGTCGTCATCGTCGGCAAACAGCTCATCCTTGAGCGAGCCCAGGGTGTTCTTGAGGCCCTGCAGCGGGCCCTGCTCACTGCGACGTTCGCTGAGCAGGCGCCGGTTCAGGGCGTACACGGCCTCCTGCAGTTGGCTGACAGCCAGCTCCAGCTCCCCGACATCGCTGCTGCCGCTCTGCTCCAGGGCCATCAGGTCCTGCACGTCGCGCAGAGCCAGCTCCACAGCCCGCTGCTGGCGCTCGGCACCGTAGGGGCCCAGTTCCACCGAGGCATCCCGCAGCCGCCGCTCCGCCTGGGCGATCAGGGTGAGGGCCTTGTTGCGGCGGTCGAGTGCGGAGCGCTTGCGCCTGTCCTCCGCCGCCTTCTCCTCAGCCTCCTGCAGCAGCCGGGCGATCTCCTCCTCGCTGAGGTTGGAGCCTCCCTGGATGCTCACGCTCTGCTGGCGGCCCGTGGTGCGGTCGGTGGCAGACACCTGCAGCAGGCCATTGGCGTCAATGTCGAACGACACCTGCACCTGGGGCACTCCGCGGGGAGCCGGCGGGATGCCGGAGAGGCGGAAGCGGCCGAGACTCTTGTTGTCGGCGGCCATCTGCCGCTCCCCCTGCAGCACGTGGATCTCCACGGAGTTCTGGTTCGCCTCCGAGGTGCTGAACAGGTCGCTCTTGCGCACCGGGATCGACGTGTTGCGTGGGATCAGCACCTTCATGGCGCCGCCGATCGTCTCCAGACCCAGACCGAGGGGCGTCACGTCGTTGAGCATCAGGTCGCGCAGCTCACCGGTGAGGATGCCGGCCTGCACCGCAGCGCCGATCGCCACCACCTCATCGGGATTCACCGACTGACAGGGCTCCCGCGGCACCAGGGTGCGCACCATCTCCTGCACCATCGGCATGCGGGTGGAGCCCCCCACCAGCACCACGTCGTCGATCTCATCGGCCGCCAGGTTGGAATCGCGCAGGGCGCGCTGCACCGGGCGCAGCAGCCGATCCAGCAGATCGGGGCAGAGGGCCTCGAAACGGCGGCGCTCCAGGCTGGTTTCAATGTGCAGGGGGCCGTCGGAGCCCGTGGCGATGAAGGGGAGCGAGATGGGCGTGCTCTGGACCCCACTGAGCTCCATCTTGGCCTTCTCCGCCGCCTCGGTGAGGCGTTGCAGGGCCTGGCGGTCACGGCGCAGGTCGAGGCCGTGCTCCTGCTGGAAGCCATCGGCCAGCCAGTCCACGATGCGGCGGTCCCAGTCGTTACCGCCCAGCTGGGTGTCACCGCTGGTGGCCTTCACATCGAACACCCCCTGGGCGATCCGCAACACCGACACGTCGAAGGTGCCGCCGCCGAGGTCGAACACCAGCACCCGCTTCACGGCGGAGCGATCGAAGCCGTAGGCCAGCGCCGCCGCCGTGGGCTCGTTCAGGATCCGCTCCACGCTGATGCCCGCCAGGCGGCCGGCGTCGCGGGTGGCCTGGCGCTGGGCGTCATTGAAGTAGGCGGGCACGGTGATCACGGCCGCCTCCACCGGCTCACCGAGGTAGGTGGCGGCATCGTCCACCAGCTTGCGCAGGACGCTGGCCACCAGTTCTTCCGGCGCGTACTCGCGCTCGGTGGCGGGGCACACCACCCGCACGTTGCCCTGGTCGTTGGCGCGGATCGTGTAGGGCACGCCCAGGCTCGATTCCTCGAGCTCGTCCCAGCGGCGCCCCACGTAGCGCTTGAGGTTGGCAAACGTGTTGCGGGGATTGAGCACCAGCTGCCGCCGCGCCAGCTGCCCCACCAGCAGCTCCTGGTCGCGGTTGAAGCCCACCACCGAGGGGGTGGTGCGGCTGCCCTCGGCGCTGGCGATCACCGCCGGACGGCCGCCCTCCAGCACCGCCACCACCGAATTGGTGGTCCCGAGGTCGATGCCGACGATGCGACCCATGAACTGCGCGGCCCCGTCACCCCTGTGGCGCCCCAAAACTACCGGGCTGGCCGGCGTTAATCACGACTTAATGCACCGGCAGGGAGCGCTTCGTACATTCCTGGGGACCGGACCGCCCGTGGACTGACCACAGCGCGCCCGGATCGCCATGACCGCAGCCGTGCCCCCCATAGCCAGCGACGACGCCTTCACGCTGCGCCGCCGACCCCCCTCAGACAAGCTGGTGGACATCGGTTTTCGCCAGCTCACCCTCTGCCTGGCCTCGGTGGTGGCCATTGCCCTGCTGGGCATCTTCATCGTGGTGCTGCGGGGCTCCCAGGACGCCATCCAGGCCTTCGGACTGCGTTTCCTCACCACCTCGGCCTGGGATCCGGTCAACGATCAGTACGGCGCCCTGATCGCCATCTACGGCACGCTGGTGAGCTCGCTGCTGGCCCTGCTGATCGCCGTTCCCCTCGGCGTGGGCACGGCGATCTTCATCACCGAAGACCTGGTGCCGACGTTCGTGCGCAACGCCGTGGGTCTGATGGTGGAGCTCCTGGCCGCCATCCCCTCGGTGGTGCTGGGCCTCTGGGCCATCTTCGTGATGGAGCCGGCCATCCGGCCGGCCCTGAATCTCCTCCACGGCCTGCTGGGCTGGTCGCCGTTGTTCGACACCGTGCCGCGTGGGCCAGGCATGGCGCCGGCGATCCTGATCCTGGTGGTGATGATCCTGCCGATCATCACCTCGATCTCCCGCGATGCCCTCAACCAGGTGCCGGTTGAACTGCGGCAAGGGGCCTACGGCGTGGGCACCACCCGCTGGGGGGCCATCACCAGCGTGATCCTGCCGGCGGCCGTCTCGGCCATCACCGGCGGGGTGATGCTTGCCCTCGGCCGCGCCATGGGCGAAACCATGGCCGTGACCATGATCATCGGCAACGCCCTCAACTTCAGCTTTTCCCTGCTGGCTCCGGGCAACACGATTGCGGCGATGCTCGCCAACCAGTTCGGGGAGGCCAGCGGCATCCAGGTGTCAGCGCTGATGTATGCGGCCCTGGTGCTGATGGTGCTCACCTTCCTCGTCAACGTGTTGGCCCAGTGGCTGGTGCGTCGTCTCAGCCTCCGCTACTGAATTCCCACCCATGGCGACCATCTCCACCGCCCGCGAAGAACGCGAGCTCACAGAGAGCCTTTTTGCGAGGCGGCCTCTCACTTTCGATCGCTCCCTGAAGCGCAACAGGATCAACCGGCTGTGCACCGGCATCGCCGGATTGTTTGCCGTGACGGCGGTGCTCCCCCTGTTCCTGGTGATCCTCTACGTGCTCCTGCAGGGCGGCCGGCTGATCAGCTTCAGCATGTTCACCGAGCTGCCGCCTCCTCCTGGCCTGGACGGCGGCGGCATCGGCAATGCCATCCTGGGCACCATGCTGGTGACCCTGATCGCCTCCCTGATCGCGGTGCCGATCGGTGTTGGCGGTGGCATCTACCTCACGGAATATTCCCAGAGAGGCTGGTTTGCCAAGTTCGTGAGCTTCGGCAACGACGTGCTGGCCGGCGTGCCCTCGATCATCTGCGGCGTGTTCGTCTACGGCATCGTGGTGGCCACCCGCATCTTCTTTGATCAGAGCTACAGCGCCATGGCCGGTGGCATCGCCCTGGCCACCCTGATGTTGCCCACGGTGATCAAAACCACCGATGAGGGCCTCAAACTCGTGCCCCAGGAACTGCGCTGGGGGGCCTACGGCGTGGGGGCCTCCAAGTTCGTGACAGTGATGCGCATCACCCTGCCGGCGGCGTTCACGCCCATCGCCACAGGCGTGGTGCTCGGCATTGCTCGGGCCGCCGGGGAAACCGCCCCGCTGATCTTCACGGCCCTGTTTTCACCCTTCTGGCCGGAGGGAGTGTTCAACCCGATTGCCACCATGTCGGTGTTGATCTTCAACTTCGCGATCATGCCCTACGAGGCCCAGAACGAACTGGCCTGGGCGGCCTCCTTCGTGCTGGTGATGATGATTCTCGTGGCCAATCTGCTGGCCCGCTGGATCGCCAGTTTCTCTCGCGCCTGAGCGCCACCTGGTTCTTCCCTGCACCTCCAACACCATGACCACCGCCAGCACGATCAGCATGTCCCACACTCCGGCCTCCGCTCCCGACACCTGCCTGGCCCTGGAGAACGTGACCATCTCCTACGGCAGCTTCGAGGCGGTGAAGAACGTCTACATGGACATTCCACGCGGCAAGGTGACGGCCTTCATCGGCCCTTCCGGCTGCGGCAAATCCACGGTGCTGCGGGCCCTCAACCGCATGAACGACCTGATACCCGGCTGCCACCTCAAGGGCCGCGTGGTGTTCGACGGACATGACATCTACGCCCCCAACGTGGATGCGGTGGAGGTGCGTCGGCGCATCGGCATGGTGTTCCAGAAACCCAACCCCTTTCCCAAGACGATCTACGAAAACATCGCCTTTGGAGCCCGCATCAACGGCTACCGGGGCGACATGGATGAACTGGTGGAGCGCTCCCTGCGCAAGGCAGCGGTATGGGATGAGTGCAAGGACAAATTGAAAGAGAGTGGTCTGGCCCTCTCCGGCGGCCAGCAACAGCGCCTCTGCATCGCCCGGGCCATCGCCACCGAGCCGGAAGTGATCCTGATGGATGAACCCTGCTCCGCCCTTGACCCGATCTCCACCCTCAAGATCGAGGAGACGATGCATGAGCTCAAGCGCAGTTTCACGATCGTGATCGTGACCCACAACATGCAGCAGGCCGTGCGGGTGGCGGACCTCACCGCCTTCTACAACGCCGAGGCGGTTTCAGGTGGCTCCGGCAAGGTGGGCTATCTGGTGGAGTTCAGCGAAACCGAAAAGATCTTCAACAATCCAGCCCAACAATCCACTCAGACTACGTCACCGGCCGCTTCGGCTGAAGCCAGCCGTTTGGCGAGCATGAAAAAGCCAGCACAAAGGCTGGCGGGGAAGCGGAGAGGGAGGGATTCGAACCCTCGATAGAGTTGCCCCTATACAGCATTTCCAGTGCTGCGCCTTCGACCACTCGGCCACCTCTCCAGCGGCTAAATGGGGCACTCAGGTGGCAATGTAGCAGCATGACCACGACCTACCCGATCACTGTCCACTGGCGCCAGAGCGGACGCACCATCCGCCATCAGGTGCCGGAGGGGGCCTACATCCTGCGCAGTTTTGAGGAGCAGGGTGATCCGCTGCCATTCAGCTGCCGCAACGGCTGTTGCACCGCCTGTGCCGTGCGGGTGCTCAACGGCCAGATCGACCACCGCGAAGCCCTGGGCCTGTCGCGCGAACTGCGCGAGCGCGGCTACGGCCTGCTCTGCGTGGCCCGGGCCATCGGCCCCCTGGAGGTGGAAACCCAGGATGAGGATGAGGTCTACGACCTCCAGTTCGGCCGCCACTTCGGCCGCGGTCAGGTGCGCCCCGGCCTGCCCCTGGAGGAGGAATGAGCGGCCCCGCAGCGGCCTCAGATCGGGCCCTGGTCGAGTCGGGCCTGACGCCCTCCGAGCGGGACAACCTGGTGGCGGTGGCCCGGCGGGCTGCTGAGGCCGGTGGCGCCCTGTTGAGCGAGAAGTACGGCCGCGTGCGGCAGGTGCGGGAAAAGGGTCGCTGTGGCGATCTGGTCACGGAGGCGGACCTGGCCGCCGAGGCCGCCGTGCTGGCCCTGCTGCAGCGGGAAACGCCTGAGTTCGGGGTGCTGGCCGAGGAGAGCGGCCGCCGCAGTGGCCAGGGCTGCTTCGAGTGGTGCGTCGACCCCCTCGACGGCACCACCAACTTCGCGCATGGTTATCCGTTCTTCGGCACTTCAGTGGGGCTGTGCTGGCAGGGCACACCCCTGCTCGGCGCCCTGGCGGTGCCGGCTCTGCAGGAGCTCTACTGGGCCGCGCCGGGCCTGGGCAGCTGGTGCGACGACCAGCGCCTGGGCTCCAGTCAGCGGCTGCAGGTGAGCGACTGCGCGCGCCTCCAGGACGCCCTGCTGGTGACCGGCTTCGCCTACGACCGCTTCCAGCGGCTCGACAACAATTACGCCGAGTTCGCCCACTTCACCCACCGCACCCATGGGGTGAGACGCGGCGGGGCCGCCGCGGTGGACCTGGCCTTCGTGGCCGCCGGCCGCCTGGATGGCTACTGGGAACGGGGCCTCTCCCCCTGGGACCTGGCCGCCGGCGTGGTGCTGGTGGAGCAGGCCGGCGGGCGGGTGAGCAGCTACGGCGGCGGGCCCCTGGTGCTGGAGCAGGGCCGGCTGATCGCCTGTGCTCCAGCCCTGCAGCCCGCCCTGATTGAGGGCCTGGCCGCCTGTCGGCCCCTGGCCGGCGCCAGCTTCGGAGCTCCGGAGCTGGATGGGGCCGCCGCCCAGGCCGCTCCATAGGATCGGGCGGCGTTCCAACCGCCTGCCTCCATGGCCCTGCAACCCGCCGCCGGCGCCCGGGATCTCAACCCGCGCCAGGTGGAGCGCAACCGACGCATCTGTGCCGATCTGGCGGCGATCTACCGGCTGTGGGGCTACCAGGAAGTGGCGCCGCCCGGCTTCGAGCGGCTCGACACCCTGGCCGCCGGCGGGGGCATCGATGGCCGCGAGTTGGTGCGCCTCGCCGCCGACGAGCCGCTCGGGCTGCGGCCTGAGTTCACCGCCTCGATCGCCCGGGCCGCCGGCACCCGCATGGCCGAGCGCCCCAGGCCCCTGCGCCTCTGGACCGAGGGCAGCACCTTCCGCAGCAGCGTGGGCGATTCCGGCCTGCAACGGATCCACGAGCAGCTGCAGAGCGGCGTGGAGCTGCTGGGAGAAGCGTCGGCGGCAGCCGATGCCGAACTCACCCGGCTGCTGCTGGCGGCAGCCGGCAACCTCGGTCTGCGCCCGGAGCACAGTCCGAGGCTGCTGGTGGGGCATCACGGCGTGCTCGGCGCCCTGCTGCAACAACTGCCCGCCGCCCAGCGGGCAGCCGCCCGTGCCGCCCTCACCAGCTTCGATCCGATCGCCCTGGAGCAGCTCCAGCTGCAGGGCACCGATCGTCAGCGGCTCAGCGCCCTGATGCGGCTGCGGGGCGAGGCCTCCCAGGTGCTGTATCAACTGGAGCAGTGGCTGGGTCCGATCCCCTTGCTCGAAGAGCTCAGCCACACCCTGGCGGTGGTCACCCCGGCGGCGCAGCGGCTCGGGGTGGAGGTGCAGCTCGATCCCACCTACCAGCCCCACTTCGCTCTCTACGACGGGCTGGTGCTGAAGCTGGTGTGCCAGGGACCCGACGCCCCGGTGGCGATCGCCGGTGGCGGCCGCTATGACGCCCTGGTGGGGCGCTTCAGCGGCGAGGGCCAGGCCGCCGCAGGCGTGGGCTTCGCCTTCCATGTGGAGGCCGTGCGCGAGCTGCTGGCCACGGGGGCGGGCAGCAGCGCCTTGAGCGAGCCCGGCGGCGGCCCCGAGCTGGTGGCCTATGGCGCGCCGCAGCAGCTGGCCCAGGCCCTCGACAGCCTCGAAGCCCTGCACCGCAGCGCCATCAGGGCCGAACTGCTGCCGAGTCCATTCAGCAGCCACGCCGCCGCTGAGGCGGTCGCCCGCGAGCGGGCCTGCTCCAAACTGCACTGGCTGGCTCCCTAGGATCCGCCGCAGTCACGCCTGTCCTGATGGCCCACACAATCGTCACCAACATCTGTGAAGGGGTGGCCGATTGCGTCGATGCCTGTCCGGTGGCCTGCATCCACCCCGGCAAGAGCGCCAACAGCAAGGGCACCGGCTTCTACTGGATCGACTTCGACACCTGCATCGACTGCGGCATCTGCCTGCAGGTGTGTCCTGTCAACGGCGCCATCCTGCCCGAGGAGAAGCCGGGGTTGCAGCAGGGCGGCTTCCAGTAGGTTTCAGGCTCCGAATCCTTTTTTATGTCCTGGATTGGCGGGAGCCTTGCGATGCTCTCCACCCTCTCGATCACGGCTGTGGCGGGGCTCAGCCCGGCCCAGGCCAGCTGCAGGTTCCTGGTGCCCCTGGGCGGGGGCGGCGATCCGGTGGTGGCCAAACAGATCGGTCCTGACCGGGCCCTGGGCCGCACCAACTGGAACACCGATTTCGTTGTGGATCGCGACTACAAGAGCTACCGCTTCTTCTTCACCTCCGCCTCCACGGAGCGGGCCCTGTTCCCGATTGCGGGTTTCATGGTGTTCACCGATGGGGCCAACCTGCAGGTGATCAATGAAACGCCCACGTTCAATCCAGGCGAGGGCCGCGAGTTCGGCCCCTTCAAGGCCGTGCCGGGCCGGCGCAGCCGGCTGATGAACTTCCGTGTGGGCTCCAGCAACCACCCAGGCTCCCTGGGCTTCAGCTATCGGATTTCCGTGAAGGGCTGTGAGTAGGGGGCGTCGCCAGGGACAGGCTGGGTGAGTCGTCCAGGCGTCAGACGCTTCTGGTCGTGGTTGAGCACCTGTCTGGTGCTGGCGGTGCTGGCCTCGGCGCTGCTGCCGGGCTCTGAGCCCCTGCGCCAGGAGCCGGCGGGGGCGCCGCCACCACTGCGCCGGGAGCTGCGCAAGTTCTGAATCGGGCCTGCAGGTCCGCAGCAGACTGGCTCCCCAGTCGGCTCGGACACCTGTGGTCTTCAATCAGCAGTCCCTCGATCGGCTCGGCCGCTTCGGGATCCGTGCCCTGCGCATCGTGGCCAGCACCATCGCCATCGTCGCCGCGGTGCGGGGCGACTGGGGCACCGGCGTCAGCGGCGGCCTCGCCTGGCTGCTGTTCGTGCAGGTGGAGCGCAACCTGCCTCCTGCGGCCGAGGGCAGCGACGCCACCACTAGAAGCGAAGCCAAGGCTGACAGTGATAGAGAGCAAGTCTAGAATCGGCCGAGTGATCGATGGCACCGTTGCAAGCCGAGAGGCTGGCAGGCAGAGGCTGATCCAGAGAGAACAGTTAACCGCTGCTGCCCAGTAATCCCTAATTCACTGGCAGCAGAACCTCAGCTGGGCAGGGACCGCTCCATTGCTTTCCGCAGGGACTGGTAGCGGCGGCAGTTCAGCACTGCTAGCCCTGCACCTACCCCCGGAAGCGACTCCACGCGTGGTGGCAGCCTGGCCCTTCAGCTCTATGAAATGATAAGATATCCTACCAACACTTCCGTTAAGCCTTGAGGGCAGCCTGAGATCGGGTAGCAAGGAATCAACAATAGTTCCTTAGGTTCTATGGCTCGTTTCAACAATACCGGTCAGTCTGGAGCTGACGGCGCCAACGCAGGCACCAATGGATCACGAGGTTTTTCCTTTTCAATCTTTTCAAGAGCATCTAGCGGCCTCACGGGTTCTAGAGGAGATAATGGGATAATAATCTTCGATCCAAGCGGCAAGAATGGTCGCACCGGCGGTACTGGATTCAGCGGCCTATCTGGTGGGGATGGTGGGGACGGAACCAATGGGGACTCGGGTGGTAACGGAGCCTTCGGGCTGACAATCGCACGGCGTCAATTAAGGAAGGCCCGTTCCAGATTTGTCATCAGAGGAACTGGTGGAAACGGTGGCGCGGGCCGAGATGGAGGATCTGGAGGCTTTGGTGGTAGAGGCCAGGGTGGCGGAAGAGGAGGTACAGGAGGTGCAGGAGGCAACGCCTTTCCGGCTTCTGCCTCCCCTGGAGGTGTTGGAGGTAACGGTGGCAGGGGAGGTCGGGGTGGCGATGGTGGTGCGGGCGGGGATGGTGGAGATGGCGGAGATGGTGGGGACGGCGGGAACGGGATCATTTTCCAAGGCCGCCGCCTCAAACTCGGCAACAAGTCAGACAGAATCATCGGCAGAGGCGGATTAGGTGGCAACCTGGGTGCAGCAGGATTGAGTGGCTCAGGTGGATCCCGCGGCGATCGTGGTTTTGGTGGTAACGGGGGCCAGGGTGGGTTGAGTGGCACTGTTTTCATTAGGAGGAGATCAGGATTCTCTGGTTCTCGTGGCTTCTTTGGCTCCTTCGGCGCACCAGGCCAGGCTGGTGAAGCAGGCTCAGCTGGTCAGCGGGGTTTTGGCATCTTTCTAACTGGCAAGCTCAACACGCGTGGCGGCCGCGACAGGGTTGACGCGCGCGTTGGAGGCTTCGGAGGCGGTGGCACCTTGCTTCTTGGCGGTGAAAATGACAGAGTTTTTGGCTTCGGAGATATCACGTTGAATGGCCAGAGCGGCAGAGACAGACTCTCTCTTCCTGGCACTGCCAGTGATTACACACGATCCCGAAATGGAAGGAGAACACGCTTCAGCCAAGGAGGCGTCACCATGACCGTGATTGGCTTTGAATCCATCTCCTTCCTAGGCTAATCATCACACTCTCATCACCTCAATCTAGATCAACCAGGACTGAGCTCCTCGTGAGTGATCGTCACCATGACTTACTCTTCGTGACGATCGATCACGGTGGGTCTGAACGCATTGCAGGTTACACCTTGAATCATTGCATCAGCATGAGATCCTCATGGATTGGGGCCTAACGCTCCCCCAAAAAACGTGCTTCGCAGCTGTCAACACACTTCCGCTGCCACGAACAGATCCATCCGCAGACAGTGACCGGCCCAGCAGCGAGCCCCAACCACCAGTCTTCGGTCCATCAGTTTTGGGTATCGCCGCTCGCCTCCCGGCTCAGCCGGGGCATGGCGATGCCATGTGCCGCACGCATGGCCGTTGACAGTCACCCGATTCATGGCTAGTACGTGCGTACTACGCGTCATGAAAAATGACGATCGCCTCCCCTTACGCCGTCTTCCGTGCAGCCGATCTGGGCTGGTCTCACGCTGCCTTCCTGCCCCTTGGGGCACCCGTTGGTTCGACTGGCCAGAGACGACCCAGCAAGCGTTCACCCCGCCGGCTGATCCTGGAACCCAGGACACTGGAGCAGCTTGAGCTCTGGACAATTGAGTCCGACGTCTTGGCCTCCCCATGAGTTCCAGACGGGCGTCCAGGGCAGCCATAGCAGCGACTGGCTGCGGCCAGGGCTGGAGAAGCAGGACGGTTTCCTGCCCATGGCGCCCCCTTGGCGAGACGCCGTGCAGCGATGGATCCTGAAGGTCGCGACCTTGCCATTGGGACTGTGCTTCAAGCCGAACAGGGCCAGATCCAGATCCATACCGAGAACATCTTCCCGATCATCAAGAAGGCCGTCTACAGCGGCCATGAGGTGTTCCTGCGGGAACTGGTGAGCAATGGCGTGGATGCCATCAGCAAGCGCCGCATGGCCGCCATGGCCGGCGACTGCAGCGAGGGCGAGGAGGGCAGGATCCAGATCCGCATCGACCGCGAGGCCAAGACCCTCACCATCTCGGATAACGGCATCGGCATGAGCGCCGACGAGGTGAAGCGCTACATCAACCAGGTGGCCTTCTCCAGCGCCGAAGACTTCCTCGAGAAATACAAGAACGAGGGTGATGCCATCATCGGCCACTTCGGCCTGGGCTTCTACTCCAGCTTCATGGTGGCCAGCCAGGTGGAGCTGGTGACCCTCAGCGCGCGGGAGGGCAGTGAGGCGGTGCGCTGGAGCTGCGATGGCTCCCCCAACTTCAGCCTGGAGGCCTCAGAGCGCAGCGAGCCAGGCACCGATGTGATCCTGCATCTGATGGAGGAGGAACTCGAGTACATCGAGCCCTCCCGCATCCGCACCCTGATCACCACCTACTGCGACTTCATGCCCGTGGCGGTGCAGCTGGAGGGTGAAACCGTCAACAAGCGGGAGGCTCCCTGGCGCAAGAGCGCCCGCGAGCTCAGCGACGACGACTACATCGAGCTCTACCGCTACCTCTACCCCTTCCAGGGCGACCCCCTGCTCTGGGTGCACCTCAACACCGATTACCCCTACACCCTGCAGGGCATCCTCTACTTCCCGAAGTCCAGCGGCCGGGCCGACTGGGAGAAAGGCGAGATCAAGCTCTACTGCAACCAGGTGTTCGTGAGCGATTCGATCAAGGAGGTGGTGCCCCGCTATCTGCTGCCCCTGCGCGGCGTGATTGACTCGCCGGACATCCCCCTCAATGTGAGCCGTTCGGCCCTGCAGACCGATCGGCGTGTGCGCTCGATCGGCGGCTTCGTGGCTAAGAAGGTGGGCGATCGCCTCAAGGAGCTGCACCGCGACGACCCCAGGCGCTATGCCGAGATCTGGGAGTCCGTGGCTCCCTTCATCAAGATCGGCGCCATGGAAGACGACAAATTCGCCGACCAGGTGGCGGATCTGGTGCTGTTCGGCACCACGGCTGCAGCCGCTGCCGGTGAACCCGACGGCGAAGCCGCCGAGGGCAGCAGCCTCGATCCGATCCCGGCTGAGGGCGGCAAGGCCTTCACGACCCTGCTGGGCTACCGCAGCCGCCTCAGCGGGGACCACGACAAGCGCGTGCTCTATTGCACCGACGAGGCTGGCCAGGCAGGCCCCCTGGCCCTGTGGAAGAGCCAGGACGCCGAAGTGCTGCTGGCCGACACCTTCATTGACACCCAGTTCATCCCCTGGCTGGAGATGCGCCACGAGGACCTCAAGTTCCAGCGGGTCGATGCCGAGCTGGATGACTCCCTGCAGGAGAAAGAGAGCGAACTGGCCGATGCCGAGGGCAAGGACAGCTCGGAGAAGTTGCGGGAACTGTTCAAGAGCGCCCTCAACGACGACCGGGTGACCCTCCAGATCCAGGCCCTCAAGGGCGACAACGCCCCCGCCGCCCTGATCCTGCTGCCGGAGCAGATGCGCCGCATCAATGACATGGGCGCCCTGATGGAGCAGCGCCTGCCGGGCCTGCCCGATTACCACGTGCTGCTGATCAACCGCCGGCACCGGTTGGTGGAAGGACTGCTGAAGCTCAGCGCCGGCTCAGTGATCACCGGTTCGGGCAGCTCCCCCAGCCAGGAGCTGGCCAGCGCCCTCAGCGCCCACCTCTACGAGATGGCCCGCCTGGCGGTGGGCGGCCTCGAGCCCAACCAGCTGGCCGGCTTCCAGCAACGCAGCGCCGACCTGATGGGTCAGCTGATGGAGCGCGGCCTCTGAGCCCCTGCGGAGACGGCACTCAAGGCCTCGACTCTTTGGTAAAGTCTCCGCTTGGGCTGATGCCCAGAAGTTGTTCTGAACGGTTGTAGGTCATGTCCCGGGTCTGCCAGCTCACCGGCAAGCGCGCCAACAACGGCATGGCCGTCTCGCACTCCCACGTGCGCACCAAGAAGCTCCAACAGGTGAATCTCCAGGAGCGCCGCCTCTGGTGGGCCGAGGGCAAGCGCTTCGTGAAGCTGCGGGTGTCCACCAAAGCCCTCAAGACCATTCAGAAGAAAGGCCTCGGTGCCTACGCCAAGGAACTGGGTGTGAACCTGGCCAAGCTCTGAGCACGTGCTGCCCTCCTGACTCCGGCCTCATGCTTCGCCGCAAGCTCCTGGCCAGCGCCGTGCAGGGCAGCCTGCTTGCCGCGGCTTCGCTGCTGATCCGTCCGGCTGGTGCTTGGGCTCTTGGTGGAACACTGCCTGAACTCAACGCTCCGGCACCCCAGTTCCGGTTGCCCGGTGTGGCCCCCGACCCGGCTGGCCTCCGCGGCCCAGCCGATCCGCTGCCCACGGAGCTGTCCCTGGCAGATTTTGCCGGCCGTTGGTTGGTGCTCTATTTCTACCCGCGCGATTTCACCGGCGGCTGCACTCTCGAAGCACGCGGTTTCCAGAACGACCTGCAGGCGTTTCAGCGGGCCGGCGCCGACGTGGTGGGCGTGAGCGCCGACGACGCCGACTCCCACGCCTCCTTCTGCAGTGAGGAAGGGCTGGTGTTCCCGCTGCTGAGCGACCCTGGCGGGAAGGTGAGTCAGCGCTACGGCTCCTGGATCGCTCCGTTCTCGCAACGCCACACCTTCCTGATCGACCCCAGCGGGGTGCTGCGCAGCCGCTGGGTGGCCGTGCGCCCCAGCGGCCACAGTCGTGAGGTGCTGGCGGAACTCTCCAGGCTGCAGGCTCTTTCGGCCTGAGCTGAGCGTCAGCCCTTTCACTCCACAGCCTCCTGCTGGGGGAGGGTCAGCGCGCCGCGGTGGTGGAAGGCGCCGCTCGATCCAACGCTGGCTGTGAGCAGACGCACCGTGGCCGGGCTGGCTTGACCGCAGGAAGAATGCTTGATTTGCACAGAGACATCAGCCATCCGCCAACAACCATGAGGACCGTGACGCCGCGATGGCCTTCCCGCTGGAACCCTGCCGGCGCACTGGCAGCGGTGCTGGGTCTGGGCCTGGGCCTGGTCCTGGGGGCCTGGGTCCAGAAGGCGGGCACGTCTGCGGCACGGGAGCCTGAGCCGGTGCTGAGCTCCGCGCCGACAGAGGGCAGTCCTCGCAGCTGGGTCGTGCGCGGCGATGGGGTGAACCTGCGCGAGAAGCCGTCCCTCTCCGCCGCCGTGCTCACCACCTTGACCTCTGGAGAAGTGCTGGACAATCTCGCTGCCGGCCAAGGGAGGGGCGCGACTGGTGCGATGTGCAGCCCCTCGGTGGCGGCGCCAGGGGATTTGTGGCCGCCGAGCTGCTGAAGCCTGCGGTGGCACCCGATGAGGCGATGTCCGTTCGGCGTGGCGCGGACGGCAGGGGGTGACGCCACGGTGGTGGTGATCCGCCCGGATGGCCGCAAACGGGCCCTGTTCTTGCGCAGGGGCCACCCCAGCCTTGCCGGTGGCCAGCTGGAGGCCTGAAGGTCATCCAGCTGGCGGCCCGAAGGCTCCCTCCAGGACGCGGCGGTGCACCGCCGTGGACCGCCGCAGCGCTTCAATCCGCTGGTCGTTGGGAGGCCTGTCGAGGCTCTGGCGCCACTGGATCAGCAACGCAGCGGCATCGACGGGGCGATTCAGCTCTGCCAAGGGGCAGTCAAGGGAGAGGGCGGCGGCGCTGACCTTGGGGTCGTAGCTGAGCGCCGCCACGGGCGCTCCCGCCGCCGCCGCCAGGATCAACCCATGCAGGCGCATCGCCAGCACCAGCCCGGCGCCGGCGCACACGGCCATGGCCTCGCGCGGGTGGTCGCAGCAGAGCTCCCGGCTGCGGGCCGCCAGCCCAGAACCCAGCAGACCCTGGCTGAGCAGCAAGGCCAGCAGGCCGCGGTCCTCCACGGCATGGAAGGGCAGCCAGATCACATCGCGCTCGGGTGCCAGGAGCTCCAGGGCCGCCAGCCAGGGCCGCCAGGCTTCTCCCTTCAGCTGGACCGTCGGCCGAAAACAGAGCACGAGCGGGCCGCCCATGCCATGCCACGGCTCGGGAGCCACGCTCCACACCGGGTCAGCACCCACCAGGGGCTCGGCCCTGGCCCCGAGACGCTGGGCCAGGGCAGCCGAGGTGGCATCACGCCAGCTCACTGTCGTGATCGCCGGCAGCAGGCCCCGCACCAGCCAGCGGCTGCGACGGCGGCGCAGGGGCCCGAGCCCCTGGCCCCAGAGCAGCACGGGCTTGCCCAGGCTGCGGGCCAGCAGCACCAGACAGCCGTAGTACACCAGGCTCAGGAAACTGGTGGAGTCCTGCAGCAGGCTGCCGCCGCCGAACAGCAGGGCATCGCAGCCGCCCAGGGCCGCCATCACGGCGCCCAGGTCGGTGCGATCCACGCAGGCCACGCCGAAGCGTTGCCGCACCAACGCCTGATCCCGCGCCGTGACAACGGGGCGGCAGCCCGGCGGCAGGCTGGCCAGCAGCACCTCCAGCAGGGCGTCGTCGCCGAGGTTGTGCTCGCCGTAATAGCCCACCAGCAGGGGGCGTTCACGCAGGGGCATGGCGGGCAGGGGGGCAGGCGCCATCCCTACCACCGCAAGCGGCCGGAGTCGCCCGGGGAGCCGGGGAGCCGCTCAGACAGTGGTGCTCCCACCCAGGCCGCCAGCACCCCGGCGCCGAAGCCCGAGGCATGGCCGATCCAGCTGACCCCCGGCGGACTGAACAGGGGCAGCAGCGACGGCAGCAGCCCCCCGTAGGCCACCACGCAGCCCACGGAGAGCAGGATCGGCCAGGGCCGCCGCTCCACCAGGCCCACCGCCAGCAGGTAGCCCAGCAGGCCGTAGACCACCCCGGAGAGGCCATGGCTGGCGTTGTGCCACAGCAGCCACACCGGCAAGGAGCAGAGCAACACCGAGGCCCAGACGCGCAGGTAGGGCCGCAGGCCGCGGGAGAGCACCAGCCAGGAGAGCGGCAGGAACCAGAGCGAATTGCTGAACAGGTGCGCGAAGCCGCCATGGCTGAAGGGCGACGTGAACACCCCCCACACCGGCCCTCCCGGCACCAGCGGCAGGTTCCAGCGGCCGCCGAACAGCAGCTGATCCAGCAGCTCCTGCAGCCAGGGCACCGCCAGGATCAGCACGGGAAGCAACAGGCGGGCGCGCAGGCCCATGGGCTCGGTCGCCACGGAGGGGTGGATCTCAGTGCCAGAGTCTGGCCATGCACGCGCTCTCCCTGCCGACCTGGTGGATCCACATCGCCTCGGTGCTGGAGTGGATCGCCGCCATCGCTGCCGTGCACAGCTACGGGCAGCGGCGGCGGGAGGGCGGCTGGCGCTGGCTGGCGCTGGCCATGCTGCCGGCCCTGGTGAGCGCCATGGCCGCCTGCACCTGGCACCTGTTTGACAACACCGCCGCCCTGGAGGGCCTGGTGGTGCTGCAGGCCGGCTGCACCCTGCTGGGCAACGGCGCCCTGGCCATCGCCGCCCTGCACCTGCTGCGCCTGCAGCGCGCCTCCCAACCCCCAGGCGCCGGATGACAGCGTTGCCGCAGCTGATGCAGGCCCTGCTGGAGCGGCTGGCCTCGGTGGATCCAGGCCCCCTGTTTGTGCTCTCCCTGCTGCCCTATCTGCTGTTTCTGTGGTGGGCGCGGCAGGTAGAGGCCTTCCCCAGGCTCGCCCTGCGGGGTTTTCAGCTCACCCTGCTGTTCGTGGCGGTGACGATCCTGGCCGCCGTGGCGGCCGAGCAGTTCTGGGGCCGCCAGCTGGCCGATGTGGATCCGCTGCACGGCGGCGCCGAGGTCTTTCTCA
This sequence comes from Cyanobium sp. LEGE 06113, assembly GCF_015207615.1. Taxonomy (NCBI): domain Bacteria; kingdom Bacillati; phylum Cyanobacteriota; class Cyanophyceae; order Synechococcales; family Prochlorococcaceae; genus Cyanobium; species Cyanobium sp. LEGE 06113. The sequence goes on along the minus strand of NZ_JADEWM010000002.1, from coordinate 166,549 downwards.
CCCTGGCCAACCTGGTGGTGGTGCTGGGCTTCGTTGGCCAGAGCCCGCCACCGCAGCCACCGGAGCCCGGAGCCGGCGGATGAACAAGTCTTAAGGCGCGCGGCCCAGGGCTGCGCAGCCCCAGAAGATGGGGCGTCGGCTCCTGATCCATGTTCGCTCCTCTTCTGGCTGTGGCCCCCGCCACCCTCACCTGGTCGCCGAAGGTGGCGTTGGTGATGATCATCTGCAACGTGATCGCCATCGCGATCGGCAAGGCCACCATCAAGCAGCCCAACGTGGGTCTGCAACTGCCCAACAGCTCCCTGTTCGGCGGCATGAGCCACGGGGCCATGCTCGGCACCCTGAGCCTGGGCCACATCCTCGGCATCGGCACCATCCTGGGCCTCGCCTCCCGCGGCGTCGTCTGAGCGCCTCAGCGCCAACCCAGCAGGTAGGGCAGGGCCCGCAGCCCATAGCGCTCAAAGCGGTAGTCAAACAGCAGGGCGGAGAGATCCTCAGCCCTGCGGGTTTCCAGGCCCCTGAGCAGGCGGTCGAGATGACGATCGCCCGCCCCCTCATCCAGGCCAAGCCAGATACGCCGGGCCAGACGGCCACTCAGGCTCCAGCGCCATCCCAGGGCTGAAGCCAGCCGACGTCGATACTCGCGCAGCAGCGCCTTGGGCCCCAAGCCGTCCTGTAGGAGCAGTGGCCCGAGCACATCGGCGCTGGCCATGGCGTGGCGAATCCCCTCGCCGCCGAGCAGATTAGCGGTGCTCACGGCATCCCCCAGCCCCAGCAGCCGGCCGTGGCCATGGGCCTCGCGGCGTTGCACCGTGCTGCGGATCAGGCCGCCGTGGCGATCCAGCACACGGGCCCGGTCCAGCCCCAGCCGTTGCAGCAGGCGCGCCAGCTCCGGGCCGAGGGGCAGCTGTTCGCTGCGGCCATCCAGCAGCCGGCAGACCCCCACCTTGAGCTGGCCGGGGGCCATCGGGAACACCCAGCCATAGCCCTGACGCACCCAGTCGCTGCCGAGGCAGAAGGTGAGCCGATCGGCCCAGCGCTCGCCCAGCTTCGGGTCCACCTCCAGCAACCACTCCACCCCCAGGCCTCGCACCAGCGTCCCCTGGCCCGGGGCGGGCTCACCCAGCAGCGCCCGGGACTGGCCGCTGGCATCCACCACCCAGCGGCTCTCGATGCTGCGGGGCGTGGCGCTGCCCGGGGGACACAGCCAGGTGCGCATGGCCTGGCCCCCTGAAGCCCCGCAGGCCACAGCACGCCAGCCGAGCCGCAGTTCCACCCCCAGCTGACGGGCCTGCTCCGCCTGCCAGCAGCGCAGAGCACCGAAGTCCAGCACCGCACCCAGAGGGCGCCGGCCCCACCACTGCCGTTGCCCGGCGGCGGGGCCCAGCAACTGCCAACCGCTCCAGCGAGAAGCGATCACCTGCTCGGGTAGTCCGAGGCCCTGCAGCGCCGCCAGCGGCAAGGCCGCGCTGCTGAAGGCCGCCTGGGCCAGATCGGCCAGCCGATCCGCCAGCATCACCCGGGCCCCGGCCCGGGCCAGCTGCAACGCCAACCTGCCGCCGGCCGGGCCGGCCCCCACCACAAGCACATCGAGACGCTCGCCCGGGCTCCCCACAGGAGCCAAGGGGCTCAGACCGCCAGGGGCTTCACCGGCATCGAGAGCCGCAGGCCGGTCCCGAAGCGCTCCAGGATCCTGTCCGCCATCTGGGGCGGTGTGAGGCCGAGGGCGCTCTTGCTCTGGGCCGGTGAGGCGTGGTCCACCAGCTGGTCGGGAATGCCGATGCGCAGCACCGGCACGAGCACGTCGTGGTCGTTGAGGCACTCGGTGATGGCGGCGCCGAAGCCCCCCGGCAGACAGCCCTCCTCCATGGTCACCACCCGGCCGATGCGCCGGGCCATCGGCAGGATCAGGGCCTCATCCAGGGGCCGGATGAAGCGGGCATTGATCACGGCGGCCCGGATGCCCTGCTCCTGCAACAGACCGGCGGTGGCCATGGCGGGATACACCATGGCGCCATAGGCCACGATCAGCAGGTCATCGCCATCGGCGAGCAGTTCGCCTCGGCCGATCTCCAGAGGCTCGAAGCCCTCCTCGGCCAGGGGAGCCCCTTCGCCCTCGCCCCGGGGAATGCGCAGGGCGCAGGGTCCGCTGTGCTGGATGGCGGTGATCAGCATGCGCTGCAGTTCGGCCTCATCCTTCGGGGCCATCACGGTGAAGTTGGGCACCGCCCGCAGGTAGCTGATGTCGTACTGGCCCTGGTGGGTGGGGCCGTCGGCGCCGACGATGCCGGCGCGGTCGAGCACGAAGGTGACCGGCAGCTTCTGGATGCCCACGTCGTGGATCAGCTGGTCGAAGGCCCGCTGCAGGAAGGTGCTGTAGATGGCACACACGGGGCTGAGGCCTTCGCAGGCCATCCCGGCCGCCATGGTCACGGCGTGCTGTTCGGCGATGCCCACATCGAAGTATTGATCGGGCAGAGCCTTCTCAAGCAGGTCGAGGCCCGTGCCGGTGGCCATGGCGGCCGTGATCCCCACCACCAGGGGATCCTGCTCGCAGATCTTCACCAGCGTCTGGCCGAACACCTTGCTGTAGCTGGGCGGCTTGGGCTTACTGGAGGGGTAGGCCTTGCCACTGACCAGGTCGAAGGCGCCCTGGGCGTGGTAACCCACCTGATCGGCTTCGGCGTAGGGGTAGCCCTTGCCCTTGGTGGTGGCCACATGCACCAGCACCGGGCCGTCGTGGGCGTGGGCCTGCTGGAACACCTTCACCATGCCGGCGATGTCATGGCCGTCGATCGGGCCCATGTAGGTGAAGCCCAGCTCCTCGAACACGGCGCCCAGCTTGGGCACCGCCAGCCGCTTCATGCTCTCCTTGAGGTTCTTCAGTTCAGGCGGCAGCTCGCCGTGCATGAACGGCAGGTGCTTGATCGCCTCCTCGGCGTTGTCCTGCAGGAACTGCAGCGGCGGGCTGTGCCGCATGCGGTTGAGGTGGGTGGAGAGGGCCCCCACCGGCGGGCTGATCGACATGTCGTTGTCGTTGAGCACCACCAGCAGCCGGGTGTGGGGCAGATGGCCGGCGTGGTTGATCGCCTCCAGAGCCATGCCGCCGGTGAGGGCACCGTCGCCGATCACGGCCACACATTTGAAGTCTTCACCGCGGCGGTCGCGGGCCAGGGCCATGCCCAGAGCGGCGGAGATCGAGGTGCTGGCGTGGCCGGCGCCGAAGTGGTCGAAGCTGCTCTCGCTGCGCTTGAGATAGCCCGCCACGCCTCCCTGCTGACGCAGGGTGTGGAAATCCTTGTAGCGACCGGTGATCAGCTTGTGGGGATAGGCCTGGTGGCCCACATCCCATACCACCTTGTCGTGGTCGAGGTCGAGGGTCTGGTACAGGGCCAGGGTGAGTTCCACCACTCCGAGGCCCGGACCGAGGTGGCCGCCGCTGGTGCTCACCACCTCGAGGTGGCGCTCCCGGATCTGGCGGCCGATCGCTTCGAGCTCGGCGGTACTGAGGCCGTGCAACTGGTTGGGGTGGCTCAGCTCGCTGAGATGCATCACGACCCTGGCGTTGTGAGCAATCTAGGGGGTTCCCCTGGGGCACCTGCGCAGATTGCGACACTGGGGACATGAGCCAGCAGCCCCGAAACCCCAGCGCCGATGTCGCTCCGGCAGAGGTGGCCCCAGACCCCGACGGCTATCTGCAACGCATCCTGCGGGCCAGGGTCTACGACGTGGCGATCGAATCGCCCCTGGATCCGGCCCCCAACCTCTCCAGCCGGCTGGGCAACCAGGTGCTGCTCAAGCGGGAGGATCTGCAGCCGGTGTTCAGCTTCAAGCTGCGCGGCGCCTACAACAAGATGGTGGGGCTCAGCCCGGCGGAGCTGGAGCGGGGCGTGATCGCCGCCAGCGCCGGCAACCACGCCCAGGGGGTGGCCCTCGGCGCCCAGCGGCTGGGCTGCCGGGCCGTGATCGTGATGCCGGTCACCACGCCTGAGATGAAGGTGCGGGCCGTGGCCGCCAGGGGCGCCGAGGTGGTGCTGCACGGCGACACCTACGACGACGCCTACGGCCATGCCCTGCAGCTGGCGGCGGAGGCTGGCCTCAGCTTCATCCACCCGTTCGACGATCCCGATGTGATCGCCGGCCAGGGCACGATCGGCCTCGAAATCCTGCGGCAGTGCTCCCATCCACCCGATGTGATCTACGTGGCGGTGGGGGGCGGCGGGCTGATCGCCGGCATCGCCGCCTACGTCAAGACCCTCTGGCCGGGGGTGCAGATCGTGGGGGTGGAGCCACGCGATGCCGACGCCATGGCACGCTCCCTGGCCTGTGGCGAGCGGGTGCGGTTGGAGCAGGTGGGGCTGTTTGCCGATGGCGTGGCCGTGCGCCAGGTGGGTCGCCACACCTTCGCCCTGGCCCAGCGCCATGTGGATCGGATGGTGACCGTGAGCAGCGACGAGATCTGCGCCGCCATCAAGGACGTGTTCGAGGACACCCGCTCGATCCTCGAGCCCGCCGGCGCCCTGGCCGTGGCCGGCATGAAGGTGGACGTGGAAGGCCAGGGACTCCAGGACCGCACCCTGGTGGCGGTGGCCTGCGGCGCCAACATGAATTTCGATCGGCTGCGCTTCGTGGCCGAGCGGGCTGAGCTGGGGGAGGAGCGCGAGGCGATGCTGGCCGTGGAGATCCCCGAGCAGCCCGGCAGCCTGCGGCGCTTCTGCCAGATGCTGGGGGATCGCAGCCTGACCGAGTTCAGCTACCGCCTGGCGGACCCTCGCCGGGCCCACATCTTTGTGGGAGTGCAGATTCAGGGCCATGCCGACACCCGGGCCCTGCTGGCCAGCCTGGAGCCTCCGGCTTCCCCTGCCTCGACCTCAGCTGCAACGAGCTGGCCAAGCTGCACCTGCGCCACATGGTGGGGGGGCGGCTGCCGGCCAGTGCGGGCAAGGCCCTCGACCAGGGCGAAGAACTGCTGTACCGCTTCGAGTTTCCCGAGAAGCCCGGCGCCCTGATGGCCTTCGTGAACGCCCTGCAGGCCAGCTGGAACATCAGCATCTTTCACTACCGCAACCACGGCGCCGACGTGGGGCGCATCGTGGTGGGGGTGCAGGTGCCGCCCGGGGAGCGGGGAACCTGGCAGGAGTTTCTGGACGGGCTGGGCTACAGCCACTGGGACGAGAGCACCAACCCGGCCTACCGGCTCTTCCTCGGCTCCAACGGCTGAGGGGAGACATCCCTGCGGCTCTCCCTTAGTTTGCTGGCACCACCAGGGCCGAGTGCCATGGGTGTCGACCCCGAAGCCAGCACGCCTGAAACCGAGAACCCGGAGGCCGGTCCTGCTGGGCCGAAGCCCCTGAACCTCTCGCTGCCGGCCCACCTGGAGGCGATCCTCTATCTCAAGGGCCGCCCCCTGAGCCTCTCCGAGCTGGCCGCCATCGCCGGGGTGGACAACGACAGCGCCGAGCTGGGCCTGATCACCCTGATGGCCGACTACGCCCACCGCGACACGGCCCTGGAGATCAGCCAGGACGGCCACACCTATGGCCTGCAACTGCGCGAGAGCCTGGCGGATCTGGTGCAGAACCTGGTGCCGGTGGACCTCTCCACCGCGGCCCTGCGCACCCTGGCCACGATCGCCCTCAAGAAGCGCATCCTGCAGTCGGAGCTGGTGGAGCTGCGCGGCTCCGGCGCCTACGACCACATCAAGGCCCTGCTCGCCGAGGACTTCATCGAGCGACGGCGCCAGAGCGATGGCCGCTCCTACTGGCTCAGCCTCAGCGAGAAATTCCATCGCACCTTTGCGGTGAAAGCGGAGGAACTGCAGCCCCGGCCGCGCCGCTCTGCATAGAGTCGGGGTTCATCCCACAGGCCCATGCAAGTTGCCGCCCAGGTGCTGAGCGTTCTGAGCAACACGCTGCAGATCTATTCCCTGCTCCTGCTGGTGCGGGTGCTGCTCAGCTGGTTCCCCAACCTCGACTGGAGCAATCCGGTGCTCTCGAGCGTGAGCTCGATCACCGATCCCTACCTCAACGTGTTTCGCGGCCTGATCCCACCGATCGCCGGCCTCGACCTCTCGGCGATCCTCGCCTTCCTCGCCCTCAGCCTGGGCCAGCAGCTGCTGGGCAGCGCCAGCGTCAGCATGATGGCCTCCCTCTACTGAGCCAGCTCCTGTTCCAGGGGCAGCAGTTCGTCGTCGACTCCGGCGCGGACCCGTACCGGGGCGCTGAAGCCCCGGGCCTTGACGTTGCGGAAGCGAATCGGCTCAGGCGTTCCCGCCGGCACCGAAACACGCAGGGCGAAGGTGGAACGGCCTGGCGGCACGTCACCGATGGATCCCACCCTGGAGCGGTTCTGGAGCACCGGTTCACCGCTGGCATCCACGATCAGGGCGAACACATCGGTGTCGACCACGGGCTTGCGGCTGCTGTTCAGCACCGTGCCCCGCATGGCGTAGCAGCTGGGGGCTGCGGCCCGCCTCAGATCGGGCTGGGCGGCCACATCATCCGCCGGGCAGGGATCCAGGGTCACGTCGTTGACCTTGAGATCGAGGGCCCAGGCCGGCGGCGCCAGCACCAGCAGCAGGGCGAGCAGCAGCGCCGGCAGCCACCGACGCTGGCCAAGCGGCCTGACAGGGCTCCCAGAGCGCGTCCGGTGGGACAACGGAACAGGGGGTGAGCGGAACTGGAGCATGGGGGAACCTGGCTGGGAAGCAGAGCTGGGTCGCGCCTCAGCGCAGGTCACCATCGCCTGAGATCACGTTACGGGCGGCGCGACTCGCCAGTTTGTCCAGGTTGGCACTGGCCACGGCGTCGAGGTCGAGCTCCAGCTCGGTGGCCAGCTGGGCCACGTACCAGAGCACATCGCCCAGTTCGAGCTGCAGGGCCTGGCGCACCTCCTGGCTGAACACGCCGCCGCGGTCGCGCAGCACCTTCTTCACCTTGTCGGCCACCTCGCCCGACTCGCCGCACAGGCCGAGGGTGGGGTAAATGGGATTCTCACCGGCGCCGGGATAGACAGCGGTCTGGCGCGAGCGCTCCTGGTAGGTCCGAAAGTCCATCCAAGCCAGCACCAAAACTGGGCCGATGGTAGTTTCAACCTATAGATCGCCACTGCGATGCCCCAACCCGATCTCATGCGTCGCACCAAGATCGTCGCCACGATCGGGCCCGCCACCGAGTCCCACCAGCAGCTCAAGGCTCTGATCCACGCCGGGGCCACCACGTTCCGACTCAACTTCTCCCACGGCGATCACAGCGAACACGCCGCCCGCATCGAGGCGATCCGCCAGGTGTCCGTGGAACTCGGCGAACATGTGGGCATCCTCCAGGACCTGCAGGGCCCGAAGATCCGCCTGGGCCGGTTCGTGGATGGCCCGATCACGCTGGCGCAAGGGGCCCGCTTCAGTCTCACCTCCAGAGATGTGGCCTGCAACCAGGAGATCGCCACCGTCACCTACGGCAGATTGGCCGATGAGGTGACTCCCGGCAGCCGCATCCTGCTGGATGACGGCCGGGTGGAAATGCTGGTGGAAGAGGTGGACATCCCCCAGCAGACCCTGCACTGCAGCGTCACCGTTGGAGGTGTGCTCAGCAACAACAAGGGCGTGAACTTCCCGGATGTGCAGCTCTCGATCCGGGCTCTCACTGACAAAGACCGCGAGGATCTGGCCTTCGGGCTTCAGCACGGCGTCGACTGGGTGGCGCTCAGCTTCGTACGCAACCCCTCCGACCTGCTGGAGATCAAGGAACTGATCGCCAGCCACGGCCACGACACACCCGTGGTGGCCAAGATCGAGAAATTCGAGGCCATCGATCAGATCGATGACATCCTCATGCTGTGCGACGGCGTGATGGTGGCCCGCGGCGATCTGGGCGTGGAGATGCCGGCTGAGGAGGTGCCGCTGCTGCAGAAGGAATTGATCCGCAAGGCCAACAGCCTGGGCATTCCGGTGATCACGGCCACCCAGATGCTCGATTCGATGGTGAGCTGTCCGCGGCCCACCAGGGCCGAGGTGAGCGATGTGGCCAACGCCATCCTGGATGGCACCGATGCCGTGATGCTCTCCAACGAAAGCGCCGTGGGCGACTTTCCCGTGGAGGCCGTGGCCACGATGGCCACCATCGCCCGTCGCATCGAGCGCGACTACCCCATGCGGCAGATCGACAGCCGCATGGCCACCACCATTCCCAATGCGATCTGCCAGGCGGTGAGCAACATCGCCCGCAACCTCAATGCCGCCGCGATCCTGCCCCTCACCTCCAGCGGCGCCACCGCCCGCAATGTGAGCAAGTTCCGGCCCAGCACCCCGATCCTGGCGATCACCAGCGAAGCCCAGGTGGCCCGCCAGCTGCAACTGATCTGGGGCGTGAATCCGCTGCTGGTGGCGGAGCAGACCTCCAGCACCAGCACCTTCAGCCTGGCCATGGGCCTGGCACGCGACCGCAGCTACCTCCAGGACGGCGACCTGGTGGTGCAGACGGCCGGCACCCTCTCCGGGGTGAGCGGCTCCACCGACTTCATCAAGGTTGGCATCGTCACGGCGGTGCTCTCCCAGGGGGTGGGCATCGGCACCGGCTCGATCAGCGGCCGGGTGCGCTTGGTGGGTTGCCCTGAGGAGGCCGTCGCCATCCAGATGGGCGAGATCCTGGTGGTGCGCGAAACCAGCGCCGCCTACGAGGAGGTCTTTCACCGGGCCAAGGCCGTGATCACCGAAAGCGGCGGCCGCGAGAGTCATGCCGCTGTGACGGCCGAGCTCACCGGCATCCCCGCCATCGTGGGGGTCACGGGCGCCCTCGAGACCCTGCTCGACGGCGAGATCGTGACCCTGGATCTGCTGCATGGCCTGGTGCACCGGGGGGCCAGGAGCCACAACGCCGACCCCATCGGCGCCATCGTCTGACCATCCCGTTCTGCCCCACGCCATGGCCTCGAAGCTGCCCCTGGGCGAAACCGTGGGCATGGCCCTCTCCACCCTGAGGGCCAACCGCCTGCGCAGCCTGCTCACCATGCTGGGCATCGTGATCGGCAATGCCTCGGTGATCACCCTGGTGGGGGTGGGTCGGGGCGCCCAGAACCTGGCCGAGGGCCAGCTCAGCAACCTGGGCGCCAATGTGCTGTTTGTGGTGCCGGGCAACAACGACACCCGGCGCCAGGGGATCGACTTCCCTAAGACGCTGGTGCTGGAGGACGCTGAGGCGATCGCCGAACAGGTGCCCTCCGTGAAACGGGTGGCACCCCAGATCACCCTCAGCGAGGTGGTGCAGGCGGGGGGGTTGAGCAGCACCGCCTCGGTGAATGGCATCACCCCGGAATTCCTGCCCGTGCGCCAGTTCGAGATGGCCCGGGGGCGCTTCATCTCGGCCAACGACATGGAGGCTGCCGCCAGCGTGACCGTGATCGGCCCCGACCTGGCCGACAAGATGTTCCCGGGGGGCACGGCCGTGGGGCGCACCCTGCGGATCCGCACCCAGCCCTTTGAGGTGATCGGCGTGCTGGAGGCCAAGGGGGCCGTGTTCGGCCAGAACCAGGACGAGAACGCCTACGTGCCGCTCAGCGCCATGGTGAGCAAGCTCTCGGGGCGGGATCCCACCTATGGGGTGAGCCTCAACTTCATCAGCGTGGAAGCCCGGGATGGCGACAGCACCGGCGCTGCAGCCTTCCAGATCACCAACCTGCTGCGCCAGCGCCACAACATCCTGCGGGAAGACGACTTCGCCGTGCGCTCCCAGCAGGATGCGCTCACGATCGTGAGCACGATCACCGGCGGTCTCACGCTGATGCTGGCGGCCATCGGCGCCGTGTCCCTGCTGGTGGGCGGCATCGGCATCATGAACATCATGCTGGTGTCGGTGAGCGAGCGCACCGAGGAGATCGGCCTGCGCAAGGCCCTGGGGGCGCGTAGCGGCGACGTGCTGCTGCAGTTCCTGGTGGAGTCGCTGGTGCTGGCCAGCCTGGGTGGGGCGATCGGCACTGCGGTGGGCATCGGCACGGTGAGCCTGGTGGCCCTCGTGACGCCCCTACCAGCGACGATCGGCGCCGGCACGGTGCTGCTCACCGTGGGACTCTCAGGATCCATCGGCCTGTTCTTCGGGGTGGTGCCGGCGCGCCGGGCCGCCGGCCTCGACCCGATCGTGGCCCTGCGCAGCCTCTAGCCGCAATCCCAAAGAAAGCCTTAAGACAGGCAAACCGTGGCGAAGGCCACCAAGCGGGCGATTGATTCGATGCGTTTATGGGTGGTATCGAATGTGGTGAGACCCTTGGGCTGGCTGGAATGCGGCTACCGGAACAGCAGCGATCGCATGGTGATCGCCCGCTGCGTGGGGCCTGAGGAATTTTTCCTCGAGCGCGTCGTGTTCCCCTTCGAACTGCTCAGCTTCTCCTGCCCGGCCGACTCCGAGCTCAAGATCTGGACCCATGGCCTGGGCGGGCCTGAACTGCTGGAAACCGTGGCCGTGGACGACCTGGTGATCGAGACCGGCTCAGCAGCCATCCCCCTGACCCAGGCTGACCCTGAGCTGGACGAGAGCCATGGCACACCGCTGGTTCCTCAGGAGCTGATCCAGCCGCCCTTCTCTGCTCCAGGACCGGAAGCAGGCCCAACCCCCCGCAGCCAGTACGCCAACCCCCTGACGTACCAGGCCATCAGCGCCGCCGCTCTGGTGCAGGCCTGGGGCTCCGCTGGCTGAATCCAGGCTGCGGCGGTCCGAAAGCCAGGCGGCACCGTTACACTTGTTAAGAAAGTGTCTCAGCTATGAATCAGCGCTGGCGATTGATTGCTCTCTGGTTGCTGCCGCTGGCGGTGGTGGCCTTCCTCGGCTGGCAGATCCTCAGCAGCGGAGGGATCTCCAATCCCAGCCAGGGCGGAGCCACCACCGCGCCTCGCAACGCGGCCGTGGCCCGCATGAGCTACGGCCGCTTCCTCGACTACGTGGATGCCGGCCGGGTCACCGCGGTGGACATCTTTGACGGTGGCCGCAGCGCTGTGATCGAAGCGGTGGATCCCGAGCTCGACAACCGTGTGCAGCGCCTGCGGGTGGACCTGCCCGGCGTCGCTCCCGAGCTGGTGAATCAGCTCAAGGAGCAGGGCATCAGCTTCGACATCCATCCCCCCAAGCAGGCGCCGCCGGCCCTGGGTCTCCTCGGCAACCTGCTGTTCCCGCTGCTGCTGATCGGCTCGCTGATCTTCCTGGCACGCCGCTCCAGCGGCATGCCAGGCGGCCCCGGCCAGGCGATGCAGTTCGGCAAGACCAAGGCCCGCTTCGCGATGGAGGCCGAAACCGGCGTCAAATTCGACGACGTGGCTGGTGTGGAGGAGGCCAAGCAGGACCTCGAGGAGGTGGTGACCTTCCTCAAGACCCCCGAGCGCTTCACCTCCGTGGGCGCCAAGATCCCCAGAGGCGTGCTGCTGGTGGGCCCCCCCGGCACAGGCAAGACCCTGCTTGCCAAGGCCATCTCTGGTGAGGCCGGTGTGCCCTTCTTCTCCCTCTCCGGCTCGGAGTTCGTGGAGATGTTCGTGGGCGTGGGTGCCAGCCGCGTGCGCGACCTGTTCAAGCGCGCCAAGGAGAACAGCCCCTGCCTGATCTTCATCGATGAGATCGACGCCGTGGGGCGCCAGCGGGGCGCCGGTGTGGGCGGCGGCAACGACGAGCGGGAGCAGACCCTCAACCAGCTGCTCACCGAGATGGACGGCTTCGAGGGCAACAGCGGCATCATCATCATCGCCGCCACCAACCGGGCCGATGTGCTCGATTCGGCCCTGCTGCGCCCGGGCCGCTTCGACCGCCAGGTGCAGGTGGATGTGCCCGACATCAAGGGGCGCCTCTCAATCCTGAAGGTGCACTCCCGCAACAAGAAGCTCGCCGATGACGTGAGCCTGGAGATGATTGCCCGCCGCACCCCGGGCTTCTCCGGTGCCGACCTGGCCAACCTGCTCAATGAGGCCGCCATCCTCACGGCCCGTCGCCGCAAGGAGGCCACCGGCCTGGCAGAGATCGACGACGCCGTGGATCGGGTGATCGCCGGTATGGAGGGCAAGCCGCTCACCGATGGCCGCAGCAAGCGCCTGATCGCCTACCACGAGGTGGGCCATGCCCTGGTGGGCACCCTGGTGAAGTCCCACGACCCGGTGCAGAAAGTCACCCTGATCCCCCGCGGCCAGGCCCAGGGGCTCACCTGGTTCTCCCCCGATGAGGAGCAGATGCTGGTGAGCAAGGCGCAGCTGCGGGCCCGCATCATGGGCGCCCTTGGGGGCCGTGCTGCCGAAGAGGTGGTGTTCGGCCATGCGGAGGTGACCACCGGCGCCGGGGGGGACATCCAGCAGGTGGCTTCGATCGCCCGCCAGATGGTGACTCGCTTCGGCATGAGCGACCTGGGCCAGTTCTCCCTGGAAGCCGGCAACCAGGAGGTGTTCCTGGGTCGCGACCTCATGACCCGCAGCGACGCCTCCGACCGCATGGCCAGCCGCATCGACGTGGCCGTGCACCAGATCGTCGAGAGCTGCTACAAGGACACCGTGAAGTTGGTGGCTGAGCACCGCACCTGCATGGACCGGGTGGTGGAGCTGCTGATCGAGAAGGAGAGTCTCGATGGCGAGGAATTCAGGGCCATTGTGTCGGAATTCGCCACCGTTCCCGAGAAGGAGCGCTTCTCGCCCCTGATCGTCGAACCGGCCCTGCCCAGCAGCTGACCACCACTCTGAACAGCAAAAAGCCCGGCCTAGGCCGGGCTTTTTTCTTCAGGCCTGACGCACGGCTTTTCAGACCGGACGCACGGGGCGTTTTTCGATCACTTTGTCGATCAGGCCATAGCCCACCGCTTCGGCCGGCGACATGAAGAAATCGCGGTCTGTGTCTTCTTCAATCCGGGGCATGGGTTGGCCGGTGCGATCAGAGAGCTCCTGATTCAGCTTCTGCTTGAGGTAGAGGATCTCATCGGCCTGAATACGGATGTCGCTGGCCTGACCGCGGGCGCCCCCAGGGGCTGGTGGATCATGATCCGGGAATGGGTGAGGCTGCTGCGTTTGCCCTTGGTGCCGGCACAGAGCAGAAAGGCGCCCATCGAGGCGGCCAGGCCGACGCAGACCGTTTGCACATCGGGCTTGATGTGCTGCATGGTGTCGAAAATCCCGAGGCCGTCATACACCGATCCCCCCGGGGAATTGATGTAGAGGAAGATGTCCTTCTCAGGATCTTCCGCTTCCAGAAACAACAACTGGGCAACGATGCGGTTGGCCGATTCGGCTGTGACGGGCTCTCCGAGAAACACGATCCGCTCGCGCAGCAGCCGCGAGTAGATGTCAAAGGCGCGTTCCCCCCGGCCCGACTCCTCAATCACAATCGGAATCATGGACCTGGACAGTGAACTGGCTCGATCCTACTGAGCGTGGGCGGCTAGGGTCGCCGCACCTGAACCGACAAGCAGCGTGAGCGCCGCCCTGACCGTCTCCGACAGCAAGCGCGCTTTTCATCGCGCCTTCCCCCATGTGATCGCGCCCCTCTACCGGCGCATGGTGGATGAACTGCTGGTGGAACTCCACCTGCTGAGCCGCCAACAGGGCTTCTCGGCCAACGGCCTGTTCGCCTGTGGCCTGGTGCAGGTGTTTGACGGTTTTGCCCGTGGTTACCGCCCGCCCGAGCACAAGCCCCAGCTTCTCGCGGCCCTCTGCAGTGCCACCGGCTTCGATGCCGCCCAGCTGCGCCAGGAATCGGACAGCTGCCGCGCCGCCATGGGCCACCACAGCGTGGATGCGGTGAAGGGCTGGATCGAGGCCCAGGGGGAGGGTGCTCCTGAGCCCCTGGCCTCCGCCCTCGCCAGCATCCGTGAGCCTGGCTTCCACTACTCCCGCTTGATGGGCGTGGGGCTGTTGAGCCTGCTGGAGCAGGCCCAGGGCGCCGATGCCATGGATCCCGCCACCCTGCGCGGCTACGCCCACGACCTCGGCGGCGCCATGGGGCTGCTGCGGGAGCGGCTCGACAAGGACCTCAGCCTCTACGCCAGCAACCTGGAGAAGCTCGCCCAGGCCGTGGAGCTGATGGAGGAAACCGTGGCGGCCGAGCGCCGCAAGCGCGAGCGTCAGCAGGCGGGCCTCAGCGGCGTGGCGCCGGCTGAGGGTCCTGCGGCCGGGGAGACTCCGGCACCGGAAGGGGCTGAGAAGACGGAGCCGCAGGCGTCAGCCGCAGACGCGCCCACAGCCGGCTGATCGCCTCGTTCTGATTGGCCGGGCGCTGCGCTTCCACATCCAGGCTCTCCGCCTGCATCAGCGGTCCAGGCAGGGTTTCGGGCAGCAGGCCCAGGGCCCCGAGCTGGCGGGGACGAAGCCTGAGGCTGAGCAGCGGGGCGGCGTCGCCCTGCGCCAAAGCAGCTCCGGGCCCAGTCGTGGGGGCCGGCCCCAGGAACATCAGCAGCTCCGGGGCACTCCCGGGCCGGTTCAGCCAGCGCCAGCCTCCCACCACCTGGCCGTCCTGCCGCTGCCAGAGGCTGGTGGGCAGGGTGGCTGAGCCCCCAGGGGGTCCACCAGCCGCTGGGGGCAGGCTCTCCAGGCCCTCGCCCTCCAGCACCGGCCCAAGGCGGCCCAGGAATTCCGCCCAGGCCTGGCGCTGTTCTGCTGCAGGGGCGAGCTGCAGCGTGATCGCCGCCTGGAAGGGGCCCGCCCCCACGGCCCGCACGCCGAGACGGAACGGGGTGCTGCGCAGGCGCCGCAGGTCGGCGTCATCGACGCCATAGCGCGACAGCAGCGGATCACGGATCAACTGCCGGTTGAGCAACCCCTGCAGCAGCACCTCCAGCGTGCGGCCCTGCAGGGTGAGCAGGCTGCCCGGTGGCCAGGCTGGAGCCGAGGCCCCAGCCGGCCGGGCGGCGGCCTCCGCCTGTGGCACAGAGGCCAGCAGAGCCGTGCTGCCCGCCGCCTCGCCAGCAGCCAGGAGCTCCTCCCCCTCCAGCGCCAGGCTCACGCAACCCTCCTGAAAGCTCTGGAGCAGGGGCGCCAGCGGCCCCACCATCCCCCCGAAGGCCACGGGCGACCAGAAGGCCGCCTGCTCCGTCTCCAGCCGCTCCAGGCAGCGCTGCTCCAGACCACGGCGCTGGCGCGGCAGGGCCTGGAGCTGGTCGGTGAGCAGGCGGTGGGAGAGAGGGTCAGCGGCCACCACCAGCAGGTCGTCCACCTGAACGCTGTGGGGAGGCCTGGCCAGGGCACCGGTGAGCATGGGCCTGGGCAGCGGCAGCACCAGATAGGCCCCACCATCGCCCTGGCGGCCCCAGAACTGCCACCACAGATTGCGCTGCTGGCCCCAGAGGCGTTCGGCGCTCTCGGCCCCCAGGCGCTGCTGCCACAACTGGGGCACCGGCCGGGAGGGGGCCGCGGGAAAACTCTGCAGCAGGGCGGCCTGGGCCAGCAGGCGGCCCAGACCTTCCGCCCTGGGGCGGGGCAACATCCAGAGGGCCAGGACAGGCCCCAGCAGCAGCAGCAGGGTGACGCTGGTAGTGACCCGCAGGGGCAGGCGCGGCAGGCGCGGCAGCCGCAGGCTGCGCAGAGACTCCACCAGAGCGAGGCGCTTCATGCCAGAGCCCCGTAGAGGGTGGTGCGCTGCCGCACCGGCCGGCCCAGGTGGGTGGCGGCGGAGCGCAGGGCGGCGGGGGTCTGGGCGGTGCCGCCCCGGGCGCCGGCCATGGTGGTGATGTGCTCCTCCATCAGGGTGCCGCCGAGGTCGTTGCAGCCCCAGCGAAGCGCCTGCTGGGCCCCCTCCAGGGTGAGCTTCACCCAGCTGGGCTGGTGGTGCGGTATCCAGGGGCCAAGGATGAGGCGGGCCTGGGCGGTGAGCAGGAGCATGGCGTCCAGGTCGGGCTGGTCGCGTCCCACCCGGGAGCGCAACGGGGCCGGGGCGGCGGTGCCCACAAACGGCAGCAGCACGAATTCCGTGAACCCGGTCAGGCCCCTGGCCAGGGCCCGGCTCTGCAGGGTCACGAGGGTGAGCAGGTGGGCCGCGATGTCCGCCGCCGCCTCGATGTGGCCCGCCATCAGGGTGCTGGTGGACGCCAGGCCCTGCTGATGCACCTCGAGCATCACCGCGACCCACTGGCGCGCTGTGAGCTTTTCGGGGCAGAGCTGACGACGCACCCGCTCACTGAGCACCTCGGCGGCGGTGCCGGGCACGGAGCCCAGGCCGGCGGCCCTGAGGCGCATGAGCACCGTGGCAAGGGGCAGGCCGTCCTGCTCCGCGAAGAAGAGCAGCTCCTGGGGGGAGAAGGCGTGCAGGTGCAGGCCCGGCGCGGCCTCACCCAGCTGGATCAGCATCCGCTCGGCGTAGGCGAGCTGGCTGCCGTGCAGCCGGGCCTCTGGGTTGAGGCCCCCCTGCAGACACAGTTCGGTGGCGCCCTCCCTGTGGGCCTCGGCGGCGCGCTGCATCAGCTGCTCGGGCTGGAGCCAGTAGGCCCCGGGCTCGCCCGCATCCCGCCGGAAGGCGCAGAAGGAGCAGTGCTTCACGCAGTAGTTGGACATGTTGAGGTTGCGGTTCACCACGTAGGTGACCGTCTCGCCGGCCAGCTGCCGCCGCAGGGCGTCGGCCCGCTGGCGCAGCGCCTCCAGATCCGCTCCCGCCCACGGCCGTGACAGCACGGCCAGAGCCAGCCGGGGCAGCTCAGCTGCCTCCAAGGCTGCGGCATCGAGGCCCTGGCTGAGCAGGGAGGTGTGGGCCTGCTGCAGGGCATCCAGCAGAGCGCAGGCCTCCTGCACTCCACTGCCGCTGGATCCAGGCCGGGAGTTCCGTTCCAGGGGAGGGTCGGCCTGGGGGGGCGGCACCAGCAGCTCAGCCGCGTCGCGCCAGGCCCAGGCTGCGATCGGCGCCGCTGCGGCGGAGCGCAGGAGTGGGGATGGCGTCACGACCGGGGTGGGCTGCCGCTGCTGCTGGAACGGCGGCCGGCCCTGATGCCGGACGAGGCCTTGCCGCTGCTGGCGGACTTGGCGGCTTTGCTGCGGGCACCGGGCTTGAGCGGTGCTGCAGAGCTGTCGCGGCGGCGGCGGCGTCGATCGCGCCACTCGACGGTGGAGAGATAGACCACGCCGAGACTGACAAACAGCAGCAACGCGGAAGCAACGCCAGCGAGGAGCTGGGTGCTGCTGAAGGGCAGATCAGCCACCGGAAGGGAAGGGTCGGGGGTCGAGAAGGGGGCAAGGGCAGACGCCCCAGCGGCGGCCCATGGGCTGGGCGATCAGAAGCTGATGCTGTTGTCGCCGTGACGGCCCCAGACCACCATGGCGATCGAGAAGGTGAACAGGGCAGCCAGGGAGGCCCAGCCCAGGGTGATCAGCATGGTGGAAACGCGTGGCGTAGCGGCAGTGTACCTAGGCTCCACCCACTCCGGACAGGTCATCACCATGGTGAGTTCGTCCCCGACTGCCGTGCGCGAGCGGCAACTGGTGCGTCAGCCCTACCCCAACTATCGGGTGGTGGTGCTCGACGACGACGTCAACACCTTCCAGCACGTGGTGGAGTGCCTGGTGCGCTTCATCCCGGGGATGCAGCCCGACCAGGCCTGGGACCTGGCCCAGCGCATCGACGGCGAGGGCTCAGCCGTGGTGTGGAGCGGTCCCCAGGAGCAGGCCGAGCTCTACCACCAGCAACTGGGGGCCGAGGGCCTCACCATGGCTCCACTGGAGCGGGACTGATGGGCCGGGTCGTGGTGACCCACAGCACCTACCTGGAGGGGTTGATCCCGCTGTTGCGGCGCCTGGCCAGATTGCCCCGCATCGACACGGTGACCCCCGCCGTAATCAGCAGGGTTAAGGGCCGCAGTCCGAACCTGCGGCTGCGGGTGTCCACGCCGATCCGGGGGGGCCACAAGCTGGTGGCGCGGCGGGGCTCCAGTGCCCAGGAGGTGTTCGTGGTGACGACCTGCAGCGGCGAGCAGCTGCAGGCCCTGGTGGATCAGCTGCTGGAGGGGTGAGGCGCCTGGGCCAGGCTCAGGCGCAGCTGGCTTGCCCCCTGGCGCTCATACACCGCCGGGGCCGTGAAGCGCGCATAGGCCCCACCGCCGCGGAACCACTGGTCGCTCTGGAGCTCCAGGTCTTCCGGCTCGAGCAGCCAGCGCTGGCGCAGATAGGTGAGGTAATCGGCCGGGTTGGTCTGGGGGGCATGCCAGTGCACCACGGCGAAGGCGGCAGCCCGCACCCGGTAGACCCCGTCGCTGCCCTCCTGGATCTCCTCCTGGAGCAGGAAGCTGCGGAAGCGGCTCTGGGAGGCCTGGGCCTCCAGCTGGGCGGGGGAGCCTTCGAGGGGGTACTTGCGCAGGTAGAGCTGCCTGGCCCTCGGGAACACGGGCCCCGGAGCCAGGGAGAGGAGGGCGATGAACGCCTCCTGGAAGGTCGGTGCCGGCGGCTGAACGGAGGCTGAGGGGTCCATCACGGCTGGCTGCGTCCACACCCTCCCACCTTGGCGGCTGATCGACCAGACCTGACAGCAAAAACCCCCGGGCCCGTAAGCGCCGAGGGAGAGGAAGAGGATGGACCGCCGTGCCGTTTTGCCCCAGTGTTCGACCTGGAGTTACCAGAAGGGGTGTCAGGAGCGGGGCTTCATTTCCGGCTACGAGGCCGGTTTACGTCGCTTCCGCCGCAGACTCCCCATGTCGAAAGAGGAGTCAGATCAGAAAACTGTAAAAGGCAGTCACCAACAAGGCAGTCCGCAGAAAGCTTAGGGCCTTGGGCCGGTTTCCGAGCCCCTCAACGCAAGACGACAAACTCAATAGCTGGGGTTGGGCCAGATCGCCCGCACCTGCTCGAGGCCATGGCGCGCCTGCCGCCTGCGTTCTGCGGCGGTGGCGCCATCGAGGAGCAGGGTCACATGGCCGAGCTTGCGGCCGAGCGCAGCCCCCTGCTTGCCATACCAGTGCAGGCTGGCGCCGGGGAGGGCGGCCAGGGCACGGCGCTGCTGGGCATAGCTGGCCCTGGAGCGCTCGTAGCCGAGCAGGTTCACCATCAGGGCGCCGGGCACCTTGAGCTCAACCTCGCCCATGGGCAGGCCGGCCACGATGCGGGCCTGCTGGCTGAACTGGCTGGTGTGGGCGGCCTCGATCGTCACGTGGCCGGAGTTGTGGGTGCGGGGAGCGATCTCGTTGATCTGCAGGCCTTCGGGGCCATAGAAGAACTCGATCGAGAGCACGCCCACGTAGTCGATGGCCGTGAGCAGGGACACGGCGATGTTGCGGGCGAAGGCCTGCACGGCGTGGGGCACGTCGGCGGGCGCCAGCACCCAGTCGCAGACGCGGTGGTGCTGGTGGGTCTGCACCAGCGGATAGGAGCGCACGGCGCCTTGGTCATCGCGGCAGACCAGCTGGGAGAGCTCGATCTCGAAGGCCACGAAGCGCTCCACGATCCAGTCCGCCGGGTCCACGCTCTCGAGCAGCTCGGCGAGCTCATCGGCGTCCCGCAGCACCAGGGTGGCCTTGCCGTCGTAGCCGCCGGTGGCGGCCTTGGCCATCAGCGGAAACGACCAGCCGGCGGGCAGCTGCGGCGGGCCGGGAGTGGGTGCTGCGGGGAGCAGATCGGCCAGGTCGAACCAGGCGGGGGCGGGCAGCTGGAGCTGCTGCAGCAGCTGCCGCTGGCTGCGCTTGCTCACCAGCGGGGCGAGGGCCGCCACGCTGGGCACGAAGCGCACACCTTCGGCCTCCAGCTGGGAGAGCAGCTCCAGGTCCACCCATTCGTTCTCGAAGGTCACGGCGCTGCAGGCGCCGGCCAGCCGCCGCAGGGCAGCACCATCGCCGGGATCGCCCAGCACCACAGCAGAGGCCAGGCGGCTGGCGGGATCATCCGGCGACGGCGTCTGCACCACCAGGGGGATGTGGAGTTCAGCGGCGGCAGAGGCCAGCATCCAGGCCAGCTGGCCGCCCCCCACCACGCCGATCCGCGCCTCACCCTCGGGGGCGATCGTGGCCAGGGTTTCGGCCTTCAACGGGAGCACGGACACGGGCGGCAACGACGGGTCCAGGGGCCTGGAACGAACCGCCCAGGCCCCGCCCGAAAAGATGAAGACAAGGTTAGGGCGCCGGGGGGCTGGGCCTTTTCTCAGGTGAGGCCCTGGTCGCCGGCGAAGGCGAAGCGGATCAGGCTCAGCACCAGCACGATCAGGAACAGGGCCAGGCCCACCGTGCAGGCATAGGCGATCTCCAGTTCAGAGAAGGCCTGCTCATACACGTAGTACACGATCGTGCGGGTGGAGTCGGCGGGGCCGCCCTGGGTCATCAGGAACACCTCCTCGAACACCTTGGTGGCGGCGATCGCCGAGATCACGGCCACCAGGGTGATGTAGGGCCGCAGCAGCGGCAGTGTGATGTCCACGTGCTTGCGCCAGCCCTCGCTGCCGTCGAGGGCGGCGGCCTCGTAGAGGTCGGCCGAGATGCCCTGCAGGCCGGCCAGGAAGATCACCATGTAGTAGCCGAGCCCCTTCCACAGGGTCACGAGCATCACCGAGGGCAGGGCCAGCAGCGGCGAGGTGAGAAAGCCGATCGGGCTGAAGGCGTCGCCCAGCATGGCCCCCAGCCAGCCGTTGATCAGGCCGTTTTCGGCATAGAGCCAGCGGAAGGCGATGGCCGCCACCACGATCGACACCAGCACCGGCGTGTAGAAGGCGGCCCGGAACCAGTGGATGCCGGGAATCTGGCGGTTCACCAGCACGGCCAGGGCCAGGGCGCCGAGAACCACCGGTGGCACCACACCAATGAGATAGAGAAAGGTGGTGCCGGTGACCCGGAAGAACATCGGATCGGTGAGCAGGCGGCGCACGTTGGCCAGCCCCACGAAGCGCAGGGGCTCACTCACGTCGAGGCCGGTCTCGGTGAAGCTGATCACCAGGGCCATCGCCGCCGGGATCAGCACCGAGAGGCTGATCAGCAGCAGGGCCGGAGCCAGAAAGCCCCAGGCGGCCCGATGGCCGGGGGCCCGGGGAGCGGGTTTCGCGGGTGAAGTCGCCATCACGGCCCACGGGATGGGGCCATTGTGGAAGATGCCGTGACCGATGCTTCCGCAGCAAGCAGCCCCCTGAGCGCCATGGTGCAGCCAGACCGGCCAGCTGCCGATCCGATGGCCGTGTTGCGGCACGTGTTCGGCTACGCCAGCTTCCGCGGGCCCCAGGAGGAGATCGTGCGCCACGTGCTGGGCGGCGGCTCCGGCCTGGTGCTGATGCCCACGGGTGGCGGCAAATCCCTCTGCTATCAGGTGCCGGCCCTCTGCCTGCCCGGCGTGGCGGTGGTGGTGTCGCCCCTGATCGCCCTGATGCAGGACCAGGTGGAGGCCCTGCAGCAGGCGGGGGTGCGGGCAGCGGCCCTCAACTCCTCGCTCACGGCCGCGGAGGCCAGCGCGGTGTGGCGTCAGCTCAGCCAGGGCCAGCTCGACCTGCTCTACGTGTCGCCGGAGCGGCTGCTGGGGGGCGATCTGCTGGAGCGGCTGGCGGCCCTGCCCCTGGCCCTGTTCGCCATCGATGAGGCCCACTGCGTGTCGCAGTGGGGCCACGATTTCCGCCCCGAGTACATCCAGCTGGCGGTGCTGGCGGAGCGCTTCCCCCGGGTGCCGCGGCTGGCCCTCACCGCCACCGCCGACCCCCGCACCCGCGAGGAGATCGTGGCGCGGCTGCGGCTGGAGAGCGGCCGGGTGTTCCTGGCCAGCTTTGATCGCCCCAACATCCGCTACCTGCTGCGGGCCAAGGACGACGCCAAGGGCCAGCTGCTGCAGTTTCTGGAGCAGCACCGGGGCGAGTCGGGCATCGTCTATGCCCGCTCCCGGGCCCGGGTGGACCGCTTTGCGGCAGACCTGCGGGCGGCGGGCTACGAGGCGCTGGCGTACCACGCCGGCATGGAGGCCGAGGCGCGCAGCCGCACCCTGCAGCAGTTCCGCAACGGCAGCGGCGTGGTGGTGGTGGCCACGATCGCCTTCGGCATGGGCATCGACAAGCCGGACGTGCGCTTCGTGGCCCACCTGGACCTGCCCAAGAGCCTGGAGGCCTACTACCAGGAGACCGGCCGGGGCGGCCGCGACGGGCTGCCGGCGGAGGCCTGGATGGTGCATGGCCCGGGCGATGTGCCCCAGCTGCGGCGCTTCATCGACGACTCCGACGCCCCCGAAGCCCAGAAACGCATCGAACACGGCAAGCTCGATGCCCTGATCGGCTTCACCGAGGCACCCGGCTGCCGCCGCCAGGTGCTGCTGCAGCACTTCGGCGAGGCGCTGGCGGAGCCCTGCGGCAACTGCGATGGCTGCCTCGAACCCCAGGCGCGGGTGGATGTGACCGAGCCGGCCCGCAAGGCCCTCTCAGCGGTGTACCGCACCGGCCAGCGCTTTGGCGCCGCCCACGTGGTGGATGTGCTGCTGGGGGGCAACACCGAGCGGATCCGCCAGCTGGGCCACCAGGAGCTGAGCGTGCACGGCATCGGCCAGGAACTCGACCGCAGCCAGTGGCGCACCCTGCTGCGCCAGCTCACCAGCGCCGGCTACCTGCAGCCCAGCCCCGACGGCCACGGCGGCCTCTGCTTCGGCGCCGAGGCCCTGGTGAAGCCCCTGCTGCGGGGGGAGGCCAGCCTGGCACTGCCGTTGCCGCCCCCCCAGAAGGAACGGCGCCGCAGCGGCCGGGCCGGAGACGGCCGTGGAGCTGGGGGGCAACGGCCCGAACTCGACGCCGAGGGGGCCGATCCGGCCCTGGTGGCGGCCCTGAAGCTGTGGCGCCGCGACCAGGCCCGCCAGCAGGCGGTGCCCCCCTACGTGGTGTTCCACGACCGCACCCTGCTGGAGCTGGCCGTGCGCCAGCCCAGCAGCCTCGACGAACTGGGCCAGGTGAGTGGCATCGGCGCCGCCAAGCTGGAGCGCTACGGGGAAGCGCTGCTGGCGGTGCTGCGGCAGCAGGCGGAAGGGGGGAGTGAGGGAGTCAGTCCTCCGTCTTGAGGAAGCGCCCCGACAGGCGCACCCCCATCACCAGGGCGGCGATGCCGTAGGCCGCAAAGGTGAGCAGCTGGCCACTGGTGCCGGTCTCGTAGGTGCCGCGCTGCAGCAGCACGAAGTCGGCGAGGGAGGAGGCGGTGCCCCAGAGCAGCACCCACACACTCACGTAGGTGATGCCTTTGACGGTCTGGTTCATGCCGGCCTCTCAGTGGGAGAAAACTAGACGCGGGCCCCAGCGCAGCGGAGGCGGTACAACGCGGTGGCTGCCGCCGCCATCGGATCGATGCTGCCCGTCTGCCAGCCGCTGTGGGGCCTGCCGCTGTGGAGCCTGGTGCTGTGCAGCCTGCTGGGTGAGGCCAGCGCCGCGGCGCCACTGCACCCGCCACTTCATCAGCCCCTGCCTCCGCCACCGGTCGGACCGCAGGCCTCCCTGGAAGCACCCATTCCCGACTCAGCCAGTGGAGCCAGCACCACGCTCGCCCCCACGGACGAACCCACCCGCACGCCGGAGCCCAAGCCAGCTGGAGATGCCACCACCAAACCCGAACGCCCGGAGCTGGTGCCCCAGCAGGTTCCCGTCGGCGATCTCGCCCTGCAGCAGCTGCCGACCGATCCAACCCCGAGCGCATCCCAGCCCCCCGGCCCCCTGCACTACCCCCTGGCCGTGGCCGCCTCGGAGCAGGCCCCCTGGGGCTGGCGCTATTCCGCGGCGCGGGGCGCCTGGCGCATGCACATCGGGCTGGATCTGATCGCGCCGGAGGGCACCGCCGTGCTGGCGGTGCTGCCGGGAACGGTGCAGCGGGTGGCGGAGATCAGCGGCTACGGCCTCACGGTGCTGATCGACCACGGCGGCGGCTGGTCGAGCCTCTACGCCCACCTGCTGCGTACCCGCCTTGTGGCCGGCGACAGCGTGACGGCGGGTCAGACCGTGGGCCTGGTGGGCCAGAGCGGCTACGCCAGCACGGCCCATCTGCACCTGGAACTGCGGCAACGTCAGCCCCAGGGGCTGGTGGCGGTGGATCCCACGCCGCTGCTGCCGGCAGCCCCGAGCGGGGGCACACTGGCAACAGAGGCGCCAACCCAGCCCATTGATGGCCGCTCAGGAGCGGCTCCAATACGAGCTTTTCGGCAGGGCCAGCAGTTTGCTGGCCATTAGGGCAAAGGTGATCGGGTTGCATCACAGGTTTCACCCGCTGGATCACGTCGATTTCATATCCAAGCAACGTTCGCCACCCTCATGAGCAAGCAGCACCCCTCAGCCGTTCAGTCGATCGAGGAGATGCAGAACAATCTGCCCTACGCCGAAACGATCGAGAAGAAGCACTACAAGCGCGACCTTGAATCGCTCCAGATTGAACTGCTCAAGGCGCAGCGTCACATCAAGCTGTCGGAGAGCGCGTGGTGATCCTGTTCGAAGGTCGCGATGCGGCGGGCAAGGGTGGATCGATCAAGCGGTTCCGCGAACACCTCAATCCACGCGGCAGTGAACATGTGGCGCTGGCCAAACCCAACGATGCCGAAGCAACCCAGTGGTACTTCCAGCGCTATGTTCCGCACCTGCCAGCAGCGGGAGAAATCACGATGTTCGACCGGTCCTGGTACAATCGGGCCGGCGTCGAAAAGGTGATGGGCTTCTGTACACCGCAGCAGCACGCCCTGTTTCTGCGCCAGGTTCCCGGCTTTGAGCAGTCCCTCGTGAGCAGTGGAATTAGGCTGTTCAAGATGTGGTTCACCGTGTCGCAGGGCAGGCAGAAACTGCGTTTCGACGATCGACGCGACGATCCGCTCAAGCAGTGGAAGATTTCGCCCATCGACGAAGCCAGTGTGGCGAAGTACGACGCCTACACCGAAGCCCGCAACGAGATGCTGCTCGCCACCGACACCCTCGTGGCGCCATGGACGATCGTCAACTCAAACGAGAAGAAACGGGCCCGCCTCGGCGCCATCCGCAGCGTCCTCCATGCCCTGGACTACGAGCACAAAGACCAGGCGTCGCCTGTGAGCCCAATCCACGGGTCGTGCGCACGGCCCATTCGCTGTTCATCGACAACTGATCAGCTCGCCTCAGCGGCGCTGCAGGCAGGCTCGTGCCGTTCAACCCGTTCAACAGGATGTCCTTCAGCCCAGCTCTGAGCACCCAGGCACGGGCTGAAGTGCTCAGCAGTCCAGCGCAGGCCGCCGATGCGGCGTACCGCTACCGGATCCTGCTGGTGCAGGCCGGCCCAGCCCAGCTGCTGGTGCAGTGCTGGCGGCGCTCGCCTGAAGCCGCCTGGCAGCCCCATTGCGGCCCCACACCGATGGACCTCTTCATCCGCCGGTTTCTGCCTCCAGCGCAGCTTGCGCCCAGCAACTCGGTTTAGACACCGATGCTGCTGCTGCTGCCGTGTCGCCCCGGCTCAGAATCCCCGGACGTCACCGGCCGGCATGGTCACCGTTGTCCTTCCCCTGGCGCTGGCCTTCATCATGGTTGCCCTGGGGATTTCACTCACCCCGGCGGATTTCGGCCTGGCCCTGCGCCGGCCCCAGCCGCTTTTGGCTGGGGTGATCGCTCAGGTGCTGCTGTTGCCCCTGGTGGCCTTCGGGCTGATCCGCCTGTTCAACCTGCCGGGGGAGCTGGGCGTGGGGGTGCTGGTGCTGGCCTGCTGCCCGGGGGGGATCACCTCCAACGTCATGACCCGCCTGGCACGGGGTGACGTGGCCCTCTCGATCTCCTTCACGGCCCTGGCCAGCCTGTTCACCACGCTCACCCTGCCGCCGATCCTGAGCCTGGGGGGGCGGGCCCTGATGGGCACGGCCCTGCCGGCGGTGAGCATCACCGGCCTCGGCCTGAAGATGGGTCTGATGACCACCCTGCCGGTGCTGCTGGGGGTGCTGCTGAGGCAGCGGCAACCCGCACTGGCCAGGCGCTGGGAGCATCCCGCCGAGCGGATCGCCACCGGGCTGTTCGGGCTGATTCTGGCGGTCACGATCCTGGCCGAATGGCAGACCCTGATCGACAACCTGGCGTCGCTGGGGCCGGTGTTGCTGACGCTCAACGTGGGCATGCTGGCCATCGGCACGGCCGTGGCCCAGGGGCTGCGCCTGCCCGCCAGCCAGGTGAGCACGGTGGCGATCGAAAGCGGCTTCCAGAACGGCACGGTGGGAATCGCGGTGGGCGCCCTGCTGCTGGAGGCCTCCGGCTCGGATCTGGGGCTCTCGGCCAACAGCCTTCCCTTCTGGCCTGGCGGCGTTCGATCCCGCCAACCCCATGAGCCCTAGCCTCGCCCCACCCCCGCCCTCGCCCATGGCCGCCACCCCCGCCGCGATCCGCACCATCGCCGTGGAGCTCAGCACCAACCCCTACCCGGTGGTGATCGGCGAAGGCTGCCTGGCCCAGCTGGGCGAGCGGCTGCGGCAGCTGGGCCTGAAGGCCGGCACCAAGGTGCTGGTGGTGACCAACCCCGATGTGGACCGCCCCTACGGCGCCACGGTGCTGGCCAGCCTGGAGCGGGCCGGCCTGGCCGCCGAGCGGCTGGTGATCGAAGCCGGGGAAGACCAGAAAACCCCCGCCACCGTGGGCCTGATCCACGACGCTGCCTTCAAGCAGCGACTGGAGCGCGGCTCGTTGATCGTGGCCCTCGGCGGTGGCGTGGTGGGTGACATGGCCGGCTTCGCCGCCGCCACCTGGCTGCGGGGCATCGCCGTGGTGCAGGTGCCCACCACCCTGCTGGCGATGGTGGATGCGGCGATCGGCGGCAAGACCGGCGTCAACCACCCCGGCGGCAAGAACCTGATCGGCGCCTTCCACCAGCCGCGTCTGGTGCTGATCGATCCACTGGTGCTCAGCACCCTGCCGGAGCGGGAGTTCCGGGCCGGCATGGCCGAGGTGATCAAGTACGGCGTGATCGGCGATCCCGGGCTGTTCGACGCCCTCGAAACGGCAGCGCGGCAGCAGCCCGCCACCGCCCTGGCCAGCCGCGAGGCGGTGGGCGCCGAATTGCTGCACACCCTGCTGGAGCGCTCCGCCGCCGCCAAGGCCCGCGTGGTGGCGGCCGACGAACGCGAGGGCGGCCTGCGGGCGATCCTCAACTACGGCCACACCCTCGGCCACGTGGTGGAGACCCTCTGTGGCTATGGCACCTGGCTGCATGGCGAGGCCGTGGCGATCGGCATGGCGGCGGCCGGCGAGATCGCCGTGGCGATGGGGCTCTGGAGCCCAGCCGACCAGGCCCGCCAGCTGGCCCTGATCGACGCCGCCGGTCTGCCCAGGCAGTGGCCACCGCTGGACCCCGAGGCCGTGCTGCGCTGCCTGCAGGGCGACAAGAAGGTGCTCGAGGGCCGGCTGCGCTTCGTGCTGCCCACGGTAATCGGCAGCGTGGAGATCCGCGACGACGTGGAACGCGACACCATCCTCGAGGCCCTGCGGGCCTGCGCTCAGGGGTCGGAGCTGCTCTCGGGATAGTCCTCCTCCAGGGCCGTCTCCAGGGTGGTGAGCAGCAGCACCAGGGCCGCACGCGATTCGAGCTCGGCGCCGCTCACCTCGTGGATCCAGCGATGGCAGAGGTCTTCGATCTGCTGGAACAGGCCGGCACCGCGGCGCAGGGTGGCCATCACCCGCTCCACGCTCTCCTCATCCGCCTCCGGGGGCAACCCCACCACGTAGCGGCGGCCGTCATCGCCGATGTAGGTGAGCTGGCCCTCCACATCAAGGATGGGCGCCGCATGGGGTGTGATCGGTTGATCATCCCCGGTGTCGGGCGGAAAGCGATCCATGCAAACCCCTCGCCCTGCCTCCTCTGCTTAGCGAGACCTCAGCCCTTGCCAACCCCGGCGGCCTGGCAATCAGCACGTCTGATCGGTCAGAGCCAGGGAATCATCGGTAACGGGCGGAACCTTGCTGTTCCCGCCCACCGCGGGCAAGGTGGAGAGGCCCACGCAGCAGCCCCCCAGAGGCGCGATCGGCGATGAGCTGGAGTGAACTGGAACGGTTGGTGGAGAGTGCCGAGGCCGACGACGCCCTGCGCCGCGCCCTGAGCCACTGCCGCAGCGAGCCTGAGCTGGTGCTCGCCGCCCGCACCCTCGGCTACCGGATCACCTCACGGGATCTTGTGCGCGCGCGGATCCTCGATCGGCAGGAGCAGCCGCTGCGGCAGGAGACCCTCGCCGAGCCGGCTCCGGAGCGTTTCGGGGGGGAAGGCCTGCCCCTCGGCTGAGGCCCAGCTCCCAACGCTGAACCTGAGCCAGCCCCAGCCAACCAGCCAGGCTCAGCAGCCCCGCGCCGACGCAGGCCAGCCAGCCAGCAGCCAGGCCCAGGCCCCCACCAAGGGGCGCTCCGGCCAGGGCCGCTCCGCCCAGGGCGGCCGTGGACACCAGAGCCAGGCCCGTGAACAGCTGCAGCCAGGGCCGCAGCCGGCGCAGGCCGCGCTGGGCACCGGAGCAGGCCCGGCAGTGGCTCGTGTGGGCCTGCTGCCGCTCCATCAGGGCCTCACCACCGAGCCGGGGCGGCAGGGAGCGGCCGGGGAAGGGCTCGCCGCCGTGGTTCTCGATCCAGGCATGCAGGGCCCGCACGTACACATCCGAGCTGGTGGGCAGGAAGCAGGCCTGGGTGAAGGCTGAGCGGCCACCGCGCTGCTGCAGCCGCCGCTCCTGGGCGTGCAGGAACACCTGGTCGTCCTCCAACACGATGTGGTTGGCCAGGTGTTGCAGCCAGCGGGGCCGCAAGGGCAGCAGCAGCCTGGGCAATGCCGACTCGAACTGGAACGGAAAACGGGCGAACAGGCGGCATTCCCCCGGCCGGATCGGTGTGGCGTACACCACCGTGAGGATGCGCGCAAAGCCCTTGGCGGTGAGGTCGTGCCACATCAGGCCCGGCGCCGCAAAGGTGGTGAACTGGCTGCCGAGCTTGCCCCGGCGCGGCCCCTCCTCCCAGGTGGCCGTGAAACCCTCGGCGCCCTCACTGGTGATCAGGGCCTCCACCGGCGCCGCGTTCTCCCGCCGGCCCACGGTGCGGTGGTGGGTGAAGGGCACATGGCTCACATCCAGCACGTTCTCCAGCAGGGTGAGGGCATCCATGGGCAGATCCCGGAAGGTGTCCTGCACCAGCCAGCCGGGCTCCTCCAGGCTGGGCACCAGGGGCAGGGGACGCTGGCCCGCAAGCTCCGCCTCTCCCGCGAATACAAACAGCAGCCCCTGGCCGGTAGCCGTGGCGAACACACCGCAGCTCGAGCGGGCACTGGCGCAGGCGTTGCTGGCCTGGGCGGCGTCGGCCTGGGGGATGGCGGTGCAGTGACCGCTGCCGTCGAAACTCCAGCCGTGGTAGGGGCACTCCAGCTCTCCGCGGCCATTGAGCCGCCCCTCACTGAGGGGCACCAGCCGGTGCGGGCACACATCGGCAAAGGCGCGCCATTGCTCGGCCCCGGCGTCCCACCAGAGCACCAGGTCCTGCTCCAGCAGGGTGAAGGGCGTGGGCCTGGAGCGATCGAGATCGTCCAGATAGGCCACGGCATACCAGCGCTGCTGCCAGTGCTGACGCCAGCTCTCCTGCTCGACGCCAGGGGTGGGCCCGAGGGTGCTGACTGGAAGCGTGCCGGAGGAAGCCATGGGCTGGAATTGGCTTGCCGGATGATGGCGCGGCCGCATCGTCATCCGGGATCAGGCAGGCGCAGGCCTGCGAACACGCGCAGAAAGCGGCGGACGCTGATCAGCCGCAGCAGAGCTCTCCGGTGGCGGGAAAAGTCTTCCCAGCATCGGAGATCCACCCCGATCAGCTCAGGGCGTGGCGGAAGAGCGGCAAAGCGGTGTGGGGAGAGGTCAACGGCCTGCCAGATCAGCCCGACACCCCAGTCGGTGTTGACCACGCAGTAATCAAGAGCATGGCGCCGGCTCACCACATCGAGAAAGGCCAGGTACGTCTGGCCCATCCATTCCCCCGGGCGAGGCTCGGGGCACACCAGCGCAGGGTCGGGGGGATTGCAGTCATGCACCACGATCACTCCGCCAGGGCTCAACAGGCGGAGCGCGTAGTGGAGATCCAGGCTGGATGCCGTGTAGGTGTGATGCGAATCGATGAAGATCACATCGAAGCGTTTACCGGCCGCGACAACGCGCTGCAGACAGCTGGCCCCCTCGTCACCCTCCTGGCGGTGGTGCACAGGCAGCCCGTCCGAGAAGTCGGCCGGAGCGTTGTAGAGAACGCGGCGGCAATGCACAAACTGGCGGCGGCACACGGCCGCGAACCGCCCGCCTGTGGTGGGTGTGGCGATCTCGAGGTAACGGCTGTAGCCATTCGCCCAACCCAGGGCGTTCACAACATCCGCCTTGCCGCAGAGGGGATGGCGGTTCCGGTCGAAACAGCGTTCCGACAGCGCCACAAGATCACCAAGGTCTTGGGACTGTCCCGCCATCAGCGTCTGACTTCTCACCTTCCATGCCATTTCGAATTTAAGCGGTCAAGTGAGCGCCTCCCTGCCAGAAGGCCTGCCTGCCTTCGCGGCAGGCTGCTTAAGGTCATGGCCGATTCATCGGGTGTGCGGAATGGCCACGATTGCCGTGAGCGGAGCCTCCGGGAAGACCGGCTGGCGGGTGGTGCAGGAGGCCTTGGCCAGGGGCCACCAGGTGAAGGCCCTGGTGCGGCCCGCCTCCCAGCTGCCCGCAGGGCTGGAGGGGGCGGATGTGGTGCGGCTCGAACTGGGGGATACCGGAGCGCTGCAGCGGGCCCTGGCCGGCTGCGAGGCCCTGGTGATCGCCACCGGCGCCCGGCCCTCGGTGGACCTGGCCGGCCCGCTCAAGGTGGATGCCTTCGGGGTGCGTGAGCAGATCGGCGCCTGCACCGCCGTGGGCGTGAACCGGGTGGTGCTGGTGAGCTCGCTCTGCGCCGGCCGGCTGCTGCATCCCCTCAACCTGTTCGGGCTGATCCTGCTGTGGAAACGGCTGGGGGAGCACTGGCTCGAGCAGAGCGGCCTGGCCTGGACCGTCGTGCGGCCGGGGGGGCTGAGCGAGCGTGACGAGGGCCTCGAGAGCGAGGGCGTGGTGTTCAGCGGCCCCGACCAGCAGGAGAGCAACAGCATCCCCAGGCGCCTGGTGGCCCGCGTCTGCCTCGACTGCCTCGACACCCCGGCGTCGGTGGGGCAGATCGTGGAGATCACCAGCAGCCAGGATCAACCACCCCAGCCGCTGGCCGCCTGGCTCGCCGCCAGCTAGAGCAGGCCCCGGTAGCGCACCAGCAGCTGCACCATGGCCCAGGAGCCCAGGGTCACCTTCACGGCCACCAGCACGTTGAGCAGGGGGATCCAGCCGCCACTGTCGATCGTGCCAAAGCTGCCGCTGCCCCAGGGCACCACCCCCTCCAGGCTGAGCAGGGCCACCAGCAGGAAGGCCACCACCGCGGCTTTTTCCCACAGGTCGGCCCGGTAGCGCCGGTAGAGGCGATCCGCCAGCCGTACCGAGCCGCTGATCAGCAGCAGGCCGATCGCCGTTCCGCCGGACACGCCGGC
Source organism: Cyanobium sp. LEGE 06113 (assembly GCF_015207615.1). Classification (NCBI taxonomy): domain Bacteria; kingdom Bacillati; phylum Cyanobacteriota; class Cyanophyceae; order Synechococcales; family Prochlorococcaceae; genus Cyanobium; species Cyanobium sp. LEGE 06113. The sequence continues at coordinate 135,169 of NZ_JADEWM010000002.1, read as the reverse complement.
CGCAAAGCCGCCGCCCGGCGAGAGGTGGCCCCGCAGGGCCAGCTCCACCGCCACCAGGGCGCAGACCGTTGACCCCAACTGGCAGAGCACCACCGAGGGGGCGTCCTGCAGGCCGCGGATGCGGCGCTGGCTGGGCTCGCCGCTGAAGATCCAGCGCACGCCGATCGAGGCCAGGGTGAACACCACCACCTCCGACACGGTGTCGTAGAGGCGGGTCTCGAGGATCACGGTGGCCACCAGGTTGGGCACATCGCCGGTGCGCAGCAGCAGCTCCAGCACCTGGTCGATCGGGGCCGGATCGGGCAGGGCCAGCGCCAGGGGTGACAGACAGAGCAGCACGGCGGCCAGGGCATAGACCCAGTTCATGGCGCCACCTCTCCGGGGGGGGCGCTGCCACCCTTAGGCGCCGGCGCTGGCTCCGGTCCCTCCGAGCGGATCAGCTCCAGCCGGTGGCCCTCCTGGCGCCAGTTGGTGGCCCCGGGCAGAGCGGCCAGATGCTCCAGCAGCTGGGGACGATGCAGCAGCAATGCATAGGAGGGCTCGGCCTCCAGGCGGATCAGGCGGCCGTGCAGGCCGGGTTCACCGGCCTGGGGCAGGGGCACCAGTTCCAGGCGCAGGTGCAGCGGCTCCAGCCAGGCCCGCAAGCGCTGGCTGATCGCCTCGGGCGGCAGCGCCCCACCGGGCAGGGCCAGCCGCAGCACCATCGAGGAGCGCAGGGCCACGGCATAGAGCGTGGTGGAGAGCAGGGTGCCCACCAGGGCCTCGGTGAGGGCCACATCGGCGGCACCGAGCAGGGCGTAGATCAGGGCCGCCACCGCGCCGAGGATGCCCCGCATCACCAGCGTCTGGTAGGGGTTCGACTGGGCCACCAGCAGGATCGCCGTGAGCGGCAACAGCGCCGTGATCGGCAGCAGCAGGGCCGCGTCACTGGTGAGGGTGAAGTCCATGGAGCTCAAGACGGATCTCCGGACGCCGTCTCGGGGCCCTTGGCCGGGGGCAGCGGCAGGGGCTGGGAGCAGCTGGCCAGCACGTAGCCGAAGATCGTGTTCCACACCACCAGCGACAGCAGCGCCAGCAGCAGCAGCGGCCATTCCGGCACGAAGCGCAGCAGCAGGCCCACCAGCATCAGGGCCGAGCCGAGGGTGTCGGCGATGCCCAGGTAGTGGAGCTTGCGCAGAAAGCTGGAGCGGCCCAGCAGGGGCCAGGTGCCGGAGAACCAGAGCACCAGGCCACTGAGCAGCAGCACCATGCTCACAACGCTGAGGTTCATCGGTCCACCCCCCGCAGCAGGTTGGCCAGCAGCATCACCGCTGAGTTGCCCACGCTGAGCACGATCACGCCCACGATGCCCAGCATCCAGTCGTCACGCACCACCGACACCGCCAGCATCAGGATCGCCACCTTGGTGGACACACTCGCGAAGGCCGCCAGCCGATGCCAGACATCCGTGGAATTGCAGGCCACCAGGATCGGCAGCAGCAGGGCCAGCACCATGCCCAGCAGGATCAGGCCCATGGCTTGCCCTCCGGCCTTGCCATGCGGTGCACCCGGTAGGCCCGCCCGTCCCGCTCCACCCCAAGCGCGATCGTGAGCGGCGTGAGGGTGATGCGGAACACCTCCAGAAAGGTAAGCAGGGCCGAGCCATGGGCCCTCACCGGCGAGGGCTCCACCCTGCCCTGCAGCCGCGAGCCCAGAAACAGCAGGGTGAACGCCTCGCCATAGGCCACCGGGATCGCCACCAGGCTGGCCAGCAACTGGCTCAGCAGCTGGCGCAGCGGCACGTGGCGACTGCGCCCCATCGGCAGGGCCAGGGCCACCGCCAGGCCGATCGCCACGTTGGTGGTGCTCAGATCGCCGCTGAGCAGGCACCAGATCAGCAGTCTCATCGCCACCGTGATCAGCCGGGCCATAGCGCCTCCCTCGGCATCAGGGCGGCCACCAGGGCGGCACCCACCACGGCGATGCCGCCGAGCAGCTCCTGCAGTCGCTCCAGATCGGGCAGCGGCAGCGGCAGGGGAGGCGGATCCAGAACCGGGCCGGGGGCCAGATCAGGGGCCGGGCTGGCCGTTGCCTGGCGACGCCGGCGCAGCGCCTGGGCCACCCGGCTGAGGCCAGCGTGAACCCCCACACCTGCGGCGATCACGGCCAGCGCCTTGAGGGCACCCCCCAGGGAGGGCAGGGGCCCCTGCAGCAGGCCGAGGGCCACCAGCAGCAGCAGCAGCAGCCCCACTCCTGCGGAAGGCCAGGGCCCCTGCCAGCGGATCGGCCGCCAGCAGAGCCTCGCGTAGACGGCGGCCGTGCCCACCTTCGCCACCAGCAGGGTACGCTCCAGCAGGGGGGAGAGCTGGCTGGCGATCTCGGCGTTGAGCTGGGTCTTGGTCCAGTAGCCCAGCAGCAGGGGCGCTCCGGCGATCGAGAGCGAGGCCAGCAGCAGGGGCAGGGCCAGCCCTGCCTGCAGCGGCTGCTGCCGCCAGCGGCTCAGATCCCGGCTGCCGGCGCGCCCGGCCACCAGAAACAGGCAGGCCTTGGCCAGGCCGTGGGCGAGGGCATAGACACCCCCCGTGACCGGGCTGATGATCACCAGGCCCACCTGCCCCAGGGTGCTCCAGGCCAGCACGCGCTTGAGATCGGTTTCAGCCAGCGCGTAGATCACCCCGAGCAGGGCACTAGCCAGGCCGATCGCCAGCAGCAGTGGCTGCAGCTGGGGCAGCTGGTTGGAGAGGCGCAGCAGCGGGCAGAGTCCGCCGGCCACCACGGCCCCCGAGAGCAGCGCCGACACCTCAGAGGGCGCCTCGGCATGGGTGCGGGGCAGCCACAGGCCCGAAAGGAACACCCCGGACTTGGCCAGCAGGCCCACCAGCAGCAGGGCCACCACCACCGCCAGGCTGCGGGGCTCCATGGCCGGGCTGGAGAGGGCCTTGAGGCGGAAACTCTCGGTCTGCAGATACAGAAGGGCGGCACCCACCAGGTACAGCGTCATCACGCTGTTGCTGACCAGCAGGTAGCGCAGGGCGATCCAGAGCTGCTGGGGCTGCCGCTTCTGCAGGATCAGCAGGAAGGCCGTGACGCCCACCACCTCCAGGGCCACGTAGAGGCTCACCAGATCCACGGCCAGGAAGGCCGAATTGAGCCCTCCCACCAGCACCATCACCAGCAGCAGGAACGGCCCCGGCGGCTGCCGCCGCCAGCTGTCCAGCAGCACGGCCAGGGCCACCAGGCCATTGAGCAGCAGGAAGGGAGCCGCCTGGGCATCGGCCTGCAGCAACACCCCCAGGGGCCCGGTGAGCTCCAGCGCCCAGGGGGCACTGAGCGGGAACAGCAGCACGCCCACCGCCGTGGTGCTGAGAGCGCAGACGAGGGCGAGCCAGCGGGCCAGCGAGGGCAGCAGCGCCGCCAGGAAGGCCCCCAGGAAGGGGAACAGCAGCCAGGCGATCAGCAGGGTGACGGTGGTGGTGGACATCACAGACCCCTCATCGCCACGGCTCTTGGGCCTCGGGCTGCTCGAAACTGAGGGCCTCGAGCAGGGGATCCACCGCCGAGAGGCGCGTGATCACCACCAGCAGCAGGGCCTGGATCGAAAGGCCGATCACGATGGCGGTGAGGATCACGGCCTGGGGGATCGGATCGGCCCAGGCTCCGATCGTGTCGAGGCTGTCGGGGTTGGCCACGATGGGGGTGCGCAGACCGCTGCGGGCCGCCACCAGCACGAACAGCGCCACGGCGGCCGTGCCCATCACGTCCATGGCCAGGGCCTTGAGGAAGAGATTGTTGCGGCCGATCAGTCCCAGCAGTCCCGCCAGGAGTGCACCCAGAACAAGGGCTTCCAGCAGGCGGAAGGTGTCGATCAGGGGGGGGACTCCCGGGCGCGACTGACAGTAACCGCTTCCCGCTGGAACCTGGCCCTGCCAGAGGCTTTTTGCAGCGATCCCGCCCGCGGCTCATGCGCTCCGGAGGAGCGCTTCCCCCCCGAACCCGCCGGGTTCCCGCAGAAACAGAGGTGGCTCCACGGCCTCGGGGAGAGCCCCCCGGCTGAAGGCCAGCCAGCGGAAGTCGCCGAGGGTGTGGGGGTCGACCAGGCGCAGCAGGGCCTCGCGGCTGGCCAGCAGGGCCGCCAGGCCGGCGCCATGGCCCTGCTGCAGCCCGTGCAGCCGCTGCGCCAGGCCCAGGGCGAGCAGGGCTTCCCCCTGGCGACACTGACCCAGGGTCCGCCAGCCGGCGGCCCTGGCCTCGGCCTGCAGGCTCTCGATGCAGAGGTGGGCAGTGAGATCCCAGGCGCCGGGCTCCTGCAGCGGATCCTGGCTGGCCTGCTGGCCGCGGTAGGCCATCAGGGTGCCAGCCGAGCGCTGCGGAGCGTAGTAACGCCACGCCTCCAGGGCGTAGTCGATCACCAGCAGCTGGCCCGCCTCCAGGGCCTGGCCGCAGGCCGCCAGCCAGGGGCCGACGCCCGGGTGCAGCTCCGTGCACCAGCCGGGCCCCCGCTGGGCCCCAGGCGGATCGAGGCCAAGGGCGCGCAGGGATGCCGCCGCCTGGGGCGGCAGGGGCCCGCCGGGCTCCAGCACGAGCAGGGGCTGGGCCGGGTGCTCATCCCGGAGCCGCACCTGCTGCTGGCGCCAGAGCGCCCCGTCCCACTCCACCCTCTCCACGGCCAGGGCATCGAGCACCTCATGGGCCAGCACCACGCCGCGCAGGGGCGCCTGGGCCAGCTCGGGCCAGTCGCTCCAGCGGCAGGGCAGGGGCGAGGCCTGCAGCAGCTGGCGCTGGCGCTCCGCCATGCCCGCATTGGGCTCCACCAGCACCAGGGTGAGGCGGGCGGCCAGATCGGGCCAGCCCAGCTGCAGCGCCTGGGCCAGCTGCAGGGCCAGGGATCCTTCGCCGGGGCCCGCCTCCACCAGGGCCAGGGGCCCAGGCCCCAGGGCCGCCAGCCAATCGGCCACCTGGGGTGCCAGCAGAGCCGCGAAGTCGCCCCCCAGCGAGGGGGCGGTGGCGAAGTCGCCGCCGGGGCCGATGCGCAGCCGGCCAGCGCCGTAGGCACCGTGCTCGGGGTCGTGCAGGGCCCAGGCCATGAAGGTGCTGAACGGCACCGCCCCAGCGGCTGCGCGCAGCCGCTGGGCCAGCCAGGCGGGGCAGGGGGCAGCGGGATCCGTCACGGCCGGAGCTGGGCTCGGGGAGAATGCATCTTCTCGGAGACAGGCGCATGGGCAGGGTTCTGGCAACACGGGCCGCGGCGACCCTGGCGGCGCTGGTGCTGCTGCTCGGCACCATGGTGGGAGCCGTGGTGGGCGTGGGCGTGGCTCCAGCCATGGCCTACGACAACCCGGAGCTGCTGCCCGACCACCCCACCCCGGTGATCGACCTGGCCCGGGCCCTCACCGATGGCCAGCGGGCCGACCTCGAGGAGCACCTGAGCCGCTTCGAGGCCGACAGCGGCTGGAAGCTGCGGGTGCTCACCCAGTACGAGCGCACGCCGGGGCTGGCGGTGCGCGACTTCTGGAATCTCGATGAGCGCAGCCTGCTGCTGGTGGCCGACCCCCGCGGCGGCAACCTGCTCAATTTCAACGTGGGCGATGCCCTGTTCGCCCTGATGCCGCGCACCTACTGGGTGGAGCTGCAGACGCGCTTCGGCAACCAGTACTACGTGCGCGACCACGGCGAGGACGGTGCCATCGTCGATGCCCTCGCCGCCGTGGAGACCTGCCTGGAGCGTGGCGGCTGCCAGGTGGTGCCCGGCCTGCCCAACGAGCAGTGGGTGCTGACCCTGGCCACCTCGATCGTGGGGGGGCTGATCGTGGGCTTTGCCGCCTACCCGCGCCATGAGGGGCGCCGGGTGGAGTGGGCCTGGGTGCTGCTGCTCTCGCCCCTGTGGGTGATCCTGTTCGGCATCTTCGGCGTGGCCCCGATCGTGACCCGCACCGACGACCTGCTGCCCCTGCTGCGCAACGCCATGGGCTTCACCGGCGCGATCGCGGCGGCGTATCTGATCGCCCAGAACACCGTGGGCCGCAACCGCATCAAGCCTGACGAAACCTGATCAGCCGCGGCGCCAGCCGTCGATCAGACCCCGGTGCTGCGGGGACCGATCTCATCCAGGGCCTCCAGCTGACAGCGCAGCGAATCTGCGGGCAGACAAGGGGGCTTGGGCGGCGTTTCGGGAACCACCGCCACGGTGTTGTTGAGGGCGTATTGAGCCCGCAGTTCGCTGAGGTTCTGCTCGTAGAAGCGGCGCAGTTCATGGAAGCGCTTCACCGGCTGGCCATAGAAGCTGTGGCCGGCCAGGGTGGGGAACGACGCCCACTCCGGCGCCAGGCGATGGGCCAGGTAGGGGGTGAACTGGCCCTGGTCAGCCAGCTGCAGCACGCCGCGGCGCTGGATCAGGTAGATGGCGGCCTGGTCCTGCACCGCTGGACCGAAGGCGTTGGGGCCGTGGAGCCGGAAGCCGATGGCGCGGGAGGCCATCGCCCAGGTGGGCGGCATGAACTGGTAGGCCCCGGCCGCGGCGCTGGCGTAGCGGGCCGTGCGGTTGACCCGGTTGGGGTGGCGATCCAGAGACGCCATCAGGCTGCCGCCGAACATGATCCGGTAGCCCTTGTCGTGGCCGCCGGCCCAGGTGCCTTCGGCGAAGCGGATCGTGTTGAGCAGAGCCCGGCGCTCGGGGGTGAGCGCGAACACCCGGGCGGTCGGGGGCGGCAGGGGCACCGACAGAGCCAGGGAATGGGGCAGCACCTGGGTGGGCTGCTGCTGAGGCTGGGCCTGGCGTTGCTGCGGTTGGCTGCGCAGCGGGGCAGGAATCACCATGGTGCTGCTGCCGGTTCTCAGCACCGTGCCCAGGGTCGTGGCCGTGGCCTGGGCGGGCCGAGCCTCAAGCAGGGCAAGGGGAGTGGCAAGCAGGGAGAACGATGCGACCAGCAGAGCGTTCGTTGTTTTGGCGAAGGACAAAACCAAATGCGAAAACAACATTACGGGCAGCAATTTGGCGACCGCTGGCCCGAAACTGTTGCTATCAGTGCCAATCGCACAAGCGTCCACTCAGGTGATTGACGGCACCAAACAGTTCAAAACACTGTGAGGGAGCGAATTTGCCTGCTTCTGAGTAACAGCAGAGCCGATCATGCCGGCGTCAACGATCGGATCTGCTGATCAGCCCAGGCCACGCTGCTCCGCCAGCTCGGTGATGGCCAGGGCTCCGCTGCCGGCACCGTCCTGTGGCAGGGGCTGGCCGGAGGGCGGCAGCAGGGGTTGATCCAGCTGCCAACGGCCCGCCAGCAGGTCGGCGCGGCTGAGCAGGCGGTGCTGGCCGTGGCGCCTGAGGGCCTGCTCCAGCACCGGCGCCTCGGCGAAGCCATCCCGGTGCACCAGGTGGATGCCCACGTTCTGGCTCATGGCCTCACAGAAGCTGCTGTAGCCCGGCTTGGTGATCAGGCGCGAGCAATGGCGCATCAGCTCCAGGGGCCGCACCTCCGCCGGCAGCACCCGGCCGTTGTCCGCCTCAGCCAGGGCAGGGTCGTGGCCCAGGAAGGTCCACTGGGGCCAGAGGCCCAGCAGGGCTGGATCGAGCGCCAGGCCCATCCCGCCGAAGGTGAGCAGGGCGCAGCGGTCCGGCTCGTCCGGCAGCTGCAGCTGCCGCATCAGGCCCTCCAGCTCCAGGCGGGGCTCGCCGGCTGTCAGCCCGATGCGGCGGCGTGGGATGTCCCAGGGCATCGGCATGGCCAGGGGGCACTCCAGCAGCAGATCGCCGCGGCGGTAGAGGGCCAGGCAGTGCTCGGCCCAGGCCTCAAAGGGGCCGCCGAAGGGCCGGTAGATCACATCCCAGCCGAAGCTCGCCAGCCAGATCAGGGGGGCCCCCACCGCCTCGGCCAGCAGGGCTGCCGCCGGAGGAACGTCACCGATCACAAGCACGGGCTCCCTCTGGGCCAGCAGCCAGGCCGCCTCCCGCTCCAGCTGGGCGGGCAGCTGGCCCTCCAGCTGCTCGAGGGCCACCAGGGTGGCGGCGGGATCGGAGCCCAGAGCGTCAGCCTGCAACACCCCCACATCCCAGCGGCAGGGTCGGTGCTGCACGGCCAGCGGCGCAAAGGCCGTGGCCAGGAAGGAGGGCGGCAGGGCGGTGGAGAGCACCAGCCGCCAGTGGGGCCTGAGCCGCTGCAGTGCCGCCAGCACCGCCGCGCTGCGGGAGCCGTGGCCGAAGCCGTGGGCACTGATGCAGGCGTAGATCAGCACGGCACGGCCGGAGCCGGAGCCGCCTGGTGCAGCACCTCTTCGTAGTGGAGGCAGCCATTGAGCCCATACCAGTGGTGGCTGGCCCGGCGCACCAGGGCACCGCCGCCGCCCAGGGGCTCGAGTTCCACCCAGGAGAAGTGGCGCAGGGCGCGACCAGCCAGGTCGTGGCCGTGGCGCGCCACAAAGGCGGCATTGAGATAGATGGTGCCCTCGCGGTCCACCGCCAGGCTGCGGCGATGGCCCTGGCCCCGGCGCAGGGCGTGGTGCATGTGGCCGAACACCACCAGGGGCACAGGACGATGGACCCGGATCTGGCGGATCGCCAGGGTGAGGTCCTGGTCGCCCCAGTCGCAGGCGGGCTTCTTCCAGTCGCGACCGCAGGGGTCATCGACGCCACTGCCCAGGCCCGCCGGGCCGCAGTGGGCCAGCAGCACCAGGGGCAGGGCCGGGTCAGCGGCGAGGGCGGCGGCAGTGATCCGATCAGCGGAGTCCTGGAGGGTCATCGGCCCGAAGGCCGCCAGCACGGCGCGGGAGAGGTGAAAGCCACCGCCGGCGGTGCCCGGGCGGGCACCCACCACGGCGACCCCCGGCGGCTCCAGCTGGCGCAGGCCCCAGCCGCAGTGCAGCTCCCCCAGGCAGGCGATCTGGCGCAGCAGGGTGCGGCCTGAGGCATCCCTGCCGGCGTCGTGGTTGCCGAGCACACAGGCCAGGGGCAGGGGCAGCCGGTTCAGGCGAGCCGGGATCTCGGGGCAGCCATCACTGAGATCACCCACCACCAGCACCGCATCGGGGCGCAGCAGCTCCAGCAGCTTGTGATCGCTTTGATCCCAGGCGCGTGGGGATCTCCCACCACGGCCAGACGCAGAACAGGCATCCACCACTACCTAGGCGGGCCCATCCTGGCCAGTAGGGGTGCCGCTTGGTTTTCAGGGGCGCCCACAGCACACACATCCGTACGCCTCGAAGCAGTTGCGGGTGCACGCCCTGGCAAGGCCAATGACTGGCGATCGTGCAGATGATCCGCGAGCTGGCGATCGAACGGCTGGTTCTTGGCCAGGCTGAAACCAGTGGCGGCTGACTGCACTCTCTAGGCTGGCTGATCCAGCCCCATGGGGAACCCGGTTGGTGTTCACGGCAGCTCACAACTCAGCCCGCCGCTCGCCAGGGCAGGCAGCCGCAGCGCCGCATGTGCCGGCCGCCAACGAACTGCCGGCGGCGATCGAATCCCTGCGCCGCCAGCGCAATGCCGTGATCCTGGCCCACTACTACCAGGAGGAGGCCGTGCAGGACATCGCCGACTTCATCGGCGACTCCCTGGAGCTGGCCCGCAAGGCCGCCGCCACCGACGCCGATGTGATCGTGTTCTGCGGCGTGCACTTCATGGCCGAGACGGCCAAGATCCTCAATCCCACCAAGACGGTGCTGCTGCCGGATCTGGAGGCGGGCTGCTCCCTGGCCGATGCCTGCCCCGCCGACGCGTTCGCCGCCTTCCGGGCCGAACACCCCGAGCACCTGGTGGTGAGCTACATCAACTGCTCGGCGGCGGTGAAGGCCCAGAGCGACCTGATCTGCACCAGCAGCAACGCGGTGGATCTGGTGCGCCAACTGCCCGCCGACCGGCCGATCCTGTTCGCCCCTGATCAGAACCTGGGCCGCTGGGTGCAGAACCAGAGCGGCCGTGAGCTCACCCTCTGGCCGGGCAGCTGCATGGTGCACGAAACCTTCAGCGAGCAGGCCCTGCTGCAACTGCAGCTGGAGCACCCCGAAGCCGAGGTGCTGGCCCACCCCGAATGCCAGCAGCACCTGCTGGATCTGGCCGACTTCATCGGCTCCACCAGCCGGCTGCTGGAGCGGGCGGCGGCCAGCGAGGCGCCGGACTTCATCGTGCTCACCGAGCCTGGGATCCTGCACCAGATGCGCCAGCGGGTGCCGGCCAAGGCCTTCTTCGAGGTGCCGGGCGCCGATGGCTGCAGCTGCAACGCCTGCCCCTACATGCGCCTGAACACCCTGGAGAAGCTGTGGCAGTGCCTGCACAGCATGGCTCCGGCGATCGAGCTGGAGGAGGAGCTGCGCCAGCGGGCCCTTGCGCCCATTGAAAAGATGCTGGCCATGAGCCGCTGATCAGGCCCGAGATCGCAGTTGCCGGTAGAGGCGGTAGCCGCGCCGCAGCCGCTCCAGCAAGGGGGTGGGAACCCGCAGACGCAGCGGGGCGATCACGGGGCGGTAGAGCAGGTGGTAGGCCCGGCGCAGGTCGCGCCAGGCATCGCAGGGCTCGGGATTGAGGAAGTCGGAGATGTCCACGATCCGGCCCCGGTCCCGGTGCAGCAGCACGTTGCGGCCATGCACATCGTGGCCGTGCAGGCCGCGGCTCTCGGCGTAGGCGATGGCGGCGTCGATGTCCCGCACCAGCTGCAGCGGTATCGGCACCCCCTCACTCACACAGTCGTAGAGCGTGGTGCCCTGCAGGCGCTGCAGCACCAGGTAGCCCTGGCCCACGTGGTGGCAGACAGAGAAGGCTGGGTGGGTGCCAATGCGGCGATACACCTCGGCCTCCCGGGTCAGACCCGGGCGACCCGGGGCATACACCTTCACCACCAGCTCGCTGTGGCGGGGATGGTGCAGCACCGCCGCATAGTTGCCGCTGCCGAGGCTGCGCCAGGGCGCGGGCAACTGCTCCACCACCACGGGGTCATGGGGGTGGAGGCTGCGGATCAGAAGCAGCGGCAGCAGTTCAGTCTCCACCAGGTCCAGAAAATCCTCAGGAACCGGCTGGCTGCTGCGGGGAGGCACGGACCCTGGGCGGAGCGCAAGAGGCTAGGGGCGGGAACCAGGCGCGTTCAGGTCGCTGGAAACGCTGCCGGGCCAGGAGGCCGATGGGCCAGTAGGTTTGCGCTCATTCGCAGCGGTGGGGGAACCACCATGCTCTGGCAGGCCGTGCGAGGCAGCCTGGGAATCCTGCTGCTGCTTCTGGTGGCATGGCTCTTCTCCCTGGATCGGCGGGCCACGCCGTGGCGGTTAATCGGGGTCGCCATGGCCACTCAGCTGGGCCTCGGCCTCCTGCTGTTCCATGCCGCGATCGGACGGTTGGTGTTCTCCTGGCTGAATGGAGCCATGGTGGCGCTGCTGGCCCCGGCCCGCACGGCGGCGGAATTCGTGTTCGGTCCGCTGGCGGTGCCCGGCGGGGAAGAGGGCAGCCTCGGCCTGATCCTGGCCTTCCAGGCTTTCCCGATCGCGATCTTCTTCTCGGCCCTCACGGCCCTCCTGTACCACCTGGGGGTGATGCAGCGGGTGATCCACGGCCTGGCCCGCTTTTTCCGCCGAAGCCTCGGAATCACGGGGGTGGAGGCCACCGTGGCCGCCAGCAATGTGTTCGTGGGGATCGAATCGATGCTCACGATCCGGCCCTATCTGGCCACGGCACGGCCCCATGAGCTCGCCGTGGTGCTCACAGCGGGGATGGCCACCATTGCCAGCACGATGCTGGGGCTCTACGTGGGGGTGTTGCAACCCTACTTTCCCGGCATTGCCGGCCACCTGATCACCGCCAACCTGCTGAGCGCGCCGGCTGCGGTGATGATGGCGCGCATCCTGGTGCCCGAGCCGCTGCCTCAGGGCACGCTGCAACAGCAGCCCCAGGCCCGCCCTGAGCCGCGCGGGCTGCTGCCAGTGCTGGCGGAGGCTGACCGCTGCGGCAGCAGCGTGGAGGCCATCACCCAGGGAGCCAACGATGGCCTGAAGCTGGCGCTGGGAATCACCGCCGTGCTGATCGCCTTCGTCGGACTGCTCACCCTGGCCAACACCGGCATCGGCTGGCTCGGAAGCTGGGTCGGCCAGCCCCAGGTCAGCCTGCAATCCCTGCTGGCCTGGGTGTTTGTTCCCTTTGTGTGGATGATCGGCGTGCCCTCTGCCGACGCTCTGGCCGCCTCTGAACTGCTGGCTCTGCGCCTGGTGGCCACGGAGGTGCCGTCGTTCGTGAGCCTGGCCGCCAGCCTCGAGGCCGGGACCTGGAGCGATCCGCGCTCGGTGGTGATCCTCGCCTACGCCCTCTGCGGCTTTGCCCACCTTCCCTCGCTCGGGATTTTTGTGGGTGGATTGTGTGCCCTGGCCCCGGAGCAGAAGGGCGTGGTGGGCAAGCTGGCCTGGCGGGGGCTGCTGGCGGCCACCCTGGCCTGCCTGCTCACGGGAGCCGTGGCAGGGTTGCTGGGGGGATTCACGGGGTTGGCTCTCACTGCCTGAGGCCGGAGTGTGCCGGCTGGCCGGGCCCTCAGGGCTTCGGCAGCCTCAGCGGCAGAGGCTCGTCGGGCGCAAGATGGGCGCCGATGGCATGAAAGATGCTGTCGGCTGCGTTGCTGTAGGCGCCGATGTTGTGCAACGACAGGGGGGCGTAGATCCGTTCCTGGATCAGCGCCGGGAGTGATTGGCCGGTGATGCGCTCGAGGGCCAGGCCAAGCAGCACATAGTTCGTGTGGGCGTAATTCGAGTTCGCTCTCGGCTCGTAGAGGAGCTCGTGCAGATTGGCGTAGGAGAGCTTCTCCTGGGTGGTGAGCTGCCGGAAGGGATCGGTGAGCTGATTCTCGATGAAGGCATCGTTGCCAATCGATGAAGGCATCGTTGCCAATCGATGAAGGCATCGTTGCCAATCTAGTAGTGGCGATAGCCGGAGGTCATCCGGGCGAGCTGGCCGTGCGTGACCCGATCGGCATTCGGAATCGACGGCAACTAGGCGGAGAGCTTGTCATCGAGACTCACCCTGTTGTCGTCCACCAGTTGGAGCAGCAGGGTGGCCAAAGAGGAGATGGCGACGGCGCCATTGTGGAAGTGCATGGCCGGGCTGGCGGGCACTCCCATGGCCGACTCTCCCCCGGCCCCGGTGACCACCTCCCTTCCATCGGTCGTGACGCGCACGATTACCCCCCGAGCTGCTCTGAGGCCGTCTGCTCAAGCACGATGCGCAGGATGGCGGCCGCCCGGGCCCCATCCGCCGCTCTTGCGGTGGCGCCGAGGCCTGCCAGTGGCGCGGCGGAGCTGAAGGCTATGGCAACGAGCAGGGTGGCCGCCAGGCCCAGCAGCGGTTGATGGCGGAGTGCGGTGGGACCGTGCATCAGCGACAGCCTCAGTACCTGTAGTTGGCCTCAAACAACGGCGCGTCGTCGGAAGGCTCGGAACCTGGCACGTAGGCCCCTCGGGCTGCCTGGCCGTTGGCGCGGGCCCGGGCCAGCAGGGCCGCCTGGCCGGCGGCTCGGTCGCGGCCCGACCAGTGCTTCAGGCAGGAGTGCTGCAGGGCCCGGCCAAAGGAAAAGCCCAGATGCCAGGGCGCAGAGGGGGCCGCCTGGTTGATGGCGTTGAGATAGAGGCTGGCCTCCTCCTCACTGAGGCCACCCGAGAGGAACAGCACCGCGGGCACAGCGGAGGGCACGGTGCGCTCCAGGGTGCGCAGGGTGTAGGCGGCGGCCTGCTCCGGCGACGGCGCCTGGGGGCAGGCCCGGCCGGGGAGGGTGAGGGAAGGCTTGAGCAGGGTGCCTTCCAGAAACACCCCGTGGAGCCCCAGGGCCGCATAGACACTGCGCAGCACCCACTCCTGCACGGCGGCTGTGGTCTCGATGTCGTGGTCGCCGTCCATCAGGATCTCGGGCTCCACGATCGGCACCAGCCCCACCTCCTGCACGGTGCGGGCATAGCGGGCCAGCCCCCAGGCGTTCTCGCGCACGGCCAGCTCCGAGGGCGCTCCGCCGCTGGAGATGGTGAGCACCGCCCGCCACTTCGCAAAGCGGGCGCCGTGGGCATGGGCCCGCGCTGCCCGCTCCAGCAGCCCCTTGAGCCCGGTGCACCAGCTCTCGCCCGGCAGGCCACCGGGCAGGGGCTCCACCCCCTGATCGAGCTTGATGCCCGGCACGATGCCCTGGGCCTGGAACAGCTCCACAATCGGCGGCCCCGGCCGGCCCGCCGCATCCACGCTGTGCTGGAACAGCGTTTCCTCATAGAGAATCACACCGCTGATCGCCTCCGACAGGCCCTCGCTGCTGGCCAGCAGGCTGCGGTAGGCACAGCGGTGGGATTCGCTGTTCTCCACGCCGATGGACGCGAAGCGCTTGCCGATCGTGCCGGTGGATTCATCCGCCGCCAGCAGACCGCTGCCTGCCCGGGCCAGGGAGGACGCGGTGGCCGCAAGCTCGTCGCGGAAGATGTCGAGCGCCATGGCAGGGGCAGAGATCAAGGTGCAAACCAGACGGGGCGGCTCAGCCAGTGCCCCACGGATCCAGGCAGGTCATATCCTTACAGAACGAACACTTTCAGAACGTATCCGTCCATGAAGGCCAGACCTTCGTAACGGTGTTTTCTTACAGCGAACCAGAGATTTTCTCCAGGAGCCACTCAAGGGATGGCCAGAGTTTGGCCTCAATCTTGAGGCCAGTGTTGCGCGGAATGTCAACGCCTCGACTGGCTTTTGAAGGTAAGACCGTTCGGTGACATCTGGCAGCTCGTCCATCTGCCAGGATTCGCCCCTCCGAACTCGCCTCAATGAAGCGCCAGCCCTGGCTCCTTGTGTGGGCTGCCACTGCAGCCACCGCAGCGGCTGTTCCGGGCACCCTGGCCCTGGCGCAAGGCCCGGGCCAGGGTGCCCAGAGGGCACTCTTCAACACCAAGGCTGAGGCCGAAGCGGCCGCCAGGCAGTTCAACTGCAAGGGCGCCCACCGGATGGGGAACCAGTGGATGCCCTGCGCCAGCCACGCTGGAGCCTCCGGCCAGAAGGCCAAACCCTCCCCCCAGCACTCCACACCAGTGATGCCTTGATGCCAGCTCCACCTGTTGCGGCACCCCCAGCCGCCACGTCCAAGCCCAGCTGCGGAGGCAAACCGAAGATCGTGGCCATCGGCATCGCTCCTCTGGGGATCATCTCGATCGGCATCGTGCCCATGGGCGTGATCAGCATCGGCGTGGTGCCCATGGGAGTGCTCAGCATCGGCGCCGTGGCGATGGGCGTGATCAATGCCTCCGTGGTGGGGATGGGCGTCGTGATCGCCGGGGTCAATGTGATGGGCGTCTGGTGGGCGGGGCTTGAGGGCATGGGCCCCTACCGCCTGGGGGGGGGCAGGGGCACGGCCACCAGCACGGCGCAAGCCAGGAGAATCTCTACGCCTACCCCGACCGGCAGACCGCCGAACAGAAGGCCAGGGAGCTCGGCTGCGAAGGCGTCCATGCCATGGGCTCGCTCTGGATGCCCTGCCAGGAGCACCCCGAATCGGCGCCCGCAGCGGTAACGCGCTGATGCCAGCAGCCCCCGCTCACACCAGCTCCGCCAAGGGCACGAAGCGGTAGCCGCGGCGGCGCAGGTCGGGGATGATCAGGCGCAGGATCTGCAGGGTGCGGCCGCTCAGGGCCGGCGTGTCGTGCAGCACCAGGATGCCGCCGGGGTGGGCGTTGATCGCCACGAACCGGCGCACGAACCAGATCGGCGGCCGCAGTGTGTCCCAGGGGAAGATGGAGCCGAGCACCAGCCGGTAGCCCTGCGGCGCCAGCCAGGCCAGCATCGCCGGGTGAAACCAGGCCTGCCCGGGCCGAAACCAGCGCCAGGAGAGGCGCTGCGGCGCGGCTGCCGCCTCGATCGCCCGCTCCGTGGCCTGGAGCTGCCGCAGGAACACGGGCCGGGGCAGGGCGCTGGCCCTTTCATCGCGCCAGAGGTGATTGCCGAGGCTGTGGCCCTGCTCCAGGGCCCGGCGGGGAAAGGAGGGGTCCAGGGGCAGATGAGAACCGATCAGGAAAAAGGTGGCCGGCAGCTCCAGCTGCCGCAGCAGCTCCAGCAGTGCCTCGGAGCCTGGCCCACTGGGGCCGTCATCAAGGCTGAGGGCCAGGCGCCGCTCCTGGCCTGGCCCACAGAACAGCACCTGCGGGTTGAGCGGGGCGAGCAACCCGCGGATCAGCCAGCTGGGAACCAGCAGCACGGCGCCGGCCAGGCCCAGCACCAGGGCGGCCACGACCAAACCGGGCAGCACAGACCCTGCCATCTCGGCGAGCCCCGCCAGGGCCGGCACGCTCAAGGCCCCGAAGGCGGGGGGGGACAACCATGGCGGCAACGGCAGAAGACGCAACGGCGATCACTCAAGAACGATGACACCCACCGCCGCCCCAGCGTTCGTTCCGGCGGGCCGGGCTAGGGCTGGAGCAGAGGCCATCCTGTGCCCCCCTCCAACGCCATGGCCACCGCCAAGAAGCCCACCGGCCGCAGCCGCCGCTCCAGCACTGCCCACAGCTCCGCAGCCACGGCAACGGCCCTCGCCGCTGCCCGCACGGTGATCTACTGCCACGGCATCTCCAACATGCCGCCGGAGCGGGAGCTCCGCTCCCAGTGGGATCAGGCGCTGTTTGGCGCCGAGCAGGGCGAGAGGACCCGCATGGCCTACTGGGTCGACCGCGAGCGCTACCCCCAGGCGGCGGGTGTGTCGATCCGCTCGATCGGGGAGGAGAACGCCCTGCTGCAGCCCCAGGGCGCAAGCCTTCTGGAAGCCTCGATCAGCCACAGCGACGCGCCGGTCGAGTCGCAGGCCTTCGTGGAGGCCTTGAGCGAGCAGCTGCAGCAGGCCGCTTTCACGGCAGCCCAGCAAGGCGCCCCCCTGGGGGGGCCTGCGGCGTTGTCGATGGAGGCCAAGGGCTTGTGGAGTCCGGTGACGGCCCTGTTCACCAAGGTGTTCATGGCCGACGTGAACGACTTCCTGTTCAACAAGGCCAAGCGCGCCCGCATGGTGCAGACGGTGAAGGAGCGGGTGGTCACCGGAGGCGGCCCCTTTGTGGTGATCGGCCACAGCCAGGGGAGCATGGTCACCTACCAGGCCCTGATCGAGCTGGCCGAGGAGCGGCCCGGGCTGGAGGTGGACCTGTTCCTCACCATCGGCTCCCCCCTGGGGCTGCCCCAGGTGACGGATGTGCTCCAGAAGTGGCACGGCAAGGCGCTGCCGATTCCCGCGGCGGTGAAGCGCTGGGTGAACATCGCCCAGGACGGCGACATCGTCTGCCTGGATCAGTCCCTGGCCGATGAATACAGCGCCGCGGGCAAACCCGCCGTGGTGGATGAACGGGTGGAGGGGCTGGTGTGGCCGCCGAGCAAGGCCCACGCCGCCGAGCGCTACCTGAGCCGCCGCGACACCCAGGTCACGGTGATGGGCGCGGTGGACCGCTCCCGTTTCCAGCCTGTGAGCCCCGTGACGGTGGCCCGCAACCTGGCCGACTCCCTCGATGACGACGCCAGGAAGCGGCGGCCGGTGCTGATCGAACTGATCGACCGTGCCCCGGCCGGCGCCCAGCAGGCCCCTGGGGCAAAGGGGGGGGACGCTTCCCTCCAGGCCACCAAGGCCAGGGTGCTGGCCTGGATCGACAGCCATGTGCTCCAGGGTCCGATCACTGCCGACACGGTGTTTCTGGAAGACCAGCTGGAGCACTACGTGGCGGTGAACCTCAACCGCGCCGAGGTGGAGACCCTGGCCTGCGACCTGAGCCAGCACTACGGCAGCGCCTCCCCGGCGGTGTACCGGATGTTCAGCAACAGCAAGAAACGGGCCCTGATCCGGCACTCCATCCACACGGTGCAGGCCCGCACCGCCCAGCTCGGCTACAACGCCCACGGCCAGGGCATCACCTGGGCCGTGCTCGACACGGGCATCGACCGCCACCATCCCCATTTCCACAACCCGGCCTTCGGCCCGGAGGGCAGCATCGCCGCGGACTGGGACTGCACCGGGCGCGGCGCCGTGCAGCCCGCCAGCGGCAATGACCCCAACGGCCACGGCACCCACGTGGCGGGGGTGATCGCCGGGGGCCTGATCCTTGCTGGCGGCGCTGAGGGGGCCGAGCCGATCGAGATGCTGGGCATGGCCCCGAGGGCCCGCCTGGTCACCTACAAGGTGCTGGCCGACAACGGCAGCGGCTACGACGCCTGGATCCTCAAGGCCATCGACCACATCTGGCACCAGAACCAGAGCAGCCGCCGCCTGGCGATCCAGGGGGTGAATCTGAGCCTGGGGGGCGCCTTCGATCCGGCCAGCTTCGGCTGCGGTGATTCGCCCCTGTGCGCCTCCCTGCTGCGGCTGGTGCGCCAGGGGGTGCTGGTGGTGCTGGCGGCGGGCAACGAGGGCAGCGGCGACATCGTGGTGAATGGCGCCAGCTCCACCCGCTCCTTCGATCTCTCGATCGGCGATCCCGCCAATCTGGAGGAGGCGATCGCCGTGGGCTCGGTGCATCCCACCCTGCCCCACCGCTACGGCACCTCCTACTTCTCCTCCCGCGGCCCCACCGCCGATGGCCGCCTCAAGCCCGATCTGGTGGGTCCGGGGGAGCGGATCCTCTCCTGCCGCAGCAGCAGCGATCCCGATCGCAGCGCCAGCCACGACCCGGGCCAGAGCCTCGATGAGCTCTACATCCCCCTCTCGGGCACGAGCATGGCGGCGCCCCACATCTCCGGCGTGCTGGCCGCCTTCCTCTCGGTGCGTCCGGAGTTCGTCGGCTATCCCGAGCGGGTGAAGCAGATCCTGCTGGAGCACTGCACCGACCTCAAACGCGACCGCTACCACCAGGGCGCCGGGCTGCCCAACCTCTCCAAGATGCTGTTGCACACCTGAGCGGAGCCAGGGGGCCTGAAGGGGCTTGGAGTTGGGGAGGTGCCCTCAGGCCAGGTCCTGGACCAGCACCACCCGGTAGCGGGCCTGGCCGGAGCGCAGGTGCTCGAGGGCGTCGTTGGCCTGCGACATCGGGAAGGCCTGGACCGTGGGGGCGATGCCGTGGCGGGCCGCGAACTCGAGCATGGTGGCCACCGTGGCGGGACTGCCAAGCGGGGATCCCGAGAGCGACTTCTGGCCCTGGATGAGCGAGAAGGCCCCAAGGGAGATCGGCTCAGCCACCGCGCCCACAGTGTGCAGCCGGCCGCGGGGCTTGAGCGCCGCCATGTAGGCGCCCCAGTCGAGGCTCACATTGGTGGTGTTGAGGATGAAATCAAAGCTGCCGGCGGCCCGGGCGAGCGCCTCGGCATCGCGGGAGTCGAGGGTGCTGTGGGCCCCGAACTGCAGGGCTTCGCTGCGTTTGGCCTCGCTGCTGGTGAAGGCCACCACCTCGCAGCCCCAGGCCCGCAGAAACTTGAGGGCCAGATGGCCGAGGCCGCCGATGCCGATCACGCCGACGCGATCGGTGGGCAGCACGCCGTACTGGACGATCGGGTTGAACACGGTGATGCCGCCGCAGAACAGGGGGCCGGCCGAGGCCGGGTCAAGGGCGGCGGGCAAGGGGGTGAGCCAGCTCCAGTGGGCCCGCACCCGGGTGGCGAAACCGCCGTGGCGGCCCACGATCGTGCCCTCGGCCGTCAGGCAGAGGTTCTGGTCGCCCGAGAGGCAGTTGGAGCAGCAGCCGCAACTGCTCGAAAACCAACCCAGCCCCACGCGATCGCCCATCTGCAGCCGCTTGGTGTGGCCGCCGAGGGCCACCACCCGTCCCACCACCTCATGCCCTGGCACGAACGGGTAGCTGGTGCCGCCCCAGTCGTTGTTGAGCATGGAGAGGTCGCTGTGGCAGAGGCCGCAGCTCTCAACGGCGATCTCCACCTGCTCGGGGCCCAGCTCCGGCGGGGTGTAGCTGAACGGCTGCAGGGGCTCGCCGACCGCGAGGGCGGCTAGGGCCTGGATCGGAGCGCTCATGGCGGCGGTGCTCAGCTCGACGGTCACGCTACGGGTGAGGCTGGCAGCATCAAATGGTGAGGGGGGCAGCGTCGCTGGCGGCGAGGACCTGCACCAGCAAGGCCTCGAGCTCGGGATCGCCATTGACCAGCCAGGCCATAGGCTCTGGACCCCAGGCTGATCTGATGCTGGGATGGATCCAGCGCCGATGGCCCGTTGAAGTCGCTCGAATCCGCCCTGCCGGTGCTGATCGTGGCGGTGGTCACCCAGTTGACGCTGGTGGTGCGCAGCTCCCTGGGAAACCGCAAGACACGGCGCTTTCTGCGGGCTGATCTCGCCACTGAAGCGCGGGAAAGCCTGCGGGGGCTGGATCTCTTCCTGGCCTCCTGCAACGGAGCCAACATCACCGATGTGAACCAGCTTGGGCCTGGACTGGCCATCGCGATCGCGCCGATCCAATGCAAGGCGGAATACGTGCGTCTGTCGACGGCGATCAAGGAGGCGCTGCCCACCCTGAGCAAGCAGGAGTTCAAGGCAGCTTCGTCGCTGAAGGGGGCTTTTCGCCTGATCATCGGCTACACCGAAGCCTGCAACAACTACTTCCAGATCCTCCAGAACGCCACGATCAGCCCTGGGATTTCGGAGGATGCTGTGGAGTTGCGACGCCGGATTTTCCGTGACTTCGGTGTTCAGGCCAGGCAGCAAATCAATGACCATGCCGACAAGGCCAGAACCGCGGCCAGCCTGATGCTGAAGGGCATGGACGACCAGGAACTCGAACCCCCCGATTCGGCCACCGCTGCGGGTTGGTAGGCAGGCTCTGGACCGGCGGCCTGTGGTGCAGGACTTCGGTGTGCTGCCCCTTGCCCTGCGCGAGGGCCTGGGCGGCCGGCGAGCGTCGCGGCCTGGATGGGCAGCCCTACGCCCTCGATCAGCGCAGCTTCTGCCGCCGCCGGCAGCAGACCCTCAGCCACCAGGGGCTGGAGGCCCTGGTGGGCTTCGAGATCGAATGGATGGTGGGGCGCACCAGCCCTGACGGCGCCTGGAGACCTGCCGTGCCGGGAGGCCCCTACGGCGCCGATCGGCTGGTGGAAGGCCTCGATTACCTCGCAGCCTTCGCCGAGGCCCTGGATGGGGCCTCTCTCGACTGGCTCCAGCTTCATCCCGAGTACGGCGCCGGTCAGTTCGAGCTCTCCCTGGCCCCGGGGTGGCTGGCCTCACCCCCGAGGGAGAAGCCCTGGTGGCGGGCCTGCTGCAGGAACTGCCGGCCCTGCTGCCGCTGGCCTGTGCCCTGGCGGTGTCCTACCGACGCCTGGCGCCCGGTCGCTGGGCAGCGCCGTTCCAGGTGTGGGGGGTGGAGAACCGGGAGGCGGCCCTGCGGCTGATTCCCGCCTCAGCGGTAGGGGAACCAGCCCACCTGGAGCTCAAGGTGAGTGACCTCAGCGCCAATCCCTACCTGCTGCTGGGAGCGGTGCTGGCCGTGATCGAAGCGTCGCTGCAAACACCTCGACCCTTGCCGGCGCCCGTCTCGGGAGATCCCAGCCACATGGACGATGGCACGGCCCCGCGCCTGCCCAAGGACCTGGCTGCCGCGACAGCGGCGTTCCACGGTAGCCGAGGCCCGGCATGCCGAGATCCGCCGCTGCGAGGGGATGGAGGAGCAGGCCCTGATCGCCTCCACCTGCTGCTGGCCCGTGGTCGGCTGAGCCGCTGCTCAGGCGCCGGTAGCTGCTGCGCCCGCAGACGATGGGCACAAGCCCGTGCAAAGGCAGGCAGTCGATCCCCTCTCACAGCTGGCTCCGATGCTGTTGGCGGAGGTTGGCAGCGGAGACATCGCGCCGGTCGGCCTCGCTAGAAAGTCGGTGTGACTCCCAGCACCCGGCCCCCCAGTGCCCTTCCCCCAGGCGCCCTGCTGCAGCTCACGCCCCAGGGGCTCTACTGCCCGGCGGCGGCGGCCTGGATCGACCCCTGGCGGCCGGTGCCCCGCGCCTGATCACCCACGCCCACGCCGACCACGCCCGGCCGGGCTGCGGCGAGTACTGGGCGATCGACGCCAGCGAACCGATCCTGCGCCAGCGCCTGGGGGCCAAAATCAACCTGCTGCCGGTGGCCTACGGCGAGCTGTTGCACATCGGCGACGCCCGGGTGTCGTTCCACAGCGCCGGCCACGTGCTGGGCTCAGCCCAGATCCGCCTCGAGGCGAGCGGCGAGAGCTGGCTGGTGAGTGGCGACTACAAGCGCTGCGCCGACCCCAGCTGCGCCCCGTTCGAGCCGGTAACGGCCGATGTGTTCATCACCGAGGCCACCTTCGCGCTGCCGATCTACCGCTGGCAGGGAGGCGCCGCCGTGGCCGAGCAGATCCGCCGCTGGTGGCAGGCGGCGCCGGAGCGGCCCTCGCTGCTGTTCGCCTATGCCTTCGGCAAGGCCCAGCGGCTGCTGGCGGAGCTCCACGCCATCGGCGTGGGCGAAGAGGTGCTGCTGCATGGAGCCGTGGACACCCTGATGCCGGCCTACCGCCAGGCCGGGGTTGCGATGCCGCCCACCCGGCCGCTGACGGCCCTCGACAAAGGCGAGGCCCTGGCGGGCCGGCTGGTGATCGCACCGCCCTCCGCCCACCGTTCCGCCTGGATGAAGCGGTTCAAGGCGCCCCAGACGGCCTCGTGAGTGGCTGGATGGCGGTGCGTGGCGCCCGCCGACGCCGGGGCTATGAGCGGGGTTTTGTGATGAGCGACCATGCCGACTGGGACGGCCTGATCCGCAGCGTGCGCGACAGCCAGGCCCAGCAGGTGTACGTGACCCACGGCAACAGTGACGGGCTGGCCCGCTACCTGCGGGAGGTGGAAGGCATCGCCGCCGACCCCCTGGATGGCCGCTTCAGTGAAGAGCGCGGCCAGGAGGAGAGTCAGCCATGAGCACGGCATGGGCTGAAATGAAAAATCCCTGCGGTGCAAGGGCACATCGCAGGGATGAAATAGATCAGGATCAGATCAGAACTTGTGCGCTCGCAAAGCCTCAACCGTAGAGATGTAGGTAATACAGGAAAAGTTATCAAAATACTTTTCGACCACCTTATTCTGGATGGCATCAGCCATTTCACGGCTGGATGTCAACACTTCGAATTTAATGTTGGAGAAGGTATGCGACACACTGGGCTCACCGGTTGATCGCACATTGCGGCTGCCTTCACCAGCGGCCGCAAGGATGGTGTAACCGGTAGCGCCCTCTGCCTTGATGATCTTGGCGATCTTTTTCAGCAGAATTTCTTCTGTGATGATGATCAACTTAAAGACTGGCTGGCTCATGGAAAATGACCTCAGATTGGAAGCATGGTAAACAACCTAGGATCTAGGCTTACTGGGCAAGCATATACTGGGCAAGCCCGATAAAGAGCGGAATGCCGATGGCGATCGCCACTGGCGTTCCGATGGCGGTGGAAGCACCGATGTAGGCAGAGGGATTGGCCGTGGGAATGCCAGCTCGAAGAGTAGGCGGCCCGGAGATATCAGAACTGGAAGCAGCGATCACAGCCAGCACAACGGCACCACCGATACTGAAGCCAGTGATCTTGTGAATGATCAGGCCGACGCCAAAGGCAATGAAACCATGAAGCAAAGGAGAAATGAAGGCATAGATGGCAAACCACTGGGCCACCTTGCGCAACTCATTCATACGCTGTGCAGCCTCCATACCCATGATGATCATGAGGATTGAAAGGAAGCCGCGGAAGAGAGGATCAAAAAATCCTTCATAGACACGCTCAGGCCTGGTCAAGATGCCAAGACCAACACCAAGCAGCATCGCCGTGACAGCAGAGCTCTGCAGACTGTCTTTGATGATCGGCCAGATTTCGACTTTTTCGGACGTGTCAGCGGATTTACGACCTGTGTAAACGCTGGCCACCACGATCGCCGTCACCAGCGCCGGGATGTCCATGAATGGATAAAGGGCAGCGCTCCAGGCCTCGTACTTGATTCCTGCCGACTCAAGCTGGGGCAGAACGGCGGCGAGGGTAGAACCACTCACAGCGCCAAAAAGTCCACCTGTTGCGATGGCATCAGTAAATTTGATGCCTGGCATCTTTCCTAGAGTGTACTGAGCAATCAGTACAATCAGGATGCCGATCAGCACAGCGGCAAGGGCTGGCAGAAGAATTTCTGAAAGGTTGGAATTGCGAATCGCAATACCTGCGCTCAAACCAATCTTCAAAAGCAAGAAGAAGGTGATGAACTTGTAAATGGCATCCGGGATTGCCAGCTGGCTACCGAATGAGGCTACAACGATGCCGCCGATCAGGAAGCCTAGGGTCGGAGACTGAATCTGCTTTATGAAAAGCTCAAGAAAGTCAGACAATTCAAATCCTCTGTTGGTTTAGTGATTGAGGTCGCTAAGAAATCAGGTCGTCGTGGAAGGATTCCGGACAAGTCTGCAACCAGATTGCCTGGTTCCAGAGCTTGTCTTCAAGCATCTCCAGGTGAGTACCGGAGATGCCGTCATCGCCACAGAATGGAGCAGAACCACACTCCG
This sequence comes from Cyanobium sp. LEGE 06113, assembly GCF_015207615.1. Classification (NCBI taxonomy): domain Bacteria; kingdom Bacillati; phylum Cyanobacteriota; class Cyanophyceae; order Synechococcales; family Prochlorococcaceae; genus Cyanobium; species Cyanobium sp. LEGE 06113. The sequence continues at coordinate 110,783 of NZ_JADEWM010000002.1, read as the reverse complement.
TGATTTTGGAGCCCAGCAGGGGGGGGAGGCTGCAAAAACGTCAGGAAAAGTCACCATCCGTTTGAATTTTCAGTCATGCGGGGGTGGGGGGAGCTCAGGAGGGAAGATAAACCCAAGGGGTTCTCCTCGTGCTTGATTCTGAGCACGCAGACCAGAGACGTTCAACTGGCCCAAAGACAGAGCTTTTAGCCATGCTGATTGACCAGAAAAATGCTGAGAAAGTCATACAGGGGAAGACCCCGCCGTGTGTCTCTTCAGTGAAAGGTGGTGGTTTGACGGAAAAAGGGAATGAGGCCATGGACGGTTCGCTCCAACCCATCCAGTCAGGTTCAGATCGCGCATGGGAGCTGACGACCGCACCATACCGTGAAGGCTGAATCCCCAGAGGGGCTAGGTGCTCTCAACAGGCAGACATGACTGGCAGCAGCAAAGGTTGGGTGACATTAATTCCATCTCAATGGGGTTGGGCGCTTGATGGACAAAGAGTTGCAAATCCTACAGATAAGCCTGGATTATCCGACAGGGTCATGGTATGGGCTTTCGACTCAGCAACGAATCCAATCCCTGTCTACCGCAGCCACCAGTTGGCCAATTCGCACCAGTGCGGACCGAGCTCTGATGGCCCAAGGCACACGTTTCCGGCGTGTTGTGAGACACAATCGCCTGTTTAGCTCGAACATGACACATGCTTCTTCTATACCAGCAATACGTTCCCGCAGTGCGGTTGCGGCGTCCCAGGTAGTGGTGTGAATCTGTAGGATCAGCTCCTGCTGAGCTGGGGCTGACGGCTCACCTCCCTGAGATCTCAGCTTTGGCAATGAGTAGGCCAGTCTGTGACCCTGTTCGGAGCACAACCAACAAACCGAACACCGACCATGATCCTCACCCATCGTGGTGGCTCTGAGCTGAGCCAACTCATGGAGGGCAGCACCTCAGGCGCCCTGATCCCAGAGATCGTGCACCGGGGCTTCCAAGACCTGCTTCAAGCCTGACGTCAGATTGACTCCACGTCGGGGTCTCCCAGAGCAAACCTGGCTCGATTGAGGCCGTGCTGGCACGGGATGGCGTTGTGCGGTGGGATCAACGTGCCTGCACTGCAGTAGCCGATGCGGAGCTTGTTGCCATCTGCTCCAGAACCATCCCAGCGAAGGAGAGTCACCTCCTGCCCACAGATCGGAGGGTGTCCCCTGCTAGACGCTCACTGAATCCAGCAATGAACGCCACCAGAAAGATCTTGTAAAGCTCCTGTGAGTCTAGATCGCCCAGCGGATCAACCCCTGCCGCCAGGCTGGCTGGGCCAGAAGCTGAAGCATCCATGCTCTGGACCGTGTGGTCATGGAGGCGGAAGTTAGCTGGCATGAAGTCAATCACATTTGTGGTGAGAACCATGAAGATGACAATTCCAAAAACGGCACCTATAACCGGCTTGAGTGCACCAACAACAAAGGGGTTCCTCACATTCTGTTCATCGACATGATCCAACCGAATCAAAATGCTCATGATGCTGCCCAGAGCACCGGCAAAGGCGGCAATGGCAAGGCGACGCGAATGCTTCAGCAGAACGGGATCCTGCAATGGCCCGGCCAGGGTGTCGATCCAAACGCCATACCAGTTTGACTCGGCTGGGTTGTCTGGCAGCCCTTGCTCAGCAGGCTGCAGTGGCCGAGACTCAGTTGTGGTGATGTCTTCATACAGCAGAGTGAGTCGCGAAATTGCTCGGCTGAACTCACGGTCCTTCTCGGCTTTCTCACCCAACACAAGATTGCGTTCTCTATTGAGATTTTCCAGCACTCGAATATTTTGCTGCTGCTTCTCAACTCCAGGCTGCTGAGCGGCAGGCTGTTCAGCTTGCTCAGGTTCCACCAAAAGAGGCTTCTTTGCCAGTTCAATCGAAGGCTGGAGGGCTTCGAGGCTGGCATCGATATCTCTGTTCTGGTTATTGATGTCCAAGAGTCGCTTCACCTCCACGGTGAGATCCTGGTAATTGCCAATGAGCTCGGCTTGCCTGTTCGCCGTGTTGATCGCAGACAAGGCTCCAAGCACCGTTGTCGCCGTGGTTGTCGCCAGCAGAAATAGCACGGAGATGGTCAACGACACCCCAAGCCCCGCCAGCATCCTTCCCTGAACGGACTCCTGGCGTTGCAGTGTTCTGACCCTCCTGACCAGTTTCTGCACATTCAGCACCGGCAACCATGGTCGACGCTGCTTGAAGCCAACCCATTCAAGGCGATCCTCCACCTGATCAAGGCGGCCAGACCAGAACTGGATGTGATCGCCTGAATCGGTTCTCAAACCCTTGGCAATGTCTTCCAGCTGCATGGCCAACAACAACAGCTCCTGCATCAGGCTCTGCCGGCAACCCTTGAGGAGGTAGCGGCAGCGATACGCGGCGATGCTGAGCTGATGCAGCGCTTCGCGGTAGGCAGGCTGCTGATGCCGCTGAACCTGCAGCGATCGCAGCAGACGCGACTCCATCGCCAGCCGCTGAATCACCTCATCCGGCAGCATTCCGGGCTGCCACGACCTCGGCGAGGTGCTGGACACCAGCAGCTGCCGCCAGCCGCTCTGGAGCAGATCAAGGCCACTGAGTCCATACTGAAGCCGAGCACCAGGATCGTCCGGCCGTGGCAGTGAGCCGTCTCTGGAGCTGCCAGCCAGGGAGATCAGCGCTTCGGCTCCGTCGAGGCTCGACACGGCCAGGGAGCGTTCATCGTCAGACACTCCCTCGAGCCCAACGAGCGACTGCCTCATCAGGGCCAGCAGGGCACTGATGCGTTTCAGGGCCTGCTCCAGCAGCGCGTCGATCTGCTGGTCGTTGCCGCTCCCCTGGGCCTGCAGTGCCTCAAGCTGGGCCAGCGTGCGATCAACACGCTCTCGCACCTCCCGTTCACTGGACTCTGAACGCCCTGCACCAACGGCGCCGGCTGAAGGAGGAATCGGTTGGTCACCGGAAGAATCCATGCCGATGTCCCAAGGCCGGAGGCGAAGCTTAAGCGCGCTGCCTGGGACTGGTCGTCATCCCGGTTGGCGGGTCAGGGCCAAAACGGCATGGTTCAGGGCCTGAAACCGGTCGAGATCAGTGTGATCGTGGGGAAGCTGTTCATAGAGCTTGAGTTGCTCCAGCCGTTGCAGGGTGGTGCCCCGGGCTCCCACCACATACACGTTGCGGCCCACTTCGATGGCCTCCTCCACGGCATTCTCGATCGCCAGGGCAGCGGTCAGCCCCAGATGCACCACCTCGCTGAGGTCGAAGATCACCGCATCACAGTCGCCGATGGCGTTGTGTTCACGGTTGATCGCCTTCGCCACCCCGAAGATCATCGAACCATTGAGCTGGAACAACAGCACCCGCCCCCCGGCCGCATTGAGCAGATGCCGTTCCTCCGGCGTCAGTTCACCGGCGTCGTCACCGGTGCTCACCAGCCGCACGCCGCGGGTCTGCATGGCGCTCATCTTGTCGATGGTGAGGATGTTGGCGATGAAGATGCCCACCCCCACGGCCACCATCAGATCCACCAGCAGGGTGAGGGCGATCACCACATAGGTGATCAGGGCGCCCTTGCCGGAGAGCTTGGGGACGCGGGCGAGAAAGCCCCAGTCCACGATGTCGATGCCCACCTTGAACACGATCGCGGCCAGGACGGCCAGGGGGATCTGGGCCGCCAGGCCCGACCCCGCCAGGATCAGCACGGCCAGGATCACGGCCCGCAGCACCCCTGAAAGCCCCGTGCGTCCGCCCGCCTGGATGTTCACCACCGTGGCGGTGGTGGCCCCCGAGCCGGGCAGGGCCCCGAACAGGCCCGCCGCAATGTTGGCCACCCCCTGACCCACCAGCTCCTTGTTCGACTTGTGCTCCGTGCGGGTGAGGCTGTCGGACACCAGGCAGGTGAGCAGGCAGTCGATCGAACCGAGCATGCCCAGCAGGGCCGCATTGACCAGCACCAGCTGCCAGACATCAGCCGAGAGGGCCGGCAGGGTGAACTGGGGCAGGCTGCTGGAGATCTCGCCGATGCGGCGTAACTCCACGCCGCGGAAGGCCACCAGGGAGAGGATCGTGCCCACGATCAGGGCGAACAGCTGGGCGGGGATCAGCCGTTTGATCCGCTCGGGCGTGAACCACAGCACCAGCAGGGTGAGCAGCGCCAGCAGCGTTTCCATCGGCTGGATGCCCTGCAGCAGCTGGGGAAGATTGCGCAGGGTGCCCATCACTCCGCCCAGGGGCGGCTCCTGGCCGAGCAGCGGCCCGATCTGGAGCACGATCAGAATCGTGCCGATGCCGCTCATGAACCCGGAGATCACCGTGTACGGCATCTGGGTGATGTACTTCCCGAGCCGAAACACGCCGTAGAGGATCTGGAACACCCCCGAGAGCATCACCACGGTGAAGGCGATGGCCAGGGCCTCAGCCGGACTGCTCGCCCGGGTGGTGAGGGTGGCCAGCACGGCGGTGAACACCACCGTCATGGGGCCGGTGGGCTCCGAGATCAGGGCAGGCGTGCCCCCGAACAGGGCCGTGACCAGGCCGATGATCGCTGCCGACCACAGTCCCGCCGCCGCGCCCGCCCCGGAGGCCACGCCAAAGGCCAGGGCCATCGGCAGGGCGATCACGGCGGCGGTGAGCCCTCCGTAGAAGTCGCCCCGGATGTTGTTGCGGCCGATGTAATTGAAGATCCGGCCGGCCTTGGGGGGCGTCTGCGCCGTGGCGCTGGGGGCTGCTGTCATCAAGCCATCGCGGGGGTCTGGGGAGCCGTCGGACCATGGGGCCGCACCGCAAGGGTTCTACCCCATGGGGCCATGGCGCCTTTCGCCCCTCTTCCGCAAGCGGAAGGCCTGGCTCCGGCAGAAGCGCCGGGCGGAAACGCAGATTGCCGGCGGGGCTGAACCGGCCTAGACCCGGGGCCAATCCCCTGACGGGCCAGCATTTGATCCTCCAGCTCCGGGCCAGAAGTAACAGACGCTTTTCATCCTCACGGTCGCTGGCGGCATGGGTGCTGCCTGGGCTGCTGGGGATGCCTGGGCTGCTGGGGCTAGCGATCGGCGGACCATCCCTGGCGGCTGCTCCGGCTGCCTCACCGGCATCCACGCCATCGGCAGGGCTGACCACAGCCCAGCTCGATCGGGCCCTGGAGCAGCTGCCCGACCTGATCACCACGGCCATGCAGCGCACCGGGGTGCCTGGGATCGCCGCTGTGGTGGTTCACGGTGACGCCACCGTGTTTCTGCACGGCTTCGGCAGCCGTCGCCTGGGCAGCACCGAGCCGGTGGATGCCGACACGGTGTTCCAGCTCGCCTCGGTGTCGAAACCGATCACCAGCAGCGCCATCGCCGCGGTGGTGAGCCAGGGGGGGATCAGCTGGGACACCCCGGTGATGCAGCACCTGCCCGAAACGGTGATCGGCGGCCGGGCGATCGGGGCGAAGGTGACCCTGCGGGATCTGCTCTCCCATCGCAGTGGCCTGCCCGACCATGCCGGCGATGAGCTCGAGGACATCGGCTTCGATCGGGCCACGGTGCTGGCGCGCCTGGGGCTGCTGGATACGGGCAACCGCTTTCGCGCTGATTACGCCTACACCAACTTCGGCTTCACCGCCGCCGCCGAAGCGACAGCTCGCGCCACGGGACGTCCCTGGCACGAGCTCACCCGGGAGCAGCTGTTCGGGCCCCTCGGCATGACCCGCACCAGCTCCCTGCATGCCGACTTCATCGGCCACCGCAACCGCGCCGACCTCCACCAGCTCAGCAACGGCACCTGGACGCTGAGCCCCGGTCGCCAGTCGGATGCCCAGTCGCCGGCCGGGGGCGTCAGTTCCACGGTGCGCGACCTGGCCGCCTGGATGAAGAAGCAGCTCAGCGCCGAGGCCAGCTCAGCGCTGGCCGAAACCCACCGGCCCCAGATGATCAGCACCGCCCCCGCCGACCCCACCAGGGATCAGGCCCAGCTCTACGGCCTGGGCTGGAACGTGGGCCGCGACCGGACAAATGCGGTCAGGCTCAGCCACAGCGGCGCGTTCAACCTCGGAGCCGCCACGGCGGTTACCCTGCTGCCGGCCGAGGGGCTGGGGATCGCCGTGCTCACCAATGGCTCGCCGATCGGAGTGCCGGAATCGATCAGCGCCGCCTTCCTCGACCTGGTGCAGACCGGGGAGGTGCGCATGGACTACCTCCCGGTGCTGGCGGAGGTGTTCGCCGAACTGCTCGCCTCCACCTATCCGGTGGTCGGGGCACCGCCCGCGGCACCGGCCCTGCCCCTGGAGGGCTACACAGGCACCTATCGCAATGCCTACGTCGGCACGGTGGAGGTGGTGCCGGCCGGGAATGGCCTGCAGCTGCTCCTGGGACCCGATCGCCTCAGCCGGCCCCTCACCTCCCTGGGGCAGCATCGGTTCTCCTATGAACCCATCGGCGAGAACAACACCGGGCCCAGCGCCGTTACGTTCAGCCTGGGGGAGGATGGTCGGCCCACCACGGTGCGCATCGACAACCTCAACACCCAGGGGATGGGGACGCTGCAACGGCTGCGGGAGCCGGCAGCAGGGCCTCCAGGCTGAGGTCGTCGCGGCGCAGCAGGGCAAACAGGGTTCCCGCATTGCCGCGGCAGAGGCGCAGCTGATCGTCGAGCACCGTGATGTCGAGCCAGGCCGGGAAGCCTGGCGTCACCCGGCGCAGCAGCTGCAGCCGGGTCTGGCCCACGGCGGGCCCCAGCCAGCCGCCCCGCTGGAAACGCACCTCCACCCTCTGGGACGAGCTGATGGCGATGCGCGCCTCCACCGCGATCCCCCCGAGCGGGGCCAGGGGCCCCGCCGGCAGCAACAGGTTCAAGGCCCTCCCCTGGGAGGGGGCCAGCAGTTGCAGGTTCTGCAGCCAGGGGGAGGCCTTGAGGTAGGGCTGGGAGCTGCTGCTCCAGCGCAGCTCCCACACCCCCTCCAACTGCTGCCGGGCTGCATCGCTCTGGAGATCGGCCGGCGAGGAGGCCTCCAGGGCCGTGATCAACGGCCGCACCTCGCCATCACGGCGGTGGGCGCTGCCCCGGGGGCCCTCCTGCAGCAGGGAGAGGAGCTGCAGCCGCTCAGAGTTGCTCATCGCAGTCGACGGCCTCCCGGAGGGCCTCTGGGGGTGTGGGGTCACGGGCCAGTGTGGCGCCATCGACCCCGAACAGGGCTGCTTCCACGGTGAGCCCCGGACCGAATCCCAGGGCCAGGCAGGGGCCTGGGCCGGGGCCCTGTCCCTGCCGCAACCGCTGCAGGATGAACAGCAGGGTGGCGGACGACATGTTGCCGAACCGGCGCAGCACCGCCCGCGACACGGCCAGGCGCTCATCATCGAGCTCGGCGCTCTGCAGCACCGCCGTGAGGATGCGGGGACCGCCGGGATGCACGGCCCAGTGGCGAATCGCCTCGAGACTGAGGCCCAGCCCGGCCAGCCAGCCATCCAGCCAGGGCCGCAGCTGCGCCTGGATCACTGCCGGCACCCGCGCCGAGAGCGCCATGGAGAAGCCGTGGTCCTCGATGAGCCAGGCCATCGCCCCGGCCGTGTGCGGAATCACGGTGGAGCCACTGGCCAGCAGCTGCAGGCCTCCCTGCCTGGGCGCCTCCCTGCCTGGACTGCCCTGCCCCGCCACGGCCACCACGGCGGCGGCGCCGTCGGCGAACAGGGCGTTGGCCACGATGTGGTCGGGGTTCCAGCCCTCCTGCAGGTGCAGGCTGCACAGCTCCACGGCGCAGAGCAGCACGCAGGCCCGGGGATCGGCCTCCACGAAGGCCCGCGCCACCCGCAGGCCATTGAGGGCGCCGTGGCAGCCCATGAAGCCCACATGGGTGCGGGCCACGTCCGCCGCCAGGGGCAGACCGGCCACCAGAGCCAGGTCAAAGCCCGGCGCCGCAAAGCCCGTGCACGACACCGTGACCAGGTGGGTGATGGCGGTTCCCGCCACCCCGGCCTCGGCCAGGGCCGCGCGGCTGGCCTGCAGTCCCAGCTCCAGGGCCGCGGGGCCATAGCGCCGCATGCGCACGGCGGTGCTGGGGTTGGGGTCGTCATCGGGGGTGATGCAGTGGCGGTTCTCCACCCCGCAGCGCTCGTAGATGCGGCGCAGCAGCCGCTGCTGGCGTGGGCTGGCCCCGCGCATCTGGGGGGCGCGGGCCAGGGCCTCAGCCTGGCTGAGCCGCAGCTCCGGCACCGCCGTGCCGAGGCCGAGCAGGGTCATCGCCACGGCGCCGCCTCCAGGGGGGAAGGCGCCGCTGGGGTGGAGATCAGCGGCGGCAGAGCGGTGTGCTGCACCCGCTGCAGCAGCGGCCTCGCCACGGACGGCAGCAGGGCGGCGGTGCGCTGCAGCGCCGCGGTGGCCGTGGGATGACGCAGCAGCAGGGCCAGGCCGCGGCAGACCGTCTGCCGGCGCGCCACCCAGTGGCGGTGCTGCTGGTGCCAGTCATCCGCGAGGGCCGGGTCCCACTCCACCAACCCCCGCCGCACCAGGGGCAGGCAGGCCAGCGCCGCGGTGAGCGCCCAGCCCATGCCCTCGCCCGTGAAGGGCTCCACATAGCCGGCGGCATCCCCGAGCAGGAGCAGGCGATGGCCGGCCAGGGGCCGGGTGCGGCGCGTCAGGGGCGCGGTGAGCTGCCAGGACTGTTCAGCGGGCTGTTCGACCAGGGGGGGGAAGCCCGCTTCGGCCAGGATCGCCCCGGCCAGGGGCGCCGGCCCACCGGCGCGGCGAAGGGCGGCGGGATCGAAGGCGCAGGCCAGGTTGAGGGCGCCGGTCTCCACCCGCACCGCCCCCACATAGCCGCCCCGGCCCACCGCCATGTGGATCACCCCAGAGGGATAAGCCTCCGGCGGGCCGGCGGCATCGCCTTCCAGCACGCAGCCCGCCCCCACCCGGCTGCCGGGGGCAATCCGGGTGCGCAGGGCCGGCTCCTGCCGGGGGCTCCGGTGCGTGAGGCCCGCCGCCAGCAGCACCACGGCAGCCCGCAGGCGCTCCTTCCCGCCGCGCCGGTGCAGCACCAGCTCCCGCCAGGCGGGCTGCACCGGCCCCAGCTCAGCCCGGCTGCCGAAGCGCACCGCCGCCCCGGCGTCAGCGGCGGCCTGCAGCAGGGCCTGATCCATGTGGTGGCGCGACAGGGCACGCCCCTGGCGCAGCGGCAGGGGCAGGCTGCGGCCGGCCACCCCCAGCTGGAGCTGCTCCAGGGGCACACCGGCCGCGGCGATGTGGTCCAAACCCATGGCCTGCAGCACGGCCAGGGCCTGGGGGCTGAGGCAGGCGCCACACACTTTCCAGCGGGGAAACTGGCGCTGCTCCACCACCAGCACCCGCGCCCCCTGGCGGGCCAGGCCCAGGGCCGCCGCCGCCCCCGCCGGCCGCACCCACCACCAGCACGTCCCAGATCACGGCAGCCTCATCCAGCCGGAGCCGCGGCGGAGCCGGCCTCGCCCGATCCCCGGCGCCAGGAGAGCAGGAACCGCTCCGGCCAGAACCGCCGCAGCTGGGCCCCCTCCAGGCCGGCGGCGGCGGCCAGGGCCGCCACCTCGTCGAGCCGGAAGGCGCCGCCCACCGAGAGGGGCCCATCCACATGCACCACCGGCGAACGGCTCAACAGCCTGGTGCCGGCCCAGGTGAGCAGCAGATCGAGGCGGGTGCGCAGCAGGTCGTGCAGCAGCAGCTGATCGTCGGTGGCGGCCGCCATGTGACGCAACAGGGTCTGGGCCTGGGCCCTGCTGAGGTGATGCAGAAACAGAGAGCAGACCACCAGCTGATAGCCGCCGGGCAGCGGCTCGCCCAGGGCATCGGCCTGGAAGAAGTGGGCCTCCACCCCCTCGGCAAGCGCCAGATCGCCAGCCATGGCCATGGCCTCGGCACTGAGGTCGCAGCCGTGCAGCTCCAGATCGAGGCCCAGGCGCCGGCCGAGGCGGCCCAGGGCGCGCAGGCTGTCGCCGCTGCCGCAGGCCACATCCAGCAGCCGCAGCCGCTGGCCGGGCCTGCGCAGGGCCAGCTGGCGCAGGGCCGGAGCGAAGCAGGCCGCACTGCGGGTGAGGGTGTTGATGCGGGCCAGACCGCGCAGGGCATCGCGGTGCACCACCGGATCGAGCTCCGGCTGATCCATCACCTCCGCGCGCAGCTGCCGCTGGGGCAGGCCTGCCCACAGCTCAGCCAGGGGCACCGAGAGGGTGTCGATCAGCTCGGCCGAGCGCCCACCCATCCCTGAGCCCTGCCTGTGTCACAACGGCCGAACCCTAGGAACCTCCTCCCCGCGGCAGACCAGGCCGCATCCGATCGCCGCCGTCGCCAGTACTTCCAGAGCCCCCGTCGACACCAGCCGTGCCAGTGCACGCTCCAACCGCCAGCAGCGCCCTGGCCCCCAGAGGGATCCTGGCCGCAATAGCTGCCATGGCCGGGCTGCTGGTGGGCTGCTCCTCGGCTGCCTCACCGCCACGGCTCACCCTCACGGGCTCCAGCAGCGTGGCTCCCCTGGCCGGGGAGATCGCCCGCCGCTTCGAGGCCAGCCATCCCGGCGTGCGCATCGACGTGCAGACCGGCGGGTCCTCCCGCGGCCTGGCGGACCTGCGCCGGGGCAGCGCCGACATCGGCATGGTGTCGCGGGCCTTGAACAGCAGCGAGGCCGACCTCCAGGCCACCACCATCGCCCTGGACGGCGTCGCCGTGATCGTGAACAGCAGCAACCCGGTGCAGACCCTGAGCGATGAGCAGATCCGGGGCATCTTCACGGGCCGCATCGCCGACTGGTCGGAGCTGGGCGGCAGCCCCGCGCCGATCACGGTGGTGACCAAGGCCGAGGGGCGCTCCACCCTGGAGGTGTTCCTCGACCACTTCCAACTCGACAACCAGGCCATCCGGGCCAGCGTGGTGATCGGCGATAACCAGCAGGGGCTGCGCACGGTGGCGGGCGATCCCGGCGCCATCGCCTACGTGTCGATCGGGGCGGCGACCCTGGAAGCCCAGCGGGGCCTGGCGATCCGGCTGCTGCCGATGGCCGGCGTGGCCCCCACCCTGACCAACGTGGCCCAGCGGCGTTTCCCCCTGGCCCGGCCGCTCAACCTGGTGAGCAAACCCGATCACTCCAATCCCCTGGCCAGGGACTTCCTGCGCTTTGCCACCGCCCCGGCCAACGATGACCTGCTGGCCCGGGAAGCCGTGGTGGCGCCGGCCCGATGACCAGCGCCGCCGACCGGCTGCTGCTCTGGAGCCTGCGCCTGACGGCCGTGCTGGCCTGCTCGATCGTGGTCTGGATCCTGGCCTTTCTGCTGGGGGAGGCCCTGCCGGCCCTGGGGGCCCTCGGCCCGCTCCGCTGGCTCGGTGATCCCAGCTGGCACCCGACAGTCGGCGCCACGGAGGGCCACTTCGGTCTGGCGCCGATGCTGCTCGCCACGGCGGCCAGCAGTGCCGGTGCCGTGCTGCTGGCCACCCCGGTGGCGCTCGGCTCCGCCCTGTTCTGCCACAGCTATGGGCCACCCCGCTGGAGCGGGGTGTACCGGCGTCTGGTGCAGCTGCTGGCGGGCATTCCCTCGGTGGTGTTCGGCTTCTGGGGGCTGGTGGAACTGACGCCCCGGATCGCCCGCTGGCAGCCGCCGGGCCAGAGCCTGCTGGCGGGGATCCTGATCCTGGCCTGATGATCCTGCCCACCATCAGCCTGCTGATGGAGTCGGCCCTGGCGGAGCTGCCGGCGAGTTACCGGCAGGCCGCGGCGGCCCTGGGTCTCAGTCCCTGGGCCAGCCTGCGCCGGGTGCTGCTGCCCGCGGCCGCCCCCGGCCTCGCCTCAGCGGTGCTGCTCGGCAGCGCCCGCGCCATCGGCGAAACCATGGCGGTGCTGATGGTCAGCGGCAACGTGGTGCAGCTGCCGGGCAACCTTTTCGCTCCGGTGCGCACCCTCACGGCCAACATCGCCCTGGAACTGGGCTATGCCCTGGACCTGCACCGCTCGGCCCTGTTCGTGGGGGGGCTGGTGTTGCTGGTGCTGGTGGCAGCTCTGGTGGCCGTGGCCGAGGGGCTGGCTGCGACGAGCCAGGCCGGAGGGCGGGCCCATGGCTGAGCGGCTGGTGGCTGCTCTGTGTGGGGCGGTGGCTGTGGCCGTCAGCGCCCTGTTCGCCTGGGTGCTGGCCGACCTGCTGCACCAGGGGCTGCCTGAACTCAGCCTCGGCTTTCTGCTGGAGGCCCCCCGCGATGCGGGCCGGGCCGGGGGCATTGCCCCGGTGATCGTGGCGACGCTGTTGATCCTGCTGGTGTGCCTGGCGGCCAGCCTGCCGATCGGGCTGGGCACGGCCGTGCTGCTGGCGGAAGTGAGCCGCGGCCGCAACCGCTTCGCCCGGGCGGTGCGGGCCTCGCTGGACGTGCTGGCCGGTGTGCCCTCGATCGTGTTCGGCCTGTTCGGCAACGCGATGTTCAGCCTCTGGCTGGGGCTGGGCTTCTCGATTCTCTCCGGGGGGCTCACCCTGGCCTGCATGGTGCTGCCCGTGCTGATCCGCAGCTGCGAGCAGGGGCTGCGGGCCGTGCCCCACGACTACCGCCAGGCCGCTGCGGCCCTGGGCCTCTCCTGGGGCAGCACCCTGCGGCTGGTGATCCTGCCCAGCGCCGCCCAGGGCCTGGCGGTGGGGCTGGTGCTCGGCCTCGGGCGGGCCCTGGCGGAAACGGCGGCGCTGCTGTTCACCAGCGGCTACGTGGACCGCATGCCCAGCTCGCTGCTCGATTCGGGCCGGGCGCTGTCAGTGCACATCTACGACCTGGCCATGAACGTGCCCGGCGGAGAGGCCAGGGCCTGTGCGACAGCCGTGGTGCTCGTGGCCCTGCTGCTGCTCTGCAACGGCCTCACGATGCTGCTGGCGACCCGCTGGCAGGGGAGCACCGCGGGCCGATGACCAGCTCCCCCGGCCCGGTGCTGCTGCAGGTGACCAACCTCAGCGTCAGCTACCACCACAGCTGTGTGCTCGACGGCCTCTGCGTGCCGATCCGGCGCGGCGCCATCACCGCGATCGTGGGGCCTTCCGGCTGCGGCAAGAGCACCTTTCTCAGCTGCCTCAACCGGCTCAGCGACCTCAGCGCCGGCTGCCGGGTGAGTGGCTCGATCCGCCTCGACGGGGTGGAGATCACCGGCCCCCAGGCCGACCTGGTGGGCCTGCGCCGGCGGGTGGGCTGGATCGCCCAGCGGCCCAACCCGTTCCCCTTCTCCATCCGCCGCAACCTCAGCGTGCCCCTGGCCCACCACGGCCTGCACGACCGCCGCCGCCGGAACGCCGTGATCGAGAGCGTGCTGCAGGAGGTGGGTCTCTGGCCCGAGGTGCGCTCGAGGCTCGATGACTCGGCCCTCAAACTCTCAGGCGGGCAGCAGCAGCGGCTCTGCCTGGCCCGGGCCCTGGCCCTGCAGCCGGAGCTGCTGCTGCTGGATGAGCCGTGCAGCGCCCTCGATCCCGTGGCCAGTGGCGTGGTGGAAGACCTGATCCCCGGCCTGCGGGGGCGCTGCACCCAGGTGATCGTGACCCATAACCTGGCCCAGGCCCGGCGGCTGGCCGACGACCTGATCGTGTTCTGGACGACGGAGGGCCGCGGCACGATCGTGGAGCAGGGGCCCGCCGAGCAGCTGTTCAGCGCGCCCGCACACCCGATCACAGCGGCCTACCTGAGGGGCGAACGCGGATGACCACAGCCCGTCCTGCCACGCCCCTGGATGCCGTGCTGGCGATCATTCCCGTGCGCAACGAGGCGGCCACGATCGCCGCGGTGATCGAGGGCCTGCAGCGCCAGGGCGTGGGCCGGATCCGCGTGGTGGACAACGGCAGCAGCGACGCCAGTGCCGCCATCGCCCGCCACTGCGGTGCCGAGGTGCTGAACGAACCGGTGCCGGGCTACGGGCGGGCCTGCTGGCGGGGGCTGCTCGACCTGCCGGAGCCGATCGGCTGGATCCTGTTCTGCGACGGAGACGGCAGTGACGACCTGGGCGTTCTGGACCAGTGGGCAGGCCTGATGGGGAAGGCCGATCTGATCCTGGGCAACCGCATGGCCAGCCCGGCCGGGCAGCGGCTGCTGACGCCGGCGCAGCGCTTCGGCAATGGTCTGGCCACCCGCCTGATCCAGCTCGGCTGGGGGCACCGCTTCGCGGACCTCGGTCCGCTGCGCCTGATCCGCCGCGAGGCGCTGCTGGCGCTGCGGATGCACGACCGCGGCTTCGGCTGGACGATCGAGATGCAGGTGAAGGCCGTGGAGGCCGGCCTGCGGATCCAGGAACAGCCCGTTGAGCTCCGCCGCCGCGCGGGCGGGGAGTCCAAGATCTCCGGCACGGTGGCCGGCAGCGTCGGGGCCGGCGTCGGCATCCTCACCACCCTGGGTGGCCTCTACCTGCGCAAGCTGCTGCGCCCGCAGCAGCCGGCCAGGAGGGGCGCCTGATGGCGGGCTGGGCGTTGCCGGGCAGCTGTCTGCTGCTGGTGCTCGGCGCGGCGCTGATGGCGCCCCAGGGTCTGTTGCACGATCCCCAGGTGATGCCGGGCTTCTTGCGGGCCGCGGCGGTGCTCGGCGCTGGCTTCGCCCTCTCCTGGCGGCTGCGCTGGGTGGGCGCCGCGGCCTTCTGGGGCGTGGCCGTGCTCACCCGGCTGTTGCTGCTGCCCATGGAGCCCAGCGATGACATCTGGCGCTACCTCTGGGAAGGCCAGATCCAGCGGTTCGGCTTCAATCCGTTCCTGCTGGCCCCGGACGCGGCCCTGCTGGAGCCGCTGCGCACCCCCTGGTGGGGCCAGATCAACCATCCAGACGTCACGGCGATCTACCCGCCCCTCACCCAGCTGCTGTTCCGGCTGCTGGTGGCGCTGTCACCGGCGGACCTGGGCCCGGCGGTGCTCCCGTTCAAGCTCGCCTTCGTGGCGGCCGATCTGGCCCTCTGCGCCCTGCTGGCCCGCCGCTTCGGCCGGCTGCCCAGCCTGCTCTACGCCTGGAACCCGCTGGTGCTGGTGAGCATCGCCGGCGGCGGCCATTTCGAGAGCTGGTTCCTGCTGCCCCTGGTGGGCGCCTGGCTGCTGATCGAGCCCCACTCCACCGCCACGCCCTCCAGCCAGGACCCCGCCCAGACCCCCACCCGCCGGCTGATCGCCGCCCTGCTGGTGGGCCTGAGCGTGGCGATCAAGTGGGTCTCCCTGCCGATGCTGGGCCTGCTGTTGTGGCGGGCGATCCGGGAGCGGGGCTGGCGGCTGGCGGCTGCGACGGCGCTGCTGGGGGTGCTGCCGATGGCACTCGCCTCGCTGCCGTTCTGCGGCACCAGCGGCTGCCCGCTGATTCCCGTGGGCTCCAACTTCGTGCGTCAGGGCCGCAGCGCCGAACTGGTGCCCCACCTGGTGGGGCAGCTGTGGGGCTGGTCCCGGGCCCACAACAGCCTGTTTCTGGGGGCCCTGGCGGCCTTGACCCTGGCGCTGATCCTCACCAACTCCGCTTTCGGGGTGTTCTGCGGCCGCTACCTGATGGCCCTGCTGCTGCTCTCGCCGATCGTGCACGGCTGGTATTTCACCTGGCTGATGCCCTTCGCGGTGCCCACCCGGGCCTGGGGGGCACGGCTGCTGAGCCTCTCGGGGTTCGTGTATTTCGTGCTGCCCTCGCGCCTGCCCGACTGGAACCTCAGCGGGCCGGAGCGCTGGCTGTTGTGGGGCCCCTGGTTGATCGGCCTGGCCCTGGAGATGGGGCTGCGCTGCCGCGGGGACCCTGCCGCGCCCCCAAAGCGGGCCTGACAGGTCCCCTCTGTTCCCTTCCTTCCCTGATCACCCCATGGCCTCCCCCATCCGGCCCCGCACCCTCCTGAAACGGCCCGCGCCCCGCCGGCTGGCCCTGGCCCTGAGCCTGATGCTGGTAGCGGGCTGCGGTCCGCTGGCTCTGCCCTGGCCGTCCCCGGAAACGCAGGGAGGCGGCAGCGCGGCCAGCACCAGTGCCAGCACGGCCCTGACGCCACCGCTCGACCACGCCCGCTACGCGGTGGTGCTGGAGCGCTTCGTCGACGGCAGCGGGCTGGTCAACTACACAGCCCTGCAGAAGGATCCCGGCGATCTGGAGGCCTACGTGGCCGAACTGGCTGCCGTGACCCCCGCCAGCTTCCAAGCCTGGGACGAACCCGAGCAGATCGCTTTCCTGCTCAATGCCTACAACGCCCTCACCCTGGAATCGGTCATTGAGCAGAAGCCGCTGAAATCCAGCATCCGCGACATCCTCGGGGTGTGGAAGCTCAACCGCCACCAGGTGGCCGGCGAGTCGATGACCCTCGATCACCTGGAGCACGGCATCATGCGCAAGGACTACAACGAGCCCCGCATCCACGCGGGCCTGGTGTGTGCCGCGATCAGCTGTCCGCCCCTGCGGCGCGAGCCCTACGTGGGCTCCAGGCTCGATGAGCAGCTCGACGACCAGGTGCGGCTGTGGCTGGGCAGTCCCCAGGGGCTGGTGATCGATCAGGGCACCGGCACGGTGGCGATCTCGGCCATCTTCCAGTGGTTCGCGGAAGACTGGAACGCCTCCTACAGCACCGACAGCGGCTACGGCCGCCACACCAAACAGCGGCCCGTGCTGCACTTCATCAGCGGCTACGTCAGCCCCGCCGAGCAGGCCTACCTGCGCAAGGGTGACTACAACCTCACCACCCTCAACTACGACTGGTCGCTCAATGGCCAATGAACGGGGGCGCCGATGCGTCAGTTCACCGCGCTGATCGAGCAGCTCGATGGCTGCCCCGGAACACTGGCCAAGGTGGAGGCCCTGCGGGTCTGGTTCGCCGCCGCCCCGGCGGCCGATGCCGCCTGGGCGCTGCACTGCCTGCTGGGCAAGCAGCGGCGGCGGCTGATCACCGGCCGCCGCCTGCGCCAGATCTGCCTGGAGGCCTCGAGCCTGCCGGAGTGGCTGTTCGACGACTGCCACGCCCAGGTGGGTGATTCGGCCGAGACGATCGCCCTGCTCTGGCGCCGGCAGCCCTGCCTGGAGGGTCACCCCCGGGGCGGCACCCCCCAAGCCCCCCTGCAGGAGTGATGGAGGAGCGCCTGCCGGCCCTGGCGGCCCTCGAGGGCGAGGCCCAGGCCGAGGCGGTGCAGGCCCTCTGGCAGGGGCTGGAGCCCGATGAGCTGCTGGTGGTGAACAAGCTGCTCACGGGCGGCTTTCGCATCGGCGTGGGCCAGGGCCTGGTGCTGCGCGCCCTGGCCAGCCACAGCGGCCTGAAGACCTCCCTGCTGGCCCACAGGCTGATGGGTGGCTTCTCGCCCAGCGCCGAGGCCTGGACAGCCTTGCTCGCCCCCGACCGGGGCGACGAGCACCGCAGCAGCCGTCCCTATCCCTTCTTTCTGGCCTCACCTCTCGAGCTGCCGCCAGACCCCCAGCAGCCCCCCCTGCCCGGCGGCGCCGGCGCCTGGCTGGCGGAGTGGAAGTGGGACGGCATCCGCGGCCAGCTGATCCGCCGGGGCGACAACAGCCTGCTCTGGAGCCGCGGCGAGGAGCTGATCAACCCCGCCTTCCCCGAACTGATCGCCCTGGCGGACAGCCTGCCCCAGGGCACCGTGCTCGACGGCGAGATTCTGGTGTGGCAGGCGGAGGCGCAGCAGCCGGAAGCGTTCGCGGCCCTGCAGCGGCGCCTGGGCCGCAAGGCCCCGGGCCGAGCGCTCCTGGCCGCCTGCCCCGCCGTGTTCCAGGCCTACGACCTGCTGGAACTGGAGGGCCAGGACCTGCGCCAGCAACCGCTCAGCCAGCGCCGCGCCGCCCTGGAGCAGCTGATCCAGCAGCACCGGGCAGCGGCGCACGCTGCCGCAGCCGGGCACCTGCACCTCTCCCCCCAGCTGGCCCTGCAGCACTGGGAGCAGCTGGAGCCGTTGCGGCAGCAGGCCAGGGCCGCCGGCGCCGAGGGGCTGATGCTCAAGGCCCGCGACTCCCCCTACCGCTCCGGCCGCCGCCGCGGCAGCTGGTGGAAGCACAAGCTCGAGCCCTACCGCCTCGATGCCGTGCTGCTCTACGCCCAGGCCGGCAGCGGCCGCCGCGCCAATCTGTTCACCGATTACACCTTCGCCCTCTGGGACGACCCCGAGCCCGCTGCTATGGGGCCCGCGGCTGCCGCAGTGGAGCAGCGGCGGCTGGTGAGCTTCGCCAAGGCCTACTCCGGCCTCGATGCCGCCGAGATCGCCAGCCTCGATCGCTGGATCCGCAGCCACACCCTGGAGCGCTTCGGACCGGTGCGGGCAGTGCAGCCGCTGCAGGTGTTCGAGCTGGCCTTCGAGGGTCTGCAGCCCTCGCGGCGCCACAAGAGCGGCATCGCCGTGCGCTTCCCGCGCATCAGCCGCTGGCGCCAGGACAAACCCGCCGCCGAGGCCGACAGCCTGGCCACGGCCCGGGCCCTGCTGAGCGCGCCGGCACGGGGATGAGACTTCGCACTGCAGGGTCGTGATAGCAGGCCTCGCTAGCTTTGACGCGGCGCTATCCCCTCACTGATCCAGCCGATGACCAGCCTCCTGCTGCAGTTGCTGTGCGCCTTGGGGTGGACGGTGACAGGGGTCATGCTCATCGGCGCCGGCCCTGGCGTCGACCGGCTGGCCACCTGAGCACGCCGCCGCGGTGAGCCCCTCCATGGCGGCGCAGCTGGCGCCGATCGAAGCCTGGTTCTGCCAGCAGGGCTGGCGGCCGATGCCCTTCCAGCGCCAGTGCTGGCGTGCCTACCTGCAGGGCCGCAGCGGCCTGATCCAGGTGCCTACCGGCTCCGGCAAGACCTATGCCGCCGTGATGGGCCCGATCGCCGCCATGCTGGCCGACCTCCAGGCGGGGGGTGCCCCAGGCCTGCGCCTGCTCTATCTCACCCCGCTGCGTGCTCTCAGCCGCGACCTGGCCCTGGCGATCCAGGCCCCGATCACCGCCATGGGCTGGCCCCTGAGGCTGGCGATCCGCAATGGCGACACTCCCGGCAGTGAGCGCACCCGCCAGATCAGGCGGCCGCCGGAGATCCTGATCACCACGCCGGAATCCCTGGCGTTGCTGCTGGCCAGTGCCCACACCGAGGCGCTGTTCGGCCAGCTCCAGGCGGTGGTGCTCGATGAGTGGCACGAACTGATGGGGAGCAAACGAGGCAGCCAGAGTGAGCTCTGCCTCAGCTGGCTGCGGCAGCGCCGCCCGCAGCTGCGCACCTGGGCGATCAGCGCCACCATGGGCAACCTTGAGGATGCCGCCCGGGCAGCGGTGGGGGTGACGCCCCAGGAGCCGCTGCTGATCAGCGCCAGGCTGCGTCGCGGCACGGCCATCCGCAGCCTGTTGCCCGATCAGATCGACGGCTTCCCCTGGGCCGGCCACCTGGGGCTGCGCATGCATGAGGAGCTGGTGGCGGGCCTGGATCCAGCCACCCCCACCCTGCTGTTCACCAACACCCGCAACCAGGCCGAGCGCTGGTACCAGTGCCTGCGCTTCGCCTGCCCCGAGATGGAGGGGGCCCTGGCCCTGCACCACAGCGCCATCGACCGCGCCGAGCGGGAGGCGATCGAAGCCGGCGTCAAGACCGGCCAGCTCAGCTGGGTGGTGTGCACCAGTTCGCTGGATCTGGGGGTGGACTTCCAGCCCGTGGAGCGGGTGGTGCAGATCGGCAGTGCCAAGAACCTGGCCCGGCTGCTGCAGCGGGCCGGTCGCAGTGCCCACAAGCCCGGCGGCACCTCCCAGGTGCTGTTCATGCCCACCCATGCCCTGGAGCTGCTGGAGGTGAGCGCCATGCGGCGGGGCCTCGCCGAGGGGCTGGTGGAGGAGCGGCGGGCTCCGCAGGCCCCGCTCGATGTGTTGCTGCAGCACCTCACCAGCCTGGCCTGCGGCCCCGGTTTCCACCCCGAGCGGGAGCTGGCTGCGGTGCGCAGCGCCTGGAACTACCGCCACCTGAGTGAGGCCAGCTGGACCTGGTGTCTGCGCTTCCTGGAACAGGGGGGCGACTGCCTCGGCGCCTACCCCCGCTTTCGCAAGCTCGAGCGCCAAGGGGCGGGGGAAAGCCTGCGGCTGGTGGTGAGCGAGCCCGCCATCGCCCGGCTGCACCGGCTCAACATCGGCACGATCACGGCAGACCGCGCCGTGACCGTGCGGGTGGTGCGCGGGGCCGTGCTCGGCCATGTGGAGGAGAGCTTCATCGGGCGCCTCAAGCCCGGCGATGTGTTCTTCTTCGCCGGGCGGCAGCTGGAGTTCGTGCGGCTGCGGGAGATGACGGCCCAGGTGAAAGCCACCACGCGCAAGAGCCAGGCGGTGCCGGCCTGGGCCGGCGGCCAGATGGCCCTCTCCGACCTGCTCAGCCACCACCTGCGCCAGGAGGTGCACCGGGCGGCCTGCGCTCTTGAGGATCCCCAGGCGCCACCCCTCGACACCCCTGAGCTGAAGGCCCTCGAACCGCTGCTGCGCCGCCAGGCCGACCTCTCCGCCCTGCCGCGCCAGGACCAGTTCCTGGTGGAGTTCTGCAGCAGCCGCGAGGGCCGCCATCTCTACGCCTACCCCTTCGAGGGGCGCTTCGTGCATGAGGGCATCGGCTTTCTGTGGGCCTGGCGCCTGGCCCGCCATGCTTCCAGCACGATCACCGTGTCGGTGAACGACTACGGCTTTGAGCTGCTGGCGCCCCGCGGCTATCGCTTCGAGGAGCTGTTCGAGCAGCACGCCGATGAGCTGCTGGACGAGGGCGACCTCGAGGCCCATCTGGAGCAGGCCCTGAACGTGTCGGAGCTGAGCCGGCGGCGCTTCCGGGCCATTGCCCAGATCAGCGGCCTGGTGCTGAACGGCTATCCGGGCCAGGGCCGCAGTGGCGGCCAGCTGCAGATCAGCGCCGCCCTGCTGTTCGATGTGTTCCAGCGCCATGAACCCGGCAACCTGCTGCTCGCCCAGGCCCATGCCGAGGTGCTGCAGCAGCAGCTGGAGCTGCCCCGCATCGCGGCGGCGCTGCGGCGGCTGATGGGCTGCCGGCTGCTGCTGCAGCGCACGCCGCGGCCCGGGCCCCTGGCCTTCCCCCTGCTGGCAGAGCGACTCAACAGCCGGCTCAGCACCGAATCCCTGCTCAGCCGGCTGCAGCGCCTGCGGGAGCAGGCCGAACGCCTCGAGGCCTGCTGAGCATGGAGGCGCTGAAGCTCAGGCCTTTTCGAGTTTTTTGACGATGAAGGCCATCAATCCCAGCGAGGCAGCCAGGGCAATCAGCAGGGCCAGGGTCATGGAGCAGCACGCAACTGAGGGGAATTATCGCCGGGTGTTCGTTTACGGAACGCTGCAGCGGGGGCTGGTGAACCATGGCTGGCTGGCGAAGAGCCCCTTCCTGGGGAACGACAGCCTGCCGGGCGCCTGGCTCCACGACCTGGGCCCCTTCCCGATGGCGGTGCCCGACCCCTCCGGCGACGCCGGGGCGCTGGTGCATGGAGAGCTGTTCGCCATCACCGAGGTCACCCTGGTGCAGCTCGATCGCCTGGAGGGCGCCCCGAGGCTCTACCAGCGCCACTGGCTACCCCTGCTGTCAGGCGCCAGCGCCTGGGTGTATCTGGGCCGCGCGCCACAGGTGCGTCACTCCCCCAGGCTCCTGGACGGCCGCTGGCGGGGCCGCCGCCGCTGAGGCACGCCGGCCGGCCTCCTACAGAGCCACCAGCCAGCGCCCACTGGCCGCCAGCAGCAGCAGGCCGGATCCCGCCAAGGCCAGGCCCAGGCGGCCGGGCTGCAGCAGGCGCAGCACCAGCGGCAGGCAGGCCAGGGCGCCCACCAGCACGCTGAGGCTCTGGCAGAACGCCAGCACGTGGGGATCGGCGCTCCACTCGGGCAGGGCGGCGATCCAGATCTGAACGCCGCTGAGGGATGAGCCCAGCCCAGCCGCAGTCACGGGCAGGAGGCGCCCGGCCTCGAGCAGGCCATGGGGCAGGTGGCGCGCCAGCAGCAGACCCCAGAGCAGGGGCAACAGGGCATAGGGCACCAGGCGCCAGCGCTCACGGCTCAGCAGCAGCCGCAGGGGCAGCAGCAGCAGGGCGGGCAGCGCCAGGGCCAGGGCTGCCACGGCCAGGCGGATCAGCAGGTCGCCGCTGTGCAGGGAAACCGGTGCCCAGGGCAACCAGCCCAGCAGCCGCTGCCAGTGGTTGAGGCACACCCCACCGGCCAGCACCAGGATCAGGGCGGCCTCGCCGGCCGGGGGGTCCGTGGCGCGCTGCAGATCGGCGGCCGGCGGCCGCAGCCGCAGCTGCACCGAACGATGGGGACAGGCCTGCGCGCAGGTGAGGCAGAGCACGCAGTTGCGGTTGTCGCTGAGGTGGGCGGGGTGGGTGCCAAGCGGACAACCCTCGCTGGCCAGGCCCTCCCCCTCCGCCGGGCCGCCCTTGAAACAGGCGTAGCTGCTGCAGCTGCCGCTGCAGGTGCCCGCCTGGGCCCGCAACTCCAGGATCGAGAGCTTGGCGAACAGGCCGTTCATCCCCCCCACCGGGCAGAGGTAGCGGCACCAGAAGCGCTTCTCGAACGCGAGCGAACCCAGCACAGCCCCCGCGGTGATCACCAGCAGCAGGGCGCTGCTCAGCCAGGCCGTGTTCTCGAGGTTGCCCAGCTCCTCCCACACCAGGATCGCCGCGAATCCGGCCGCCAGCAGGGGCGCCGCCCAGCGGTCGGTGTCGCCGCGGGGCCAGGGGCGAGGCTGCCAGCCCAGCCAGCGCGCCAGCCGCTGCGTGATCTCGCCCCACACCATGAACGGGCAGAAGGAACACCAGAGGCGCCCCACCAGGGGATAGCCCAGCAGGATCAGGGGCCACCACCAGGCCCAGAAGAGGTTCAGGGCGCCGTTGTGCTGGCGGTCCTGGGGGCCGAACCACAGCCACAGGTTCACCAGCACGAAGACCCAGCTCACCAGGCCGAACAGCAGCGTGTTCCAGAGCCGTGGCGAGCGCATCAGGTTGCGCAGGCCGGGCTTCCAGCGCCAGAGGTCGAAGCGCAGCCGGGAGGGCCGGCTCAGCGTCCAGAACACGTCCTCGGGTAGGCACGGGCCCGCGGCGTCCCTCGCCATCGGCGCACCGCCCTCCTGGCGCCGGGCCTGCTGCAGGGCCCTGGCCACCAGGCGTCCAGCTCCCGCAGGTTGTTGGGGAAGTCGTAGGCCTGGAGCCGCTTCACCACCGCCTCGCTCACCCGGGGGGCGACCGTCCAGCCGAGCCCAGGGGCTCTCAGGCGCACGATGTAGCGCAACCACTCACCCAGGTCCTGGCGCCGCACCCGCAGCGGCGGCACGCGGATCACCTGGCACAGCCCATCGAGCTGGGGCTGGGCGCACTCCGCCGTGAACAGAAGCCGCCCGCGGAACTGACGCCACGGGCCATCCCCACCGGGGGCCCGCCAGCGCCCCGTGGCGGCCAGCTCCAGGAGGGCCGGCAGCAGGGCCTCTGGCACCTGGTCCACCTGGTCGATGAGCAGGGAGCCTTCCCCGAGGGAATCCAGCAGGGAACCCACGCCGTCGCTGCCGGAGGGGCCGAACAGATTGGCCCCATCGCCGCGCAGGCTGGCCCCGGCGAGGCGCACCAGCAGCCGGCGCCGGCATGGCGAACCGAAGTGAATCAGGGCGGCGATGTTGTCCTTCTCCAGCCCGGGTTCGCCGCTCACCAGCACGGCCTTCCTGGCCGGGTCTGCCGCCGCCTGGCGAATCTGCTCCCTCAGGCGAGAGGCATAACGACTGCTGCCCACAACCCCACGCCGGGCACGCCCCACCAGAAAGGGTGCCAGCTTGAGATAGGAGGCTGAGGGATCAGAAGCTGGGGTTGGGCTAGCAGACACTGCTCTGGCGGCAACGGCAATTCAGTCAGCCCGGCCGCTGCTGCGACAAAGCTTGGTGAGTGGATCAATTCACACTGAGAAAGTGTTGTCGGAAGCCAGTCATGGCAGGGTTAAAGATCCTTCCACCACCCAGCCTGAACCACCGAGTTCCGGGCAAAGCTCTAATGTTGAGCGTGAGGATGCTGCGGTTGTCACTCATCCTGGACACGCTTGTTTTGCAAGGCTAGTCCAGTTACCGCTGAACTCCCCAGGCGTGGCGCTAATCAGTTGAACTTCTTGACTCATCTGGTGCCAAGATGCAAGTGATTGCGCTCATTCAAGGCCTCGATGCCCCCATCATCCTGTTCTGCGGCCCACAACCCCACGCCGCAGTTTGATGGCAGCACAGTCAGCTTTCACTGGCAGGGCCAGGTCCTTGAGCTCCTGGGCGGCCGCGCCGCCTGGGACCCCCAGCGGCGCGTGCTGCTGCTGGCCGACCTGCACCTCGGCAAGGCCGAGAGCTTCCAGGCCCACGGCATCCCCCTGCCCAGCGATGGCGATGCCGCCACCCTGAACGCCCTGCTGGCCCTGGCCCATCCACTGCGGCCCAGCCGGGTGGTGGTGCTGGGCGATCTGATCCACAGCCGCCACGGGCTCACCGCCGAGCTGCGGGCCAAGCTGGCGGCCCTGCCGGAGCTGCTCGGCTGTGGCCTGCAGCTGGTGGGCGGCAACCATGAGCGCGGCAGCTGGATCGAGGGGCTTCCCCAGGAACCCTCCCAGGCGCTGGGCCCCTGGTGGCTCAGTCACAGCCCTGAATCCAGCCCCGGCCGCCTCAACCTCTGCGGCCACCTACACCCAGTGGCCCTGGTGGGCCGCGGCGCGGACCGCCTGCGGCTGCCCTGCTTCAGCTACTGCGCCAGCCAGGAGCGCCTGGCCCTGCCGGCCTTCGGCGCCCTCACCGGCGGCCACCCCACGGCCCCGGGCGAACGGCGCTGGCTGGTGGCCGACGGCCAGGTGCTCGCCTGGGACGGCTGAACGGGGGACCAGCAAGCCCTGCCCGTTCAAGCCGTACCGCTGAGCAGCAGGCGAGACCCCTTGCAATGGCTGTAGATGTTCATGGAAAGAGGGATCTGAGCCCGAGGTCGCACTGGATCGGCCCCAGAACCGTGCCCAGCTACATGCGCCAGCTCAGGGGCCTCTGGCAGCTCCAGCGATCGGTTCCCACGAAGCTCCAGAGAGCGGCAGGAAAGAGCCTCTGGACGGCTCCGGGTGGAAAGCCCGCCACGAGGCTCAGAGGCGCCTCTCAGCCTTCCTGAGAGCCACAGACCAGGAGATCCAGCGACTAAGTCAGGTGACCACCAGAGAGCTGGGGGTAGAGGAACTGAGCGACTCTCTGCCGACCTTGTTTGACCTATCAGATCCTGAGATGGTCAGTGCCCTCGATGAGGGTGCCTTGGTGGCTGCCAAGGAGGGCTGGATGGATCGGGAGGAGACCCTGAGGTATCGGCGTGTTCTCCACGGGGTTGAGGAGCCATCCGATCACGTCACGACCACTGCATTGCTTGAGATGACTGCCTCCTTGAAGTCACCCTCTCCCCAGACCCGCCTGGCCTGGGAAAAGCAGCTGTCAGCCTTCTTGGAGCACGGGGGTTTGGTCTATCCCTCATCGTCCACCAGGGAGCACGCCCTGGCCTACAGGAACCATCTGCTGAAGCTTGTGAGCCCAGCCACAGCCAAGACAAGGCTGGCCTACCTCTCAGGGCTGTTCAGCGTGCTGGCTGAGTCAAAGGGCCAGGAGACACACGCCTTCTCGGGTGTGGCCAAGCGAATCAAGACAACCCGGCCCGTCAAGCCGTGGCTTGGGGAAGATCCGCCCGAGGCATCAGCGCAACAATCAGTGCTGGTGGAGTTGTTTCTCCAGCTTTTCGGTGCGGCTGATCACAGCACCACCGGGGCTGATGCCATCCGCCGAGAAGAAGCGGCGGACGTAGTCGATCGAGCGCTCAGGGTCAGAGAGGATTTCCAGAAGCTGGCTGCGCTCGCTCTGGAGCTGCTGAATCTGCCCTTGCAGAACTGTCTTCAGCTGGAGAACTTCCAGCAGGGCATCTTCCAGTGCGCAGGCGTAGGTGTTGAGCTTGGCCGGCGCTTCCGGCCCGAAGCGATCAAGCACCTCTAGGGATTCGTTGCTGATCGTGCTCAGGAAGGGGTCGTTGGTGGTGGGCATAGCTGGTATGGAAGGGGAGGCGGATGTCTCCGCTACTCCCCCCTGTTGTTCTGACGGCTCCGCGGTGATTCAGCGGCGCCTCAGGCCGTGCGCTGCCTGCTGGCCTGCTGGTTGGCCTTGCCGTAGGCACTGGCGACGGAGAATCCCGCCAGGCCGATCCAACCCACCGGGCCGGCACACACCAGCGCCGTGGCCAGCGCGCCCTTGCCCACCACCTCCAGGCTCTTCTGGTTGTACTCGGCCTCGCTGAGCCGATCCTTCTCGCTCAGCAGCTTCACCACATCCGTTGCCACCAGACCGATACCGGCGGTGAGTGGATTGGCGCCAAGCACCGCCTGGGTGACGGCCATGGTGGTGCCGCGCACCACACCGTTCACCGCGCCCTTGGCGGCATCGTCCACCATCTGCGCTTCTGCCTGTTCAGCCAGGTCGTGGCGGCCGGCATCACGGAAGCCCTGGGCCTGCGCCCAGCGGTGGGCCACGGCGATGCCGCCGCCCATCACACCGCCTAGGGCACCGGTCTCGAGCGTGTCGCCGGCCACCTCGGCCAGATCAGCCGTGACGCCAGGCGTGGCCCCCTCGGCAACGTCGAGGGTGTAGGCCTCGGCTTCTGCGACCTCGGCGGCCGTCATCTCCCGGTCACCGATGGATTGGTTCAGGCCCTCGGGGCCGTAGACGCCATTGGCCGCATCCGAGCTGCCGCCCTGGCTGTGGGGCGTCCTGTGCATCCAGTCGATGGTGGGGTCATTGGTGATGGCCTCCACGCCCTCCACCGAGCCTTTGGCCTCAGCGGGCACGTTCTGCTCGTAGATCGCGCGGGCTTCCTCGAGGCTGCGGAGTTCACCGCGGGTGCCATCGGTGCGCAGCTGGCGGATCGTCTCAGCTGGCAGGTCATCGAAGGAGACGCGGCGATAGGCCTCGACGCCCACCACGCCGCCTGCAGCAGCGGCAGCAGCGAAGGAACTGCTGGCAGGTGTTCCAGTGCTTGGCGGATCAGCTGTCCGGCCGAATCTCTCGTAAAGCGGTAGCGGGCCATGGGGCACCTCTTGGGGTGGAGCAAGGGCCTCTCGTTCCTGGATAGAGGGGGTGATTCCGCCTCAGCTTCAGAGCCCCTCGATTGGCCGCCAGTCGCCCACCAGCTGCCAGGCGGCCCAGTAGTAGGGCTCGCTCCAGTCCTCCCCGCTCGGGCCATGTGCCCCTCCATTTCGGAACTCCTCTTGCACGGCAGCCAGAGCATCACTGCGGCCCTCGCCGGCTTTGGGGCGCCGGTAAAATCGTGTCATTAACTCTGCGGTGGCTCGGTCATCCACCTTCCAGAGCGACAGCAGGGTGCTGCGAGCACCGGCCACGGTAAATGCTCGCTGCAGACCGAACACACCCTCTCCGGTACGGAGATCGCCTTGGGCGGTGGAACAAGCCGAGAGCACCACCAGTTCTGTGCCATCGAGTTCAAGACCGACAGCTTCGTGAGCGGTGAGCAGCCCATCGTCTTTCAGATCCAAACCAGGATTGTTGGCACCGGCCAGCACGACACCGCTGCGCAGTAGCGGGTCCCCTCCTTGAAAGACCTGCACAGCCTTGTTGGAAGCCAGGATGGCGTGTTGCAGATTGCCAGGCACAAGATCCTTGTCTCCTACAAAGAATCCATGGCTTGCAATGTGCAGGATTCGTGGTGCACGGGTGCGTTCTAATAGAGTCACGCTAGCCTTTTCGTGAGTTAATGCCTGTGTTCCCAGCAGCGCGGCTATCTGCTCACCTTCTGTTGCAGTTCCTGGCAATGGATCCCATTCGACTTGTGAAAGGACTCCAGACCGTTGTTGTACTGGGGTCTTCCCTGCTGTCACGGCCGCGACATTAGGGTCACGGGTGAAGCTGGGATTGGCAATGATCAGTGGTGCTTGGCCTGGTGGCGGCGTCTGCTGGAAACGAATCAGATCTCTACCGCTGGAAACCAGCCGAAGCCTCTGATTCCTAGCAAAGAGGTCTGTAGAGCTGACAAGAGAGGGCAAGCCCGAGAACGGCACACGGCTAAGCTCTCCATCAGAGGAGATGAATATTTCGCGCTGGTTATTGATGTATGGCTTTAAGGGCCTAAAGATCAATTCGCCTACTGCCTCCCAGGCCTCATCAGCGTTCTCTAAATTGCTAGCAGATGCAAAAAGGGCTTGATGGATAGCCAAGTCAAGAGTGCTCGAGCGACTAATCGAAATCACCTGTGGCTTCTTGGCTGGTTGAAGCAGGAAGGCCAGATAGCTCTCATCTCCCCACGCCTGATCGGCGCGACTTTCGTCACCAAGAAATTCGCTGTACTTCTGAAACTCGATTAACAGCCCATTGGCGGGCAGCGCTGCTGATACCTGATCAAGGGTCACAGGATTCGGCCTGACCTCAGGAAGGCTACGCAGCAGCTGTTCTTCTAGTTTCTCACGCTCTATTGTCAGGCGCTCACGCGTAGCCGAAAGGGTGATAACACTTGCGAGTTCATTTGTGACAGACCTGATGCGAGCGAGCAGATCTGAGCTTGCCCCTGTACCGGAAGCAATAATGAGCTGGCGGCGATAAAGGTCTGCAAGCTGTCCTCGTGAGTTGATTCTATGGGTGAATGCAGTCTCTACGGCATCTGGATACTCCAGCGACCACCAGTAGAGCCATTTTGCCGCCTGCCCTTGGGATGCAATTGTCGCCAGCAGACTAGGGCGGCGAGAATTGGGCAGGAAGGGCAGTTGGGATTGCAAGAAATGAGCCTGAGAATCGAGCCCTTGCTTCGTGTAGTGAAGTGTGGCCTGAGAGTCGTTCTTGGCGTAGTAATAAAATGCGCCTATATTGTAGAATAGGCTTGCCTGCAGTGGATGGCTCTTCGGATAAAGCGCTGTGGCCCTGGTCGAGGCCCTCTTGATGAGCGTCTCTGCTTGAGCGAAGTCACCCTGCATGAGCTTTACTAAGTAGAGATTGTTAATCACTACCAACAGATCCCGCTGGGCATCGACCTTGCCGCTTAGAACCTCATAGCTTCTGAGCAGGCACTCTTCTGCCCTGTCAAGCAGGCGCTGCTCTAGATAAAGTGTTCCAAGATAAAGCATGCTTCGGCCGATTGTCACGTCACTAGCAATCGGCGCCTGCAGTGAGGCCTGATAGGCCTGATCGAAGAACTCTTCTGCCCTGTCCAGCCTGCTTCTTCTTAAGTACGTGAGCCCAAGGCCGTGCAAAGCCTGATTTTCATTTCCTTGTCACTGGGATGTGATACTGGATAATGCTGTATGGTCTCGCGATACGCTGCTTCTGCATCTTCATGCAGGCCTAGGGCGAGTTGCAACGACGCCACGTCCAGCATGGCAAGGGCCATGAATTTAGGACTGCGTGAGTTTGTCGCGTACGCTTTTAGTTGCGCGATCGCTTCTACATAGTTGCCCGCAACGACTAGGTCCTCAACTCTTGCGACCATACGGCCATAGGCGTTCTCATTCTCTTTGGAGATCTTGTAGTCATCTGCGTGAACTGGCTGCGAGTCGGTCGCCATCCCCCCAGTTGTTGGGAGACGCCATTTCTTGTTACGACTTCTTGGCTTAGGATGGTTTGGTCCGAGGGTCTTCTCGCTTACCGTCAGCGTGTGCTTGTAAGGAGGCTCGGATTTGCCGTAATGTCCCTGATTCATATAACCGTATCCCAGGCTACGCAATGCTATTGCGGTAGCAGGATGGTCGGGTCCCACGGCCTGCTCTTTGATCATCAATGAACGCTTGAAGAGCGGCTCAGCTTTGCTGTAGAGACCCTGGTTGTAGTACAGCAAAGTCAGGTCGTTGAGGCTGCGTGCCGAGTGGGGGTGATCAGGTCTGAAGGTGTCCTCGGCATCAGCCAATAGCTGCTCCCAGATGGCGGCAGCCTCCGCATAACGGCCTGCCTTGCTCAGCTCCGCGGCCTCGGCGATTTTTGCCTGGACTTCGGCATCACTCAGAACTGGGATGTTGTTGCTGCCAGCCGGCTTGTTGTCGCCGCTGGTCTGCTGGGGAGCATTGCTGCTGCCGCTCTCCTGCGCCACAGCAGCCGGAGAACCCATGACTGGCAGAAGCCCGGCCACCAGCGTCGCAGCAGCCCACCGGCGCGAAAAACATTGCCATCTCTGCCTGACCGATCTCCCCATCCCTGCGCGCTCCTGCTCTCCCCTGGACCAGCTTTGTTGTTCAGGGTATGGGCGCTGGCTCCGACCGGCTGCTTTGTCACCTGATCCCCTGGCCCTGCTGCAGCAGGATCCATCCGATGCCACTGTGATCTTGCCCAGCGTCGGCCGGTGACCAGCAGCTATCGCGAGCTCCGCGCACTCCTATCCGCCGCCGGCAGCCGCTCGGGCCTGGTGATCGGTTCCCTTGGACCTGCTGCCGCTGCCGCCACCGCTGCAGAGCACGGCCTCCAGGAGCCCACACCCAGCGGCGACCGCCTCCTACTGGAGGCCTGCCATGACGCTGGGGACAGCGGCGCTTTCCTCTGCCTGCGCTGCCACGTCAGCCACCCACTGGAGGAGAAGCTGCGCGGCATCCATCGCCAGTTCGTGGGTGAATACGGCCTGGACCTCCTCGCACTGGCCTCCTACGCCCTTGATGAAGGCGGTCGCCCACTCGATTACCTCCAGCTCCGCGCGCAACCCACAGCCTCGATCGCTCCCTTCACGGCCCAGGTGATCTGCAGCTACGACGCCAGCCGCGGCGCAGGCCTGCCCCACTGGGCCCGCACCAAGCTCCAGGCGCATGCCCCTCTCAAGGCGTACCTCAAGGAGCACGGACTGCTTCTCATCTCCCCGTGGGCCCTGCTTGCCGACACCAGCGGCAAGCGGATTCGGGAGTCCATGGCGTTCTTCGGGGTGGGGGCACTGACCAGTGATCGGGCGGTGGCCCTTCATGCCGCCTACTGCGCGCAGTACCCCCAGGCCAAGGAGGCCTACCGCAAACGCACCGGCCGCAGTTCCGGATGGGACCCATCCGATGCCTTCCTCGAGGGCATCGCTCCAGATCTCTCGCCCCAGCTCACCCGTGACCATCTGCTGGCGATGGACCAGGCCCTCCGCAGGTTGCTCTCCCAGCACTGGCTCGGGAGTCTGGAGCGCCAGGACGGGCAGGGGGGCCACCTGGAGGTGGCTGATCCCTCCACCCTCCACGAGGTGATCGAGGACGACAGCGAGTCGCCCGCGGAGCAACTGCGCCGCATCCATTCTGCTCTGGAGCGCGCCGCAGCCTCCGTGCTGCCCTCCGTTCTGACACCCGCTGCAGCCGATCCCAAGCTCCATTGCCTCTGGCAGGGCTTTGGGGAGGGACTGACCAACACCCCCCTGGCTGAGCGCTGCGCTTGCTCGCGCGGCACCGTGAGCAAGAAGCTCCGCCCTGAACAGCACGCCACCACCATCGCCCGCCAGGCCGCTTCTGAGCTGCTGCGCCATCCGGCTTTCTCCGCCCTCGCCACCTCAATCACAGATGTCGAGCGGATGGTGGAGGCGTTGCGGAATCACCTGCTCAACCCGGAACGAGAGGGTGACATCGCTCCACTGCGCCGCTGGGTGCACCAGCATCTGCCCGTGCCATGACCACCACCCCCGCCAGTTCTCCTGCCTTCGAGCCTCTCGAGGCCTTCCCCATCCCAGAGGACGCCATCGTGCTGCCTGCTGAGGTGTGGCGCGAGGAGCAGGTCCTGAGCAGTCAACCCAGGGAGTGGCGGCGGCTGGCCCTGGCGGCCCTGGGGCAGGCCATGAAGGAGCGGCATCTCAACCTGCCGCTGGGACCCGAAACCGATCCGACAGACCCTTCGCGCTTGCTCTCGCTCAACCGTTTTGCTGTGCAGCTGGCCGTCACCGGCCTTCTCTCTGATCAGCTGACCTTTGGGGCAGCTCCCTGGCGGGATTCCGCGACAGCTCCTCAGCTGTTGCTGGTGGCTGCGATCGATGACGACAGCGGCATCGTTCACTTCCCGGGAGTGCTAACCGCCACAGAAGTGGTGGCGGCCATTGGGAGAACAGACCCGGCAGCGGATGAGCTGATGCTGCCGCTTGCGACCTTTCCCGGCGGCGTCGAGCGGCTCTTCACCCTGACGGCACTGCTCGATCCAGCTGCTCTGCCACGCCAGACCCTCACCCCTGCTGCGCAACCGTCAGCCCTGGTCCGTGTGCGCGACTGGCTGGAGGGTCTGATGCCACCGCCGCTGGCAGATCTGGGCGCTGAACTCGTGCCGCTCACCGCCGCTGCCTTCCGCGGGGGGGGCCTCACCGCCGACACCCCCATCCCCGGAGCGTTGGCCGTGCTCTCCATCCCCCTGGGCCTCACGAATGCCGGCGAGCTGGAGTGGGGAGAGGCCGCTCGCCGCTGCATCGAGCGCTTTCAGTTGCTCCTGATTCCCATCACCGAGCCAACTGGTGGCGACGACCTGTCACCTGAGCGACTCACCCTCCGCCTGATCGGAGAACTGGAGGGCGATCTGCTGCCCGATGGACTGGAGCTGCTGGCCGTTCAGGGCAGCCGACGGCTCAGCATCCGCTCCAACACCAGCACATCCCTGGAGCTGGAGCTGCCGGCTGCACCGGAGCTGATCGAAGTCACCCTCACCCCACCCGGCGGCAGGTCGCTGCTGCTTCCGCCTCTTCAGCTGCCGGGGGGCTGAGATGGAGAGCATCGATCTCGTTCTCCAGCCAGCCGATGCAGCCGATCAGCTTCAGGTCTTTCTGATCAGTGCTGTTGGCACCCAGGCGTTCTCGGTGGTGATCCCGCCGGAGCTGGCTGGCCTGCAGGGCTGATTCAAAGTGTCAGCAGGGGTTGGGCTCTGGCTGACGCATCGCCATTGCCATCAGCGCCCTGATGTCGTGCATCACGGCCTGCATCCCAGCGCGGATTGACCGAAACCCAGCCAGCCGCAACAGGTTGAGCGCTGCCGTACGCAGCGTGGCCATCACCCCAGCGCCATTGCCGCGGTAGCGGTGGGCATCCTCATGGAGCTGGGTGTCACGGATCCAGTGCCAGCCCTCAATGCTCCAGCGATCTCGCACCAGTTGCAGCAGGGCTTCTGGGGTGGTGCGCAGGCTGGTGAGAAACAGGTGGATGGCCTGAAACGGCTTGCCTTCTCTGGTGCCGGTAGCGGTCATCTCCACAATCCAGCTGGTGCCCGCCCAGCTCTCGCGGATGTGCTGCGGTGCCTCCTTTGCCCGCAGCGTCCAGGTGATGTCGCGACCGTGGCTGATCTCATGATCCGTTGCCACAAAAGGGATCGCGCGCTTTCCCTGGAACTGGCTGGCAATCTGGCGGTGCAGGGTGCGCTGGTTGGCTTTGACGGTCAGCAGGAAGTCGGCCCCCTGCTCCTGGAGGAGTTGAAAAACGGGCTTTGGGTATGGAGTGCATCCGCTTGGATCAGTACACCGTCCAGATCCATCTCACCGAGCAGCTGTTTGAGGACCGCCCGCTCATGGTTCTCGCCGGTGGCGTAGCAGGCCTGGCTGATCGCCACACCCAGGGCGGCGGAGTAGAGCGTCACCTGGGCAATGAATGCCGAGCCGCCACCGGGCGTGGGCTCGATCGAGCCCCTCAGCGTCTTGCCGTCACAGATCAGCTGATCGAGATCGGCTGCACCACCTGGGATCTGGGCGATTGTCCAGTCGCGGATCGCAGCGCAGAGACCGCACGTCCACCTGGCGAAAGAAGTAGCGGAAGGCGGAATCGGAGGGCGGACGCCTGAGTTCGATGCCCAGTGCCTCGCACAGCACGCTGTGGTGGCGAATGGCAAAGCGCTCCAGATCCCGCAGGCTCTGGCAACGGCTCAGGATTCCCAGCAACGCCACCAGCAGCAGATACCAGGCCGGAATACGGATCCCGCGCCGCATCCGCGCGTCCGGAATCGCCTTGAGAAAGCTGATCAGGTCGAGATCAGTGGCGGGAAGAGCGGTTTCGGGCACAGGAAGAGCGCGATTCCGCTGACCTCAACCCATGCTGACAGCCCCGACCAGGCCGCCTGTGACACACTTTGAATCAGCCCTGCCTGTTGAGGCAACGGTTTTCGAGGAGGGTCATGGCCGTGCCATCACTTGGAAGCTCCGCGCCAAACAGGCACCAGCGCACTTCCGTGATGCATGGAGCGGGGCACCAGCTGTATCGTGGAAGTCGTCGCCGTTGGCATTCGCGACAGCATGACCTTCCGGCAGACCCATTTCTTTCTCACCAGCCTGCGCTCCACCCCATAAGCCCTGCTGCAACTGGTTCGGGATCGCTGGAGCATTGAAGGCTGGCACTGGATCCGTGACACCCAGCTGGATGAGGACGCCTACCGCTATCGGGGCAACGGCGCCGGAGCGATGGCGAGGCTGCAGACAGCCGCTCTCAAGCTGCTGCGACTGGGCGGCTTTCAGTCCATCCGTTCAGGGATGCAGAGTTTGTCCTATCATATCGCGTTGCTGTTGGCAATGGCGAAGCGTCAACCAGCAGCCAACTCTTGCTGAGACATTGGATCAGCCCTGCCATTGCTATACTGCCATTGAGTGGAAGGACTATGGGCCTTAGGTCGAAACTGTGAATTAGCCTTGAGCACCGCCTTGTGATCGCATCGCCATTCTAGACTAACTTTGAAGAACCTTTGCACAGTGACACTAAAACAATTGAATAAAAACAGCAGCCGATTCCGACCCTCCAAGTTGTCCTTGGACACCCTACTGTGTTGTTCACGAAATCGGCACAGCCTCACTCCCGCTAGAGGCAAAAGGCGAATAGCCGTCATCTCAAGCTTATTTGACTTTGCAACTACCATATCAGATAATCACCAAGAAGCGGCTAAATGCTAATCAGGAATATCATCAGTGCGGCCCGATATAAGTTGGGTGGCGCTAAGGTAATGAGCGTGGGCTACATCCGCAAGATGGCGGAGAAGGCATCTAATAGTAATGATCTGCGCACAGCAATTAAAATCGTAGTTAAGGCCCTAATACTTCATCCTGACTGGACTTCGCTGCGTCCATATCTGTATCAGATTGTGTCAGAGCATAGAGTACGGCTTGGGAAGCTCGGCGTAATGGACCCCTGGCAACTCGTGCCTGCTAAAATCATTGATTGTGCAATGCGGGATCCATATTGGGTCAAGTTAGTCTTGCTTAACCCAGCCAGGAGCTTCACTGTCAATGACCCAACAAGATACAAAGGCTTGATCCGTTCCTTCATGAGCACGATTGATGGAATCACCATAGTCGAAGGATGGGTATCAAGCATGGACAAGACATTCATCGCCTCACTTCGTGCCATAGATAATCTTGGGCATTCATGTAGCTTAAAAGATGCTTGGTTCTACTGCGACCCGGAAACAGATGAACGGGCCCGCGAACAAAATATTCAGGAAGAAGCGCAGAGTTACTTCCGCGTTGTTGTCTATTGCGAATCTATTCCCAGCTTCATTAGCTTGAGTTGCCTGCTAGGACCTTCAGAAGCCTGTTTGTCACAAAACGCGATTTCAGCAAGCGTACCTTCGTCAATTGCTTCTGCTGCAGAGGCCATCATTGGAGGATTTACTTCCAATGAGTATATCGATAATGTATTT
Source organism: Cyanobium sp. LEGE 06113 (assembly GCF_015207615.1). Taxonomy (NCBI): domain Bacteria; kingdom Bacillati; phylum Cyanobacteriota; class Cyanophyceae; order Synechococcales; family Prochlorococcaceae; genus Cyanobium; species Cyanobium sp. LEGE 06113. The sequence continues at coordinate 75,315 of NZ_JADEWM010000002.1, read as the reverse complement.
GGCCCATTTATTGCTCGATACACCAAAAAAACGCAATTGAGCTTAGACAACAGATTCTTGTCAACAGGTACTGGGGCAACAAGTCAACAGCCATTGTCACAATCATTATTATTGTCCAAAAAATGTCTGTTTTGAACTTACAGCTTAGCAGAATCGGGAGCGATAGCCTTATTGGAGAATGTGAAGTCATTTTGGTTGTTGACGAGAGCACATGGTGCTTGGAAGCTCAATCTAGTATCATGGTCTTTAGTGAGATATATGGCCTTGACCTTAGGGTAGTGATTGCGCGGGGGGCTAAACATGCTCTTGGATATAATGTAATTGCCGACAGAATGGCCTCAGAAGCTCTAGGCAGATACCTTGTATTTCTATCTCCGGAATGCATTCCGCCCGATTTAAGCTTTCTAGAATGTTTTCTTAGTTGCTTCGCGGAAGACTCCTGCTTAGCGGCGCTCAGCCCGTTACTGGCAACCCACGATTATTCTATTTTGGGTCCCGAGATATCTTTCAATCTGGACTCTCCCACTCCCAGAAGTGTCTTGAACCCAAATCACGGCTTGACCACTGATTTCATGCCAGTCTCAGGGCAACATCATATTTCAGCCATTAGAGCTGGATGCATGATGATCGACAAGCTTGCTTTTGACATCATTGGAGGCTTTAATCTTGATTACATTGATGGAGATCATCAATATATAGAGATTTGCCGTCGTTTAGCTTCCCATGGGTTTTCATTGGCTGTTATTCCTGGTTTTATTCATGTGCTATTAAGTGATCGGCGCATTATGTCCGATGTGAGTGGTAGTGAGCTGGATGCACTAACAAGGTACAACGAATATGTCTGCTCCCGTGATGCCGCAGTGAATTTAACTAATGACAGAGAGGCATAGTGGCACTTAGGATCCTAACGCTAAGTCATAGTCACCCAGACCTCCAGCCTGGAGGGGGGCAGATTGCGGCCTACAGGCTTTTTCAAAAGCTTGACAAACTAGAGGCAGTACAGGCGTCTTTCTTTCTTGCAGCACGGCAAGCCACTAATTCTGGTCGAATCGCAAAGCGCCGTTCCAAAGAGTATCTCTGGGATGTAGATATATCCAATTATTTTTACATGACAGCCCAGAACCCGGCAGCTAGCCTGACAGCATTATCCAACTTTGTAAGGGAGTATGAACCCACGCATATTCATTCTCATCATTATTGGCCTTTTGGGCTTGAGTACCTGTGGGCCATCAAGGCCGTTGACCCAGGGATTAAAATCATACTTACACTACATGAAATGCAAGCAATATGTCTAAACAATGGGCAAATGGTCAAAACAAAGACTAATCAACTATGTCAAGAAGAGTCGCCCTTGGATTGCAACCGATGCTTCGCGTCTATACCTGAGGTCAACTTCTGGATTCGCAAACAACGCTTTCTGACCTACTTTAAACACGTTGATCAGTTTATTGCTCCTTCGTTCTTTATTCGTGATAGGTATGTTGACTGGGGCCTCTCTAGCGAGTCAATTGAAGTAATTGAGAATGCTCAGAATCCCAAAGACTCCCTGTTAGTCCCTAGATCGCTATTGCAGGGCGAAACGCGATCCCGCTTTGCGTTCTTTGGCCAAATAAATCCATACAAGGGCGTGGATGTCCTCCTGCGCGCATTGACAAGACTTGGCCACAAGGCGTTAGACTTGAACTTGGCGATATATGGTGCGAACCTTGAGGTTCAGCCTGCCGAGTTTCAGCAAGAGATTAATAGCCTATTGGCTCCATTGGTCAAGTCTGGAATCGTTGAAGTGTGCAAGTCCTATCAGCATGATCAAGTCCAAGAGATTATGCATCGCTATGACTGGGTTGTTGTGCCATCAATATGGTGGGAAAATTCACCAATGGTCATTCAGGAGGCTTTCTCTTGCTGCAGGCCTGTAATTGCTTCTAGTATTGGGGGGATGGCCGAGAAAGTTATTCACAACTCTAATGGAATTCTTGTTGAGCCTGGCAGTATCGCTGATTGGTCAGATGCGCTATTGTGCGCAAGCAAGTATACCAATGAATGGGACGAGTTATGTGCCAAAATCAAGCCACCAGACTTAGGGATTGATTGCGCCATGAAGCATGCCGAGTTGTTTGTTCAAGTTAAATAGACCCTGGATTAGCAGAGAACACATACAGCTTTAAAGCGATAGCCCTTGGGCCTGTATTGGCAACTTGAATAATCTGCACTCAACCTCGGCACTGGGAGCATATAAAGCCATTAGATGGCAGGAGACCATCAAACTCTGGCCATAAATACTGACCAGTTATCATGCAATCCGGGTTCTTGATTACCCATAAATCTCCGCAACCCTGAGTTTCCTCTCCGTGCAAGGCATACGGGCGCCGAGAAGGTGTTTGGCTGGATCAAACAGTGGGGTGGTCTGCGCCAGTTCAAGCTGCGCGGCACCTAAAGCTGAGTGTGGTGTCTGGCCTGCAGGTGATCGCGTACAACCTGACCAGGCTGGGCAACCTGCTCAGACCGGCCCTGGCAACGGAATGAACAGATCGTTGCCCAGAGGTGTGACCAGGCGGCTGGGAGCAGGGAGCCCCAACTGTCAGATTACAATCTGGTTGAGGGGTCGCGCCAAACAAGTTGACTGCTCCAGCGGGCGTGCGCTGAATCCTAGTGCCATGCGCAAGGTGCCGGGGCATGCCCGCTCCACTCATCACTCAACAGATTGCACTTTACATGTCCAAACTACGAGCCGGCAGCCGCCTGCAGGTGGCTGCCGCTGCAGCGTATCCGACGACAATCTGGTTGAGGGACGTCAATCTGATTGACACTGGACATCCGCTGCTATTCCTCACGGGGCCAAAGCCAGCGCGATCGATTCGGGCTTGCCGTACCTACTTGGCCAGGCTACTGATCGGCAGACCCAGACCCAGACCCAGACCCAGACCCAGACCCAGGGCCACAGCCGTGCAACTCAGCCCCTCACTGAGGCAGGGCGCGACGGCCTCCTGGTTGGGCTGAGCCGCCAACAGCGGCTTCTGGTCTTGGACGGGTTAGCGATTGATATATTGATATACAGTCTCAGGGTCATGTCGTAACTTCTATCGATCTGTCCACCAAATCAGGGCCACCCCAGATGGGCCCTGCACAGAAAAGCCAAACAGCTTACAGCTAGTGCGTGTCGATGGAGGGGGGGGGGGGGGGGAGGAAGTGTCCCTATATGCTTTTGCACAGTGTTCAATCAGATACAAAACCAACATGAGTGACACCAAGATACAAGCCGCGGCGATTGACGTCCCAATTGAAGAGCTTATCAAGGAATTTGACAAAGACTTATTCGCTCTTGTTGCTAAATATCATTCAGCTAAAATCAAAAGCACTTCACCTGTCCAGGCAATGACGAGAGGAAATGCTTACCAGACAATAGGGATGAGAGAGGTTTTCCTTCAGGGTTTCCGACCGGCCGACGAAGATATATATTCTGGTATGTGCATGGCGGGTCAATCCTTCGTGGACTTGGGATGCAACCTTGGCGAACGAACTAGGATTGCAGTCCGTAATAATGCATCCTTTGCTGAAGGTATCGAGTACGAGGAGTTCTTCGTAGGGGTCGGGGCGCTAGTTAATATCTACAATAAGATTCCCCGAATAATCTTGCGTCAGGGAGACGTCGCCCAGCCTGGTTGCCTGAAGTCTGACTACGATATTGGCGCTTGCTTCTCTGCCTTCGTCTACGTCCAGAAAAACCTGGAGGAGCTTCTCGGGCGGATCAAGCGACTTTTCATGCTAGAGACGCATGCACTGAAGACTGGCTGGTTTCACCATTACATCGCCACTGTCGAGCCGTATATGCCTCACTGGATCATCTATGACGTAAGTGGCCATGGAGGAATCTATGAGAACAGCCACCGCGCTTGCATCGCGTTCTCCCGTAAAAAGAATACCCTTCTGGGAATCTCACCGACTCGCTCGCACGAGCTTGGAATTCGTAATAAGAACATTCGGGACATTGATATCAAAGCAAGCGCCCTATTCATGGGGATGTTCGGCGAATCTGGCCGCAATTCCCCCCAGGCTTTCCAGGCGTTGCGCGAAGAACTCTCCACCCTGGTAGATCCATCCGACGACAAGATCACTGCCTGTTTGCGTGCCACCATCGTGGAGCTTGAGCAAGACTGCACGCCAACTCGGAAAACCGGGTTCAGGTCTGACGAGTATTGGTTGCAACTGTTCCGAGGTATGGTCGAATTCCATACTTCTGGCGAGATGTCGCTAGCGAACAGTTATCTGACCTACATGCGTAGCATCAGCAAGAGGGGAGAATATGACCCGGGCATGAGAAGACTGCTGCTAGACGACAGCGCAGCAGCCGATCGCATGCGGCTTCGCATCAAATCTTTCTTTGATATATTGCGGACAGGGGTCAATTCGTCGCCCATCGTCGCTTTCAATGCAATATCACTTGACTGCGCTGCTGACTGCGGCATTGATCTGCACCCTATTCCTGCAGCATATATCATAACCGATAAGCAAACTCGGCGATACTTCTGCAACTGGTTTGATGGCTATCACCGAATTGCGGCCCTTTCCCTCAGCGGTGCAAAGACAGCCAGATGCATGTTTTCGTGGACTAACTTGCGCCCTCCCTTTCTCAACTACGATGGAGCTTCCAATAAAGAGGAGCTGAAACTCAGTTGGTCCGATCCCAACGTAAGAAAGGTTGTGGAGCTCACTTTCGATCAGCTTCTGTGCAGGCCTTAGTCCTAGCCAATGTCAGTCAAGAACTTCTCACGCTTGGAGAGCTGCTTGGTGGTGGCCTGCTCGTAGTCACAGAATCTCAACTGCCTGCCACCCATCACCCCAGTCTTGGCCTGTGATCACAGGAGCATTGTCCCGTTATCATCCTGGGTTGTCCAGGCTTTTCCTAGAATCACGGGGCCCGGATAAGCCATAAAAAGCACCAGCTGTGTAACCGGTTAACGTGCATCTGGACGAGAGAGACTATCTATTGACACGTCGACGGATCTCCGAAGCACAACGTTGACCGGCACGATCGAGCGTATCAACAACTGGATATGCGGTGACATACGAACTGATTATGGCATCCTCCTTTATAAGACCGCTACGGATCTTATACTGAGCTCTATTCACGAGCTCATTCTTTGAATGATGGTCACCAATGCTCGTGGTGATCGCGCACAGAATTAGGTCAACATTATTGCCCCTCCCCACTGGTAACGTGCCAAACCCATAGCTGCTTGCAAATGTAGCGAGCTTCCTGGCGCCCCTTGGCGAAACAAGGTAACCATCTGTTCCACAGTAAAGCAGTGGCTTACCACTTCTCCTGCTCCTTTGCAAATACTCATAGTTGGAGTCCATAATCTGAAGCAACTCTGAACGCGAGAACAGGAACCTATTCGGAATCCCAGTCAGCGAGCCATCTTTAAATCGCACTTGTGAGTAGAGCTTCTCACATGTCCGACCATTTACGAATATAATATCAGCATCATTGGGAGCTTCGTCAATGGCCTTTGAAATTGCATCGCCAGCATAAGGTAAAAAGAATGCGTCATCCTCAACAACTAATGACCATCTCTTTTCGCGGTTGGCGATCTGGCCCCAAAGCTTATAGTGGCTTAATGAGCACCCAAGATGTCCTTCCTCGCCAGGCTCAGGCCCAATTCCATTGGTTTCCAAGAATTTTGAATAGTCAAAGTCCGTCTTCCGAGCGTCAACAGCTTCAAACAGATCAAACATGGTCTCGAAAGGGTAGTGCTTGACAAAAGAAAAAAGTCTTGTGGAATCCTCAAGGCAGATAAGCTTCACTCTGTAGTCATCACTCTCTCTAGTTGGCTGGGCACAGTCTTCAAAGTACAGCGCTCCTGCAAGATGCGAGAGGAACGTACTGTTTGCCAAGCTCTGGGGATCACAAAAGAGGGCTTTGACAGCCTGAGTATCTCTTGCCTTGCAAGCTTCATAGATTGTTGAATTAAGGCTCTGAGTCGACACGAGCTTTGGCTGGTGATTCGTTGATGAGTTCTGAGGTAGGTGCTTATTGTTAGCCGGCTTCGGCCCCTGGCATCGTTGGCCTAGGGCGGGAAGAACAGTGTTCGCACTCAGTGTAGACCTCTTGTGGAGTTCTGCCCCCTAGGGAAACTCTGAGCAACAAGGGCTTGAGCGGTCCCTGAGATCAGTCATCGCCGGATTGCTCCTGTGGATGGGCTCAGGGATCGATCTGCGCCCAATCAGTGTAATCTAATGCACCTTTGTTCTGCCTTGCACCCGTGAGTGGCTTCGTTCGGCCAAACCACGCCCCTGCGCATCGAGTCGCAAGCAGCTGACGCCGCGCCAGAAATACGTTCGTGAGTGCAGCGATCACATTGACCTTGCAGCGGTTTTTGGCTATGCCACGCAGCCGGGTCTTCTGGAACCCGAATTGCTGTTCGAACACCCGGAACGGATGCTCAACCTTGGCGCGAATGTGTGCTTTGGCAGTTCCGACCAGATCATCCAGTCGACCCTCCGGCGTATCCGGCAGTACTCTGCGCTTTCCTGGTCGCATCGCGACGCGAGAGCCGATCCCACGCCCCTTCCTCTTGTCTCGCTTCTCGATTCCCTGGTATCCAGCGTCGGTGTAGACCACCTCCTCATCGCCATGCAGGAGATCAGAGGCTGGGGTGATGTCATGCACGTTGGCGGCCGTGGTGACGACCGAGTGGATCAGGTCGGAGTCCTTGTCAACGCCGATATGGACCTTCATCCTGTAGTACCACTGGTTACTCTTCTTGGTCTGGTGCATCTCCGGATCCCGCTTGCCGTCAATGTTCTAGTGCCTCCGGCACACTCGGGCTTCGCCTTCGTAAAGGTGGAGCTGGGGGCGGCGGTCAGCGTGGCATCAACGATCGTGCCATGACGCATCGTCATTCCACGCTGGCTCAGGTGGGCCTTGATCGTTTCATAGACGAAGTCATCTGCGAAGCAGTAGATCAGGTCACTGATCAGGTTGATGCCCGCAAAACGGCGCATGGCGGGCACCTCGATCAGGGCATCCTCCATCGCTGGAGCGCTCAGCGAGTACCAGTGCTGCATCAGGTGGATCCGCAGCATGGTGGCCAGCGGATAGGGCGGGCGGCCGCCTTTGCTGCTGGTCCTTGGGTAATGGGGCTCGATCAGAGCCATCAGGCCCTGCCATAGCACCACCGCGTCCATCTCCGCCAAGAACTTCTCCCGCTTGGTGCCTTCTTAGCGATGGACTGCTCGTAATCGCCAAATCCCAGCTGCTTGCTGCCCATCACCCCAGTCCAGGCCTGTGATTACAACACCATTGTCCCGCGGTTGGGCTGGGTTTTCCAGCGTCTCCTTAGTTCTTTCTTGGTTATCTAGGATACTGCGCCATCAGACGCTGAACCTCTCCTGCGTGGTAGCTGCTCCGCGTCAGAGGCGTGCTCACCACCTGGAGAAAGCCCAGGAACTCCTCGCCGTGGAGCTGGTACGCCTTGAATTGCTCAGGGGACACGAAGCGATCCACCGGAAGGTGCTTCGGCCCTGGGGAGAGGTACTGGCCGATGGTCACGATGTCGACGGCGTTGGCGCGCAGATCACCCAGCACCTCCAGCACTTCGGCATCGGTCTCGCCCAGCCCCACCATCAGCCCAGACTTGGAGTAAGTCCGTGGCCAGCCTTGCCTCACCCGCTGCAGCAGCTCCAGGGACCTGCCGTACAGACCTTGGGGTCGCACCGTCTTGTAAAGGCGAGGCACCGTTTCGATGTTGTGGTTCAGCACATCGGGTGCCGCGTCCATCACCGTCGCCAGGGCCTGCCAGTTGCCGCAGAAATCCGGGATCAGCAGTTCGATCGTGGTGCGGGGTGAGCGCTTGCGCACCTCGGCCATGCAGGCGACAAACTGACTTGCCCCGCCGTCTGCCAGGTCGTCGCGGTTCACCGAGGTGATCACCACGTGGCTGAGGCCCAGCCGGTGCACCGCCTCGCCCAGCCGCTCCGGCTCGCTGGGGTCGAGGGCCCGCACGCTCTTGTCGAAGTCGATGTCGCAGTAGGGGCAGGCCCTGGTGCAACCCGGGCCCATGATCAAGAAGGTGGCGGTTCCCCCAGCGAAGCATTCGCCGATGTTCGGGCAGCTGGCCTCCTGGCAGACCGTGTTGAGCTTCAGATCCAGCAGCAGTTCCGCCACCTCGCCAATGCGCTCCCGCTGGGGGGCCTTCACGCGCAGCCACTCGGGTTTCAGCAAGGGGGCAGACCGGCCCGGAGCAGACCGCAGCAAAGGGAACTCAGTGTAGAAAGTAAGGCTGTCTCTCAGGTCAGCCTGCTGCTGTCGGCACCCCGCCGCCAACTGCTGCGCCGGCGGCGCTCCTCCATCGGCGGTCCTCTAAAGTCCAGCCCATCGGGATGTAGCGCAGCTTGGTAGCGCACTTCGTTCGGGACGAAGGGGCCGCAGGTTCGAATCCTGTCATCCCGACTTTGGCTCAGCTCAGCTCCGCTCCCGGGTAGCCCCTGGGGGTCACCATGCGGCCATCACGGCAGTAGCTGGTGCTGTTCCCCACCAGCACCAGGGTCAGCATGTCCACAGTCTCGATCGGCAGCTCGCCGAGGCTGTGCAGGCTCACCTGCTCATCCACACGCCCCAGCTGCCGGGCGATCACCACCGGGGTGCTGGCGGGCCTGGCGGCCAGCAGGATCGCCCTGGCCTGCCCCAGCTGCCAGTCGCGGTCGCGGGAGCGGGGGTTGTAGAGCGCCACCACGAAATCCCCTGCGGCCGCGCTCCGCAGGCGCTGCTCAATCACCGGCCATGGGGTGAGCCGGTCGCTGAGGCTCACGGTGCAGAAATCGTGCATCAAGGGGGCTCCCGCCCGGGCCGCCGCCAGCTGGAGTGCCGAGATTCCAGGGTGCACCGTGAACGACGGGCGGGCGTCGTCCGGTTGGGCCAGCCACAGCTCCAGGGCCAGGCCGGCCATGGCATAGATGCCGCTGTCGCCCGAGGACACCAGGGCCACGCTCACCCCCTGGTTGGCCAGGTCCAGGGCGAGGCGGCAGCGCTGGCGCTCCTCCGTGAGGCGGCCATCGAGGCGCAGCTGATCGGGCCGGCGCAGCGGTTCAAGCAGATCGAGGTAGAGCCCGTAGCCCACCCACACGCTGGCCTCGGCCAGGGCACGGCGCCCATCCGGGGTGAGCAGATCCAGCCGCCCCGGACCGCTGCCCACCAGGTGCAGCTGGCCTCGCTGGGGAGCCCACTGCTCCTTGGCCAGGGCAATGGCCAGGGTGGCGGCACCCTGTTCCCCCGGGTTGGCCCGTTCGATCACTTTGGCCTGCAGCAGCTGGGCGCCGGGCCCCGCGGCCAGCAGGGCAGCGGCTTCGGCCACGCTGGCGGTGCCCATCTCAGCGGCCACCACTGCCGATGGGGTGGGCACCGCTACGGCGCTCAGGGCCGCGGCAGACAGCCAGCGCAGCGGCCAGTGGCGTTGGCGGGCCAGCTCCAGCAGGGCCGGTTCATCGGCCTTGCGGTCGATGCTGGCCAGCCCGGCGATGGCCTCCTCCGCCAGGTTGAGGCCCTGCAGCTGCAGGTTCACCACTCGCTCCAGCAGGGCCAGGCTGGTGTGGCGTTCGCAGCCGATCCCGAGCCACAGCCCCGGAGGATGCCAGCGACAGCCTGGGCCGCGCTGCACGGTGATCAGCAGCTGGGTCGCCGGATCAGCGTCGCTGGGGGCCAAGGCTTGAACGGGCGGCAGCCTGCGGCTGGCCTCGAGCTCCAGCCAGCAGCGACTGCCCTGCTTCTGCTGCAGCACCAGCTGGCCAGGATCCCTGGCCGCTTGTTGCATCAGCGCGCTCCAATCCCCCCCCGGGCCGCGCCGCCAGCCCCATCGCGTCCCGAACTGGTCCAGGGCCAGGCTTCCCGTGCCGCTGCTGCTGCCCGTGCGCACCACCTGGCCTCCGAGCAGGGCGGCGACCCGCTCGGCCAGGGCTTCGGCTCCGGCTGCGTGGGCTCCCAGCAGGGGAATGGCGAACTGGCCCCGCGGATCGAGCACCACCACGGCGGGATCGTGCTGTTTGTCCACCAGCAGGGGCGCTACCAGCCGCAACACCAGGCCACAGGCCCCCACCACCACAAAGCCGCGGGCCTGCGGCCACTGCTGCTGCAGGCAGGCCCGCGGGCCGCCGGCGTCGCTGCTGCCCACGCGATGGGCGATCAGGCCTGCCGCCAGCAGCTGATCCAGCAGCCCATCCCCGTCCTGGCTGAAGCTCAGCCCCCAGACCCCTTCAGGGGCTGCAGCGACCACCGGTGGAGCCGCGATCAACGGGTCCCTGCCTGGTGTGCTCACGGGCCCCACCGTTGGCGCAACCCGGCCAGGGGCCCCTGCCGCTCAGGTGTGGCCTGGCTGGCGTCGGCCTGGCTCGCCTGGCTGCTGGACGCACCGGTCGGCCTGCTGTCCATCGGAGCGCTGCCCAGCTCAGGCTCCGCTGCTGCCGGCTGCGGCTCTTGCTGCGCCGCTGGCTGGGCATCCGGTTCGGGCTGCTCGCTCTGCTCTGGCTGCCTGCTCTGTTCTGAGTGGCTGGCTCGCTCAGGCTGGCCAGCGGTCTCAGTGTCATCCGGGAGGGCCGGTTCGGCGGGGTTCTGCTGAGCGGGCGTGGGCTCAGACCCAGGCATCGCCGTCAGGCCCGCGTCGTCGCCTTCGGGTTCGCCCCTCTGCTGGTCGCCGTTCTCCTCAGCGTTGCTGGAGGCTGGCTCAACGGGCTGCTCCCCCAGGAGCTGGGCCAGTTGCTGGGCGCTCAGGGATGGAGCTTCCCAGGCGGCGGCTGGAGCCAGCGGGTCGATCCACACCTCGCGCACGAGGCTGTTGAAGGGTGGGTTCAGAGGCGTCCCCTGGCCATCCACCAGCTCCAGCAACACAGCGTTGGAGCCAGTGCGCCAGCCCCTGAGCCAGAGGGGGGTGCTGTCGTCCACGAGAAAGCTGTCACCATTCACTGTGATGCGCAGCCGCCAGCTGCCATCGCCCGGCCGCAGCCCCTGCAGCGGGGCATCCCGCAGCAGCCAGTCCACCAGCACCGGTTGGTGCCGGGCGCCCTCCAGGCTGGCCGAGGGAATCAGCTGGGGGCTGCCTGGGGCCGGCTGGCTCAGGGGGTTGGTGTTGACGCGGGCCAGCCGGATCTGGTCGAAGGCGCCGGGATCCTTCACGGCCTCGCCCCAGGGCCGGGCGGCATAGGCACTCACACGGTGGCTGCCGGCGCCCAGCTCCGGCAGCTCGAGCCGCAGGCTGGTGGCCCCTGGGGCTGGACCCTGGCTGAGCCGGATCGGAGCCTGGTCGTCGATCTGCACCACCAGATGGGCACCCAGCCCCAGCTCGCCCGCATCGGCCAGGGGCCAGTCGCGAACGGCCAGCTCAAGGGTCCAGGGCCCGGCCTTCAGCAGGCTGTTGTCGGCAGGGGCCTGAATCCTCACCCCGGGGTGGTGACTCGCCAGGGCCGTCTGCAACTGGGCCACGGCCCCCGGAGGCGGCACCTCCTGCAGCCGTCCCGCGGGGGCCACCGGGCTGATCGGCCCAGCGGGACCCGTCTGGTTCGGGTCGGCCCGCAGGGCACGGCTGCCACAGGCTGTGGCCAGCAGGACAAGCAGCAGCAGAGCAGCCGTCAACGGACCCAACCGCTGCCTCATCCTGGCCAGACCCCTTGCGGCTGGTCTGAGCTGCGCCTCTGCGCTCAGCTGCGCCCTCACCCTGTCTGGTCCCCGCAAGCTTGCCTGCATTCTGCTGGCAGGCAGGCGATGGAGACCCGCCTGTGTCATCGACAGACTTCTTTCCAGACTGACGATGTAACAAAGCAGATGGAAAGTACTGGAATCGCGTATCTCTAACTGCCCAGCAGACCCCAGTGCTGGCCTGGGAAGGCGCCGGATTGAACCTTTGTAACTGGGCGCCCAAGGGGCATGGATTTGACCCTTATAGTGCCGCCAGCGGTCCCCTACCTGGGGCCCAAAGCCCCAGCCATGGCAACGGATCTCGCCACTTCGCGAGGCCCCTGCCGGCTGGAGCCCATGACAGGCCCGGCTCCGGCAGGTCCGGTCATGGGGCCCATCAGTCATCCGTCTCCGCCTCGCGCGGATGCGATGGCTTCCAGGGGTGGATCACCACCTCGACCCCGTCCCTCGAGGAACGTCTCGATGACCATCAGCCCACCAGAGCGTGGGGAAAAGGCCAAGGCCATGGTCGACCGGAACCCCGTTCCGGCCACGTTCGAGCTTTTTGAAAAGCCCGGACACTTCGACAGAACCTTGGCCAAAGGTCCCAAAACCACCACCTGGGTTTGGAACCTCCACGCCAACGCTCACGATTTCGACAGCCACACGAGCGACCTCGAAGAGGTCTCTCGCAAAATCTTCTCTGCTCACTTCGGCCATCTGGCCGTCATTTTCATCTGGCTGAGCGGCGCCTTCTTCCACGGAGCCCGCTTCTCCAACTACACCGGCTGGCTGGCTGACCCTCTGCACGTCAAGCCTTCAGCCCAGGTGGTCTGGCCCATTTTTGGCCAGGAAATTCTCAATGGTGATGTGGGTGCCGGCTTCCACGGCATTCAGATCACCTCCGGACTCTTCCACGTGTGGAGGGCCTGGGGCTTCACCAATGAGTTCCAATTGCTCTGCACGGCAATCGGCGCTCTGGTGATGGCCGGCCTGATGCTCAACGCGGGCGTCTTCCACTACCACAAAGCAGCCCCCAAGCTCGAGTGGTTCCAGAACGTTGAGTCGATGCTCAACCACCATCTGGCTGGACTGCTTGGCCTGGGCTCCCTGTCCTGGACAGGGCACCTCCTGCACGTGTCCCTGCCCACCACGGCTCTGATGGATGCCATTGATGCCGGCCAGCCGCTGGCGATCAATGGCAAGACCATCGCCTCCTATGCCGACATCCCGCTGCCCCACGAGTTCATCAACCAGGATGTGCTCTCGCAGCTCTACCCCGGATTCGGTGCTGGCATCTCCGCCTTCTTCACCGGTAACTGGGCGGCCTACAGCGATTTCCTCACCTTCAAGGGTGGTTTGAATCCTGTGACGGGCAGCCTCTGGATGACAGACATTGCGCATCACCATCTGGCGATCGCCGTGCTGTTCATTGTGGCGGGCCACATGTACCGCACCAACTGGGGCATCGGCCACAGCATCAAGGAAATCCTGGAAGGTCAGAAGGGCGACCCCCTGCTGTTCCCGGCTCCCAAGGGCCACGATGGTCTGTTCGAGTTCATGACCACCAGCTGGCATGCCCAGCTCGGCGTGAACCTGGCCTTGTTCGGCTCGCTGACCATCATCGTGGCGCATCACATGTATGCGATGCCGCCCTATCCCTACATCGGGATTGATTACGCCACTCAGCTTTCACTCTTCACCCACCACATGTGGATTGGAGGCTTCCTGATCGTTGGCGCCGGTGCCCACGCTGCCATTGCCATGGTGCGTGACTACGACCCCGCCAAGCACATCGATAACGTGCTGGATCGCGTCCTCAAGGCCCGCGATGCCCTGATCAGCCACCTGAACTGGGTGTGCATCTGGCTCGGCTTCCACAGCTTCGGCCTCTACATCCACAACGACACGATGCGTGCCCTGGGCCGTCCCCAGGACATGTTCAGCGACTCCGCCATTGCTCTGAAGCCCATCTTCGCGCAGTGGATCCAGGGTCTGCACGCCGCTGCAGCCGGCAGCACCGCTCCCAACGCCCTCGCCGGCGTGAGTGAAGTGTTCAATGGCGCCGTGGTGGCGGTGGGTGGCAAGGTCGCCGCTGCTCCGATCCCCCTGGGCACGGCGGACTTCATGGTCCACCACATCCACGCCTTCACGATCCACGTCACCGTGCTGATCCTGCTGAAGGGTGTGCTCTACAGCCGCAGCTCCCGCCTCGTTCCCGACAAGGCGAACCTCGGTTTCCGCTTCCCCTGCGACGGCCCCGGCCGTGGCGGTACCTGCCAGGTGTCGGCTTGGGACCACGTGTTCCTCGGCCTGTTCTGGATGTACAACTCCCTGTCGATCGTGATCTTCCACTTCTCCTGGAAGATGCAGAGCGACGTGTGGGGCACCGTCAATGCTGACGGCAGCGTCCAGCACATCACCAACGGCAATTTTGCCCAGAGCGCCATCACCATCAATGGTTGGCTGCGTGACTTCCTGTGGGCCCAGGCCGCACAGGTGATCAACAGCTATGGCTCGAGCTCCAGTGCCTACGGCCTGATGTTCCTGGGTGCCCACTTCATCTGGGCCTTCAGCCTCATGTTCCTGTTCAGTGGCCGCGGCTACTGGCAAGAGCTGATTGAGTCCATCGTCTGGGCTCATAACAAGCTGAAGGTGGCGCCGGCCATTCAGCCCCGCGCCCTTTCCATCACCCAGGGCCGTGCCGTGGGTGTCGCCCATTACCTGCTGGGCGGCATCGCGACCACTTGGTCCTTCTTCCTGGCCCGCATGATTGCGGTCGGCTGACCTTTCCTGACCTTTCCCAATGGCAACGAAATTTCCTTCGTTCAGCCAGGGTCTGGCACAGGACCCGACAACCCGCCGTATTTGGTACGGCATTGCCACGGCTCACGACTTCGAGAGCCACGACGGCATGACCGAGGAGCGGCTTTACCAAAAGCTGTTCTCCACCCACTTCGGTCACCTGGCCATCATCGGCCTCTGGGTTTCGGGCAACCTGTTCCATATCGCCTGGCAGGGCAACTTTGAGCAGTGGGTCACCGATCCTCTGCATGTCCGTCCCATCGCTCACGCGATCTGGGATCCCCACTTCGGTGAAGGCGCCATCGCTGCCTTCACCCAGGCGGGCGCTTCTTCTCCGGTGAACATCGCCTATTCCGGTCTGTACCACTGGTGGTACACGATCGGGATGCGCTCCAACGCCGAGCTCTATCAAGGGGCCATCTTCATGATGATCCTCTCGGCCTGGGCTCTGTTCGCCGGCTGGCTTCACCTTCAACCCAAGTTCAGGCCTTCCCTGGCCTGGTTCAAGAACGCTGAATCCCGGCTCAACCACCACCTGGCTGTGCTGTTCGGCTTCAGTTCGATCGCCTGGACCGGACACCTGGTTCACGTGGCCATTCCTGAATCCCGTGGTCAGCACGTCGGTTGGGACAACTTCCTCTCCGTGTCGCCTCACCCGGCAGGTCTGGGTCCCTTCTTCACTGGCAACTGGGGCGTTTACGCCCAGAACCCCGACACCGCTTACCAGGTGTTCGGCACCGCTGAAGGCGCGGGCACCGCGATCCTCACCTTCCTGGGTGGTTTCCACCCCCAGAGCGAGGCTCTCTGGCTCACGGATATTGCCCATCACCACCTGGCGATTGGCTGTATTTTTGTGATCGCTGGCCACATGTACCGGACGAACTTCGGTATTGGTCACTCGATCAGGGAGATCCTTGAGGCTCACAACCCACCCAAGGGCACCCCTGGTGACCTCGGCGCTGGCCACAAGGGTCTGTACGACACCATCAACAACTCGCTCCACTTCCAGCTGGGTCTGGCCCTGGCCAGCCTCGGTGTGGTGACGAGCCTGGTGGCTCAGCACATGTATGCCCTGCCGTCCTACGCGTTCATCGCCAAGGACTACACAACGCAGGCTGCCCTTTACACCCACCACCAGTACATCGCCATCTTCCTGATGTGCGGTGCCTTCGCTCACGGTGCGATCTTCTTCATCCGTGACTACGACCCCGAGGCCAACAGGAACAACGTTCTTGCTCGGATGTTGGAGCACAAGGAAGCGATCATCAGCCACCTGAGCTGGGTCTCTCTGTTCCTCGGTTTCCACACCCTGGGTCTCTACGTCCACAACGACGTGGTCGTGGCCTTCGGCACTCCCGAGAAGCAGATCCTGATTGAGCCGGTGTTCGCCCAGTTCGTGCAGGCTTCCTCCGGTAAGGCCCTCTACGGCATGGACATTCTGCTCTCCAATTCCGAGAGCATTGCGTCCACAGCCTGGCCCAACTACGGCGCCGTCTGGCTGCCTGGTTGGCTGGACAGCCTCAACTCCGGCACCAACTCCCTGTTCCTCCAGATCGGTCCTGGTGACTTCCTGGTGCACCATGCCATCGCGCTTGGTCTCCACACCACCACCTTGATCCTGGTGAAGGGCGCCCTGGATGCCCGGGGTTCCAAGCTGATGCCCGACAAGAAGGACTTCGGTTATTCCTTCCCCTGCGACGGCCCCGGCCGTGGCGGCACCTGCGACATCAGCGCCTGGGACGCCTTCTATCTGGCTGTCTTCTGGGCCCTGAACACTGTGGGTTGGGTCACCTTCTACTGGCACTGGAAGCACCTCGCCATCTGGCAGGGCAACGTGGCCCAGTTCAACGAATCCAGCACCTATCTGATGGGCTGGTTCCGCGATTACCTGTGGCTCAACAGCTCCCAGCTGATCAACGGCTACAACCCCGCTGGTTCCAACAACCTGGCGGTCTGGGCCTGGATGTTCCTGTTCGGCCACCTTGTGTGGGCAACGGGCTTCATGTTCCTGATCTCCTGGCGTGGTTACTGGCAGGAGCTGATCGAGACCATCGTCTGGGCCCACCAGCGCACCCCGCTCGCCAACCTGGTGGGCTGGCGTGACAAGCCCGTGGCCCTGTCCATCGTTCAGGCCCGTGTGGTTGGTCTGGCCCACTTCACCGTGGGTTACTTCCTCACCTACGCGGCGTTCCTGATCGCCTCCACCTCTGGCAAGTTCGGCTGACGCAGCCTGACGCTTGCCTCGCTCGAGGGACCACCAATCCAACCCCGGCTCAGGCCGGGGTTTTTTTCATGTCATTGCTCCATCTGTTGGCACTCGCGCCGTGATGAGTTCTCTGTCCACGGCCACCTCGTCGGTGTTGGTGGCCCTTGGCGTGGTGCCAGGAGCCTGGCTGCGCTACAGGGTGGTCAACCACCTGGAGCCGGCGCTGCCCCGCAAGCACTGGGGCACCTTTGTGGTGAATGTGGTGGCCTGTTTTGCCCTCGGTCTGCTGGCTGCCTTGCAGCAGGGTGGCGGCCCTGGAGCCCGCAGCACGATGCTGTTGCTGGGCACCGGCTTCTTCGGAGGTTTCAGCACCTTTTCCTCCTTCGTGGCTGAGCTGCACCAGGTGTTGCAGCGCCGCCATTGGGGCGAGGCCTGTGCCCTGGCCGGCGGCTCGCTGCTGGCGGGTCTGCTGGCCATGCAGGCCGGTCTGCTGATCGGTGCCCTGAGATGAGAGAACCCCTGAAGCGGGAGTCCAAGGAGTTGCTGCTGTTGACGCTCGGTGCCGTGCCGGGTGGGCTGCTCCGCTGGCAGCTCGACCTGGCGGCGGCAGCTCAGGCCGGCCCTGGGGCAGCCCTGTTGCAGGCTTCGCTGTTGGCGAATCTGAGCGGTTGCCTGTTGATCGGCCTGCTGATCGTTCAGCCCGCCAGCCGGGCCCGCCTCTACCTCTGGGCTGGTGTGGGTTTCTGTGGCAGTCTCACCACGTTTTCTTCCTGGATGCTCTCCATCGCCCAGCAGCTCACCCTGGGGCACTGGCTCGGGGTGACAGCCATCGTGGCCGGGAATCTGTTGGGCGGCCTGCTGCTGGTGGCCTGCGGCGCCTGGCTGGGCTCAGCACTCCTGGACCGCAACCAGCCCTGAGGTCGCCGCGTCGGCATTCCTCAGCGGGCACTGGCGTAGTTCTGGCGCACGTAGGCCCAGTCTTCGCAGCGGAGTTCATTGCCATCGGTCTGGGCGCGCTCGCCCCGCAGGCAGGCCACCGTGGCGGCGTGGCCCTGCACCAGGCCACTGCTTCTGCCCTTTTCCTGCAGGGCCGCGGCCGCCGAGCCTGTGGGCGCTTCGGTGCTGTTGGGAGTGGCGCTGCTGCTTTGGCTGCCGCTGCCGCTGGTCGGTGGCAGCGCCGGGGCAGCGGGTGGCTCCGGCTCGGGCGCGTTCTGCGGCTGACAGCCGCCAAGCAGCAGCAGGGCGCTGGCTGCCAGGGCCAGGCCTGCAGGCCAGAGGCCCTGCTGAGCCAACCCGCGGCGTGGGCAGGCCAGCGTGCGCTTTGGGCGGGAAACCTGCGTGCCCATGAAGCTCTCCAGCGACTGCTTCTCCATCCTCACCCGCCAAATAAAAACCCCGCCAACGGCGGGGCTTGGATGGACCTTGCTGCAGCAGCGGTGGTCGGCAAGGCTGCCAGCAGAGCTGCTGGATGTCAGCCCATGCTCCAGACGCCACCGGCAATGCTCCCCAGAGGGGAAACCATGGCGGTGGTCGCCAGGAACCAGGCGAAGGCCGCACCACCGCAACCGCCCAGCCAGAAGCCGCTGGCGAACTCAGCCCAGCCGGCCTTGGTGAACAGGTCTGCAGGCGGATTGTCCACAGTGGCGTCCGCTGGCTGCACGTTGGGGCCTGTGCCCGCTGTGCCGTAGATCGACAGGCAGACCGTGAGGATCGACACCAGACCGATCGCAGCCAGCAGACCACTGGTGCTGGCGTACTCGGTGAGCCGCAGGGGGCCCGTGAACGCGAAGGGTCCGTACAGCAGGAAGCCATGGGCCATTCCCACTTCCAGGCCGCGCCGGTTGGGCGACAGGGAAGGGCGATAGGCCGGCAGGGCATTCAGGAACGCCTTGCTGAAATAGCTGCTGTTGACGGGAGTGGCCAGATTGCCGACACAGGGGTCGGCCACGGGGGTCACGGTCATGGGGATGGATGTGAGGGTGTTGAAAGGGGCGTCGGCACTCCGAGGCCCGGAGCGCTCAGTCGCGGGCTTCAATCACGTTGAACAACAGCGCCATCGCCACGGCTGGGCCGAGGATCCCGACGAGGGGCACGAACACCGAGGGCATCCAGGCGGCAGCAAATTCTCCAGTCATGGCGCAGGCCAGTAGCAACCGCCGGTACTGTAAGGATCGTTTCCAGCACAGCCTTCTTGGGCCCTGCTGGGCGACATAAAAGTTCAATCCATGCCTCCCTCCAGCCTCGCTGCCCTGGCCGGTCTGCTGGCCCTGGCGCTCTGGTGGCTCGGTCGCCGTCCCCCCGCCCGCCTGCTGCGCTCCACCGATGCCAGTGCCGTGGCGGCCCTGAACCGCAGCCAGCTGCACCAGCCCACGGCCCTGCAGCCCCCCGGCCACCCCGTCTCCCCTGCCGGGCAGCCCTCCCGCTCAGGGCCGCCCAGCGCCGACGAGGCTGCCGCCGCCTTCGCTGCTGCCTCGCCTCTCGCTCGCCAGCCTGCCGGTGTGGCGCTCCGTGCTCGCGATCAGCAGCAGCTGCTCAAGGCGCTGCAGCGCCATTTCGAGGCGGATCACGCCAACCGTCTGGTCGCCGTGAAGGTGGCCCGCCGCTGGGGTCACCGCTGCACCCTGCCGCTGCTGCACAGGGCCCGCCGCGACCCCGACCCCCGCGTGGTGCTGGAGGCAGCTCTGGCGCTGGAACGCTTCCGGGGCCGGCAGTCCCGGCCTCAGGCGGGGGAACCGGTCGTGGCGCTGCCCCGCAACGTCTCGCGCACCCGGTAGATGGGCCGCCCCTGACTCTCGTGGTAGGTGCGCATCTGCAGTTCAGCCAGCAGCCCGAAGCAGAACAGCTGCACGCCCGCCACAACGCTGATCAGGGCCACCAGCAACAGCGGCCGATCGCCGATCTCGGCCCCCAGCAGCAGCTTTTCCACCACCAGGGCCACAGTCAGCAGCAGACCCACCGCCATGGCCGCCAGCCCGGCTGAACCGAACACGTGCATCGGCCGGGTCAGGAATCGCTTCATGAACCACACCGTGAGCAGGTCCATCAGCACCCGGAAGGTGCGATCGATGCCGTAGTTGCTCTGGCCATAGCGGCGGGCGTGGTGGCCGACCTGCACCTCGCTGATGCGGGCCCCCTCGATGAAGGCCAGGGCTGGCAGAAATCGGTGCAGCTCGCCGTAGAGGTTGAGGTCGTCCACCACCTCGCGGCGGTAGGCCTTGAGAGAACAGCCATAGTCGTGCAGGCGTACGCCGGTGACCCGGGCGATCAGACGATTGGCGATGCGGCTGGGCAGCAGCCGCGACACGGCATGGTCCTGCCGCTGGTGGCGCCAGCCGCTCACCAGATCAAAGCCCTGTTCCAGCCGCTCCAGCAGCATGGGAATGTCGGCCGGATCGTTCTGCAGGTCTCCATCAAGAGTGACGATCACCTGCCCGCAGCTGGCATCGAAGCCCGCGGCCATGGCGGCGCTCTGGCCGTAGTTGCGCCGCAGCAGCACCACCACCAGCTCCGGCCGGCTGCTGCTCAGCCCGCGCAGCACCTCGGCGGTGCCGTCGCTGGAGCCGTCATCCACCACCACCAGCTCGTGCTCCAGCCCCAGGGGGCGGATCGATCGCAGCACCTGCTCCACCAGCAGCGGCACGTTCTGCTCCTCGTTGTAGAGGGGCACCACCACTGAGAGATCCATCGCGGCCCGATCGCAGGCAAGGAACCTAGGCGGGCAGGGGACTGCCGTCGTGACAGCGCATCACCCGTCCGGCGCCGCGCAGTTCGGCGCGGTAGTGGCCCGCCACGGGGTGAGCATTGTTGGGGTTGAGATCGTCGATGCCGATGCCGTTGCGGCCGTGCTCGCGCCCGGAGCTGTGCAGATAGCGTCCGCTGCCCAGGTGCAGGGCCACGTGGGTGCAGCGCTGCGGGCTGCCGAAGAAGATCAGGTCGGCGGGCTCGAGCTGGTGGAACACGCCGGGGCGCACCGCCAGGGGCTGGCAGAAGCGCTCCTGCAGGTAGGCATCGCGCGGCAGCCAGATGCCGGTGCTGGCGTAGGCCGCCTGCACCAGCCCGGAACAGTCGAAGTCGGGCCCGAGGCTGCCGCCCCACAGATAGGTGTTGGGCCTTTGGTTGGCGGCCATGGCAAAGGCCAGCACCGCCGCCAGCCGTTCCTCGATGGCGGCGCGAGCCAGCAGCAACGGCCTGGGAGCGCGGCTGGCCATCGCCTGCCCCAGCAGCGCATCGGCCGCGATCCAGCCCGGGTAGCCGTCCTCCAGCAGGCGTACCCGCAGGCGGCCCTGCCTCAAGCCGCTGCAGATCTCCAGGCAGCGCCCGCCAGCCGCCTGGGTGGCGAGCCCGCTTCCCTGCGGACGGCTGAACAGGTCGAGGGGGGCCTCCAGCCGCCAGACGCTGCCGGGCAGGAGCAGTTCCGGCGCAGCCGCCGTGCCCTCCGCAAGGGGAAGCGACTGGGGGGTTCCTAGGGTCGTCACAGCTTGTGCCGGCACTGATGGCGTTCTACAGCCAGGACCAGGGCATGGCGCAGACCCTGGCTGAGCTGATCGAGGCGCTGGAGCTGGAGGGCCGCCCGGGTCTGGGCCAGCAGCTCTCGATCACCTGGGTTCGCTTTGCTCCATCCCAGCGGGAGCGAGCCATGGAGGCGGGGCCCAGCGCCTTCTGGGGCCTCCCCGGACGGGGCGCCAGCTGGGGGGGGGGTCGCCAGCGCTACCCCGCCAGTGTGGTGAAGCTGGTGTATCTGATCGCCGTTGAGGCCTGGCTGCAGGAGGAATGGCTCGAGGACGGGCCTGAGCTGA
Source organism: Cyanobium sp. LEGE 06113 (assembly GCF_015207615.1). NCBI lineage: Bacteria > Bacillati > Cyanobacteriota > Cyanophyceae > Synechococcales > Prochlorococcaceae > Cyanobium > Cyanobium sp. LEGE 06113. The sequence goes on along the minus strand of NZ_JADEWM010000002.1, from coordinate 53,849 downwards.
GGCGGGCTCTGGCCGACATGATCCGCGACTCCAGCAATGACGCCACCGGCCTGGTGGTGGATCTGCTCAGCGGCACCACCAGCGGTCCGGCCCTGCCCCCCGAACGCATGGAGGCCTGGGTGCGGCAGCGCCAGCTGGTGAACGACTGGCTGGCAGGGTTGGGGTGGCCTGAGCTGCAGGGCTGCAACGCCTGCCAGAAAACCTGGGGCGATGGTCCCTACGGCCGCGAGCGGGCCTTCTACGGCCCGGAGCTGGACAACCGCAACAGCCTCAGCAGCGAGGCGGTGGCCAGGCTGTTGCTGGCGGTGATGGCCGCCGCTGTGGTCTCGCCGCCGGCCTGTGCACGCATGCGACAGCTGCTGGAGCGCAGTCTGGAGGCGGACTGCCGCGCGGCCGACCCGGAAAACCAGGTGGACGGCTTCCTCGGAGCCGGCCTGCCCGATCAGGCCAGGCTGTGGAGCAAGGCCGGCTGGATGAGTCAGGCGCGCCATGACGCCGCCTATGTGGAGGCTGAGGGCCACGACCCCTTCCTGCTGGTGGTGTTCAGCGAGGGTCGGGAGCGGGCCCTCGATGAACGGCTGCTGCCGGCGCTCGCCAGCCACCTCTGCAGGGCTTGCAGGCACTGAGGGCCCAAGGCCGGAGCGACCAGCTCAGGGCAGGGGGCTTGGGCAGTTCAACGGAGAGGGAGGGATTCGAACCCTCGACAGAAGTTGCCTCCTGTAACTCCTTAGCAGGGAGCCGCTTTCAACCGCTCAGCCACCTCTCCAGGGGCCCAATGAGCTTATCAGCGTGGCCATCGGCTCACTCAGGCTCTGGCGGGTTGGGCCTCCAGCCTCGGCAGGCGCAGCTTGAAACCGCAGAGGATTTCCCACGGGATGGTGCCGCAGCGCTCGCTCCAGTCGGTGGGCTGAATCTGCTGGTCGCCATCGCTGCCCAGCAGGGTCACCACCGAGCCCGTCTCCAGATCGGGGCATTCGGTGGCATCCACCACGAGCTGATCCATGGTGATCGCCCCCACCTGCGCCAGGCGCTGACCCTCGAACAGCACCTCCATCTGGTTGGAGAGTTGCCGGGGCACCCCGTCGGCATAGCCGATGCCCACCACCGCCAGGCGGCTGGGGCGCGCGGTGTGGAAGCGGTGGCCGTAGCTCACCCCAACGCCCTCAGGCACCTCGCGCACCAGGGTGACCCGGGCGTGCAGGTGCAGGGCCGGCTGCAGGTCGAGCACTCGGCGCAGATGGGGGGCGGGGCTGTGGCCATACAGGGCCAGGCCCACCCGCACCATGTCGTAGTGGAGCGCAGGGCTGCGCAGGGTGGCGGCCGAATTGGCCAGGTGGCGGATCCCCGGCTCGAGCCCCTGCTGCTTCAGGTTCGCCAGCACGTTGTCGAAGCGGCGTTTCTGCTCCGCCGTGGTGGGGTCCAGACCCCCGGCCACGGCGGCTTCCGGCTCGGCGTCAGCGTTGGCGAGGTGGGAGTAGACCCCTGCCAGGTGCACGGCATCCAGCTCCTGGATGGCTCTCACCAGCCTCGGCCCCTCCTGCCAGGCCGCTCCCAGCCTGGTCATGCCCGTGTCGAGCTTCAGTTGCACGGCCATCGGGGCGCCGCCGCCGCTGGCCAGGTTCTGACAGAGCAGGGCCTCCCGCATGCCGCTGATCGTGGGCATCAGCTGCCAGCGCTGGCAGCTGCGCAGTTCCTCGGGATGGCCGAGCCCGCCCAGCACCAGCACCGGCGCCTCGATGCCGGCCTGGCGCAGCTGGATCCCCTCGCCGAGGGTGGCGACCCCGAAGCAGCTGGCTCCCCCCTCCAGGGCGGCCCGGGCCACCACCACGGCACCATGGCCATAGCCATCGGCCTTGACCACGGCCATCAGGGAGCAGTCCGGGCCGATGGCGCGCTTCAGCGACCGGGCGTTGGCGGTGATCGCCCAGGCCTCCACGTCCACCCAGGCCCGCCGCCGCTCCAGGCCGGCCTCCACCAGGGGCAGGCTCGGCAGCCAGCCTTGGTTCGTGGCCTGCGTCACGGATTCCTCAATCCAGCGCAATTAGCATGACGGGTAATCCCGGCTCTGGCATGGGCCACGTCCTCGTCCTCAACGCCTCCTACGAACCCCTCAACATCACCACCTGGCGCCGCGCCGTGGTGATGCTTCTCAAGGGCAAAGCCGAAGGCCTGGAACACGACCCGACACATCTGATCCGCGAGGATACTCTGCTCCCCACGGTGATCCGCCTGCGGCAGTTCGTGCGCGTGCCCTACCGGCAACTGCCGCTCACCAGGCGCAATCTCTTCCACCGGGACGGCCACTGCTGCCAGTACTGCGGCTATGGCGGAGATCAGCTCTCGGTGGATCACGTCGTTCCCCGCAGCCGCGGTGGGCTGGACAGCTGGGAGAACGTGACCACCGCCTGCCTGAGCTGCAACGTGCGCAAGGGCAACCGCACGCCGCGGGAGGCCGGCATGGCCCTGCGCCGCCAACCCCATCGTCCCGCCAGCGGCCTCGGCTATGAGGCGACGCGCCACCTGCGGGCCGGTCGCCACCACGAGTGGGCCAAATACCTGATCGGCGTGGAGTCCGGCGCCGAGCTGCTCGTCTGAGCGCGGCTGCCCGTTCAGGCGCTCACCTGGGCGGCGAGGGCATCGAGGCGGCGGTTCTGGTCGGCGGTGATGCAGGCCCCGATCAGGTCGTGGAGCTGGCCATTGAGAATGGGCTCGAGCGAGAAGTTGCGCCCCAGGCGGTGGTCGGTGGTGCGGTTGTCCTTGTAGTTGTAGGTGCGGATCTTTTCGCTGCGGTCGCCGCTGCCCACCTGCGCCAGCCGGTCGGAGCGCTCCCTGGCGTTGGCCTCAGCGAGCTGGCGCTCGTAGAGCTTGGCCCTCAGGATCTCCATGGCCCGCTCCCGGTTCTGCAGCTGCGAGCGCTCCTGGGTGCAGAACACGCGAATGCCGGTGGGTCGGTGGATCAGGTCCACCGCCGTTTCCACCTTGTTGACGTTCTGGCCGCCGGCCCCGCCGGAGCGGGCGGTGCTGATCTCCACGTCGCCGGGCTCGATCTGCACCTCCACCGGATCGGCCTCCGGCATCACGGCCACCGTGGCCGTGGAGGTGTGCACCCTCCCCTGGGACTCCGTGGCCGGCACCCGCTGCACCCGGTGCACGCCGGCCTCGAATTTCAGCTGGCTGAACACGCCCTCGCCCCGGATCGCCAGGATCAGCTCCTTGTAGCCCCCCAGCTCCGCCTCCGAAGCCGACACCGGATCCACCCGCCAGCCCAGGCTCTGGGCGTAGCGCTCGTACATGCGGGCCAGGTCGCCGGCCCAGATGGCGGCCTCGTCGCCGCCGGCCCCGGCCCGCACCTCGAGCATCACGCTGCGCTCATCGCGGGGATCTTGCGGCAGCAGAGCCACGGTGAGCGTCTGTTCCAGGGCCGCGATGGCCTTGCCGAGCTGCTGCAGTTCCTCGCTGGCCAGTTGCTCCATGCCAGCGTCACCCCGGTGCTCCCGCAGCAGTTGCCGGGCTTCGTCCTCTTCCTGCTTCAGCTTCTGGAAGCGCTCATGGTTCCGCACCAGCGGTTCCAGGCGTGAGCGCTCGCGGGCGATCGCCTGCAGCTGCTCGGGGTTTGAGGCCACGGCAGGATCCGCCAGTTGGCGCTCCAGGGTCTCAAAGGTGCTCCTGGCGGCCGTGAGCCGATCATGAAGGAGAGAGGGATCCATGGGCCAGCGATTCCGGAGCTGTCAGGAGGGGCGCACCGGGCAGAAGTGACTCTCCCGGCCGCGCGGCTCCGTTGGCTCAGGCCTCGGTGGTGCTGGCTTCGGTGGTGCCGGCTTCGGGCTTCGCTTCTGGTTCGGTCTTGACGCCAGCACTGCTGTCGAGGCTGGCCATGCCGTACTTGCGCATGAAGCGGTCAACCCGGCCCTCGGTGTCGAGGATCTTCTGGGTTCCGGTGTAGAAGGGGTGGTTGCCGCTCCACACGTCCACATGGAGCTCAGGTGAGGTGGAGCCGGTGGTCATCACCACCTCTCCGTTGCAGATCACCTTGGCATCGGGGTACCAGGTGGGATGAATGTCGGCCTTGGGCATGGCTGGAAAGGTCTGAAGGAGATCGACGATCGGCGCTTCGAGTTGAAGATCAGCGCTTCGAGAACTGGGGCGCCTTACGGGCTTTCTTGAGGCCGTACTTGCGGCGTTCCTTGGCCCGGGGGTCGCGGCTGAGGTGGCCCTCCGTCTTGAGCGGTTTGCGGTTATCCGGGGACAGCTCGCACAGGGCCCGGGCAGCGCCCTGCTTGATGGCATCGGCCTGGCCGGTGAGGCCACCGCCGCGCACGTTCACCAGCAGGTCGTAGTCGGTGGCGAGCCCCAGGGTGTTGAGGGGGGCTTTGACCGCCGCCAGGTAGACGGGGTTGTAGTTCAGGTAGTTATCGCCGGGACGGCCGTTGATCGTGACGCTGCCGCTGCCGGGCACGACACGGACACGGGCCACGGCGGTCTTGCGGCGACCGGTGCCCCAGTAGACGACGTTGGAGGTGCTCATTGGGCGGCGGCGGCAGGATCGAGGGCGAGGGGCTGGGGCTTCTGGGCGGTGTGGGGATGCTCGGTGCCCTTGTACACCTTCAGCTTGCGGAACAGCTGACGGCCGAGGGCGTTGTGGGGAAGCATGCCCTTGATCGCCTTCTCCAAGATCCGCTCGGGAAGGCGGGCCTGGAGGTGGGCGAAGGTTTCGGTCTTCATGCCACCGGGGCGCCCGGAGTGGCGGCGATAGAGCTTCTGGCTGGCCTTGTTGCCGCTCACGCGCACCTTGTCGGCGTTGATGACGATGACGAAGTCACCGGCATCGAGGTGAGGGGTGTAGCAGGGCTTGTTCTTGCCGCGCAGCACCGAGGCCACTTCGCTGGCCAGGCGACCGAGGGTCTGATTCTCAGCGTCGACCACAAACCACTGGCGGTCGAGGGAATCAACGGAGGGCAGGGGAGTCTTGTTCATATCGCCTGGTCAGGCACCGGCAGGCCGTAGAGGGCTGGGCAGGTGGTCGGGATGGCAGGTGGAAACCGAGCCGTTCAAACGACCATACCGCTTGGCCGCGGCGGGCCCTGCGGATCGACGGATAGGCCAGCTGTAACCTCCGGTGAATCGGTGGTGTCGAGCTGATACCGCGGCTGGCAATCATACCAGGCGGCTGTTGGGAAGATGGGTTTGGGGTAGCCCACCCGCAGCAGGCACAGCCCGTGGGGTGGGGCAGCCTCTTTCACCGCCTGGCGCTGTTGCTGCCGCCAGCGCTGCTCAAAGGCCGCCGGGCTCAGCCGCCTTTCCCCCACCGCCACCAGCTGCCCCAGCACGAGCCGCACCATGCCGTAGAGGAAGCCGCTGGCCTGCAGTTCCACCCGCAGCAGATCCCCCTGGCGATCCAGGGCCACTTCCTGCACGGTGGTGCGGGCGTGCAGGCGCCGGCTGCCGGCCTTCTGGAAGGCCGTGAAGTCGTGGTTGCCGAGCAGGCCCTGGAGTGCTTCGTCCATGCGCTGCTCGTCCAGTCGGCACTGGTAGCGATGCCAGCTCCAGGGAGCCAGAAAGAGGTTCGGGGCCCGGCCGTTGAACAGGGTGTAGCGGTAGCGCCGGTAGGTGGCCGAGAAGCAGGCATGCCAGTCGGCGGGAACTCTGGCGGCGGCCCTGACGCGGATCGAGGCGGGCAGCCGTCCGTTCAGGGCCCGGGCCCAGCGCTCAGCCGGGATCGGCCCGTGGCTGTCGAAATGCACCACCTGGGCGGCGGCGTGCACGCCGGCATCGGTGCGGCCTGCGGCCCAGCTGCGGGGCCGCGAGGAAGGATTGGCGGCTGCTGCCGGGAGTGGATCCAGGCCCGCGATGGCCCTGTCCAGCGTCTCCTGCACGCTCACTGCATTGTGCTGGCGCTGCCAGCCGTGGAACGCCCCGCCGTCGTACTGCAGGCAGAGGGCGATGCGCTGCCCGGCTGCAGGGTTCAGGGCCGGGCCGCTCTGGGGGGTGGGAAGGCGCTCCATGCCAAAAGCCGCCGTGGGATCAGCACCGCGGCGGGCAGAGGGGGCGCCGACAGCGTCGCCTGGACTGCTGGGTGCTCAGACCAGCTCGATGATCGCCATCTCGGCATTGTCGCCGCGGCGAGGCACGGTGCGGAAGATCCGGGTGTAGCCGCCATTGCGGTCGCCATAGCGCTCCTGGGCCTTCTCGAACAGGGCGTGGACGAGCTGCTTGTCGTAGATGTAGCCCATGGCCCGACGGCGGGCCGCCAGGGTTCCGGCCTTGGCCAGGGTGATCATGCGCTCGGTCTCATCGCGCAGCGCCTTGGCGCGGGCCTTGGTGGTGGTGACCCGCCCTTCGCGGATCAGCTGGGTGGCGAGTCCGCGCAGCATCGCTTTGCGTTGGTCGGCGGGGCGTCCCAACATGGGGACTCGGCATTGGTGGCGCATCGTTCGTGGGCTCGTGGAAAGGGTCGGGCGCTGCCGTTCAGGCGCTGGTTCGGCTCTGGGGCAGGGTGATGCCGATGCGCTCCAGCGCTTCGATCACCTCATCGGCAGACTTGGAGCCGAAGTTCTTGATCTCCAGCAGGTCTTCATAGCTGAAGCCCATCAGGTCAGACACGGAGTTGACCTGGGCACGCTTGAGGCAGTTGTAGGCCCGCACGGAGAGGTTGAGCTCTTCGAGCGGAATCTGGGCTTCGGGGGAAGGTTCGGGTTCATGGCCGGGCTCCTCCACCACACTCAGGGTGGCCAGCGGCTGGAACAGGGCGATCAGCTGATTGGCCGCCTGGGCCATGGCGTCGTCTGGAGTGACGCTGCCGTCGGTCTCGATTTCGAGCCGCAGCCGCTCGCGGGCTGAGCCTCCCTCACCCACCGCCGTCTCATCGACGCTGTAGTTGACGCGGTTGACCGGCTTGAACACCGCATCGATCTGCAGCAGATCGATGGCGCTGGTGTCCTCGTTATGGCGGTCGACGGGGCGGTAGCCCACACCCCGTTCCACGTGCACCTCCATCTCGAGGCTGAAGCCGTCGGCCACGGTGGCGATCAGGCGGTCGGGATCGATCACCTGCACCTGAGAGGAGAACTGCAGGTCGGCTGCTGTCACGGTGCTGGGACCGTTCACCACCAGCCGGCCGATCTCCAGGTCGCGGCTGCGGCTGTTCACCGCCACCTGCTTGCAGTTGAGCAGGATGTCCAGCACGTCTTCACGCACGCCGGGCACGGTGGCGTACTCGTGATTGACGCCGGAGATGCGCACCGCCGTGATGGCGCTGCCCTCCAGGCCGGCAATCAGCACCCGCCGCAGGGCGTTGCCCAGGGTGGTGGCCTGGCCGCGGTCCAGGGGGCCGATCAGGAAGACGCCGGTCTGAGCCCGGTCGCGGAGACCTGATGCTCGATCCGGTCGATTTGGTAGTGCAGCACGGTCTGAACAGTCGGAAGGTTGGGCGGAGGGGCCCCTGGGAAGGGACGGGGCGACGAATCAGACGCGGCGGCGCTTGGCACGCCGGCAGCCGTTGTGGGGAAGGGGGGTCACGTCGCGGATCAGGGTGATCTCCAGGCCAGCCACCTGCAGGGCGCGGATGGCGGTCTCGCGGCCGGAGCCCGGGCCGCGCACCAGCACCTCGATCTGGCGCATGCCCTGCTCCAGGGCGCGGCGAGCGGCGGCTTCGGCAGCGGTCTGGGCGGCAAAGGGGGTGCCTTTGCGGGCGCCCTTGAAGCCGCTGGCACCGGCGGAGCTCCAGGAGATCACCTCACCGGCCGTGTCGGAGATCGACACGATGGTGTTGTTGAAGGTGCTCTGGATGTGGGCAACGCCGTTGGGCACGTTGCGCTTGGCCTTCTTGGGGCCCGTTTTCTTGGCTGGCTTTGCCATGGTGGAGAGGCCTGCTGCAGCAGGAGGTGATCGGGGAACGGGGGCAGACCCTGGTGACGCCTGAGCGGTGAAGCCGGCCCGGCTGGATGCTGGGAAGGCCATGAGCCTCTCGGAAGCAGGCTCGCGACGATGCTCGGCGGCAGGGTCTGGGTGCTCAGCTCAGGCGGCAGGGCCTCGAACCGGGCGGATGGGCTTACTTCTTCTTGCCGGCCACGGTCTTGCGGGCACCCCGGCGGGTGCGGGCATTGGTGCGGGTGCGCTGTCCACGCACCGGCAGACCCATGCGGTGACGGCGGCCCCGCAGGCAGCCGATGTCCTGCAGGCGCTTGAGGGCCATGCCCTCCTGCCGGCGCAGGTCGCCTTCGAGGGTGAAGGTCTCGGCGGCACCGCGCAGTTTCTGCACATCGGCGTCGCTGAGGTCCTTGACCCGGATATCCGGGCTCACGCCGGTCTTGGCGAGGATTTTCTGGGCACGGGTGAGCCCGATGCCATACACATAGGTGAGAGCGATCTCAACCCGCTTGTCGCGAGGGATATCGACGCCGGCAATCCGAGCCACGTGGGAAACGATTCAAGGGTCAGAGGAACCCGCCAGAGGCAGGTGGCCCCGGGAAGGCCCAGGGTTGCCCGCCGTTGGGCGGGCGTGGTGCAGTGGCCCCGGCTGAGGCCCTGCCAGGGCTTGATCAGCCCTGGCGCTGCTTGTGCTTGGGGTTGGTGCAGATCACCATCACCCGGCCGTGGCGGCGGATCACCCGGCACTTGTCGCACATCTTCTTGACTGAGGCACGCACCTTCATGGGCGTTGTGCTCTCCGAATTTGCAAACCGCCAACCTATCACATGGGTCAACCTCTCCATCCCATGGCCCGGCGGAGGGCTCAGTCCAGCAGGGCGGTGATGCGGGCGGCGATGGCCTCGACCGGGCCGCTGGCATCGACGCCCTCCAGCAGCCCTTTTTCTTGGTAGTAACGGATCAGGGGCGCCGTCTGCTCCCGGTAGACCTCAAGGCGATGGCGGATCACCGCCTCGTTGTCATCGGCACGCCCGCGGCTGAGCAGCCGCTGCAGCAGCACGCTGTCGTCCAGCTCCAGCAACACCACGATCTCGATCTGCTGGCCGAGCTCGGCCAGCAGGCGCTCCAGCGCTTCGGCCTGGGCCAGGTTGCGGGGAAAGCCGTCCAGCAGCCAACCGGAGCCCCCCTCTTCTGCCTGGCGCTCCAGGCGGCTGCGCACGATCGCCAGCACCAGGGCATCGCTGACCAGTTCACCCCGGGCCATCACTGCCTCGGCCTGCTGGCCGAGGGCGCTGCCGGCTTTCACCTCGGCCCGCAAGAGGTCTCCTGTGGAGAGGTGGAGCAGCTGCCGGCCTTTGGCCAGCTGCTCGGCCTGGGTGCCCTTGCCGGCACCGGGGGGGCCCAGGAACAGGAGTCGTTGCTTCATGGCAGAACAAGTGGGGAGGAAGGTCTGGATGTGGGGAGCTGGGGCCGGTCCTACTGACGCACCATCCCTTCGTAGCGCTGGGAGATCACGTAGGTCTGCACCTGCTTGGCGGTGTCGATGGCCACGCCCACCAGGATCAACAGCGAGGTGGCGCCCAGCCCCTGGAAGGTGCGCACCTGGGTGGCGCCCTCCACGGCCGAGGGAATGATGGCCACGGCCCCGAGGAACAGGGCCCCGAGCAGAGTGAGGCGATTCTGCACGCCGCCGAGGTAGGTGGCGGTGGCTGAGCCTGGTCGCACCCCCGGCACGGCGACGCCGCCGCGCTTCAGGTTGCTGGCGATGTCCACCGGGTTGACCGTGAGCGAGGCATAGAAGAAGGAGAAGCCCACGATCAGCCCGAAGAACACCAGGGCGTAGAGCCACGGTGTGCTGCTGTTGGGATTGAGCGAGCTGGCCAGCTGGATCAGCCAGGGGCTGCGGGTGAGGTTGGCAATGGTGAGAGGAAGGAACACCACGGCGGAGGCGAAGATGATCGGCATCACGCCGCCGGCATTCAGCTTCAGGGGCAGGTAGCTCTGGCGCGCCGCCAGCAGGTTGGTGCCCCCCACCTGACGCTTGGCGCTCACGATCGGGATGCGCCTGTTGCCCTCCTGCACGAAGATGATGCCCACGATCGTGAGCAGGAACACCACCACCAGCACCACAATGCCGCCCACGGTGCTGCGGTCGCCGCTCTGGGCCAGCTCGATGGTGGAGCCCAGGGCCCGCGGCAGGGTGGCCACGATGTTCACGAAGATCACCAGGGAGGCCCCCTGGCCGATGCCCCGCTCGGTGATCACCTCGCTGATCCACATCACGATCATCGAACCGGTCACCAGGGCCAGGGCTGTCTGGATCACGAACACCGGTTCCGACAGTCCTTCGGTGGCGTACTGGCGCAGGATCAGGGCAAACACCGTGCTCTGGAGAATGCCCCAGCCCAGGGCCACGTAACGGGTGATCTGGGCAATCTTGCGGCGCCCGGCCTCCCCCTCGTTCTTCTGCAGGTCTTCGAGCTGGGGCAAGGCTGCCGTGAGCAGCTGAATGATGATCGAGGCGTTGATGAAGGGCAGGATGCCCAGGGCGAAGATGCCCAGGGTGGAGAGTCCCCCGCCGGTGAAGATGTCGAGGAAGCCGATCAGCTGGCCGCCCTGGGCCAGAAACTCCTGAAAGGCCACCCGGTCGATGCCGGGCACGGGGATGTAGATCCCCAGCCGCACCAGCAGCAGCAGCCCCAGGGTGGTGAGCACCCTGTCGCGCAGGCCTTTGGACTGGATCAGCTGGGTGAGGATCTCACCGGCGCTGGGGTTGCGTCCCCGACTGAGAAGCATGGTGGTTGGCTGGAAAAGGGGGCAGGGCGGCCTGGGCAAGCCAGGGGTCAGAGGGTCATCATCAAAAAGCCGTCCACCGCATTCCGGTGGACGGCTCAGACCCTAGGGCGGAGGCTTGTGCGACCCGTGGGGCCGCCGCCGGGCAGGGCGCTCAGATGATCTCGCAACTGCCACCGGCGGCCTCGATCTTGGCCCGGGCGCTGGCGGTGAAGGCGGAGGCCTGCACCGTGAGCTTCACGCCAAGATCACCATGGCCGAGCACCTTCAGCGGGTGCTTGGGGCTGGTGACGATGCCGGCCTTGACCAGGGTGTCGAGGTTCACCGTGCTGCCGGCGGCGCAGTCGGCCAGCCGGGCCACGTTGAGCACCGTGAATTCCTTGCGGTTGATCAGTTCAAAGTGCTTGAGCTTGGGCACCCGCCGGTAGAGGGGCATCTGGCCGCCCTCGAAGCCGGGACGGGTGGGCCGGCCCGAGCGGGATTTCTGGCCCCTCATGCCGAAGCCGCAGCTGGCGCCCTGACCGGCGGCGATGCCCCGACCCTTGCGGAGCTTGCGGCGCCGGGCGCCGGGGTTGGCTTTGAGGGATTGGAGAGTGATGCTCATCGGAAGGGCCTCAGGAGTAGATCTGCTCAAGGGAGATGCCCCGCTCCTTGGCGGTCTCCTTGTGGGTGCGGAGGCCCGAGAGGGCTTCCATGGCGGCGCGGGCGTTGTTGAGCGGCGTCTTGGAGCCGAGGCGCTTGGCCAGCACGTTCTTGATGCCAGCCAACTCCAGCACGGTGCGAATCGAGCCGCCTGCGATCACCCCGGTGCCTGGAGCGGCAGGCCGGATCAGCACGCTGGCAGCGCCATCGCGGCCGTTGCTGAGGGTGGGAATCGAGTTGGCACGGGTGAGAGGCACCTTCACCAGGTGCTTCTTGCCATCGGCCACGCCCTTGCGGACGGCGCCGATCACGTCGCCGGCCTTGCCGACGCCGACGCCCACCTGGCCCTTTTCGTTGCCCACCACGACGATGGCCCGGAAGCTCATCTTCTTGCCGCCCTTCACGGTCTTGGAGACACGGCGGATCTGCACCACCCGCTCCTGCCATTCCGAGTCGCGCTCCTGGCCGCGACGGTTGTCGCGCCCCCGGCCACCGCCGCGGCGGTCACCGCGGCCGCCGCCGCCGCCGCCGCCACCTCCACGGCGCTCCTGCTGGCCCTCGGCAGCCGCGGGAACCCCGGCTGCTGCGGGCACGGCACCGCTGGATTGAACTTGTTCGTTGGTTTGGGTCATGGTGAAAGTCGGGATCAGAACTGAAGGCCCGCTTCCCGGGCGGCGTCAGCCAGGGCCTTGACCCGGCCGTGGTACAGGTTGCCGCCGCGATCGAAGACCACCTGGGAGATGCCCTTGGCGAGGGCGCGCTTGGCCACCAGCTGGCCCACGGCAACCGAGGCCTCGCAGGTGGCTGCGGTGGTCACGCTGGGGCGCAGCTCCTTGTCCACGGTCGAGGCCGAGCAGAGGGTGCTCTGGGCACCGTCGTCGATGACCTGGGCGTAGATGTGGTTGTTGGAGCGGAACACGGCCAGGCGCGGACGCTCGGCGGTGCCGTTGAGTAGGCGACGCAGACGGCGGTGACGCTTCTGGGTCTGCTGTTTGCGGGAGAGGGATGACATGGCAATACAGAGTAACGATGCTCAGGCAGACCTCATTTCTTACCGGTCTTACCGGCCTTGCGCAGGATGCGCTCGCCCGCGTACTTGATGCCCTTGCCCTTGTAGGGCTCAGGAGGACGGATGGCGCGGACCTTGGCGGCCTCGTTGCCCACCAGCTCCTTGTTGGCGCCAGACACCACCACGGTGGTGGTGCCCTCGACCGCGAAGGAGATCCCGTCGGGGGGAACCATCTCGATCTGGTGGCTATAGCCGGCGGAGACCACCAGCTTTTTGCCCTGGAGGGCGGCGCGGTAACCCACGCCGACGATCTCGAGCTTGCGGCTGAAGCCCTGGCTCACCCCTTCCACCATGTTGGCCACCAGGGTGCGGCAGAGGCCGTGGCGCTCGCGGCAGCGGCGGTTCTCGCCGCTGGGGCTCACCACGATCAGGCCGCTGTCCTGGCTGATCGACACCCCCTCGGGCAGGGTGCGGTTGAGTTCCCCCTTGGGGCCCTTCACGGTCACCTCGAGCCCCTGGAGGGTGACGGTGACCTTGTCGGGCACGGGGATGGGCGCTTTACCAATACGTGACATGAGTGGATCTCCCTGATCAGTAGACGTAGCAGAGCACTTCGCCACCCACGCCCTGCTTGCGGGCGTCACGGTCGCTCATCACTCCCTTGGAGGTGGAGATGATGGCCACACCGAGGCCGCCCAGCACCTTGGGCAGCTGACGATTGTTCTTGTAGATGCGCAGGCCCGGCTTGCTCACCCGCTGGACGGAGCGGATGGTGGGCTGGCGGTGCTTACCGCTGTACTTGAGTTCCACCACGATGTGGCGCAGCACCCCTTCGCCTTCTTCGCTGATGGCAGCGATGAAGCCTTCCTGCTGCAGCACGTTGGCAATGCTGCGGATCAGGCGGGAAGCCGGGATCTTGGTGGTCTCGTGACGTTTCTCACTCGCATTGCGGATGCGGGTGAGCATGTCGGAAATGGGGTCGTGATTGGCCATGGGTCAGGTCCGAAGAGGGCTCAGTTGCTGCGGAACGGCATTCCCATCTCGCGGAGAAGGGCCCGGCCCTCTTCGTCGTTACGGGCGCTCGTCACGATCGTCACGTCCATGCCACGGATCGCATCGATCTTCTCGAACGAGATTTCAGGGAAGATGATCTGCTCTCGAATTCCCAGGGTGTAGTTGCCGCGGCCGTCAAAACTCTTCGGGCTCACGCCACGGAAGTCGCGGATGCGGGGCAAGGCCAGGTTGATCAGCCGTTCCAGGAAGGCATACATCCGTTCGCCCCTGAGGGTGACGGCGACGCCGATCGGCATGCCCTGGCGGATCTTGAAGCCGGCGATCGCCTTCTTGGCCCGGGTCACCACCACTTTCTGGCCGGTGATGGTGGCCAGTTCCGCGATCGAGGCCTCGAGGGCCTTGGCATTCTGGGCGGCTTCACCCAGGCCCCGGTTGAGGGTGACTTTCACCACCTTCGGGACTTCGTGGACATTGGAGAGACTCAGATCCTTGAGGAGCTTGGGTTGAATCGTCTCCCGGTAGCGCTGTTTGAGGGACATGGCGGGGGAAGAGGTTGCGCTTCTGGGCTGGGTCAGAAGGCAGGGGGAACTCGGCAGCAGGGTGGGTTGAAGGGGGTCAGTCGAGAAGTTCGCCTGTTTTCTTGAGGCGACGTTTCTTGGTGCCGTCTTTCTCGACCACGATTTCGACGCGGCTGGCCACGTTCTTGGTGGTGGAATACAGCATCACGTTGGAGGCATGCAGTGAGGCTTCCTCCGTGACGATGCGACCGGTCTCGCCCTCCTGGGTGGGCTTGACGTGACGGGTGCGCAGGTTGATTCCCTGAACCACCACGCGATTGTCGTAGGGCAGGGTGCGCAGAACCTCTCCGGTTTTGCCCTTGTCCTTGCCGCTGATCACCTGCACGGTGTCGCCCTTCTTGAGACGCATCTTGATGCGCTCAGCGGGCTTGGATTTTGGCGTTGCGGTGGCCATGGTCAGATCACCTCCGGAGCGAGGGACACAATCTTGGTGAAGTTGCGCTCACGCAACTCCCGGGCCACCGGACCGAACACCCGTGTGCCCTTCGGGTTGTTCTCGTTGCCGAGGATCACGGCAGCGTTGTCATCAAAGCGGATGGCGTTGCCCGTGTCGCGACGCAGGGTGGCCCTGGTGCGCACCACCACGGCCTTGACCACATCCGATTTCTTGACGCCCATGTTGGGCATGGCATCTTTGACGGCGGCCACAATCACGTCGCCGACGTGGGCGTAGCGACGGTTGGTGCCGAGCACCCGAATGCACTGAATGCGCTTGGCGCCGCTGTTGTCAGCGACATTGAGAAACGTCTCTTGTTGAATCATGGGTCGTTTCTCCTCAGGAGTGGGCAGAGGCGTTGAACACCTCGGCCACGGTCCAGCGCTTGGTGCGGCTGAGCGGGCGGGTCTCGGTGATCCGCACCCTGTCGCCAACCTTGCAGCTGTTGTCTTCGTCGTGGACTTTGTAGCGTTTGGTGCGGCTCACCGTCTTCTGATAGATGGGGTGGGGGAAGCGGTTTTCCACCGCCACCACCACCGTCTTGTCCATCTTGTCGCTGACGACGGTGCCGACCCTTTCCTTGAGTGCCATGGGGATCACGGGGGGTATCAGGAGGCTGAATCAGCTGGGGCAGTGGAGCCCTTGCGCTCGTTCTGCACCGTGAGCAGGTGAGCCAGCTTGATGCGGGCTGCCTTGAAGCGGTGCGGATGTTCCAGGCGGCGGGTGGCCTGCTGGAAGCGCAGATCGAACAGCTCGCGCCGGGTGGCGTTGACCTGCTCGATGAGGTCGCCGTCGCTGAGCTTGCGCACGTCGGCGATAACGGGAAGGGCCATGGTCAGGACTCCACGGAATGGGCGGGTTCGGCCACCGCCGCAGCGGCTGCTGCGGGCTCATCGGCCGCGGCCTCTTGGTCGGCCAGGGTGAGGAACTTGGTCTTGAGGGGCAGCTTGTACTGCGCCAGGCGCATCGCCTCCCGGGCAATTTCCGGGGTGATCTCAGCGCCGCCCATCTCAAAGAGAATGCGGCCCGGCTTGATCACGGCCACCCAGAATTCCGGGTTGCCCTTACCGGATCCCATGCGGGTTTCCGCAGGGCGCATGGTCACGGGCTTATCCGGGAAGATGCGGATCCAGATCTGGCCGCCCCGCTTGACGTAGCGGGTCATGGCCCGACGGCTGGCTTCAATCTGGCGGGATGTGATCCAGCCGCACTCCTGGGCCTGCAGGGCGAAATCCCCGAAGGCGATGGTGTTGCCGCGCGTGGCGACGCCGCGCATGCGACCTCGCTGTTGCTTACGGAATTTGACGCGTTTTGGACTCAGCATGGTTCAGGCCTCCTGATCACTCCTGGTTCGAGCGGTCTTCGAACTGTTGCGGCTGCCGACTGGTGCGGCGGCGGGGAGCGGCGCCAACGGGCAGTTGCTCCTTCTGCCCAGGCAACACTTCACCTTTGAAGACCCACACCTTGATGCCCAGCACCCCATAGGTGGTGCTGGCCAGCTTGGTGGCGTAGTCGATGTCGGCCCGCAGGGTGTGCAGAGGCACCCTGCCTTCCCGGGTCCATTCGGTGCGCGCGATCTCAGCGCCGTTGAGGCGGCCGCTCACCTGGATCTTGAGGCCGAGCACGCCGGCCCGTTGGGCCCGCTGCACAGCCATCCGGATGACGCGGCGGAAGGCCACGCGCTTCTCGAGCTGCTGGGCGATGTACTCAGCCAGCAGGAAGGCATCGGCGTCGACGCGCTCCACTTCCACCACGTTGATGCGCACCTTGCGGCTCGCATCACCCACGGTTTTCTGGATGCCCGTGCGCAGATCCTCAATGCCGCTGCCCTGGCGGCCCACCAGCACGCCGGGGCGGGCCGTCTTCAGTTCCACTTCCAGCTGGTCGGCCTTGCGGGCGATCAGCACATCGGAGATGCCGGCGGAGCCGTACTTCTTGTGGATGAATTTGCGGATCCGGTCGTCCTCCTGGAGGAGGGTCGGGTAGGTCTTGCTTGGGGCGTACCAGCGGGAGCGGTGATCCTGGGTGATCCCCAGGCGCAGGCCGGTTGGATGGATTTTGTGTCCCATCGGTTCGGTGTCCTCGGGGGTCAGGCGGAAGGGGCCACAGCGATGCTGATGTGGCAGGTCTGTTTCTTGATCGCGTAGGCGCGACCCTGGGCACGGGGGCGATACCGCTTCAGGGAAGGTCCCATGTCAGCGGTGGCCCCGGTGACCACCAGCGTGGCTGGATCGAGACCGAGGTTGTGCTCGGCATTGGCCACGGCGCTGCGGAGCACCTTGGTGATCGGGCCCGTGGAGCGAAAGGGCATGAACTCGAGCATGATCAGGGCCTCGCGGTAGCTCTGGCCACGGATCTGATCGAGCACCCGCCGCACCTTGCTCACGGAGCCACGGATGTAGCGGCCGTGGGCGAGGGCCTGGTTGGGCGCTGCCTGGTTGGGAGCAGTGTTAGCCATGGATCAACGGCCTCCTTTTTTGTCCTTGATGTGGCCGCGGAAGGTGCGGGTGGGGGCGAATTCCCCGAGTTTGTGCCCCACCATCTGCTCGGTCACGTAAACCGGCACATGGGATTTGCCGTTGTGCACGGCGATCGTGTGTCCGATCATCATCGGCAGAATCGTGGAGGCGCGTGACCAGGTTTTGATCACGGTTTTGTCGTTGGCAGCGTTCTGCTTCTCAACCTTGCTGAGCAGGCTGTCGGCAACAAACGGACCTTTTTTGAGTGAACGTCCCATAGCGGATCAGGAGGCGGGCAATGCGGTGTGGGTCATCAGGAATCGCGTCCGCCACGGCTCCGCTTGGAGGTGCGGCGACGTTTCCGCAGCACAAACCGATTGCTGGGCTTGTTCCGCTTGCGGGTCTTGAGGCCGAGGGCCGGTTTGCCCCAGGGGGTGACAGGGCCTGAGCGGCCGATCGGCGCCCGGCCCTCACCACCACCGTGGGGGTGGTCGCAGGGGTTCATCACCGAACCCCGCACTTCCGGGCGGCGGCCCAGCCAGCGCTTGCGGCCGGCCTTGCCCAGGCTGGTGTTGCGCACTTCGGAGTTGCCCACGTCACCGAGGGTGGCGTAGCACTCACGCCGCACCAGCCGCACCTCAGTGGAGGGCAGCTTGAGGGCGACGTACTCACCTTCCTTGGCCATCACCTGGGCGCTGGCGCCGGCGGTGCGCACCATCTGGCCGCCGCGACCGGCGTACAGCTCCACGTTGTGAACGCTGGAGCCGAGGGGGATGGACGAGAGCGGCAGGGCATTGCCGGTTTCGATCGGGGCATCGGGGCCCGACACCACCTGCTGGCCGATCTCGATCCCGGCCGGGGCGAGGATGTAGCGCTTCTCGCCATCGGCGTAGAAGAGCAGGGCCAGACGCGCGTTGCGGTGTGGGTCGTAGTGGATGGCCGCCACCTTGGCGGTCACACCGTGCTTCTCACGGCGGAAGTCCACCAGCCGGTAGAGGCGCTTGTGGCCACCGCCGCGGTGGCGGCAGGTGATCACACCGCGGTTGTTGCGGCCCTTGCGGCGGTGCTTGGCCACCACCAGGCCCCGTTCCCGTCCGCGGCCGGTGACTTCGGTGAAGTCGCTGGCCACGCGGGTGCGGGTGCCGGGGGTGATGGGGCGGTAGTTACGGATTGCCATGTGGTTTCAGACCCCTCAGGACTCAGGGAACAGCTGGATGGCGTTGCCCTCGGCCAGGCGCACCACCGCTTTCTTGACCTGGGCACGCTTGCCAGCGAAGCGGCCAACGCGGCGCGAGCGGCGTGGCGGATTCATGGTGCTGACGCCCAGCACCTTCACATCGAACAGGGCTTCCACCGCTGCTTTGATGTCGGGCTTGGCGGCCCGGTGGTCCACCTCGAAGGTGTACTGATTGAACTCGAGGGCGCGGGTGGCCTTCTCGGTGATCAGGGGCCGACGGATCACATCCGCGAGCCGACCTGCAAAACGTTCAGTCATCGCCGTAGACCTCCTGAATCTTCGCGAGTGCCTCCTCGCTCAGCACCAGCGTGCTGGCGTGGAGCAGGTCGAACACGTTGAGCTGATCCGCGGCGATCAGCTTCACCGTCTCGAGGTTGCGCACGGATTTGCGCACGACTTCAGACGGGTTGTCGAGGATCACGAGCACCTTGGTGCCCGCCTCGATGCCGAATCGCCCCAGCGCCGCGGTGATCTCCTTGGTGCGGGGGGTGTCAAGGTCAGAGCCGAAGCCCTTGACCACCGTGATGTCGGCCACGCGGCTCATTAGGGCCGTGCGCAGGGCCAGGCGCCGCTCCTTGCGGTTCATCGCCAGGTTGTAGCTGCGGGGCTTGGGTCCGAAGATCACGCCGCCGCCGGGCCGCAGTGGGGTGCGGATCGAGCCCTGACGGGCCCGGCCCGTGCCCTTCTGTTTGTAGGGCTTGCGGCCACCACCGGCCACCTCGGCCCGGGTCAGGGTGCTGGCCGTGCCCTGGCGGGCGTGGGCCAGTTGGCGCACCACGGCGCGGTGCACCAGGTCGGTGGCGGAACTCTTCTTGGCGACTTTGAGGTCGAGGGCAGCCTTGCCGGCTTCCTTGCCCTGCCAGTCGCGAATCACACAATCAGCCATGTTCTCGGTTCTCCTCAGTTCCCGGCCTTGGCGCCCACCCGGTTCGCCGGGCAGATGTTCAGCAGGGCTCCGGGCTTGCCGGGCACGGATCCCTTCACCACCAGCAGGTTGCGCTCAGTGTCCACCTTGAGGATCACGAGGCCGCGGGTGGTGATCTGTTTGCCGCCATAGCGGCCGGCCATCCGCTTGCCGGGGTAGACGCGGCCGGGCGTGGTGCCGGCACCGGTGGAGCCGGGCTCGCGGTGGTTCTTGGAGCCGTGGGTCATCGGGCCGCGGCTGAAGCCGTGGCGCTTCTGGTAGCCGGAGAAGCCCCGGCCCATGGTGTCGCCACTCACATCGACCTTCTGGCCAGCCTCAAAGGCCGAAACAGAGACGACGGCGCCGAGCTCCAGCCCATCGAGACTGTCGACTCGGTACTCCTTGAGATGGCGGAGCACCTCCTCGCCGGATTTGGCCAGGTGGCCCTTGGCGGGCTTGTTGACCAGCTTCTCGCGAATGTCGCCGAAGCCGAGCTGCACGGCGGTGTAGCCGTCCGTGCTGCTGGATTTGAGTTGGGTGATGCGGCAGGGGCCAGCCTCGATCACGGTGACCGGGATGGACTTGCCTGCCTCGTCGAAGAACTGGGACATGCCCAGTTTCTTCCCAAGAATGCCGATGGACATAGGTAGGGAGTCAACGCCAGCTGGACCACCGGACGCATCCGGTGAAGCTGAGGCAGAGGAAGCGTTGGTCTGGCAGGGCCTTGAACGTTCTGGTCAGGAAGCGGCATTGATCCGTCTGCCTGGAGCAGACGGGTGGCTGTCGCTGGATCACCCGCAGGCGACCACCGACGGGCGATGGGATTCCTGGATCACGAAGCTCAGGGCGCTAGCGAGACAGAGCGGACTCTGTTCAGCGCGGCTGGGACTGGCCTGGACCGGACTGGCCGCACTCCGTGGAGGGGCTGGTGCGTTCAGGAAGTTTCCCGGCGGTGGATCGGCGATCGCGCTTCAGGCCGGAACCTGACATCGAGATCTGGACCATCCGCTTGGGCCGGATCGATCACCACCACTGGTGATCGGGTGCAGGGATCCGGAGGCCCGGCTAGCGGACGGGCGCGGATTCGAAGCACAGCGATCAAATGTAACGCATGACCTGACCCCCTCCTGGCTCACGGCCTGGAGGGTGATCGGAGCCCGGCGGTGTGTCCGCGACTGCGCGGCGGTGTTCGTGAGGTGCTGCGGCTGCGGTTCCGGGCCTGCCGGGCGGTGGCGTCTGGAGCGAAACGGGGCCGGGGCTGTCAAACTTGCCGGCAGACCGAGCCGACCTCACCATGCCACTGCTGCTCTCCGGTCGTGGATTCCGGCAGGACCTTGAGAAAGCAGGGGCCCTTGCCCTGTTCGCCCCCCTCGAAGGCGGTGCCGAAACCCGGCTGATGCGCCGGCTGCGCGCCGCGGGCTATCGCGCCCAGATCACGTCGGCCCGGGGCCTCGGCGATCCCGAGGCCTTTCTGATGCAGCTGCATGGCGTGCGCCCACCCCATCTCGGCCACCAGTGCGTGGGCAGCACGGCTGCTGTGGGTGAGGTGCATCGGGTGATGCCCCAGCTGGGCAGCCTGCTCGAGGGCGGCGGGCCCATCCTCCTGTGGCTGCTGGAGGGCAAGGTGCTCTCCACAGGGGAGCTGAGTTCCCTGATCGATCTCACCCGCCGGGAGTCGCGGCTGCGCATCGTGGTGGAGATGGGTGGGGCCCGGCAGCTGCAGTGGCAGCCTCTGGAGCAGTTGCTGGTGGCGGCCTGAGCTCCCCTTCAGGTCTGGCCCTGACCCCGGACGCGGCCCTGCGCCAGGGGCGCTGGGTGAAGTGGATCGGCGGCGCCAGCAATCACGATCTGGCTGCCATCGAAGACCTGGCCGGGCTCTACGCCCTGGCCGGGGTCCACTGCGTGGACGTGGCCGCGGACCCGGCCGTCGTGGCGGCGGCCCGTCGGGGGCTCGACTGGGCCGACCGCCACGGCGCCCGGCGTCCCTGGCTGATGCTGAGCCTCAGCGACGGCGCCGACCCCCACTTCCGCAAGGCCTGGTTCGATCCCGGCGCCTGCCCGGCTGACTGTCCCCGTCCCTGCGAGCGGATCTGCCCGGCCCTGGCCATCGGCGAGGCGGCCAGCGGTGCCGCCGGGGTGCTGGACGCCCGCTGCTACGGCTGCGGCCGCTGCCTGCCCGCCTGCCCCCATGGGCTGATCGAAGAACGCAGCCAGGTGCTGGAGGCCGCTGCGGTGGCGCCCCTGTTGCGCCAGCTGGCGCCCGATGCCGTGGAACTCCACACCCAGCCGGGGCGCCTGCAGGGCTTTCAGGAGAGGCTGGAGCAGCTGAGGGCCAGCGGTGTGCCGCTGCGGCGGCTGGCGGTGAGTGCCGCCGGCGACCTCACCGCCCGGGAGCTGTGGCAGCGCTATGGGGCCCTGCGCTCCTGCGGCTTTGCGCCCCTCTGGCAACTGGATGGCCGCCCGATGAGCGGTGATCTGGGCCAGGGCACGGCCCATGCCGCCGTGGCCTTGCTGCGACGCTGGCAGGGGCAGCTGCCCCCGGGCCCCCTGCAGCTGGCCGGCGGCACCAACGCTGCCACCCTGCCCCTGCTGGAGCGGCAGCCGGCCCTGGCCCGCGGCTGTGCCGGCGTGGCCTTCGGCGGGGTGGCGCGGCGACGGCTGCAGCCCCTGCTGCAGGAGGCCCAGGGGCGCGGCCGTTCGCTGCTGACCCTGCCGGAACTCCTGCCCGAAGCGCTGCACCTGGCCCGCTCGCTGGTGGGGCCCTGGCTAGAACGAGCGGGTCCAGAGCCCTGCCCCCAGCCATTGCGGTGCCTTTCTCCGAGCCCCTGACCCCCGCCGCCGATGCAGGGCCGCCCCCGCCCGCCCCACCATTCAGCCAGCGGGTCACCGATGATCTGGATCGCATGCTCGCGGTGCTGCCCGGGCCGGTGCAGCGGGCCCTGGCCAGCGAGGAGCGCCGCCAGCAGCTGCTCGAGGTGGTGCTCGACCTGGGACGGGTGCCGGAAGCCCGTTACCCGGGGCGGGCCATTGAGCTGGGAGCGCAACCGGTGCAGAGCGCCGACCTGGAGGCGGTGGTGCGTCAGCTGGGGGCGTTCGGCAGCGACAACCGGGCCGGTATCGCCTCCACGCTGCACCGCATCAGCGCCATCCGCAACCGCACCGGCACCGTCGTGGGCCTCACCTGCCGGGTGGGTCGCGCCGTGTTCGGCACGGTGGTGATGGTGCGCGACCTGCTCGATTCAGGCCAGTCGCTGCTGCTGATGGGGCGCCCTGGGGTCGGCAAGACCACCGCCCTGCGGGAGATCGCCCGGGTGCTGGCCGACGACCTCTGCAAGCGCGTGGTGGTGATCGACACCAGCAACGAGATCGCCGGCGACGGCGACATCCCCCATCCGGCCATCGGGCGGGCCCGGCGCATGCAGGTGGCCCGCCCCGAGCTGCAGCACGAAGTGATGATCGAGGCGGTGGAAAACCACATGCCCGAAGTGATCGTGATCGATGAGATCGGCACGGAGCGGGAGGCCCAGGCGGCACGCACCATCGCCGAGCGGGGCGTGATGCTGGTAGCCACGGCCCATGGCAATGAGCTCTCCAACCTGATCAAGAACCCCACCCTCAGCGACCTGGTGGGCGGCATCCAGTCGGTGACCCTGGGAGACGAGGAGGCGCGACGGCGCCGCACCCAGAAGACCGTGCTGGAGCGGGCCGCCGAGCCCACCTTCCCCCTGGCGGTGGAGATGCACAGCCGCCATCGCTGGCTGATCCACAACGAGGTGGCCGGCACGGTGGACCTGCTGCTGCGGGGCCAGGTGGCCCGCCCCCAGGTGCGCGAACTGGGACCCGATGGGCGACTGCAGCTGCGGGATCCGCCCCTGGCGACGCGAGGCCCGATCCCACCGGCGGCGCCCCGGCTGAGCCAGCGCCCCCTGCCGCCCCTGGATCTGGATCCCCTGCCAGCCGCCGCCGGCCCCGATCCGCTGTCGCCGCAGCCCGAGGTCGGTCCGGCCGGCAGGGCGCCGCTGCGCGTCTACGGCGCCGGGGTCAGCCGCAGCCTGCTGGAGCAGGTGGTGCGGGCCCGCCAGTTCCCCGTGGAGGTGGTGGGCAGCGTGGAGCTGGCCGATGTGGTGCTCAGCGCCCGCCAGCAGCTCGGCCGCGATCCCCATGTGCGCCGGCAGGCCCAGGACCTGGGCCTGCCGATCCTGGTGATCAAGAGTGCCGCCCTGCCCCAGCTGCAGCGAGCTCTCGAGCGCCTCCTGGCCCGCCGCCGCCCCGCCGGGGAGCCCGCCCTGGACGCCGCCGCCGCGGACGATGCCCATGCGGCCCTGGAGGAGTGCCGACTGGCGCTGGAGCAGGTGGTGCTGGCCCGGGGCCAGCCGGTGGAGCTGCTGCCCCGCAGTGGGCGCGTGCGCCAGCTGCAGAGCGAGCTGGCGGGCCGCTACCGGGTGCGCTCCGCGGTGTTCGGCCCCGCCGGCGATCAGCGGCTGCGGCTGTTCCCGGCCTGATGCTGCGGAGCGATCGGCGCCCAGGCGTTGACGAAGGACCGGCCGTTGTGGGTAACTAGCTAGGCCCAGATCACTCTGGGGTGACAGCCGCCCGGATCTCCCTCCAGCGTGGCTTAGCGTTCCTGGGATGCTTCCGCGCAGAGCTCCCTGTCCCTGCGGGATGTTCCCTCAGCGGCCAGTCGGTTCAGCGGCAAGCCAGTCAAGGGACCAGCATTGGGCCGTCGCCAAGTGGTAAGGCAGCGGGTTTTGGTCCCGCCATTCCTAGGTTCGAATCCTAGCGGCCCAGTTTCAACACTCCCCCGGCTCAGCCCGCCCCTGCGG
Organism: Cyanobium sp. LEGE 06113; assembly: GCF_015207615.1. NCBI lineage: Bacteria > Bacillati > Cyanobacteriota > Cyanophyceae > Synechococcales > Prochlorococcaceae > Cyanobium > Cyanobium sp. LEGE 06113. The sequence goes on along the minus strand of NZ_JADEWM010000002.1, from coordinate 30,088 downwards.
CAGCCCTCCATGGCCGGCTCCCCCTTTCTGGTGTTCGACTTCGACGGCGTCCTGGTCGATGGGATGGCTGAGTACTGGTGGGCGGCCAGCGCCGCCGCCGAGCGCCTGGTTCCTGGCCTGGCCTGGCCAGAGCCCCCCCACCCAGCCTTTGCCCGCCTGCGCCCCCTGATTCACAAGGGCTGGGAGATGGTGCTGATGGCCGCGGAGCTGTCGCGCCCAGACCTCGACCTCGAGGGTCTCGTGGCCGGCTACAGGGAGGCCGTGCCCCAGGCCCTGGCCCGGTGGGGCTGGAGCGAAGCGCCGCTTCAGGCAGTGCTGGAGCAGGTGCGGACCGAGGCGATCGCCACCGACCCCGCAGCCTGGCTGGCGCTGCATCGCTTCTACCCCAACGTGGTGGAGCGTGTGCGGCAGCTGGAAGCTGAAGGCAGCTCCTGGGCCGTGCTCACCACCAAGGGCGCCGCCTTCGCCCGCGAGATCCTGCGCGGCGCGGGGCTGGAGCCCCAGGCGCTCTATGGCCATGACCAGGGCAGCAAGCCTGAGGTGCTGCGCCGCCTGCAGACCGATCACCCCCGGCTCTGGTTCGTCGAAGACCGACGCCCCACCCTCGAGCGGGTGGCCGCTGACCCTGAACTCAACGCGGTGCGCTGCTTCCTGGTGAGCTGGGGTTATCTCGGCCCCCGGGACGCCCTGGGGCTCCCGGCCCGGATTCACTGGCTCACGCCGGAGCGGTTCGCGGCTCCCCTGGCAACCTGGCCCTGACCCGGTAGAGTACGTCCGTACTAGGCGCGATTGAGACGCCGGCCTTTGCGGGTGGTACTGACAATCCAGTGGTCGCAGGATGGCTCCGCGGCCCGTTCCATCGTTGATCCGATTCCATGCCTGCTGATTCCAAGGCCGCTTCCTACGTCTCTGCCGCTGCCTCCTCCGGTGGTGCGGCGTCCCCTGCCGATGCCCGGGCCGCCGCGGAGCGGGACAAGGCCCTCGGCCTGGTGCTCAACCAGATCGAGCGCAATTTCGGCAAGGGCTCGATCATGCGGCTGGGGGACGCCTCCCGCATGCGGGTGGAGACCATCTCCACCGGGGCCTTGACCCTGGACCTGGCCCTCGGCGGCGGCTACCCCAAGGGCCGGGTGGTGGAGGTGTATGGGCCCGAGAGCTCCGGCAAGACCACCCTGACCCTCCATGCCATTGCCGAGGTTCAGAAGCGCGGAGGGGTGGCTGCCTTCGTGGATGCGGAACACGCCCTCGATCCGGTCTACGCGGCTTCGCTTGGCGTCGATATCGAGAATCTGCTGGTGTCGCAGCCGGACACCGGCGAGATGGCCCTGGAGATCGTCGACCAGCTGGTGCGCTCCGCCGCCGTGGACATCGTGGTGGTCGATTCCGTGGCGGCCCTCACCCCCAGGGCTGAGATTGAGGGTGAGATGGGTGATCTGGCCGTGGGCAGCCAGGCCAGGCTGATGAGCCAGGCGATGCGCAAGATCACCGGCAACATCGGCAAGTCCGGCTGCACGGTGATCTTCCTGAACCAGCTGCGCCAGAAGATCGGCGTCACCTATGGCAGCCCGGAAACCACCACCGGTGGCAATGCGCTCAAGTTCTATGCCTCGGTGCGTCTCGACATCCGCCGCATCCAGACCCTCAAGCGCGGCACCGAGGAGTACGGCATCCGGGCCAAGGTGAAGGTGGCCAAAAACAAGGTGGCCCCGCCGTTCCGGATCGCCGAGTTCGACATCCTCTTCGGCCGCGGCATCAGCACCCTCGGTTGCCTGCTGGACCTGGCCGAGGAAACCGCCGTGGTGATCCGCAAGGGCGCCTGGTACAGCTACGAGGGCGACAACATCGGCCAGGGGCGCGACAACACGATCACCTGGCTGGAGCAGAACCCCGACCAGGCCGTGGAGATCGAACAACGCACCCGTCAGAAGCTCAAGGAAGGCTCGGAGGTGACGGCCAACTCGCTCAAGCCCCTGGCTGCCGCCGCCAAAGCAGCTGTCGTGGCTCAGCCCGTGGGTGCTGAGGACGGCTCTGGAACCCCAGCAGCAGGGAAGCTGCCGGTGGCCGGATGACCGGCCGGATGTCGGACCAGATGACCGAGGGGACGCTTCAGATCATGGCCGGCGGCTCGGCCTGCTGAGCGCCGGCCAGCAGGGCGGCTTCGGTGGCGGGGCCGTTCTGCAGCATCTGGGCGACCCGCTGCAGTTCCTGGATGGCCTCGGCGCCTTCCAGCTTGACCAGCTCGTGGCCGTTGCGGGATTCAATCCAGCTGATGCCGAAATCGGACACCAGGAATCGCACCATGTGATTGGTGCCGAGGTTGGCGACGAAAGAGGCGCCATGGCCATCGCGGCCGTCTCCGCAGCTGTAGCAGGTGGCGGCCATGCCGCGGCTCTGCAGGCTTGAGGCCAGGGCCTGCAGGCTCATCACCAGATCTTGAACAACGGAGCGGTACTGCTCCGCGAGCCGGGGAAACATGGCGCCATCACAGTGTGGGCCAACCCTAAGCTTTTCTTCCAATTCGCGTGGGTATGAATGCTCACCTCCTGACGAGCATCCCGGCACACGCTGTCTCAGCCGTCGGCCAGGGTCCACCAACCCAGGCCAGGGCCGATGAAGCGCACCGTGAGCCAGAACAGCACCAGGGCGCCGATCCCCACCCAGGCCCCCCGGGTGGTGAGGGAGACAAAGCGATTGGCCTGGTTGCGGGTGAGCGGCAGCCAGGGGGCCAGGCGGGGCGACGTGTCGGGCGCGGCCGTGCGCTTCGGGGCCCTCGGGGGCAGTCCCTGACTCTCGCGGCGGCGGGCCTCGCCCATGGGTGCAGCTCCTGGTGGTTGACGCGCCCGATCAGGCTACGGCCAGAACTAGTGGGGCAGGAGGCGGCTCAGGTTCACCCAGGGCTCCAGGGCACGCAGCACCTGACGCCCCCAGCTCCGCCCCCTGAGGCGGCCGTCCAGCACGGCCAGCCGGCCCCCCTGGCGACGCAACCCCACCACGCCCAGCTGCAGGCGGGTGAGGCCATCGGGCAGCAGGCGTTCGCGGAACCAGTCGCGTCCCTCCCGGCGCAGGGCCAGCACCTGGGCGGCGGTGAGGGGATCGTCGAGGCTGGCGATCGGTAGCAGCGCCACCACGATCTGGGACGGATCGGGCATCCGGCCCTGGTGCGTCAGCCACCAGCTCCAGCGGGCACACACCACACCGTGGCTCTCGGGCGCCGTGTGCTCGTGCACCACCCGGCTGCCGAATTCGGCAGCCAGGCCACTGGCCAGGGAGAGGCGCAGCCCCTCGTCATCGAGCAGCACCAGGGTGAGGCCCCCCTGGCCAAGCACCAGGCGGCGACACTGCTCCAGCAGGTGTTCGCCGTAGCGGGGACTGTTGGGCAGGGGCTGGCGCAGCGGCGCATACAGAGGCAGCGGATCGGCCAGGGGCTCCGCTCCCAGATCCACCACGACGTCGGGCTCGAGGCCGAGGGCCGGGCCACCCGGGAGCCCCAGTTGCCCCATCGTGCTGGCGAGCTCGGCCACCACCACGGCCCCCTGCCCGTCCATCAGGCCCTCGAGCACCCGCAGGGGCTCGAGCGGTTGCCGGTGCAGGCTCCACTGCAGCAGCCGCTCGGCCGGCGGCAGCCCCTCGACTGAGGGGGCCTGCTCCGCTCTGGTGGGCTCCTGCTCCGTCCAGCTCACCCAGGCGTCGCCGCCACTGGAGCGCCAGGTCGCCCAGGGCTCCGGCAGGGGATGGAGCAGCCCCAGCAGCTGGCGCAGGGGGGCTTCGTCTTCCGGGGACAGCAGCAGCGGTCGCCTCGATCCACCCGGATGGGCCATCACCTGCCTGCTCAGGCGGCTGTACAGCTCACCGAGGCCGGTCCGCAGGGCGGGATGGGCCCGGGCCAGTCGTTCCCAGTCCGCGGCGTCAAGACGCAGCGCCAGGCTGGCCCTCAGCCGGGCGTCGAGCTGCTCGGCCTCCGGGATCACCAGCTGACGCCCCTTCAGCCTGTCGCCGCGCCAGGCGCTCACCAGCTCAGGCACACTCAGCAGCCACACCTTGGTGTTGCCGGGATCCTCGCCCTCGTAGCAGGGCAGGCTGAGGCCGGCCCTGCCGAGGCGGGCCAGCTCCACCTGCAGCAGACGCTGCTTCAGGCCCTGGCTCAGCACCAGCACCACCGGGGTCTCGCCCAGGGCCAGGGGCACCAGCAGCCCCAGCAACCAACCGGGGTCGCTGCCGGGGGTCAGGCGCACCAGGGTGCGGTCGCCCCGCCGCAGGCTGCGGGCCACCAGCCGGCAGAGGCTGAGCTGGTGCGGCCAGCCATCGTGAGCGCCACGCCCCTCCCGCCGCAGCAGCGCCTTCAGCTCGTGGTGGGCCTGGGCCTCAAGCATCCGCCGTCAGCCGGGGGCCTGAATCGTAGGAAGCTGGGCGCAGGGCACTGCAACCATGACAACAGCACCGCCATCTACGCCCCCGAGGGAGCCCCCACGCAGCCTGCGGGGTCCTGTCGGCATCGTGGGGCTCGGCCTGATCGGCGGCTCCATCGGCCTGGATCTGCAGGCCCTGGGGGTGGAGGTACGGGCCCTGGTGCGGCGCCCAGCCACGGCGGAGCGTGCCCGGCAGCGGCAGCTGGCCACAGCGGTGAGCGATGACCCGGCGCTGCTGCAGGACTGTTCCCTGGTGGTGCTGGCCTTGCCCCTCGATGGCCTGCTGGATCCTCCGCCGCAGCTGGTGCAGGCCCTGCCAGCAGCGGCGGTGGTCACCGATGTGGGCTCGGTCAAGGCTCCGGTGCTGGAGCGCTGGTCGGCGCTGCATCCGCGCTTCGTGGCCAGCCACCCCATGGCCGGCACGGAGGCCGCCGGCGTGGAGGCCGGCGTACCGGGGCTGTTTCGCGGTCGGCCCTGGGTGCTGACGCCAGGGGCGGCGACCGACCCGGAGGCGTTGGCCCTGGTGTGGACCCTGGCCGAGCTGGTGGGAGCCCGGCCGATCAGCTGCCCGGCCGAGGCCCACGACCGCGCCGCCGCCCTCATCTCCCATCTGCCGGTGCTGGTGAGTGCGGCCCTGCTGCAGAGCGTCGACGCCGCCGCCGCTGCCCAGGGGGGAGAGCTGCCGGATCTGGTGCGTGCCCTGGCCTCCAGCGGCTTCGCCGACACGAGCCGGGTGGGAGGGGGCAATCCACAGTTGGGCACCCTGATGGCCCGCGGCAACCAGATGGCTCTCCAGGAGGCCCTGGCGGCTTACCGGCTCAGCCTGGAGGCCCTGGAGCACCGCCTGGCCTCGTCCGAGTGGGACGCCCTCGAGGCCGACCTCAGTGCCTGTCAGCGGCTGCGCCCAGAGTTTCTGTGAGTTCAGCTGCTGCGCTCCGCAGCTCCAGCCGGTGGCCCCGCGCCGCCAGCAGCTGGCGGCTGGCCATCAGTGCCGAGAGGCTCACGCCCGCGGTGCCCTCGCCGGGGTAGATCGCATCTCCACACAGCCAGAGGCCCTCGATCGGCGTGCGGCTGGCCAGGCCGAACGGTCCGAAGGTCCCCGGCCGCTGGCCCAGTCCGCCCACGAAGCCGAAGGGACGGCCGGTCCAGCGGGCAAACCCCCGCGGTGTGGCGAGCTCGCGATGCCGCCAGGCGCTGGGATCCAGACCGAGCAGGTGCTCGAGCCCACGCTGGATGGCGGCCATGGCGTTGGCCTTGGCCGTTCTGTAGGCCTGCCGCTCAAGGCTGAACCAGGGGCGGGCGGGGGTGAACACGCTGGCGATCACGGTGGCCTGCCCCTCCGGGGCTCGGCCGTCGCCGGGCTGACTCACCGACACGAACAGGGCGCCGGGGTCGTCCCACGCCAACTGCAGGTGGCAGGGACAGTCGGCGGGCAGGGCCTGGCGATCCACCGCCCCGTAGAGCACCAGGGCCCCGGAGGGATCAGCCAGCTGGTCGAGGCGGCGTTGGTAGGACGCCCCCAGGCTGGGGGTGTCCAGGAGCTGGGGCAGGCCCTGGGGCGGGATCGCCAGCACCAGATCGCGGGCCCTGCGTTCAAAGCTCTGCCCTTCGCGCTGCTGCCCGCAGCGCTGTCCCTGGAGCTGCCAGCAGCCATCCTGCCGCCGCAGCCGCTCCACCCGGTGCCCCAGGCGCAGGCGCCCACCCGCTTGGCCCAGGGCCTGCTCCAGGGCCGTGCTGAGGCTCTGCATCGAGCCCTCCAGATGCCAGAGCCCCAGGGGCTCCTGGGCCATGGCCAGCACCGTGGCCCCGTAGAGGGCGGCGGTGCGATCGGCGGGCTCCTGGGAGTAGAGCCGCAGCTGCAGATCCAGAAAGCGGCGCAGCCGCTGGTCGTTCCCGCAGCCGCACAGGGCCAGCAGATCGGCCACCGTGGCCGCGGCGAACAGACCGCTGGCCAGGTTGGCGGGCCGCAGGGCGCCCAGCAGCTGGCCCAGATCCCAGCCATTGCGGGGCGGCAGCACGGGGTCCCGGGCCGCAAAGCCCCAGTTGGCGCGGTGCAGGGCCGCGCAGAGGCGCCAGAAGGGTTCACTGCCCGCAAACTGGCTCAGCCGCTCCTGCCGCCAGCGCTCGGGGTCGCGCCACAGCCGCACCGGGGCGCTGCCGTCACCCAGGTGCACCACACAGGCTGGATCGAGGGGCCGGGCGGCCGGCAGGTCGATGCCCAGGTGCTGGAAGAGGCGGGCATGGCTGCCGCCGGGCTCCAGGCCCGCCACCTGGGTGGCCCCCACGTCAAACACGTACGGCCCGCGCTTGAAGGTGCCGGCGCAGCCACCGCACTGGTCGTGGGCCTCGAGCAGCTCCACCGTCAGGCCGGCATCGGCCAGCAGCGCCGCGGCCGTGAGTCCGGCGATGCCGGCCCCCACCACCGCCACGTCGAGCACCTCTGCCATGGCGGCATGCTGGCAGGCAGGTCTGCGGCGTCGTGGTGAGTGTCCCCTCCGAGCCCCTGGCGGCCTGGTGCGAAGCCCGGCTGGGCCTGCGCCCCATCGCCCAGAGCCCTGTAGGGGGCGGCTGCATCCATCGGGCCTGGCGGCTGGTGGATGCGGAGGGCACCAGCGTCTTCGCCAAGACCGGCGGCAGCGGCGCCATGGCGCTGCTGGAAGCCGAAGCCGCGGGGCTGGCCGCCCTGGGGGCCTGGCCGCCGGACGGCCTGCGGGTGCCCCAGCCCCTGGCCCTGGAGCTGGTGGGCGACCAGGCCGTGCTGGTGCTGCCCTGGCTGGACCTGGCCTCCGGGAGCACTGGGGGCTGGTCGCAGCTGGGGCAGGGCCTGGCGCAGCTGCATCGGGCCAGCAGGGGAGGGGAGGGCGGCAGGGGCTATGGCTTCGAGACCGACAACTTCATCGGCTCAGCTCCCCAGGCCAATGGCTGGCTCCCCCGTTGGGCCAGCTTCTTTGTGCAGCGTCGGCTGAAGCCCCAGCTGGCCATGGCGGCGGCGCGGGGTGAGGCCTTTGCCAGCGCGGACGCCGTTCTGGAGCGGGCTCAGGAGCGGCTTGCCTCCCATGGGCCGGAAGCGGTGCTCGTGCACGGCGACCTCTGGAGCGGCAATGCCGGGCTGCTCCGCGGCGGCGGTGCGGCCCTGTTCGACCCTGCGGCCTACTGGGGCGACCGGGAAGTGGATCTGGCCATGGCGCAGTTGTTCGGAGGCTTCCCCGCCAGCTTTTTTGCGGCCTATCAAGCCACCTGGCCCCTGCCCAGCGGGGCGCCTGGCCGTGTGGAGCTCTACAACCTCTATCACCTGCTCAACCACGCCAACCTGTTCGGCGGTGGCTATCGCAGCCAGGCCGAAGCGTCGATGCTCAGCCTGCTGGACACCCCCTGAGGGCAGGGGGCTGGCCAGGAGTCCGTCAGGTCAGATACTCGTTGCGGAGTGTCTGCAGCTTGTTGACCACGGCGCTGCGCTTTTCGCTGGTGGTGAGGTTCTTCCAGCCCCACTGGCCCACCACCACCAGGCCGAGCAGCTCCAGCAGGCCGGGCACGAGGGGCAGCAGGTTGACGGTGTCGAGCACGCCCTTGATCAGGATCTGGGCGATGATCACCACGAGCAGAATGCCGCCGGCCTTGCCGATCCGGCCCATCTGGCTCCAGTCGATCTGGCCCAGGGTCTGGTTGATGCTGCCGAGAACCTCCTTGTAGCGCTCCTTGAACGCGGCGGTGTCGATGCCTTCGCCAGCAGAGGCTTCAGGGGTCGGCGTGGGATCAGCATCGGCCATGGGCTCGGTTTCAACCGTGGGGGTAGGGGTGTCGCTCATGGCCTGGGCCGGGCTCCGGATCACAGTGATCCATAAGGTATCGGGGTGACCTCCGACGCGCCAACCGGCCTGGGCGTTGATCCCGGCTTGCTCACCGCCCTGGGCGCCATCCTGCGCTCCGCTGCGCCCGAAGAGGGCTGCTGCCTGTTGCTGGGCACACGCCGGGGCCGCGGCCTTGACCAGCTCTGGCAGCTGCAGCGGCTCTGGCCCTGCCTGAATGTGTGGTCGCCGCCTGGGGAGCGGCAACGCCGTTTCGCCATTGATCCGAGGGAGCAACTGGTGGCCCAGCGCTGGGCGCGGCAGCGGGGCCTGCAGGTGCTGGGCGCTGCCCACAGCCACCCGGAGACTGCCGCAGAGCCCTCCCCCACCGACCTGGCCCTCACCTGCGCGCCAGCCTGATGGTGATTCAGGGACGCCAGGCCGAGGCGCTGGCCTGGTGGCTGGAGGAGGGGAACACCCTGCCCAGGCCGCTGCCGTGGAGAATGGAGCATTGACCTGGTCCGTGGCTGTGTGGCCCGGGCCCCTCGCCGCCGATGCTCCCCCCCGACACCACTGGAGTCCAGCTCAGCCCCGATGAGGTGGTGCGCTTTTCGCGCCACCTGATCCTGCCGGAGGTGGGCATGGAGGGCCAGAAGCGTCTCAAGGCCTCCTCCGTGCTCTGCGTGGGCACCGGTGGCCTGGGCTCGCCCCTGCTGCTCTACCTGGCTGCGGCCGGGGTGGGCCGGATCGGCATCGTCGATTTCGACGTGGTGGACCACTCCAACCTGCAGCGCCAGGTGATCCACGGCACCAGCTGGGTTGGCAAGCCCAAGATCGAGTCGGCCAGGGCCCGCATCCTCGAGATCAACCCGCACTGCCAGGTGGATCTCTACGAGACGGCCCTCAGCAGCGAGAACGCCCTGGCGATCATTGAGCCCTACGACCTGGTCTGCGACGGCACCGACAACTTCCCCACCCGCTACCTGGTGAACGACGCCTGCGTGCTGCTGGGCAAGCCCAATGTCTACGGCTCGATCTTCCGCTTCGAGGGCCAGGCCACGGTGTTCAACCTGGATGCCGAAAGCCCCAACTACCGCGACCTCTTCCCCGAGCCGCCGCCGCCGGGGATGGTGCCCTCCTGCGCCGAAGGCGGGGTGGTGGGTGTGCTGCCCGGCATCATCGGCGTGATCCAGGCCACCGAGGCGGTGAAGATCATCACCGGCCTGGGCACCACCCTCAGCGGCCGCCTGCTGCTGTTCGATGCCCTGGGGATGAAGTTCAGGGAGCTGAAGCTGCGTCCCAACCCCGAGCGCCCGGTGATCGACAAGCTGATCGACTACCAGGAGTTCTGCGGCGTGGGCGGCACGGCTCCGGGCCAGGAGGAGGCCGGCAGTGTGCCCAGCATCACGGTGGCGGAGCTCAAGACCGTGATCGATGGTCAGCTCGAAGACATCCTGCTGCTGGATGTGCGCAATCCCCAGGAGGCGGACATCGCCGTGATTCCCGGGGCCGTGCTGGTGCCCCTTGATCACATTGAGAGTGGCGCGGCGATTGAGCAGGTGCGCCAGCTGGCTGAAGGCAGGAAGCTCTACGTGCACTGCAAGCTGGGCGGCCGCAGTGCCAAGGCCCTGATCGCCCTCGGCCGCCACGGCATCGAGGGGGTGAATGTGAATGGCGGCATCGACGCCTGGAGCCAGGAGGTGGATCCCTCGGTGCAGCGCTACTGAGCCGAGGCGCCGCTGAGCCTTCGGGCTCAGTAATCCACCCCCCGTTTGAGATCCACGCCGCGCTCGGCGTAGTGCTTGTGGCACACCATCTCGGAGTGCACGGTGGCGAGGTCGAAGTAGGCGGGTCGGTTGCGGCAGCGGCCGGTGAGAATCACCTCTGTTTCGGCTGGCTTGCGCAGCAGGGTCTGCACGATCGGCTCCTGGGGCAACAGCTCCAGATCCACGGTGGGGTTGATCTCATCGAGGATCACCGTCTTGTAGAGGCCGCTGGAGATGGCGGCCCTGGCGATCTCCCAGGCCCTCTCGGCCTCCACGTAGTCGATGGGCTGCTGCTGGCCGCGCCACACGATCGCATCGCGGCCCGAGCGCAGGTGATCCACCAGATGGGGATAGCTCTCGCGCAGGGCGGCGATCGCCGCGTCTTCCGTGTATCCCCTGCCGCCCTTGAGCCACTGCAGGATCAGCACCCGGTGGCTCTTGTCCTGGCTGATGCCCCGCCCGATCGCCTGCAGGGCCTTGCCCAGCGCGCTGGTGCTCTTGCCCTTGCCCTCGCCGGTGTAGATCTCGATGCCGTCGAGGCCGGCGGCGGCGGTGGCGGCGTCACCATGGCGGCGATGGGCCCGCATCTCGGAATGCAGATCAGCCAGCTGCACCAGCTGGGGCGGGGCGCCGCGGCCAGTGCAGATCACCTCCATGCCATCGGGCTTTGCCGCCAGGCTGCGGCAGATCTCCTCCCGATCCAGCAGGCCCAGGTCGAGCACGGGGTTGAGCTCGTCGAGCACCACCACGGAGTAGAGGTTGCTGGCGATGGCGCCCTTGGCGATGTCCCAGCCCCGCTGTGCTTCCTGCCGGTCGAAGCGGGTGGCCTGCTCGGCGCTGAAGAAGTCGCCCCGGCCGGTGCGCACCTGGTCGATCAGATGGGGAAAGCCCTGTTGCAGGGCCTCGATGGCGGCATCCTCGTCGTAGGCCCGGCCCGGGCCCTTGAGGAAGCGCAGCAGCAGCACCCGGGTGCGCTTCTGCTCGCAGATGCCCAGGCCGATGGTGCGCAGCACCACCCCCAGGGCGGCCTGGCTCTTGCCTTTGCCATCGCCGTCATAGACGTGCAGCTGGCCATGGGTGCGTTCATCGCGGCCTGAGGCGGTGCGGATGCCGATCCCCGAGGCACTGGCTCGGCCTGATCCACCGCCAGGGCTGCCCTGGCCCAGGCGTGACGGCTCGGTGGTGCTCGGACTCATCGCTGCCGTGCTGCGCGCCCGATGCTACCCACCACAACCGGCCTGTTTGGCGGCCAGCCGTCGGCCGCAGCTGCCAGGATCGAACCCCGGCCGCCGGCCCCTGCTCTTGCTGCCTTGACGTTCACCCTCCTGGAGCGCCTGCCCCCCAGCCTCGAGGAAGGTCTGGAGGCGTTGCGGCAGGCCATGGCAGCCCTGCCCCAGGTGGTGGTGGCCTACTCCGGCGGGGTGGACAGCGCCCTGGTGGCCTGCCTCGCGGTGGAGCAATGCGGCAGCGCGGCACTGGCGATCACCGGCGTGTCGCCGGCCCTCGCTCCCCACCTGCGCCAGGAAGCCGCCGCCCAGGCCCGCTGGCTGGGCATCGCCCACCGGGAGATTGCCACCGCCGAACTGGCCGACCCGGCCTACAGCTCGAACCCGGTTGAGCGCTGCTACGCCTGCAAGCGCGAATTGCACCGGCTGCTGGCGCCGGTGGCCGCGGCGGCCGGCGATGCGGCGGTGCTCGACGGCGTCAACCACGACGATCTCGGCGACCACCGCCCCGGCATCCGCGCTGCGCGGGAGCACGGGGTGCGCTCACCTCTGGCCGAAGTCGGCATCGACAAGGCCGGGGTGCGTCAGATCTCCAGGGCCCTGGGTCTGCCCTGGTGGGACAAGCCTGCCCAGCCCTGCCTGGCCTCCCGCTTCCCCTATGGCGAGGCGATCACGGCGGCCCGGCTGCACCAGGTGGCGGCCGCCGAGGCCTGGTTGATGGAACGGGGTTGGCCCCGGCTGCGGGTGCGCTGCCAGGGGGAGACGGCCCGCATCGAATTGCCGGAGTCGGAACTCACGGCTGCCCTGGAGCAGTGGCGGGATGGTTCCCGCCGCCGGCAGCTGGTGGAGGCGTTTCTGGCCCTCGGCTTCACCGCTGTGGCGGTGGATCTGGAGGGCCTGGTGAGCGGCAAGCTCAATCGCGGCCTCGCACCGCTCAGGCCGCCTCAGCCGGCAGACGGCTGCTGACCTGGATGGCGCCGGGGGTTTCTCGCCGGAAGCTGGTGAGCTTGTGCTCGGCGGCGGCGAGTTCCTCGGCGAGCACGGCGCAGGCCCGCTCCGGCATGGTGTGGTCGCCGCAGGTGAACACATCCACGGCGGCGTAGCCGGATTCCGGCCAGGTGTGGATGGAGATGTGCGATTCGGCCAGAAGGGCCAGTCCGGTGACGCCCTGGGGTTCGAAGCGGTGGGTGATCAGGTTCAGAAGGGTGGCACCAGCCCGTTTCGCTGCGGCGGTGATGGTGTCCCTGAGAAAGGCTTCGTCGTCGAGCCGGGCGTGATCGCACCCATAGAGCTCGAGAATGCAGTGTTTTCCGACGGTGTCGGTGATCGGAGCAGGCTGGCTGGAGGCTTGGGCGGCGGCGTGTGCTGCGGCTTGGGCTGCGTTCCATCCGGGGTGGGGATGGAGGCAAGGCAGGGTCTGGATCATCGAATCTGATCAAGGTGGAAGGCAACCTTACGTGACGCCGACTGTCCAGCGAGAGCAAGGCTTCTCGGACCTGGGCTCAGCTCGCCTCGACCACGGCGCCGCCCTGCAGCTGCACGATCTGGCTCTGCCGCTGCCAGCCAGCACCAAAGGCCCCCAGGTGGGTGGCGCTCACCAGACACTGGTGCCCCTCGCCCACGGCCTCGAGCAGCCACTGCTGGCGGTTGGGATCCAGTTCGGCCAGCACGTCGTCGAGCAGGAGCAGGGGTGGTTCGCCGACCACGCTGTGGACCAGCTCCAGCTCGGCCAGCTTGAGAGCCAGCACCAGCGTGCGCTGCTGCCCCGCCGATCCATAGCGCCGCGCTGGCTGGCCAGCCAGCCCAAAGGCGACTTCATCGCGGTGGGGCCCGACCCCGCACTGGCCCAGCCGCAACTCCTCGCTGCGCTGGGCGACCAGCTGGGCCGCCAGGGCGGCGCGCCAGGGCTCCTCCGCCTCCTCGCCTTCCAGCTTGGTGCCGCTGCGGTAGCTGATCGTGAGGGCATCGCGACCGCCGCTGAGGCGCTGTTGCCAACGGCTGGCCAGGGGTTCCAGCCGACGCAGGGCCCGGTGCCGCCGGCGGTGCAGGCGCGTGCCCACCAGGGCCATCTGCTGGTCGAAGGCGTCCAGCAGCGCCGCCTGTTCGTGGCCGCCCAGGCCCCGCCGCAGCAGCTGGCTGCGTTGCCGCATCAGGCGGCCATAGCGGCTGAGCAGCTCGGCATAGAGGGGCTCCAGCTGCAGCACCACCCGGTCGAGCCATTGGCGCCTTCCGGCAGGCTCTCCCCGCACGAGCTCCAGGTCGAGGGCGCTGAAGCTGACGCAGCGCAGTGAGCCGAGCAGGTCGTGCTGCCGCTCCAGAGCCTTGCCGTTGCGGCGTGCCTGCCGCCCGCCGCTGCGGCGCAGGTCGAGCTGCAGCAGATCGCCGCTGGTGGTGAGGCCCTGGATACGGGCCCCGCTGCATCCCTGCTGGATCAGGTCCCGGTCGGAGCCGGTGCGGTGGGAGCGCAGCGAGCCGAGTAGCTCCACCGCCTCCAGCAGGTTCGACTTGCCCTCGCCATTGGGACCGAGCACCAGCAGGCGAGGGGCCTCCAGGCCCAGGTCCAGCCGAGCGATGTTGCGGAACTGCAGCAGCTCGAGGCGATCCAGCCTGATGGGTCTGGTGGCGGCCAGCGGCTAAGCTAAGGCCGCTGCGGAGACGGCCATCACCATGGCCAGCCAAGCGGCCAGCCACCCTCTCACGGGCGCAGCTTGGGCATGTAGCTCAGTTGGATAGAGCGTCAGATTCCGGTTCTGAATGTCGGGGGTTCGAGTCCCTCCATGCTCGTTGCGCTCAGCCGCTGTCTGTTTCCCTTCGGCCCTGGTCGGAGGGTTTTTTTCTGCTCTGCGGGCCTCAGAGCTGCAGGCCCATGGCGCGGATGCCGCCTGGATCCACGATGAAGCCCAGGCCTTGCAACGCCTTGATGGCCTCAGGTGGCGCCGACAGCGACACGCTGCAGCCTGAGAGCTCCCGCCGCAGCCGGCCCAGGGAGGCCTGCACCAGCGCCCGCAGCACCCTGTCCCGCTCGGGATCGGCAGGGGCGCAGCACAGGTCCCAGAGGTTGGCATTGAGGGCCAGGTCACTGGTGACCCGCACGAAGCCCACCAGGCTGCCGCTCGGGTCGGTGACACCCAGGTGCCACAGGCTCCGTTCCAGCACCCGCTGCCAGCGCTCGGCCGACCGCGCCGCCTCACCCGAGGCCACCAGCAGACTGTTGAGCAGCTCAGCGGCTGGCCACGGATTGGCCACCAGGGCATAGCCCTCCCCCAACCGGGGGGGAGGGGTCTGGGGACGGAAGGGGATCAACAGGGAGCCCAGGGGGAACGCGTGCAGGGGGGTCAGCCGGTGTTGCGCATGCCGGCGGCGATGCCGTTGATGGTGAGCAGGGCGCCGCGCAGCAGTTCACTGCGGCTGTAGGTGCGGCCGTCGGAACCGCTGCCGGTAGCTTCGCGCATCGGAGGTTGCCGGTTCTGGTCGCGCAGCCGCCGCAGCAGGGCCACCTGCAGGAAACCGAGGGGCACGATCGTGCGGTTGCGCAGGTCCACCGAGAGCTGCAGGGCGGGATCGCCATCGAGGAGGCGCTGGTGACCGGTGATGGCCAGCACCAGGTCGCGGGTGAGGTCGAACTCGGCGGCGATGGTCTGGAAGATCTGCTCGAAGGCCTCCCGCCGCTCGGGTCGTCCCAGGGCCTGCACGTAGTGATGGGCCAGGTCGATGTCGACCTTCGAGAGGGTCATCTCCACCTTGGAGATCAACATCCGAAAGAAGGGCCAGCGCTGGTAGAGCAGGCGCAGCAGCTCGATCTGCTCCGGGTCCTGATCGAGCTCCTCGCGCAGGGCAGCCCCCACCCCGAACCAACTGGGGAGCAGGAAGCGGCTCTGGGTCCAGCCGAACACCCAGGGAATGGCCCGCAGGCTCGAGAGGTCTTTGGCGCCGCTCTTGCGCCGCGCCGGCCGGCTCGAAATCTGCAGCTTGCTGATCTCCTCGATGGGGGTGCACTGCTGGAAGAAGGCCACCAGATCGGGGTTGTCATGGACCAGGGCCCGGTAGAAGTCGCGGGAGCGGGCGGCCAGGCGGCCCATCAGCTCATTCCAGCTCGGCGTGTTGTCCACCGGCGTGCTCACCAGGCTGTTCTGCAGCACCGCAGTGGTGAGGGTTTCGAGGTTGTAGAGGGCCAGCTCCGGCAGGGAGTATTTGGAGGCGAGCACCTCGCCCTGCTCGGTGATCTTGATGCGGCCGCTGAGGGTGCCACTGGGCTGGGCCAGCACCGCCTGGTAGGCCGGCCCGCCGCCCCGGCTCACGGAGCCGCCACGGCCGTGGAAGATGCGCAGCGCCACATCGTGCTGGGTGGCGAGCTGCTGCAGGGCGATCTGGGCCTTGTGGATCTCCCAGTTGCTGGAGAGGAAGCCGGAATCCTTGTTGCTGTCGGAGTAGCCGAGCATCACCTCCTGCAGGGGTTGGCTCCCCTCGCTGGAGCTGAGCAGCCGGCGGTAGAAGGGCTGGCTGAACAGCTGGCCCATCACGGCCGGGGCGCGCTGCAGGTCTTCCACCGTCTCGAACAGGGGCACCACCAGCAGGCTGGTGGTCTGGGCCACCGGGTCCACCAGCCCGGCCTCCTTGGCCAGCACCAGCACCTCCAGCAGGTCGGACACCGTGTGACTCATGGAGATCACGTAGGTGCCGCAGATGCGGCAGCCGAACTCCTGTTGCAGCCGCTGCAGCATCCGCAGCACGGCGAAGGTCTCGGTGGTGGCGGCGCTCCAGCTGGCCGCGGGGGGGAACAGGGGGCGGCGGGTCTGCAGCTCAGCCAGCAGCCAGGCCACCCGCTGCTCCTCCTCCATCTCGCCGTAGGGCGTGGGCAGCTGCAGGTAGCGGCTGAGCTCGTCGAGGGCGTCGCTGTGGCGCGTGCTCTCCTGGCGCACGTCCAGGCTGGCCAGGCAAAAGGCGAAAATCTGCACCTGGCTGATCAGGTGCTGCAGCGATTCGCAGCTCAGGCCGGTGCCCTCCAGGCTCTGCAGCACCAGCTCCAGATCGGTGCGGAAGTCGTCCACCGAGGCGTAGTGGAGGTCCTGCAGGCCCGGCCCCACGGCCAGGTTGCCGCCGATGCCGGGCACGGCGGGCAGGCCGTCGCAGGGTGATTCCCAGCCGGTGTCCGCCAGCAGCTGGTTGCGCTCCTGGGTGAGGTGCAGCCGCTCCAGCACATAGCTGAGCTTGAGGCGGTAGGGCTCGAGCCGGTAGCGGGCGGCGCGCTCCTCATAGATGTCGGGAAAGCGCAGCCGGTCCATCTCCAGCGACTCCAGCAGCGCCGGGCTCACCTGGCTCCACTGCATCGAGATGCTGAGCTGATCGCGCAGTTCCCCCACCGCTTTCACGTAGCGCTCCAGCATCAGCTGGCGCTGAAAACAGGCGGTGCGCCAGGTGATGTCGGGGGTCACCGAGGGGTTGCCGTCGCGGTCGGATCCCACCCAGGAGCCGAAGGTGCAGAAGGAGTCCCGAGGGGGCTCCACATCGGGGTAGCTGTCGGTCAGAGCGCCCGCGATCCGCACCCGCAGCAACGGCATCGCCTCGAACAGCACCTCCTGGAAGAAATGGAGGGCGTAGTCGACTTCATCCAGCACCGTGGGCTTGAACTGGTGCAGCTCATCGGTGCGCCACCACAGGCGGATTTCCTCCTCCAGCTGCAAGCGCAGGCTCTGGCGCTCAACCCGGTTGAGGTCGCTCTCCTGCTGGAGCTTCTGGATCAGGGTGGCCACCCGCCGTTGCTTGTGCCGCACCGTGTGGCGCACGATCTCGGTGGGGTGGGCCGTGAACACCAGCCGCAGATCCAGGTTGCGCAGCAGGTTTTCGATCTGGGCCGGCGGCACGTTGAGGTTGCGCAGGCGCTCGAACAGCTGGCGGAAGGTGGCGGGCTCGGTCTGGCTGGCCAGGGGCGGCAGGAAGGGATCGCTGGAGAGCGTTTCCGGCAGGGATTTGAGGCTGTCGAGGTAGGTGTCTTCCTCGATGTGCTGCTCGAGGATGTTGACGAGCTGGAAATAAAGGGAGAAGGCCCGGGCGGCGGCAATGGCCTCGGCCAGATCCATCTCCCGGATCAGTCGCACGATGGCCGTGCTGGTGTCCATGCCGGCGGCGTCGCCTTCGGCCGTGGTGGAGCCGTCGTCCTCCAGGGGATCACTCAGCCGCTTCAGTCGCAGCAGGCGTTCGGCGTGGTGGGGCGGACACTCGCTGCGCAGCACGGTCTGCCAGAGGTCTTCGACGAGCTCAAGCCGCTCACCCAGCAGGCGGGTCGCCCGGGGCGAGGGTTCGGCGACAGGGGGCACCAACTGCCGCATGAAGGCTGGAGTGTCGTGACGTGTGCTCGTGATCATCCCAAACGACCCAGGGCAGGGTCTGTGCCCATCGTGGCGGCCAGGTGCTGCTCCTGCACCGCCATGGCGCTGATCTCTCCGCTCAGAATCGCACGGAT
Source organism: Cyanobium sp. LEGE 06113 (assembly GCF_015207615.1). Classification (NCBI taxonomy): domain Bacteria; kingdom Bacillati; phylum Cyanobacteriota; class Cyanophyceae; order Synechococcales; family Prochlorococcaceae; genus Cyanobium; species Cyanobium sp. LEGE 06113. The sequence goes on along the minus strand of NZ_JADEWM010000002.1, from coordinate 12,445 downwards.
CGACGTGCCGCTCTGCTGACGCTGCAGCCAGTCCATGGCTTGATTGCCGTGGCGCAGCAGCCCGGCGAGCGGGGTGAGCCGAGCGTCCAGCCCCAGCTCCCGGGCCAGGGGCGCCAGCTCTTCCAGGATCTGCCGGATCCAGGCCCGGGCTTCAATCGGGCTGCCGTCGCGCCAGTGGCGCAGGGGGGCGTCAAGGCTGGAGCGGGCTGCGGCCTGGTCGTTGGCATCGGCGAGCAGGGCCAGCTCCTCGGGATCGAGGCTGCTGGCACGGAATGGGTCGCAGGTCTGGGGATCCCGTTGCACCTGCCATAGCCGCAGCTCCGCCAGGGCCGTGATCGCCAGCAGCACCTCTGGGTCGCTCACCAGATCGCAGATGCGGATCTCGAGGCGATTGAGGTCGTAGGGGCGATCGTCGCCATTGGGCCGCACGGAGGTCCACAGATGCCGCACGTTCTGCATCGTGCCGGCCTGGAGCTGCTGCTCCATCCAGGCGATGTAGTGCTCGTGGTCGCGGAATAGGGGCACCCGCTCCGGCGTGAGGGGGAACTGCAGCCAGCGCTGGGAATGGGCGCCGGTGGCGGCACCGTCGAGGAAGGGGGAGCTGGCGCTGAGGGCGAGCAGCAGGGCGGCCTCACAGCGCAGCAGCCTCAGGCCGGCAAACAGCGGCTGCATGGCCGTGAGGCCCAGGTTGATGTGCACACTGGCGGTCACCACCCTGGTGCCGTAGGTGCGCTCGATGTAGTGGTGGTAGGGGTTGTCGGGGTCGGAGCGCTCGAAGCGCCGGCTGTTCCCCAGGCTCAGGGTGCTGCCTGGCAGGAGCGTCAGCCCGCGCTGCTGCAGCCAGCGGCGCAGGCGCAGCCGCGGTTCCAGCAGCAGGGCCAGCTGCCGGTCGTAGTCGGCCTCCGGGGCGGTGACGTATTCGAGATTGCGGCGGTCGGGCTCGGTGACAAACCCCTCCAGGGCCGCGGCCACCTCAGACGAACAGCCCACCACCGTGCCGTCTGGCCTGCCGGTGTAGAGCTCCACCTCGAAGCCCTTGAGCATCAGCGCTGGCGTCATGGCTGGGGCGGCGGGGTGGCTCACGCCAGGCAGGCCAGGGCCTTGAGCATGCCCCGGGCCTTGTTGAGGGTTTCCTGGAATTCCGCCTCGGGCCTGGAGTCGGCCACCAGGCCGGCGCCGGCCTGCACCTGCACCCGCCAGCTGCCGTTCTGGCCCGGCTGCACCACCATTGTGCGGATGGTGATGGCGGTGTTGAGGGCTCCCCCGAGGTCCACGGCGCCGTACACCCCTGAGTAGGGACCCCTGGCATCGGGTTCAAGGGCATGGATCAGCTGCATGGCCCGGATCTTGGGAGCGCCGCTGACCGTACCTGCCGGGAAGGCCGCCATCAGCAGATCCCAGACGCTGTGCCCGTCGCCCAGCCATCCTTCCACCTGGCTGACGATGTGCATCACATGGGAGTAGCGCTCGATCACCATCAGATCAGTCACGGAAACGCTGCCGGGGCGGCAGACGCGGCCGAGGTCATTGCGGCCCAGATCCACCAGCATCACGTGCTCGGCCCGCTCCTTGGGATCGGCCAGCAGCTCGGCCTCCAGGGCCTGGTCGCCCGCTTCATCGGTGCCCCGGGGCCGCGTGCCGGCGATCGGGCGCAGGGAGGCCCGGATCCCTCCGCCCTCCACCGGATCGGCCTTCACCATCACCTCGGGGCTGGAGCCGATCAGATACCAGCCACCGAAGTTGAAGAAGGCCATGTAGGGCGATGGATTCACCATCCGCAGGCTGCGGTAGAGCTCAAAGGGATCCCGCTCGATCGTGGTTTCGAGCCGCTGGCTCAACACCAGCTGAAACACATCCCCTGCGGCGATGTGCTCCCGGGAGCGCACCACGGCCGCCTCGAAATCGGCCTGGCTGCGGTTGCTGCGGGTGGGCAGATCGGTGCCGCTGCGTTCATGCCACTGCAGTGGCACCACCCCGGCGGGCAGGGGCTCCTGCATCTGCTGCTCCAGAGCCGTGATCCGCGCTGTGGCGGCGGCGTGGGCCTCAACCGGATCGCCGCCCCGGCTCAGGTCGGCGTAGGCCACCGCCGTGATCTGGCGCTTCACCTGGTCGAACACGAGCAGGCTGTCGGCGAGCATCCAGCAACCATCCGGAGGCCCCTCGGGATCGGCGGGGTGCACGGGCACGCTGGGTTCGATCCACTGGATCAGCTCGTAACCCCAGAAGCCGAACAGATGGCCCGCCGGCGGCAGGCCTGGCACCGGGGCGCTGCTCAGGGGACGCAGACAGTCCTGCAGCAGCTCAAACGGGTTGCCGCTCAGCTGCTCGGTGCGGCCGTCCCGCCATTGGCGCTGACTGCTGGCTCCGCGGCTGGTGAGGGTCCAGAGCGGCTCACTCACCACGAAGCTCCAGCGGCCGATCCGCTCTCCCCCCTCGACCGACTCCAGCAGCACCCCGTGGCTGCTGCCGGCACCCACCTTCAGCCAGGTGGTCAGAGGCGTCTCCAGGTCTGCCGGCCAGCGCTTCCAGATGGGGATGAAGCTGAGCCCGGCAGCCACCTGGGCCAGAAAGGTGGGGTCCAGGCGATCGGAGGGGGTCATCGAGGAACCGGCAGGCAAAAAAAACGGGGCGCCGGGCCCCGCCTTTCTAAGTGTTCAAGACCAACGGCCAGACCCTGGCCGAGACGCTCAGCTCAGGCGTCGAAGGTGTTCTTGCCGGTGAACTTGAGGTTGGCGGGATTGGTGTTGGCGCCGATGGAGCGGGGGTTGTGACCCACCATCTGACGGCCCTCGTTCACCTTCTCGGGGAACACGCCATCCTTGGGATGCAGATACTCGGTGTCTCCGCCGGGGAAGATCCGGTAGATCTTGTAGTCCTCGATGCGGGGCTTGAACTTGGTGCGCAGCTGGGTGCCCAGGGCCAGGCACTGCTCCTTGCGGGCGAAATACATGACGTTTTCGCCCTCATTCATCTCGGCAGCGCCGCCGGTGGGCAGCTCAAAGACCTGGGCCTTGGAACTGGTCCAGGTGATGGCGTACTTCTCTTCAGTTTCGGCGGAGTTGAGCAGCCCGCCGGTGCTGCCGATGTACTTGGGGAGTTGACCGCTCAGTGCCGTTGCTGTCATGACGCGTTCAGGTGTCGGCAGACTGTTTCAGGCGGAAACTAGCACCGTGGTTTTGGCCCTCCGGCCGGCGCTGCGCCAGTCTTCACACCCGTCAACAAAACCCTGCCCAACCGGTGGTGCCATCCGCTCAGGCGGCCGGCACGTACACCGGAAAGAACACGGTGAGCCCACTGCCGCTGCGCTCGGTGAGCCGCCCCCCCAGCCGCTCGAACAGTTGCTGGGTGGCCTGGCGACTGAGCTGCAGGCTGCCGGTGCTCGGATCCCAGCTCAGCACCGGCCCCACCAGCTCCCGTCCCCGGGGGGACGGTTCGCCGGGAACCGGCACTGGCCCGGTGCTGCTCAGCTGCAGTTTCAACCGTGCCCCGGCCGGCTGCAGGACCAGGCGTACCCGGGTGCCGGCCGGCAGGCTGCGGCTGAAACGGTCAATCAGGCCGCCCAGCATGGTTTCCAGCCGCGCCGGATCGCTGAGCACCTGGGGCAGGTCAGGGGTGATCTGGAGGTCCAGCGTCAGCTGACGCCGCGCCAGCTGGCGCTGCCAGAGCCCTTCGAGCTGGCCCAGCAGCTCGCTGAGGTCGGTGCGGGCCAGGGGCAGATCGGCTTGGGCCTGCCCCTGGCCGAGGGGGCGCTGCAGCTCAGCCGCCAGAAAGATCAGGCCGAAGCGGTCGATCTGCTCACTGCACTCGCCATCGATGTGCTCCAGGCGCTGGCGCACCACGGCTGGCAGGTCGCTGCGGCGCAGCAGGGAGCGGATCAGGGTGCGAATGGTGGCCAGGGGGGTGCGCACCTCGTGGGTGAGGGCTTCGAGCAGGGCCAGCTCGCTGATCTGGGCGGCAGAGCTGGCTGTGGCCTGGGCCTGGGAGGGCTTGCCGCCGGCGGCCGCGGCCAGGGGCTGCAGGGTCAGGCTGGGGGCGATCCTGGCCAGACGGTTGGCCAGCAGGGGCCAGAAACGCAGCCCCAGGGAGGGTTCGCTGTGCAGTGGGCCCATTTGCTGCACGGCTGTCCGCAGCTCCAGGGCGGCGGCAGGATCGCTCTGCTCCAGCCGCTGATGCATCAGCGAGAGGGCCTCCGAGAGCACCTCAGGGTCGAAACGCACCACCAGCCGGCGGCCCTCGGCCGGCCCATCCAGACACAGGGCCACCTGGAGTTGCGGTGTCACGATCACCAGCAGAGGGTCGTCGCCGTCGCCTTCCTCCAGCAGCAGCCGGTGGTAGCCGCTGCCCGGCACGGCACCGCGGCTCTGGCCCGTGGCGGACTGCAGCAACCGGGGCGGAGCGGGGGGCAGCAGGGTGCCGATCGCTGCCGGACTCCACACCCACCCCTGGAGCCGTTGCAGCAGGGCGGGCTCATAGAGGGCCGGGAGGGGTGCGGCCAGCCACAGCCCGGACACCTCCCCCAGGGGCAGCAGAAAATCCTCCTGCAGGGTGGCCAGGGCCGCCCACCACTGGCGCCGGGCGGCGTCGTCAGTGCTGGTGCCGGGAGGGACCCCCGCGGTGAGGCAGTGCCGCAGCTTGAGCAGGCTCACCAAGGTTGGGTTCTCCTTAGCGGCGGCTCGGCGAGCTTCGGCCCCGCCGCGCCACCGACGCGCACAGCCCGAGGGCCATGAAGTTCATCAGCATGGCCGAACGGCCATAGCTGAGGAAGGGCAGGGGAATGCCCGTGATGGGCCCGAGGCCGATCGTCATGTTGATGTTCACCACCACCTGGAACATCAGCATGGCGCCAATGCCCACCACCACCAGCGATTCGACATCGCTGCGGGCCCGGCCGGCGATCTGCAGCAGGCGCCACATCAGCAGCACAAAGCCGAGCACCACCAGCACCGACCCCAGGAAACCGGTTTCCTCGCCCAGGGCGCTGAAGATGAAATCGGTGTGCTGCTCGGGGATGAAGCGCAGCTTGGTGAGGGCCCCCTGCATCAGACCGGTGCCCCAGAGCTGGCCGCTGCCGATGCCCACCGTGCTCTGCAGCAGGTGGTAGCCGCCGCCGAGGGGATCCTGGCCGGGGTCGAGGAAGAGGGTGAGGCGATCCCGCTGGTGCGGCCGCAGCCCGTGGGCCCACAGCCAGGGGGTGAGCACGGCGAAAGCGCTCTGCACCGCCACGGCCACGGTCAACATCACCCGCTTCCAGGGCAGGCTGGTCCAGGCGAGCCAGCCCATCAGCGGAATCCAGCCCAGCAACAGCCAGGGCAGGGTGCCGGCGGCAATCGCGCTCACCAGGGGCGAGAGCAGCAGCACCAGCCAGGCGGCGGGCATGCCGGCCCAGAACAGCATCACCAGCAGCACGGCGCCGAACACCAGGGAGGTGCCCAGGTCGGGCTGCACGAACACCAGCAGCCAGGGCAGCCCGATCAGGCCCACCGGGCGCAGCAGGTCCACGGGCCGCTCCACCGGGTGGCGGGCCAGCACCTCGGCCAGCAGCAGGATCGCCCCGAGCTTGGCGAACTCTGAGGGCTGCACGTAAAAGCCGCCGATGTTGATCCAGCTCTGGGCTCCCAGGGCGCTCACTCCCACCAGCCGCACGGCCACCAGGCTGGCCACCATCGCCCCGTAGATCGGCCACTTCAACGCCACCAGCCGCTCCACGGGGATGCGAGCCAGCAGCAGCGCCACCCCCAGCCCCACCACGCCGGTGACCCAGTGCTGATACCAGTCGGCGTAGTTCGCCTGGCGCTGGGTGCTGGCGATCAGCACGCCGGCCAGCAGCACCATCGCCATCGGAATGCCCCAGAGCAGCCAGTCCAGATCGGCCAGGGGCCGCCTTCTGGCTGAATCGCCTCCTGAAAACAGGCCGCGACTGCGGCGGTTGAGGCTGAGCATCCCCAGCGATCAGAGGGGAACGGCCGCCAGGGCCGTCACTCGCTCGGCCAGGGCTGTGAAGCCGCGAGCCGTGGCGGAGTGGGGTGCCGTGAGCACCACGGGACGACCGCCATCGCCCGCTTCCCGTACCGGCATCTCCAGCGGCAGTTCTGCCAGCAGGGGAACTCCGGTTTCCTTGGCCAGCCTGGCGCCGCCACCACTGCCGAAGATCGGATAGAGCTTCTCGGGTGCATCGGGGGGGATGAAGCCACTCATGTTCTCCACCACGCCCAGCACGGGAATGCCCATCTGCTGGAACATCGCCAGGCCGCGGCGGGCATCGGCCAGCGACACCTCCTGGGGCGTGGTGACCACGATCACACCGGCCATCGGCACCGCCTGGGCGAGGGTGAGCTGGGCGTCGCCGGTGCCTGGCGGCAGATCCACCACCACCACATCCCGTTCACCCCAATCCACTTGATAGAGGAACTGGCGGATGATGCCGTTGAGCATCGGACCCCGCCAGATCACCGGCTGGTTGGCATCGATCAGCAGACCCATCGACACCATGGCGATGCCACAGCTCTGCATCGGCCGCAGCACCTGAGCCGCCCCCTCACCACTCACTTCCGGGGTGCGGCCGGCCACTCCCAGCATGGTGGGCGCGTTGGGGCCGTAGATGTCGGCATCGAGCAAGCCCACCCGCAGGCCCTGCTGGGCCAGGGCGCAGGCGAGGTTCACCGCCACGGTGCTCTTGCCCACGCCGCCCTTGCCGCTGCTCACGGCGATCACCTGTCCGACCCCGGGGATCTCCTGGCGCTGGGGAGGCTGGCCGGGGGCGCCACTTGGGCCGTGGCCAGCGGCGCCGATCGGTGCACCGGAGGGGGCCGCGGCAGCGCCTGCCGCCTCGGGCTGGGCGAGTTCGATCTGAACGTCGCGCACGCCCTCGAGGTTGAGCAGGGCCTCGCGGGCCTCGCTGGCAATGCGGTCGCGCTGGCTCTGGGCAAAGCTGGGCAACGCCAGACGGATCACCGCCCGTTCACCCTGCAGGCGTGGGTCCTGAACCCAGCCCAGTTCGAGCATGGGCCGGCCACTGCCGGCATCGGTGAGGCGGCTGAGGGCGGCACGAGCCTGCTCGACAGTGGCCATCCGATCCGCATGCACAGGGCGTTGATCCTAGAAGGCACCTGTCGAGGCCAAGGGTCTTGCGCCGTGACAGTGCCTCTCGAAGGCTTGATGGGCGGGCCTGCGGCCTGAAAGGGTGAAGGGGTTTCAGGCCCCAGGGGCACGGTGTGATGGAGAAGGCCAAGGTGATGCCCAGCCCCGACGGCGGAGACGCCGCCACCCCGGTGCTGGAGTCGCCTCCCGCTGACTCCCGCCAGCGCGCCCGCACCCTGCTGCGGGGTCTGCAGGACTCGATCTGCGCCGGTCTGGAGCAGCTCGATGGCGAGGGTCGCTTCGCTGAGGAGAGCTGGGAGCGGCCCGAGGGCGGCGGGGGGCGCTCCCGGGTGATGAAGGAGGGCCGCGTCTTCGAGCAGGGCGGCGTGAATTTCTCCGAGGTGCAGGGCTCTGAACTGCCACCCTCGATCCTGAGTCAACGCCCCGAGGCGAAGGGCCACCCCTGGTTCGCCACGGGCACCTCGATGGTGCTGCACCCCCGCAACCCCTACATCCCCACGGTTCACCTCAACTACCGCTACTTCGAGGCGGGCCCGGTGTGGTGGTTCGGCGGTGGGGCCGACCTCACGCCCTACTACCCCTTCCTTGAGGATGCCCGCCATTTCCACCGCACTCTCAAGGAGGCCTGCGACGGCGTCAACCCTGCTTATTACCAGGTGTTCAAGCCCTGGTGCGACGAGTACTTCCACCTGAAGCACCGCCAGGAAAGCCGCGGCATCGGCGGCATCTTCTATGACTACCAGGACCCCGGCGGCGTGCTCTACAAGGGCCAGAATCCCGATGGGGCCGCCGCTGCGGCCAGCCTGCGCCAGGGGGCGATCAGCCAGAGCTGGGAGCAGCTCTTCGCCCTGGCCACGGCCTGCGGCCAGGCCTTCCTGCCCAGTTACGTGCCGATCGTGGAGCGCAGGCAGGCCACTGACTACGGCGATCGGGAACGGCAGTTCCAGCTCTATCGCCGCGGCCGCTACGTGGAGTTCAACCTCGTCTTCGACCGGGGCACGATCTTCGGTCTGCAGACCAATGGCCGCACCGAGTCGATCCTGATGTCCCTGCCCCCCCTGGTGCGCTGGGAGTACGGCTACAGCGCCGAGCCCGGCAGCCGCGAGGCCCTGCTCACCGAGGTGTTCACCCGCCCCCAGAACTGGCTGGACGACCCAGCCCTGGAGCAGCGCTGCGCCCCGCATCAGGCGCTGGGCTGAGGACAGCGGCCCCCTGCCCTAGGCGTGAGCTGGCCTCAGGTGCGTGCCGTTTCACGGACGCGCTCGCCGCTCCGGCGCCACGCCCACGGGCAGCTCACCGATGGGGCTCGGGGTCTGTAGGTTCAGCCCACGCTCAAGCGCCTCCACCACCCGTAGGGCAATGGCCGTGAGGGTGGCGTCGCGGCGGCCGGGGTCGCGCAGGGCCGCCTCCAGCACCCCCTCCAGTTTGCCGATCTCCAGGATGGCGATGCCACGGCGGGGGGCGCCCAGGCCGTTGCGGTAGAGCAGCGGGTAGGAACCGAAGGCCAGGGCCAGGCTCTCGTCGAGGCGGCTCGGGTGGCGGTGCAGCGGTGGAATCAGGCCCGAGCCCACCCCGTCGGGGCCGTAGGCGTCGTAGTGGATTTCCAGGGCGTAGCCGCCGGCTGCGGCATGCGCTTTGCCCACACTCCAGTTGGTGCGTGGGTCGTCGGCGTCGGCAATCGTGCGCGCCGGCGGGTCGTAGAAGCGCAGGTTCAGGCCCCGCTGCCGGCCCAGGGCCACCACGGCCCGCGCCGTCAGCAGGTTCCAGTGCAACTCATCCCTGAGGCCCGGCTGCATCGGCCTGGCGCCGCGGAGCGCCACCGCCTCGCCGGGCGTGCCGGCGCCGGCGATGCCCTGGGAGTCGGCATGGCCGGCCAGCACCAGGATCTCGGTCTCAGCGCCCAGGGGGCGCAGGCCCACCCAGTCGCGGTCGGGGCCCAGCCGGCTACGCGGGCCGGTGAGGGGGTCGGGGGCGTAGGCCTGGGGGGCCCGCGCCGTGGCGCCGGGGGCCAGCAGCATCGTGGCGAGCGCCAGCAGCAGCAGCGGGCGGGCGGTGGCGGAGAAGGCCATGGCGATCAAGGTGACAGGCGCACAGCAGGGCGGTTCAGATCGGCGAGCTCAGCAGGTTGCCATCACTGAACAGGCCCAGCTTGGGGCCCAGCTCCAGTTCCAGGGCGATCAGCTCATCGCGATGGGCCCGCAGGCGCAGGGCACTGCCGGTGGCCTGGTCATGGCTGATCAGCCGCAGTTCCACGGTTTCAGGCCGCTCGGCGCGGCGCCGATACACCACCCCGGCCAGGGGGCCGACCAGAACGAGCAGCAGCGGCCACCACAGCAGGCCCGGCTGCACCTGGCGGATCACCAGGCCCAGGGCGCCTGCCCCCACGCCGCCCAGCAGCGACAGCAGCAGCGCCAGCGGAACGCTGGAGCGCACCTGGCCGCGAAAGCGCAGGGAGCGCTGTTCGGGGTCGCTGGCTTCCGCCATCCAGCCCCGCTGCAGCAGCCAGGCGCTGAGGCTGTCGAGCACCTCCAGGGGCGGCTTGGAGGAGCGCACCTCCACGGTGGTGGTGCGGTCTTTGCTGGCGGCGCGCAGGAAGAAGACCAGCCCTACCGCCATCAACAGGGTGAGCACCAGGGTGGAGCCAGAGGAGAGCATGGTCTGCCGAAATCCCGATCCATTCTGCTGGCGCGGGCCCGGGGCCGGGAAGTCCCGCTGTGCCCGTCCAACATGGGGCCTGATCCCCAGCCGCTTGCCTGCCCCTCCATGACCGCAGCTCCTACCAGCAACCTCCCCGCCCCGGCGCGCTTCGCCGTCTTCGACGGTGATCTCGATGCCACCTGGGCGGAGCTCTACGCCGGCGCCCGTGCCCTGGCGGTGGACACCGAGGCCATGGGCCTGATCCACGGCCGCGACAGGCTCTGCCTGGTGCAGATCTGCGACGACGACGACAATGTGTGCTGCATCCGGCTGCCCCGGGGTCAGAACTCGGCGCCACGGCTACAGGCTCTGATGGAGAGCAGCGCCACCGAGAAGGTGTTCCACTTCGCCCGCTTCGATGTGGCGGCCCTGGCGGAGAACCTCGGCATCGCCGTGGCGCCGATCTTCTGCACCAAGATCGCCAGCCGCCTGGCCCGCACCTACAGCCCCCGGCATGGGCTCAAGGATGTGGTGCAGGAGCTGGTGGGGGTGGAGCTCGACAAGCGGGCCCAGAGCTCCGACTGGGGCCAGGTGGAGGACCTCAGCGAGGCCCAGCTGGCCTACGCCGCCGGCGATGTGCGCTACCTGCTGGCCGCCCGCGACCGGCTGGAGCTGATGCTGCGGCGTGAGGAGCGCTGGGCCCTGGCCGAGCGCTGCTTCCAGTGCCTGCCGGTGTTCTCCGACCTGGATCGTCAGCGGTTCCACCTGCTGTTCGAGCATTCCAGCGGAGGCCAGCGCTGAGCGACTGGGCCCCGGGGGCGTTCAGTCTTCGAGCATGAAGTGTTCGTCGCGGCCTACCGCCTCCAGCAGGGAGGAGAGCCGGGCGTGGTTGTCGGCGCTGCTGGCGGTGGCCTCGCTGAGCAGCTCTTCGGCCAGGGCCTGCTTGCCGGCGGTGTCGCGGATGGCCCCGGCGGCGGCCTTCATCTCCACCCGGCGCCGGGCGGCCCCCAGGCTCACGCCCATGGCGCTGGCCAGCCTGGCGCAGGCCGCGTTGTAGGCCCGATCAGGGATGCCTGCCATGGAGTTGCCCGCCGTGGGTGGGTGATCCCCCAGTATCCCAGTCCCTCCTCCGCTGCCCCTGGGCGGATTCCCTCTGCCTCAGCAGCGGGGCGTCAGGATCAGGCCAGGAGTCGCTGCTCCAGCAGCACGGCCAGCCGCTGGCTCCCCCCGGCCGTTCCCATGCGCCGTCGCCCGATCCGGCCCAGGGTCTGCCGCAGGGCCGGGCTGGCCAGGAGCGTTCTGAGCCGCTCCGCCAGCTCCCGGGGGGTGTGGCAAGGCTGAACGGCGCCGCCCAGCAGCCGGCTCTGGCGCCGTGCGAAGCCCGCCTTGAACTGGGGACCCGGGCCCGGCAGGGACAACACCGGCACCCCAAGCCCGGCGAGCTGCTCGGTGGCGGTGCCGGCCGTGGCCAGGCCCACCTCGGCCCAGCCGGCCCACTGCTGAAAGCGCTCTGGACCCAGCAGCACCTGCAGCTCACCCCTGTGCCAGGTGGCAATGGCGCCACAGGCCTCCAGCTCCGGTGTCAGCACGCCCTCCTGCAGGCCATGACGGCGCAGCAGCTGATCCCATTCATGCGGATCGGGCCTGGCCGCACTCGCCAGCAGCAGCGTCGTGGGGCAGGCGGGCTCCCAGGCCTCCAGCACCCCCAGCAGCCTGGCGGCATTGCGCCGTGATTCCGGCTCCCGGCTGCCCGGCAGCAGCAGCAGACGCTGGCGCCGGCTCAACCAGGCCGGCGGCGATGGCTGCGGCTCCAGTCCATCCAGCATCGGGTTGCCCGGTGCCAGGGCGGCAATCCCATGCCGCCGCAGGCCCCGGGCCGTGAAGCGGTCGCGCACGGCCACGATCCGGCAGCGCCGATGGCCCATCAGGGCCCATTCCCAGGGATCCCATTCGCTTCCCTTGCAGGCGTGGTAGCGGTCGGCCAGGGGGCTGGCGCCCCAGCCGGCGGGGGGCGCCGAGGCCCAGGTGAAATCACTCTTCGGGGTGCCGATGAAGCCGTAGGCAGCGCCACTGGCCCAGGCCAGCAGCAGGGGCAGCAGATCCCCCACCGCCAGCAGCGGCGCACCGCTGCGGCCCCAGGCCCGCACCCAGCGCCACTGGTGCCAGCTGAGCTGGGCCAGCCCGGCGAGCAGGTCCTGGCCCAGGCCCCCCAGGCTCTGGTTGGAGAAGCCGCCGCTGGGCAGGGGGCTGTGGGGCCCCACCAGCTGCAGCTGGCCCGTTGCGGCCGCCGCGGCGAAGGCCTGCCCCTCGCCCACCAGGGGCAGCACCAGCACGGCACGCTCGGGGCGACGCTGCCGCAGGGCCTGCACCACCCGCAGGGCGATCAGATCCTCTCCATGGCCGTTGCTCAGAACCAGAAGCGGGAGGGGCATGCCATAGCTGATACGATCCGCTCACGGGAGTTTGCTCCCCGGTCGGCGGCATGGCCAAGTGGTAAGGCAGAGGATTGCAAATCCTTTACCCCCAGTTCGAATCTGGGTGCCGCCTCTTCCTGAATTGCCGGGCGGCAGGCCCTAAGAGTTTGCTGAAAAACCCGTCCATCTCTGCGAGAATGGGCCAGCGGCCCAGCCCAGATGCGAGGTCAAAGGGAGCGCAGCGGCTCCCTGTTCTCGTACGTGTCGATTGAGGATCGGATCCCGGCCGGCCATCC